>CAKNJR010000003.1 GCA_930986425.1 uncultured Clostridium sp. | reverse complement strand
ATGTTTTCACACTATTAGGTGTTATCTTAAGCAACTTTTTGCTAACACTTTTTCTTAATTAATCTATCTGTGTAATGCCTCTGTCATCACACTTTCTTTGCATATTTTATATGCATTTACATATTTTGTCAAGACCTTTTGGAGAAGTTTTTACAATCTTATTGTTTACTATTATTTTCATTCAATAATTTTGTTTCTCCTTGAATTTTTTTCCATTCTTCTTTCTTAGGAAATGCTGACTTTAACTCTTCGCTAGCATTTAATGATGGATATAATTCTACTCCCATATCTAAAAGTTCTATCATCGTAGACATACAATGCACAATTTTTGACTTATCTTCTTCTGAAATTTCACCTTGTTTAGGCATTTTTATATTTTCAAATTCTTTTATGTATTGTTCTTTATGATCCTTTTCTATCTCTTTTTGTATATTTTGTAATGTTTGTTCTGATTTTTCTTTATCTAGTTTCATCTTTTTTATTATATATTCCAAATCCATTTGTTTTATGGTTCTATTTTGTATCCTAATATCATTACATTTTTTTATAAAATCTGCAATCCAATTTAACGTTTTAGCTGCAATTGGTGCTCCTGCTAATATAACTGATAATATAAACCAACTAGATCCAACATCAACTCCAACAAAATTAATTTCTTTATAGGTCTCTCTTAAAATTGGACATTGATTAAATACAAGATTTAATCCTTTAACTATTGTATTTAAATCATCTAATTCTTTTAAATTACTTGGCAATTTTACATATAAATAATTTTCATCGTCAGAATCATCTATATCTCCATTTCGCATATTGATTATCGCCTCACATTTTGCCTTTACTATATTAAAACAATTTAAAAATTTTGGATAATCACTTATTATTATAGCTGTAGTTTCAGTTGTAGCCATAAAATTTGCTCCCATATTAAATATAGCTTTTACTGAATCACCCATAAATTTAAATTCATTTAATTTATATAAAGCTCCACTAATTTCTCTCCAATTATTTATCTTTTGATAAGTATTACCATTTGAAGTAATCTTTTCATTTCTAATATTTAATAATTCATAACATTCTTTTACTTGTTCTTTTAATACTGCTGTTCTCATATCGTTTTAATCACTCCTATTAATATGTTTTCTATTTCTATTATGCTATAAATACTCCTTTAATCCATCAAAAATTTTATAAACCTTTGTCATTGGATTTCTTTCTGATGCTTGTCCATCTTTATTAAGATGCTCCATATACTCACAATTTTCTATTGCTTTATTAAATTGCTCATCGTTATAATCATCTTTATCAAATACTACCCAAACTTGTCCATATACTTTACTTGAATAATTGACATATTTTTGAGTGTATTTTACTAAATCTGTAGTATTTTTTCCAGTTCCTTTTACTTCGATATTAGGTATTAAAACATCTACTTTGTTTCCGTACTTCTCATTAATCTTTTTCTTTAATCCATTAAAGTAATTTGGCTCTGTTTTCTTTCCCTCACATACAATTAAGTAATTGGCTGGTGCTCGCCTTTTACTTCTTAATCTATCTTTTCTTGAAACATTATTGTTTCTCATGATTAATCTCAAATTCTTCTAAAACTGGAATAGCACCATATCTTCCAGTTAAATAATCTTTATTGTATGTTGCATCATTTCTAACTTTTTTACCAGATTTCTTATCCCCATCATCATCTAATATATAATCTGATAAAGCATATAATTCTGATACACCATCTCTATTTTTTTCAGTAAACCAAATTTCATCTCTTCTAAATGTATCTTTATTTAAGTTTACTGTATCATGAGTAGAATATATTAACTGTCCATTACCTATATTTGTTTCACTATTATGGAATAGATTAATAATATATTTTGTTAATAATGGATGTAATTTTGCATCTAATTCATCAATAAATAATACCATTCCATTTCTTAACGCATCCATAAAGAAGTCGAATAAATGGAACATTTTTCTAGTGCCATTTGACTCTAATTCTAAAGGCAATGCTTTTAACTCATTATTCTCTCCTCTATGAATTAATTCTACTTTAACCACTCTATTGTTATTCTGTACTTCTTCTAAAGAATTAGGTGTAGTCTTAATTCCTTCTATTCCAGAATCAAATGTTTTAATAAATCTTAACAATTCTTTTTTATATTTTTCATCACTTAATATTTTTAATGAAATTCTAGTATTTATAAAATCCTCAAATCTTGGATTTCCTAAATCCAAATAATTTGCATTTACAAACCAATCATAAACATTATTAAAATCTTCATTATCTTTGTCTATTTTGCTATATATATTTAAAAATAAAGTTCTTTCATCAATATTTACTAGACCTGATATTTTATTATTTGATTTCATAGTAACATTATTTTTTTCTCTTTCAAAAACAGAATAAAATTTATTAATTCTCTTTTCATATAGCCATTCTGAAACAATACTATCTTTTAATACATCAAAACCATATTTATATATTTTGTTATTTTTTGCTAGTATTTCTACTTCTAAACTAATTGGTTCATTATTTATCATATAACTATATACATTATCTTCATCTATTGGAGAGTTCTTTTTAGAATCATCACTTACTAATATTCTTTTTTTCATATAATCAAAAGCTTGTAATACATTAGTTTTTCCACTTGCATTAGCACCATATATTGCTGCTACTTTTAAGAGATTAACTTGATCTGTTTTTACAACATTATATTCATGTTCTTTTAATGATGTAGCTTCCATATCTAGCACATTTTCATTTTTAAAAGATTTGAAATTTTTAAAACTAAATCTTATTAACATTTTGATTTTCCTCCTCTCATACTATATTATATGATATTTTTTATAAAATATCAATAATTTTGAGATTTTTTCTCAAAATATTAGAGATTTGTTATCAAATATAATAAAGCATCTATAAAAAAAGATATAATTTTTATTTTAAATTATATCTTCTTTATATTTTGTTGTTATAAATTTAATTTAATTTTTTCTCCTGTATTCTTGTTTTTGCAATAATATATTATATAATCGTGTTTGGGTTTAGGGCAAAAATATTCACTAATAATGTCATAGTTTTTTATACATTCTTTGCAATCAATAATTACTTCAACTTTTGTTTGATTCCAATCATTTGATTTGAATATTTGCTTAATTTTCCCTTTACCACAAGGGCAGTCGATTTCATTAATTGTATCTATTTCATAACTCATTTTTTCACCTCCAATTTCCAGTTCAATTTATTACTTTTATTTAAATTATCTTTAGCTTTTAATAACTGTAAATTTGTATAATAACATAATTTTATGATTTCTTCTTCTGAATTTGCTGTTGATAAAGGAATAATATGGTCAATATGTACATCTTCTTTGCCATCCCATTCAACACCATAATTTTTTTTATAAGTTTCTAATAGATATTTATATAAAGTCTTAAAATCACAGCCTACAATTTCTTCAATTTTCCCATCTTTTTGCTTTCCTTGTCTTCTAAAACTTTGATTTATTAAATGTCTTATTTGTGATTTAAAATGAAATATATCATCATTTTTCCTTCTACTATACATGTATTTCGAATGATAATCTCGTAGTTGTTCCTTATGTAAATCTGCATATATTTTTTTCCTTTGTAGCATTATTTCTCGATTTTCTTTATAATATTTATGTTGTTTTTCTAATATATCTTGTTTATTTTCTTTATAAAATGTATTAGTTCTTTTCTTTTCGCATTCTTTACACCAATTTCTATATTCATTTATATCATTTCTATAATAAAATTCAGATAAATCCTTAACTTGAAAACATACAAGGCATTTTTTCTTATGTTCTTTAAAAAGTTTATCTTGTTCTAGTTTTGCTTCATGTACAGCTTTGTAATGTTCATCTTGCATTTTTCTTTTATAATATCGTTCCATATTTAATTTATATTCACATTGTTTACAAACTGTAAATATATAACCTTTGCTATTTTTTCTAAATTGATTAATAGGTTTTTCAATATGACATTTACTACAAACTTTTGAAGTGGGTATTGGCTTATTTTCTTTTTTTACTTTTCTAAATTTATTCTTTTCAATCCTAATTTCTTTTTGCTTTGCTAGCATACAAGACTTACATTCATTTCTATAACATTGCGTATCTTTCCTAAAGTAAAATTCATTTAATGGTTTTTCAATGCCACATTTTATACATATTTTTGTTTCCATTCTTACCACCTCAAATTGTTGTAATTCTTCTTAATCTTTTTTTATTTTAATTATATATAGTGATATTAAAAAAATTAGTTTATCATATATATAATTTCTTTCATTCTAATCTATTTTGAACCATATATCTATTTACAAATATTTTTCTATTATCATTATATAATATTAATACTATCAATAGCAAATTTTTTTGTATAAAAATTTGCTCCGAATACTATGGCATTCTCCCTGCCTAATATTCGCCAGCGTGGTGTTTTGACACCCTTTTAGCTGTTTAGGAGAAAATCTCCTAATACCTTTTTAGCTCGCTGAGAGATATTTCTTATTACTTTTTTATAAATTTAATTTCTAATTTAATAATAAATATTTTTAATTTTACATATTAAAATTTGCATATAAACTATTTAAAAATTCTTCTGAATATTTCCTTTGATTTGTATAATTAGAAATAATTTTTCTATTTACTTTATTATTATTTCTAATATTATTTTTTATATTATTATCTTCCACTTTTTGATGGATAGCCTGTCCATTTTTTGATTGATACTGGTATCCATTATTTAATGGATAAGGTACATCATTTATATAAATCTTTCTTTGAATTATTTGTTTATTTTTATTTCTTATTAACTCAATAATTATGAAATTTTTATCTCTTAAATCTGAAATCCAACTTGAAATTGTTTTAGGATTTACATCTAATTTCTCAGCTAAATATTTATTAGATGCAAAACAATATCCTTCTTTACAAGCAAGAGATGTTATCATTGCATATAGTAACTTCTCATTTGCTTTTAATTCTTTATTATATAAAATAGTTGCAGGAATTACTGAATAATCCCCAATTGATTCTTTATTTTCTTTCATATACCACTCCAATTCTAGCAGTAATATCATTTATTGTTGGATGACTAGTAAATTGTCTTATATTTTTACAATAAAAAATACAGAATACTTCAATTATCTTGAAATACTCTGCAATATAGATGATTACTGCATTTTATTAAATTTTCTTTGTGGTTGGTATATTTTTAAACCCACAGGTGTAGACTTAAATCTTCAATTTCCTGCGGGTTGGACTGAAGCAAGAGAAATTAAATTTGCACAAGGATTTAACAGACCTGCACCAAGAGATTTTGTTGGTTTTGGTCCTCTTACAGAACCTGAGGCTTTGGCAATTTATAACTTTACTCTAAAGCATAATTTTAGACTTATTTTGGCATACCATACTCAAGGAGAAGTTATTTTCTGGAGGTATTCAAATTATTTACCTCAGGATTCAGCAGAAATCGGTAAAATATTTAGTAAAGTTAGTGGATATACTTTAAGTTCTACTCCTCCGGAGTCATCAAATGCTGGTCTTAAAGATTGGTTTATTATGCAATTTAATAGACCCGGATATACTATTGAAGCAGGACTCGGAACTAATCCTCTCCCTATGTCTCAATTTGATAAAATTTATAATGATAATTTAGGAATATTGGTTTTAGGTAGCATAATCTAACAAAAGTTCTCTCAAAGGATCTTCAACTTTTGCATACTTTTGGATATTGTCAATAGAAGAATTTTGCATCAATTTTTCTAATAAATATCGAGCTGTTTTGGGAAGGTGTCCACAAAAATAAAAAACACAAAAAATCATTTGAAAAAGCTTTTAACTTTCATCAAATGATTTTTATTCTTTTTAAATCCATTCTCTATATTTCTTAATATAAATCTTCTTAGCAAATAGTGCCACAAAGCAATAAAGTAAAGTTACTATAAAGATTAAAGCAATAAATCTACCTGCAATTGGAACTAATCCAATCATTGCACCTAAAGGTGTAAATGGTACAATTAAACCTACTATAATTAGCAATGTTGATGAAATATATACTGCTTTATGTGCATTGCTTTGTACAAATGGCATTTTAGCTGTTCTTATAATGTGCATACCAATTAAATTTGAAACTATGCTATAACTAAACCAAATTGTTTGGAATGTAGCTGCATCTCTAACATTAAAGAAAAACCATAATGCAATAAATACCACTATATCAAAAGCTGAGCTAACTGGTCCCATAAATAGCATGAAATGTTTTAAACTTTTTATATCTAATTTTTTTGGTCTTTGTAAGCTTTCTTTATCTACATTATCAAAAGGTAATGTCATCTGTCCAAAGTCATACAATAGTCCTTCTACAAGCAATTGTATAGGTGTTTCTGGTAAAAATGGTAAGAATATACTTGCAACTATTACTGACATTACTTCTCCAAAGTTGAAGCTTGTAGATAGTTTTATATATTTCATTAAGTTTACAAATGTTCTTCTTCCTTCTGTAACACCATCATGAAGTACGTTCAAATCTTTTTCAAGAAGTATTATATCTGCTGACTCTTTCGCTATGTCAACAGCAGTATCAACTGAGACTGCGACATCCGCATTTGTTAATGATGGGCTGTCGTTTATTCCATCTCCCATATAGCCAACAACATTTCCTGCTTCTTTTAAAATTCTTACAATTCTTGCTTTTTGAATTGGTGATAGTTTTGCAAATATGCTATTTTTTCTAAGTAATCTTAGTACAGCAACATCAGTTAATTTGTCTATTCTATTTCCTAGAATAACTTCTTTAGATTTAATCCCAACTTTATCACATACGCACTTTGTTACTTCTGCATTATCACCTGTTAAAACTATTACTCGTACTCCTGCTCTATTAAGCTTTTTAATTGCTTCTTTAGCAGATTCTTTTGGTGGGTCTAAAAATCCTATGAAGCCTACAAGTATCATATTCTTTTCATCAGCAACTGTAAAATGATTATTTTCGTCTATTCCATTTTTACGGCATACTGCAACTACTCTTAATCCTTGTTCATTTAGTTTTGTGCACATTTTTGCAATGTTGTACTTGAGTTCATTAGTTATTGCTGTAATTTGACCTTTATAATCAATCTTTGTACAAATGTTTAATATTTCTTCAACGGCTCCTTTTGTAACCATTTGCTTTTCTTTTCCATCATCAACTATAACTGATAAACGTCTACGTGAAAAGTCAAAAGGAATTTCATCTACTTTTTTATATTTTATTTTTAATTCATATAAATGATTTTCAAGACCTTTTTTAATTACTGCTTCATCTATATTGCCTCTCAATCCTGTTTGAAAGTATGCATTTAAAAATGCATATTTTAGAGTTCTTAAGTCAGTCTCTCCGTTTACATCTAAATACTTTTCCAAAACTATTTTATCTTCTGTTAATGTGCCAGTTTTATCTGTACATAAAATATTCATAGCTCCAAAGTTTTGTATTGCATCAAGTTTTTTTACAATGGTTTTCTTTTTAGACATTCTAACTGCGCCTTTTGAAAGGCTTGAAGATAAAATGACTGGTAAAAGTAATGGTGTGATTGCAATAGCAATTGCAACAGCAAATGTAAAAGCAGTTACAATATCGTGTTTCCAAGCATTTAGAAGGAATACTAATGGTATCATTGCTAACATAAAGTGAATTAGCAACTTACTAATGTTTTCAATTCCTTTTTGAAATGCTGTTTTAGGCTTATTATTAGATATTGTATGTGCAACTTTTCCAAAATAACTAGAGTCACCAACTTTAATAACAACACCTTTTGCGCTACCTGATACAACGGTTGTTCCCATAAAACATATTGTATCTAAATCTGATATATTGTCTATTTCGTCAATTGAGATTTCAGAGTTTACCTGTTTTTGAACACTGTCTGATTCACCAGTTAGTGAAGATTGTCCAACATATAAGTCTTTTGCTTCAATTATTCTTAAATCTGCCGGAATCATACTTCCTGCAGAAAGAATAACTACATCGCCAATTGTTACTTGATTAATTGGTATTTGCATTTCTTTACCATCTCTAATTACAGTGGTAGTTGTTGCGACCATCTTTTTTAAATCTTCTGCCGCCTTGTTAGAACGGTATTCTTCAATGAAATCTAGTAATGTACTAGCTGTAACTAAAATCGCTATAACGGTTATATTTGCATAGCTAGGTGTTTCTGGTAAAAATATATCTGTATAAATTAAGATACAAACAATTCCCATCAGTATACAGTTAAACGGAGAAAATAAGCTTTCAAAAAGATAATTATACCACCTTTTAGGTTTGGCTTGTTTTACTTCATTTAACCCTATATTTTTTATTAAATTGTCTGCTTCTTTTGATGTAAGTCCATTTTCTTTGACTTTATATTTTTTTATAAATTTTTCTTTTGGTAATGTACATTCTTCGCCGTACATTTCGGCTATGTTTACCTCTTCTTTAGTGTTTTCCACAAAAATCATCTCCTAAGTTTTTTACTTGAGTTTTTCATGCTCCTTACATTTTATTTTCTAAAATCTTTATTTAATTCTTTTTCTTCTTCTAGGTTTCTACTTTTTTCATCTACATATTCTAAATAAATTCTATCATTAAAAGAACCTTTTTTATCTACTTTTTTCTTCATAGCAATATTTACATCTTCCATTTTATAGCCTTTTAATTTCATGTTTGTTGTAAGTATACCTAAACCAATTATCTACTAATTTTATTTTAATTCCTACAACTCCATACTTTTTCTCGTTTTCAGGAGAATAAATTTCATACATAGCATTTGCTTTTTGTTTTGCTAGTTCCTTATCTTCATAAAGTTTTTCAAATAATTCTTCAAAAGATGGCTCAGTATATAAGTCTAACACATCTACAAGTATTTTTTCCTGTAAATCTGGAAGTTTTGAAAATTCTATTTTATCTCCTATTTTTACTTTTCTTCTTTTTTCATCATACAATCTAAATTCAATTGTTTTTGTTCCATTTTTTATTCTTTCAAATGGGTCTTCATTTAATTTCATTTGATGAAGCATACTAACCCCCTATTTTATAATCAGTTTGCAGAAGCCTTTTTTACCTTTTTTCAAAATTACATCGCCCCCAAAATTTGTTTTAGCTACTTTGTAATTAACATCACTAATTTTTTCATCATTAATGCTTATTCCGCCTTGAGCAACTAGTGTTCTTGCTTGTCCTTTTGATGGTGCAAAACCAGCTGAAATTATAGCATCTAATATTGTGCATCCATCTTCTACATCACAACTAGGCATATTTTCTGTATTTGTACCACTACCAAATAAACTATTTGAAGATTCTTCTGCTTCTTTTGCAGCTTTTTCGCCGTGAACTAATTTTGTTATTTCATATGCAGCAACTTTTTTAGCTTCATTTATTTTTTCGCCTTCAACATTTGTAAGCTCATTTATTTTTTCCATAGGTAAAAATGTAAGCATACAAAGTACAGTTTTTACATCTTTATCATCAATATTTCTCCAGTATTGATAAAATTCATATGGTGATACTTTATTTTCATCTAGCCATAATGCACCTTTTTCTGTTTTACCCATTTTCTTTCCTTCTTTTGTTGTAAGAAGTTTGAATGTTAAGGCAAAAGCATCATCATGACCTAGTTTTCTAATTAAGTTTGCTCCACCTATTATGTTAGACCATTGGTCATTTCCGCCTATTTCAAGCTTGCAACCATATTCTTGATATAAATGTAAAAAGTCATAAGATTGCATAAGCATATAACTCATTTCAAAGAATGTTAAGCCTGTTTCTAATCTGTTTTTGTAACATTCTGCTGCTAGCATTTTGTTTACTGAGAATAATGAGCCTATTTCTCTCATAAAATCTACAAATTTTAAGTCTAGTAACCAATTTGCATTATTAACAATGATGGCTCCATTTTCGCCTTCAAAACTTAAGAATTTACTAATTTGCTTTTTGATGCATTCAACATTGTGGTTGATTTCTTCTCTTGTCATCATTCTTCTCATATCTGTTTTACCTGATGGGTCACCAATTGTTGCAGTTCCTCCACCTACAAGAATTATAGGTTTATGTCCTGATTTTTGCATATATGATGATACCATTAAAGATACGAAATGACCAACGTGCAAACTGTCTGCTGTTGGGTCTATACCAATGTAAAATGGTATTTTTTCTTTTCCTAATAATTTGACTAAATTTTCTTTGTCAATTGTTTGTTCAACATATCCTCTTTCTTCTAAAATATCAAAAACATTTCTTTCTTGCATCGATTTAATTCCTTTCTCTAACTTTATATTTTAAAAAGCATATAAAATCTTTTGTTATTATTTATAGTTATTTTTAGCCCTATATATTGGAGCTTCCGCATTTAGCTAATTGCTTTATTTTCAAAAAGTTTGAATTCTTTGTATATTCCATTTTCTAAATAGTTTTTGTTTGTTTCTACATCATTTCTAATTAAGGTAGCGCTTATTGGAATTTGTTTCGTAACTCTTCTATCTTCTACTCCCAAATCTCTTGCAACATATTTTCCATACTCTTCACTTGAATAAAATCTAGTTACTGGTATATCTTTGAAAACATCTTTTAAATAATCTGTTTGAATTTTTATTGATTTTTCATCCATACCATATTGTTTTGGTGGATTCTTTCCAAGTATTATATGAGCTTTAGGGAAAAGTTCTTTTAGCCATTTAGCTCTTGTTTCAAGTGGAATATTTGTTACATTTGTATCATTTATTAGAATGTAGAATTCGTCGTTTTCAGCTATGCCTTTTTTTATTAGTTCTTCATGCCCTTTGTGTAAAGGTGCAAATTTTCCAATGGTGAAACCAATATTCATAAATTTAACCTCTTTATTGTAACTCGTTTTTCTTTTCTGTATTTTGCAACTCAAATCTAAACTTTTGCTTTACATTTGGATATTTATTTCTATCTACTTCTGATAAAAACATATCTAATGGTCTTATATATAATTCACCATTACCATATAGTTGTCTATATACTGCATATTTTTCTCCTGTTTCACTATGTGTAGCAACATCTTCTAGTATATAATAATTATTTTTAAAATGTTTATATACTCCCTTGATTTTCAAATTTTCTTTTTCCATTGTTTTTCTCCTTAATCATACATTACGTTATAAATTATAATACAAAAAGCCAGTCTTTTCAACTGGCTTTTAAAATTTTATGAATATTAAGTAACTTATTAACTAAAGCTTAATTACTATGAAATTAACTAAGTATTTATCTTAGTAATTATTTTATTAGTAATTTTCAGCTTTTATTTCAAAGAAAGATTTTGGATGATTGCAAACTGGGCAAACTTCTGGAGCATATTTTCCAACTACTATATGTCCGCAGTTTCTGCATTTCCATATTCTTTCATCATCTCTAGAGAATACTAAACCTTCTTCTACATTTTCTAATAATTTTAGATATCTAGCTTCGTGTTCTTTTTCTATTTTTCCAACTTGTTCGAATAGATATGCTATTTTGTCAAATCCTTCTTCTTTAGCTTCTTTAGCCATTCTGTCGTACATATCTGTCCATTCAAAGTTTTCGCCTTCAGCAGCTGCTTTTAAGTTTTCTTCTGTTGAAGGAATATCTCCACCATTTAATAATTTGAACCATAATTTTGCGTGTTCTTTTTCATTGTCTGCTGTTTCTTGGAATATAGCAGCTATTTGCTCATATCCTTCTTTCTTTGCTTTGCTTGCAAAATATGTATATTTATTTCTTGCTTGTGATTCACCAGCAAATGCTTCCATTAAGTTTTTCTCTGTTTTTGAACCTTTTAATTCCATAATTATTACCTCCATTTATTTTTATTTGCTTTTCAAGCCGTTATTAATATATCATACTTTTAAATTTAATGCAATGGATTTTTTTAGAAAATAAGAAGCATTTTTTAGAAGTTCCATTTCTGACACTTCTTAATTGTATATGCTTCTTCTATGCCCTACTTCTAGTACTAAAACTATTATTTCTTTTTCTTGTATTTCACATATTACTCTATAATCTCCAATTCGGTATCTCCACTGTCCAGATTTATTTTCTATCAATCCCTTGCCGTGTAATCTTGGATTTTCACAGCCTTCTATATTCTTTCTTAGCCAACCGTATTATTAATGAAGATGTGTACTTATCTAATTTTTTTAGTTGTTTTTTTGCCTTTTCTGTCAGTACTACTTTATATTTCACTACCAAGCTCCAACTCCTTTTCTACTTCATCTAGAGTATAAGTTTTAGGATTTTTCTTATATTCTTCAATAGCTTCATAATAAGCCTTTAAATCATATTCATCTTCTATTTTTTCTAATACCGCATTCCTTATTAAATCTGATAAAGAAATATTATTCATATCTGCATATGCTTTTATCAATTCTGTATCTTTATCACTTAATCTTACCGAAATAGTCATAATATCACCTCTCTTTTATTATTGTAATACATTGTATTACATTTGTCAATATTATTATATTATTATTTGTAAAATTTTGTGATATTATTCAAAATAGAAACACTATAATATGTTTCTAAGCCTAAACATATTATAAATTAAACTTTAGATATTAGTAATGTTTTTATCTATCATCTTGTCTGTTTTCTTCGTCCTTCAATTTTATTGTATCTACTTCTTTTTGCCTCATATTTTCTTTCATTTTGATTTCTTGCTCAGCTTCACTTCTATATCTTCTTTCAAACTCTAAAACATACGAATTTTTATTTACCTTCTTGTTTTTATCATTCTCGTAATACAAATAATCTAAATCTGTAATTACAAAATCTCCTCTTTGTAATGGTTTAGGGAAAATCTCTGACCTAAAGCCTACTGAATTAGGTGCTACGTAAAAATCTTTTCCTTTAAGAGTTGGTTTATTCTCTCTTTTTAGAACTCCTAAATTATCAATTTTAGGGTCTCCCCATATAATTCCATCTGCTCTAAGCTCTTTATATATTTTATATAAATCTTCTTCCGTTATTTTGCTTAATGTTTCTTTACTTGTATCAACTTCGTCAGTTACTTCAATACTGCCAATTGGTTCACCCATTCCGTTTGTAAGTTCTTTTCTTGCAATTGGTTGTAAAATTCTTCTGTGATTTGGTATTTTATGCGTTTGCCTTGGAGCTCCTATTTTTATTATCTTAGTTCCCATTTGATATACATTGCTATATACGCCTGCGCCAACTTTTCTCATATCCGAAAATCTTTTATTCTCACTATTTAGCAATTCTCTAAGTAAAATTTGCAAAGTTAAAGAATAATCATTTATATCTTTTAAACTAATATTTGCACTTTGCGTACCTTTTCTTAAACTCTTTATTAGTATATGCTTACAAACTTCGTCTTGGTTTTGGTTTATTTTATCATCTATCTTTTTAGCAAATCTTATAGACAGCTTTTTAATTCAGGAGATAATTCAAATAAAACTCCTGCATTAACAGAATCTATTATTTTTCCTAAGTTAGACTTTAAATATTTGTCACTATCTGGTAAGCATTTAAAAACTATGAAAAAAGTTTCTATTTCTTCATCTGAAATATCATGCTTTTTAAATCTTGCTAAAAACGCGCCTAAATTTTGAGGCATCGAATTACTAATTTCTTCTTCCCTTGAAATAAAATTCATTAATCTTGCAAATTGGTTACTTGAAACATTTTCTACTATATATCTTAAATTTTTTGCTACAAAAGTCATATTTAGTTTTTTACTTGCGAGTAAATCTCTGATATCGCCTGCAAGATAATAACCATTTGTTGAATTGTTTACTAGACTAACTACTTCATCAAGAGTATCTTTATGTTTCATTTTTTCTCCTGTTTCTTGTTATTTTAAATATTATAAAAATATGTTGCTTCCAAATCCGCTTCATGCGTAAGAAGAGCTATTGGATATTTTTTATATGCTTCACCTATTGTTGTGTATAATTCTTTTGGTTCTGTATAACCCATATGCCATCTTATTGAGTATTTTTCTTCGTTTGTTAATTTTATGTATTCTGAAAGCATCATAACAGATTTTTCACCATGTCCATATGGTATTGTATCATCTACTGTGTAATAAGGTACTTTTTCCCATACGCCTAACGCATTTTTTGCATTTCTATAATCTGTTTTATAATAATTTACTTTACATATGTCATGAAGTAATCCTATTATAATTAATGATTCATTTGGTACATTTATTTCTTTTACTGATGTTTCTACTTTGTGTTTTAATATTTCATATACTTTCATACTGTGTTTAGCGAGTCCTCCCTCAAAGCTACCATGAAATCTTGTGCTAGCTGGTGCATTGAAAAAGTCTGACTTTTGTAAAAAACTAATTAAAAAATCCATTCCTGTTCTATTTGTGCTTTTTAATAATTCTATTATTTCTTGTTCCATTTTTTGTTTCCTTTCTAATCTTTTATTATATTTATTTGTAATAATCTAGTTGAAAAAGAATTGTGCTTTTGGCTAGGCTAACAAACAAGAAAACCGGAGGCGTGCTGTTTTGCACGTTGAGGCTTTTCGCAGTGCAGTTAAACGACGCCAAAACGCAATTATTTTTCAATTAATTATCTTCAACCAAATCTACCACTTGTTTTCCAATATTAGCAATCAAAGTTGGTGCATTATTTTTATTTTTTGTATACACTCCCATTAAATAAGTTTGCTTTCCATATATAATGCCATAATCATGAACATATCCACCATAGCTGCCATATTTATGTGCTACATCATAATCTAGATATTCTTTTAAATATTTTCCATAAGATGATTTTTTCATATTTTCTAAAAGTTCTGTATACTCACTAGAATGATTATATAAGTATTTGATGACATCATATGCAAATCCGGGACAGGTTACATTTGAGCCATAAAATGTGTTTGAAAGACTTCTTTCTGAATATTCTGCTATGTCATATCTGTATTGTTTCCATCCAATATTGCTTATAAGAATGTTGTTTGCTGTGTTGTCACTATCTACTATTAATTCTTCAAGCAAAACTGAATATGGTATATATGAGCCAGGTCTATACTTTGAAGTAACATCTCCTGCGCCAGCTTCATACGCATTTGATTTATATAATAATGTATCATCTTCAGTTATTTCACCTGTATTTATTTTATCATAATAAAGCATTGCAACTGGCACTTTTACTGTGCTTGCTGCTGTAAAATATTTATCTTCATTATAGAAATAATATTCTCTAGTATTTATATTATAGAAGAAAAAGCCAAAATTACTTGAGTTCAACCCGTTCTTGCTCATAATTTGTGAAATTAAATTTTTAACTTCTTCACTTTCTGTTTCTTCTAAATATATTGCATCATCCACATTTATAGTTGGAGCAATTTCTGCCCATGCTTGTATTGGGGAAAAAACTTCTTTTGATACATCTCTTTTATCTATGTACAAAGTCAAAACTAACATCGCAAGCAATATAATAATTAATATAACACATATAATAATTTTAACATTTCTCTTCTTTTTTCTAGCTTTTGCTTCGCGCATTTTA
The DNA here is from genome assembly GCA_930986425.1 of uncultured Clostridium sp. GTDB lineage: Bacteria > Bacillota > Clostridia > TANB77 > CAG-508 > CAG-793. The sequence continues at coordinate 121,530 of CAKNJR010000003.1, read as the reverse complement.
TTTTCCATCCCTTTCTTTAGTCAAAAGGCTAATAATGTTGTCTCCTTGAAATCTCTTTTACTTTCTTCTTAATTATTAATCAAAATTTAAAACTTGTAAAGAGTTTTTTGAAATTTAATTAGACAACCTCATAATCTAATAAATGCACTTTGTTTGAAATATATTCATCTTTTACCTCAATTTCTTTGAAAAGGTCTGTTGATAAATATTTTTTATTATCATCTGCAAATACAGTAGTGGCTGGTTTTGCATTTTTATCATTTTCCATTACACAACCCATAAAATTTGCGCCCGAAGAAATTCCAACTCCTAAGCCCAGCTCTTTTGCTAATTTTTTTGACATATTTATTGCATCATCATCATTAATTAAATAAATATTATCTATTTTAGATTTATCTAAAAGTCCGGGAACAAAGTCATCTCCTATTCCTTCTATTTTATGATTTGCTATTTTCTTTCCTTTAGATATTATTGGCATATTCTCAGGTTCAATTGCTATTATTTTGCTATTATTGTACTTCTCTTTTATTCTTATTCCAGCTCCCATTAAAGTTCCGCCTGTTCCAACTCCTGATACAAATGAGCCTATTTCTTCTGGAACTTCATCTACTATTTCCTTTCCAGTTGTTTCATAATGAGCTAAATAATTATCTTCATTTTCAAATTGATTTGCTAAAAATGCTCCATTCTCTTTTGCCATTTTTATTGCCAAATCAGTACACTTTATAAATCCGCCATCTTCTTTGCTAACTAAAATTACATTTGCACCATACATTTTCATTAATTCAATTCTTTCAATGCTCGCCCAATTAGGCATAAAAATATATACAGGACATTTCATTTTTGCTCCAATTGCTGAAAGAGCTATTCCTGTATTTCCGCTTGTTGCTTCTATTATAGGTGTGCCTTGTCTTAATTTTCCTGTTTTTATAGCATTTTGTATTATATACATTGCCACTCTATCTTTAATGCTCCCTGTTAAGTTATAATATTCTAATTTTGTATATAAATATTTTCTTTTGCCATTGTATTCATAATTTATTTTTATCATTGGAGTGTTGCCAACTAATTTCATAATAAATAATCCTTTCTTAGTTAAATTCTCAATATATGTTCTAGAGCATTTCAGCGAACGAAAGCAGTCACAGCATTTATGACTTGTCATATGGGGTATCTGCGAAGTGGAGCGTGCAAGCTGGAGCGACTAGCGACCCGCGCAGTGAAATGCGGAAGAATGTATATTGAGAATTATCTATTAAATATATTATATTATGCATATTAATTAAATAATGATACAATATAGATTATAACATTTAAAACAATGCTTATTTGACCAATTCCTGCAAGTGTGCCAGTTATTAGTCTTCTAATATTGGTAGATTCTTTTATTTTTTTGTATTGAATATACCAGTCCAAAAACATTATAAGTAGAAATATGAGTGCTAAAATTGTTGGCAATTTTATTTTAAAGCAATACAAAATTACTGCTATGATTTGACCTAGCAGTATTCCTGTGCATCTAGCGCAAATTGGGAATTGCCATTTTCCTATGAAGAAACTTCTATCTTCTCTTTGATGGCATCCCAATCTATTTCCTAATCGCATAAAAAACGCCCATGTTTTTATCTTTGTTTGTTTTTTCATTGTAGTTTTTTATTTAATAATCCTTTCAAAATCGAATATTAAAATATTTCTCCGTCACTGAATATTAGCTATTTGAACTAAAACCTCGTTCCACAATCATTGCAAATATATGTTGTTCTAGTTGTAGTTGTTGTATCTCCTGTATTGCAAAGTCCACACAAAATTCCCGGCCAGCCAAATAGCAAATATCCACAGCAAGCATCACTGCCATCAAAACCTTTAGTATGTGTATGGGTATCTGTAATACTAGATATATTAGTGCTTCCACAGTTAGGACATCTCATAATTATTTTATTTCCTTTCTTGAATTATTTTATTAATTTCTATGATAAGTATTATTTTAATCTTTTGTATAATTATATGATAAATAGTTTATTTCAAATTATTTCTTAATTAATTTTGCAACAAAAAATCCTTCTTGTTCTTTTGTAGGCAATACTCTAATTGCATTCTTTAATTCATTATTATATCCTTTTGCAATTCCTTTTAGTGTGTTTTTTAATTCTATTTCAATTTTTACTATTTCCATATTAAATTGATTAAATGCCCAATTCAAAACTTCTTCATTCTCAAATTTATTTAAAGTACAAGTTGAATATACCATTTCACCGCCCGGTTTCAAAGCTTTATATGCACTTGCAAATAAATCTTTTTGAGTTTTGGTTAAGTCTTCTACTTCTTTCGTAGACCATGCTTTATATGATTTTTCATCTTGTAGTATGAATCTTCCTTCACCACTACAAGTCGTATCTAGCAAAACTTTGTCAAACTCATTTGGATATTTTTCGCCAATTTCTTCTCCTCTACCATTTTGAACTTCACAAATTGTAGCTCCTTGCATTTTTATATTAAATCTTAGCTTATCACATCTAATTTTATCTAACTCATTTGCCAAAATATATCCTTTATTGTTCATTAAGCTTGCCATCTGAGTTGTTTTACTGCCCGGTGCTGCTGTTAAATCAAGTACTTTTTCATTTTCTTTTGGCTCTAGCACTAGAGGTGGAAGCATACTTGATAAACTTTGCATATAAATAAAACCATTTTTGTATATTTCTAATGATTGTATTTGACTTTCATTTGAATTTAATATAATTAGGGCATCATCATACCATGGAACTGTTTCGTATTTAATTCCAATATTATCAAAATATTTTTTTAATTCCTCTATATTATATTTTATACTATTTACTCTTAAAGTTGTGTATCTTTTTTCTAACATTCCTGAAAGTATTTTATCTACAATTCTTGGATTAAATGTATTATTTAGTTCGGTTATAAAATCTAATGGCAATTTGCTTTTTGCCTTTGCTACACTTTCCATAAGTCTCCTTGTACTATTTTTATTGTTGTTTCTCCTTTTATAAATCTTAACAATTTTATTATATCATCTTTTGGTATTGCTACGCAACCCGCAGTAGGCTTATTATTTGAGCAATGTAAAAATATTGCACTTCCTTTGTTAGGAATATTGTTAGGATTTGTTTTTATCTCTATTCCATATTCATATTCTATTGGAAAATCGCATAAATGCTCCGCACTTTGCCAGTCTTTTTTTATTTCTTTTGTGTCTACAAGTTTATTGTAATGAGTCGAGTTCGGGTCATCTACCCAATACATAGTTGGAGTTATTTGTATATAGTTATCTATATTAAACTCATCTTTTACTTTTTCTTTGTCACTAAAGCCAATTATTTTTCCTAATTTGAATGTTCCTATTGGAGTTTTTCCGTCTCCCTCAATTTTATTATCTGTTGTTCCGTTTCTGCCTATATATGCTTTTGTAGAAAGCTTTTCTTCGTCCTCTACTTTTAGCATTAGATTTGCTTTAGAATTGTTTAAACATTCTACTATAATCTCACTTTTCATAACGGTTTCCTATCTTTCAAATAATTTTTTCTTTCAAATGTATAAACTGGTACAGCTTCTCTCTTATGCTTAGAAGCATTATATCTTTTTATAATCTCTTTTTCAGCCATCTCGTCTGTTTTTCCTGTTTCTATCATTTCTGCAATTTGGCTATATTTTATTCCCATCTTTTCTTCGTCAGTTTGTCCTCCTAATCCATCATTAGGAGCTTTTTTTAATATTTTCTCCGGTACACCTAGGTATTCGCCAATAGCTAAAACTTCTTCAACTGTAAAATTTGCAATAGGATTAAAATCATAACTGCTATCTCCCCATTTAGTTGTATATCCGACCATTGCCTCACATAAATTTCCTGTACCAATTACTAAATATCCCATTGTTTGAGCTATGCTATATAATGTAGTCATTCTTAGCCTTGGTTTCATATTTGTGCTTGCATCTTTTGAGATAGATACTATTGATTTGTTTTCAATACTGCTTGATGTATTTTCAAAATTGTCTGATTTATTTTCGATATTTTTTAATTGATTATTTATTTCTTTTTCCATTGCGTCATATGTTTCAGTTAAATCAACAGTTAGCATTTTGACATTAAAATGCTCAGCGACAAGTTTGGCATCATTATAATCTGTATTTATAGAATGACATGGCATTGATACTGCAATAACTTTTTCACTTCCTAATGCTTTTACTGCCATTGCTAATACTGTTGCAGAATCTTTTCCTCCACTGTTTCCAATTACTACTCCCTTTACTCTTGCATTTTCTACAAAGTCTTTAATCCATTTTACAGCTTTGTTTGCTTCATTTATTAATCTCTCTTTATCTAACATACTGATTTTTCCTTTCTCGTACCGCTAGCATTTTATCTACTTTTCATTTGAACTTTTATTATTTTTAATACAGTTTATGCTTTTCTATATAATTTACCACTTCGTCAGGTGCCAAGTATCTTATACTTTTATCTTCTTTTATTATTTTTCTCGCATAAGTTGAGCTAAAATTATTTAATATATTGTTTGAAACTGCTACAAATGAGTCCTTATTTTTACTTAAAAATTCATCTTTTTCAATAATATTTTTAATATCGTCATCATCTCTTCTAAAAACATATGATTTATATTTTTCGCAGATTTTATCAGCGCCATTCCATGTTGGAAATTCTTTTAAATTATCGCTTCCCATTAGGAATAGAATTTCATTGTTTGGATATTTTTTGTCAAAATAGTTTAGTGTTTCAATAGTATATAAAGGTCTCTCACTATCTATTTCTACCCTTGATACATCAAATTTTTTATTTTTATCGCAAACTAATTTTAACATATTATATCTATCTTCATTATTTATAAGTCCTGGCTTTTCATATTTGCTATTTACAGGGACAAATATAACTTTATTGATTTCTTTATATTCATTTAGCAAATCTTGAGCAATTGAAAAATGTGAATTTAAAGGAGGATTAAAACTTCCTCCAAATATTACAATTTGATTTTCAGCCATAAAGTCATCCTTTCTTTTTAACTGAATAGAAAAAACGAGTTTCCTACTCAATTAAGGCTCACCAATATCTTTTTGCGTGCTAATTGTATCTCTTCCTTCTTCAATTTTTCCTAAAGTCTCTTTGCTTATTGTAGGGCTTACTGATACTTTTAAACTATCTAAGTAATTTTCTTTTGGTTCCATTATGTGATTTAATTCCATTAATTCTTTAGTTGGCATTTGCCTGCTAATGTTATCTAAGTCAAAAGAAAAGTTTATCAATTGTTTTGCTTCTCTATTTCTTAAGTATTTTGGATTTAAGTCCATATAAAATTGATTACTTAATCTTGCTCTATCAAGTGCATCAGCATCTTTTAATACCCCTGCATAAAATTTGACCTTATCTTGATTTTCTTTTGAAATATGATACTTATTCATAATCTTATCGATATCCGAATCTCGTCCTTCATGTGCATCTACAATAGCATAAAGCATATTTCTATCTTCTTCAGTATATTCTTCCCCGTCTTCAAAGTAGAGTTTCGTTTCTCGTAATTTTCTAACACTGTTTTTTGCATGTGGTCCTATATCTGCAATTCTTCCTATATCATGATAATAGCATGCAGTAAGTAGTATATCTACCATTTTTTCATCGAAATTCATGCCTGAGCTTTGTAAAATTTCAGATGCAAGAATTGCCACTTTTCTACTATGATTGATTCCATGTCCTTGACTTTTATATAGTTTGTCCATATCTATTGATTTTTCTTTTTGTTTTGCGTATTGATAAAAACTACTTCCTAATAATTCACTAAAAGTTTGGGCTAAGTCTTTTTGATAAATTCCTTGTCTGTTTAATCCTACAATTGTATTAGAATAAACTTTACTAGATATCGGTCTAGTAGTTGAAATTGTTCCATTTGAGATACCATTTACTAGTTCTACAAGCCTATTTGTTTTAAATTCTTTTGGTTCTAGCGTTTTTAATTCAAATTTATTAATGCCTTTTTCTTCTTGTCCTTGTGGTAGAGCTCGCATTTTTCCATTTTTTATATTTGAAAACCATGTCACAAATCTATTTCCTAACTTTCTAATTGCTCCCATTGACATTTCATTTTCGATTCCAACAACGTGAGTGACAGATGATGCTAAGTCTAATATGGGAATATATCCTAACCTTTTTCTTTCTTGTTTTATAGCTTCCAAACATTCTTTACTTGGTATATAATTATGAAATTTTCCACCTGGAATAGCTATTGGTGCATCTCCAAGTAGTGCCAAATCAGTAACTTCTTGCATTTCTTCTTTTGTTCTTTCTCTTAAGCAAAGCCTTTTCTTACCAGTTTTATCTGGCAGATAATCTATTACAATTTCTTTTACCTCAGCTTGTTCTGGTTTTAAAATACATCCACCTTCTGCAACTATTGCATCATCTTGCACTCTCATTTTATAACCTGACAAATCATTTTCCTTTGCATTAATCTTAACTGCATACAATATTTGGTCTGGATGCAATAATAAATTATTCCATGCTCCTTCAGAAAGATTTTTAAAATAATTATCAATACTTGGAATTCCTGCAAATAAAAATGCTGCTGGTACTCCATATGAAACTATAGCATTTTTCGAAGGATTGATTTTTCCACTTTCTATTATTTTATTAGCTGTATCTAAGTCTTTGGTAAAATGGTACATTCCATTTTCTTCTATGTATTTTGCTGTTTGTTCATTTAAGTTTGTCCTTAATGTTTTTAACATGGATGATATTAATCCTGTTGGTAAAATTAATAACAAATTTTTTAAAATCATCTTGTATTCCCCTTATTTATCATTTAGAGATGTTCTTGTTATAATCACCTATTATTTTCCATCCCCAATTATGGTGAAAATATAAAATTCTATAAAGTTTTTACTATATGAATTTTCGAATATTTCATTTTAAAATTATAATAGTTTTTCTTAATTTTTATTTTATAGAATAATTTTATATTTGCCAAATAAGTTTGTCAAGTTTACATATAATTTTCTTTTTTTATGTAAAGTATCGAAGATTTTGCCTATATTCAAGATAATGTATATAAAGCCCGGAGGGCTGCACACCAACAGGCATGCAACCCTCCGGGTAGAATTTAACTCTCTTTCATTTTTTACTCGCTAAGTTCTTTCTCAAAGCGGCTGAGAATATACATCAATTCCGCTTCGTTGTAAGCGATACTGTAGAGTAACGCCGACATCTCTTGTGTGTACCCTTCATAGACAGTCTCGTCTACAGCCTCCAGCACTTTGTCGAAACAGCCACTCAGGTTGTATATAAGGATTTTCTTTTATAGTCAAATCTTTTTCTATCTTATTTAACCTTCTTTTTTATTTTCTTTCTTCCAAGTTCTCCTAATATTTTCCTGTTCTTTATCTTTTAATGCTTTATATAAGTCTATATCTAATTTATTACATACATTACATAATACTATAAAAACATCTGCTACTTCACTTTCAACGGTATCATAGTGATTAAGCTTATTTTTATCAATGCCCATATTTGTTGAACTTTTTCTTATTGATTTTGCTAGTTCTCCAACTTCTTCTAAAAGTAATAACATCGTTTTTTCTACTTCTTGATGTGAAAAACCTCTTAATTCTATTACTTCTTTTATATATTGTTGTACTTCTTGCAATGTGTTATTTTTATTTAAATTATTCCATAAATCTAATTGATTATTCAATTTATTACTTCTTTCAACTGACATACCTTTCACTCTCTCTTAGCATTATAATCAAATTTCCACAAACTTAGTTTTCCGTTTATCTCTATTGGTCTAATTTCTTCAACTTTTTTCATTTTTAAAGCCATATTCTTTAATAATTGGTATTTCTAGTCAGATGATACGGCTTTAACTCTATAGTTTTATTTCTTCCTTGACTCCAAATATAATCATTAACATTAATCGCACATACTTTATTTTCTAATTTTTCTTTTATTAAATTAATTGCTACAAGCATATTAGCTCTTATTTCTACTTCATATTCTGAATTTACTTCTATTTCTTTTTTGTTATCTATAATATTAGATAGTTTATTACTGTATTCTAATATTCCTAAGCCTCGCATTACTTGGGGAATTTTATAATCGCTACACCCTACTAAATGAGAATAATCCACTTTTATCTTTTCTTTTTGTTCTCTTATATGTAAAATATCTGAGGTTAATAATTGTGCTAACTTATAAAAATAAACTTTTTTATCGTTATATATTCTTTCATCTTTAAAATTAGGAAAATATTTTACAATAATTTCAAATAATTCTGTATCAATATTAACACCTTTTATAAATATATAAAAATTTCCATTCATTTTTTCATTAACTATTTTACTAACATTTCTTATGATATTATATCTTTCTTCAAATAATGGAATCTTTATATTTCCTTTTAATATCTCTTTAAATTCTTCTTTAGTTATATTAGAAAAATCAGTGGTTTTTCTTTCTTTGATGTACTTTAATATTGCATATAACAACGCAATGCTTCCATCTTCTTTTCCATTCTCCGTATTTATTGTCCACTTAGGATTTCCCCAAAATGAAAAATCTATCGCTTCATATACTAACAAAAAGTTTATTATTGTCTCTGTTGGTAAATCTAATAAATTATATGGAGAAAAAGCTAACCAATTTTCAATAGTTTCTACTTTCTTAATTTTTCCTATAAATTTATCTAGATTTGTTTCATTTATTTTAACTGATTTTGAATTGTTAACAACATATTGGCAACTTTTAATTATTTTATCTAACACTATAGTTATCTCCAATCTTATTATTTATATCAATACTTATATATTAAAGACTAAGCATATTTGATTTATGTTAATCCGTCTTTCTATAAAAGTCAGTTAATTTTCCTCAAATTATATTTTTCAATATTTTCTTTTGTGGCAAAATCTTTAGACCCCTTTACTTTCTCTAAAAACACTATCCCATCTAAATGGTCACATTCATGTTGTACTAATCTTGCAAAAAATCCACTTATTTTCTTTACTATTTTTTCTCTATTTTCATTATAGTAAGTGAGTTCTATATTTTTATATCTTTCTACTTTTCCTCTAATACTTGGTACACTCATGCATCCTTCAAATTGTACATCTGTATCATCTGATAGCTTTTTCCAACTTAGGTTTATCATAGCCGTTATTGGAATTTCTTCCGCATCATTATAATTAATATTTTCTTTTTTAGCACCTACTACAATTATTCTTTTATTTATACCAATTTGAGGAGCTGAAATTCCTAGTCCTGTACCAAAGCTTAAAGTTTCTTTTAAATCATCTATTGTATCTAGAATTTCTTGATTAATATTTTTGAGATTTACTTTTTCACAGATTTGTGAAAGGATTGGGTCTCCAACTTCTCTTATTTTTATGACTTTTCCCATTACATTTTCTCCTTGATTAAAAATTTTTTATTATGCAACTACTCGTATATGTAAATACTTTCCTTCTGAATCAGTGCCTAATTTTATATTAATATTTTTATATATAAATTCCTTTGCTTTAGTATTTTTCATTTGTTTGATACATTCAAAGAAATTTCCATTTTTAAATTGTTCCACGAAATCGTTTTCATGTTTATCTGGTGCAAAAATAATTGTATAGTTTTTTAATTCATCTTTTCCTTCAATGTCTTTGATTAATTCAAATAATTCATAAAATATTTTTATTGTCATTTCAGTATCTTTTAATGTTTTCATTAATGGTCCTGCATATCTCATAATTTTTATATTATACATATCTTCGACAAATTGCTCTTTTTCTATATTATATTTTTGTAAGATAATATCAAATTTCGATTTTAAATTTTGAACTTTATTTTCTCCTATAATATCACATATTCTTTCAATAACCACTTCTTCTTTATTTCTTTGCATTTTTCCTTCATTTATTTGCATAAAAAATTTATTACAATTTTTTATCCTTCTATATTTTTCTGAGTCCATTAAACTTTCATCTACTGCAATTATATCACCATATGCTAATATTAATAGTATTGATGGTATTTCTTTTTCTATATAACTATTTTTAGGTAATTCTTTTAGCAATTTTTTATATTCATTTTCTACATATAAATCACTCCCCTCTGATGAAAGAGACGTTATTAAGGTGTGATATTTTATCATTTCTTGTAATATTTTTATAAAATCTTTTAATTCAAATGTGATATTTGCTTGTTTTATTGCCTCTTGATTTATTCCAATTTCATTTAAAACCTTTTCTACATATTTGCCACCTGTTTTATCATGAAATGTTACACCATCAATAACTCCAATGTCGTGAATTAATGCAAATATTTTTAATAAAAACTTAGATTCTTTACTTAATTTATTATATATTTCGTGAAGCTCCTGTACTTGTTTTATATTTTCTTTATTTCCATTAAAATTTATTATTTCTATATTATTTGCAATATTATCATTCACAATTTGATAGACATATAAAGTATGTGCCATCCAACCGTTCATCTTATATGTATTTGTTCCACCTCTAATAACTTTGTTTTCTTGTTTTAAGATGCTACTTAACATGTCAATATAATTTTCACCATTTTGGTGCTTGCTATATAAAATCCATAGGTATTTAGCAGATTTTTCATCTAATATAATTTTTATAAAATTATTTTTCAAAGCCTCTATATCTATATCTACATCTTTTAATAATGAATTTAATTCTTCATTTGAACTTTGTTTTATTTGCCTTCTTTCACTTTCTGTCTTAGTGTTCTTCAACATTAAACCCATTTTCCTATAATATTTATCATAATTGAAATTTAATATGTTCTCAGTTACATTCTTGATTCCTAAAATCTCATACATATTTATTTCTCCTTTATTTCTAGCACTGCCACACTTTCTATATGTGAACTATAACAGAAGTTATCCACTGGAGTAATGCTATCTATTTTGTAAACATCTTCTAATACTTGCAAATCTCTCATTAAAGTTGCTGGGTTACAGCTTACATAAACAAGTCTATCTAATTTCAAATTGCATAAATTTTGAACTGTTTTGCTATCTAACCCTTTTCTTGGTGGGTCTACTATGACCACACTTGGTTTTACGCCATTGTCTAGCATTTTGTTAAATGCAACCTCCACATCTCCTTGTATAAATTCTATATTATCTACATTATTAATTTTTGCATTTTGCTTTGCATCTTTTATGGCTTCTTCTACAATCTCAACACCATAAACTTTTTCCACATATTTAGAAGCAAATATTCCTATTGTTCCAATTCCACAATATAAATCGCATAATATGTCATCTTTTTTTAGCTTAGCGCCTTCTATTGCTAAATTATATAACTTTTCTGTTTGAACTGGATTTACTTGATAAAATGAATTTGGAGATATTTTGAATTCATATTCTCCCAATCTATCTGTTATTGTTCCATCTCCATATACAATAATATTTTTTCTTGAAAGTACTACATTTGTTTTTTCTGTATTTACATTTATTACGATTGTTTCTATTTTAGGAAATTCTTTGATAACATTTTCTATTTTTAGCTTACTATTTGTTTCAAAAACATTCTTTTCGCCATTTTGTACTAATACAAGCATTATCTCATCTGTTTTGAAACCTTCTCTGACCATTATATTTCTAAGTAATCCTTTACCTGTTTCTTCATCATATATACTATCTTTCCAATTATCTAATATATATTTTGAAATTTCTTGAGATATTTTCGTTTGTATTTTGCATTCATTTATAGGAATAATATTGTGTGACCTTTTTGCAAAAATTCCTACTTTTTTATCTTGAGTTACTGGATAAATTGCTTTATTTCTATAAAAAGTTGGATTTTCCATTCCTACCGTTTCATTTACTTTTACTTTATTTTTTAGCATTTTATTTACTAGATTTTGTACTTTTTCTTGTTTAATTTTTAAAGTCTCACTATATGCAATATGTCTTAAATCGCATCCTCCGCATTTGTTAAATGTGCTACAATCTGGTTCTACTCTTTTGTCTGACTTTTCTATTATTTGAATAACCTTAGCAAATGCATGAGTTTTTAAAACTTTTAAAATATGTATTTTACATTTTTCTCCTTTTAATGCTCCCAATACAAAAATGGTATAGCCATTTATTTTTGCTATACCTTCTCCATTTGCTCCATAATCTATTATATCTACAATTAATTCGTCATTTTTCTTAACATTTTCCATTTTTAACTGCTCTCTATTCTTCAATTAAATTTAAGTAGTCTGTTTTGCCGTATATTACTCTGTAAATTACAACTTGTTTATATTTCTCATCAACGCCATATAATGCTATAAAATTATCAATTAACAATCTTCTATACATTTCATTATTAGGTTTTATATGTACTTCTACACAAGAATAACGGTATAACTCTAAGTTTAAAATGCTATTTTCAATTTTTTGCATTAATCTGTTAGCAGCATCAATTTCATATAAATTTTCTGATATATATTTATATATTCCTTCAATCTCTTCCTTTGCTACTTCAGTAAATACAATTTCATAAATTAATATCCATATTTTTCCCTTAATCCTTTAAAAATAGTTCTAGCACTATAAACTTTACTTTCATTATAATCTTCTTTGCTTTTTTCTAATGTATTTAAAAACATTTCTTTTTGATATTGTTCTAAACTTATTACTAATAAATCTTTTTTATTTTCTCTTTTTAATATTAAAGGTTCAATATCATCAACTGAATTTACTGTTTTTTCAAAATCTTTTAATGTAATCTCCCTTTGCATTTTTTCACACCCTTTCTTTTAGTATTAAAAGTTTATTTTTCTTTTTTGCTTATCTCATCTTTTAGTTCTTCTACTTTTTGACTTTCTTCTTTTAATCTATTATCTGATATTTCATCCATAAATCCATTTAAGTCAAATTGTTGTAATAACTCATCTGTTGATTCATCTAAATCTATACCTAAATCTTTTAAAAATTTTTGTTTCACTTTCGTTCACCTCTCTGATTTTTATAATACTATATTTTATATGTTTTTTCAAGTATTTTTATGTGAATTTTCAATCTAGCTCTTTCTTCCTATAACTACAAACCTTCCATCATCTACGTGATAAGAACAAGTAATTAATGTTATTAAATCATCTCCATAATTTGCTGTAATTCCAGTATCATAAATAGATGATGCTTTTGCATTTTTTACAAATTCATTATATTCTTCTTCATTTTCTGCATTTATAAAGTTATAATACCTAAATACATTCGTTTCTGATTTATAATATACTCTTGACTTAAATACTGAAAATATTTCATATTCTGCATCTTCATTTGCAGTTGTAAAGCGGATTTTGGGATGGTTTATATAATAATCTTCACTTTGGTATTTTATTAAATCTGTGAACATTTCGCCATTTTTCATATTATGTCCATATATAAGCAGGTTTGTACAAGGCACGCTCCAATCATAATCTTTGTTTAAAAATATTGAACCATTAGCTGTTTTTTCGCCTTTATAATTATGGTCTAAGTAATATTCATTGTCCTCTCCTTGGAGTACTGGATAATTTATTCGTGTTCCTTCTATTTCTATCCATCCAACTATATTGGCATTTTCTTTTTGCAATTCTCTTACTTTTAGCATTCTTTCTGTTACTTCTAGCTCGGATTTTTCATTATCTACTTGATTCGTAATATCCACAGTAATTTCATTATGAACATTCTCTATTTCTACTGAATTTAATAAATTACTTTCTTTCCTAGCTTCTATTTTTAATGTAATTAAATAAATTATATATGATACTGATAAAATTATTAATATTGTAAAAATAATGTACGCTATTTTTTTATTATTACTTTTAAAATGTTTCGCCACAACTATACCTCTCTAATATCAATTGTCTATGTAATTAAAGTTATTATTTATATTATAAATTTTAAAGATGCTTCCAATATATGTTCCAGAGCATTCCCATTAAATATTATTTAAAATAATCTCCCAGCACTAATATACTGCCGGAAGATTATTGCATGTTTTTTAATTTTAAGCACATTTTTTACTTAATCTTATCTACGTTTAGTCATTCAAATTTATCTATCTATGCCTTGATTATTGTTTTTTTGTATAAATGATTCCAGCGACTGCCATAGCAATTATAAATGTTGCTAATCCTAAATAGCTGTTTACACCAGTTTTTGGAGTTTCATCTTTTTCTTCTTCTACTGGCTCTTCTGGAGCAGGTTCTGGCTCTGGTATTTCAGATATTTTAACGTAGATTGTTGTTTCTGCTGTTATAGCTTGATTGAAATCAAATTCAGTTTGATAGCTTTCATCAGTAAAATATCCATCTATTTTGTGATTTTCATCTAATACAATGTGAGAAGCTATTAAATCTGCTGTTATTTTTTCATCTTTATTAACAACTATTCTTAATGTTTCTTCGTTATATGCTATTGTTACAAATACTTTTTCTTTATCAACATTTGGAGTTACTGTATCAGGTAGTACAGTTTCTGAAATAACGTTGTTATATTCATCAGTAAAAACTACTGCTTCACCAGTAACAAATACCTTGTTAGTTGTACCTTCAGCATTTTCAATTGTAAAGTCTTTTAAATTACCATTGTCTGCTACTCTAACTATGTTTTCAGTTACATCACTTTTTAACACACCATTCATTACAAGTGTAGGATTATTTGTAGCAGCTGCACCTTTGTCTATTTCTATACCATTATTTGCACCTGTACCATTACGTCCTAAGTGTAAATCTCTTACTTCAAGTTTACCACCATTAACTAATACACCACCGTATTTGAAATCTGTTATATTAACATTATCTAATATTACAGTAGCGCCATCATATGATTGAACACCATATTTAGGTCCTCTGACTAAGTTGATATTTCTTAAAGTTAATTTTGCATCAGATAATTGAGCTGTAAACATTGTTTGGTTTCCTGATGTAGATGTCCATCCTTCGCTACCAGTTAATGTATACCCATTTCCTTCAATAATAAGTTCTTTTGCTATTACTATTGGTTGTGTAATAGTAATGTTGTTTTGAATAGATATTGTGTCTCCTGGATCCGCAGAATTTATTTCACTTATTAAAGTACTTTCATCTGTAACTTCTCTTGTTGTAGCTTTACTTGCATTTGGAACTATAAATAATATTGCAAGTATTGCAGCAAAAATAGCTGTTATTTTGATTGAATTTTTCATAAATTTTCACCTCCTAATATTTTTTTAAGTCAAATATGACTTTTCATTTTTTATTTTTTCCTTTTTTATTTTTTTTATTTATAAATTTCGCAATTTTAAATTTTAATTTTTTACAATTTTGTAATTTAAAGGTGAAAATTTTTTTAATTTTTTAATTCTATTTTTGCTTTAAACTTCTAATGTTTTCTTTTTCTAATTGCTTTAAACTTTTCTCAGGCGTTGGTAATTCTTCTGGCATAGTTCCTCCATTTTTAGCAATTACTTCTCTTATATTTTTTCCAATATTATAATGAGTTTTATTGGCCTCTATTTCAGTATGTATATTATCCTTTTTTAATCTTGACTCAGTCTGTGTAATACGGAATAAGTTGGCTGCAAGTTCTTCACTTCCCATATTGTCTAAAATATCTTCTCTATATCTTAGTCCTTTTCTTTTAGCAATGTCATCAGCAGTTTCTCCATTGTATAAACCTTTATAACCGCTATTGTGAAATTTATCAAAATTTTTAACACCTGCCTTTTTGGCAGTTTGATTAAGTGAATAATTGCCTTTTCTAGTTAAATCTCTTTGATAAAATCTTTTTTCATCTTCTGTTAGCAAACGGTATTCGTTTTCACTAATTTCTTGCTTTCTAGTTTGAACTGCGAAATATGTTTGTGCAAGAGCAATGACTCTTTTTCTACTATCTCCATTTTGTGCTATTAAGTAACAAGCATAACGAGTTAGTTTGTAGTCGTTAATCTCAACTTCTGCATTATTGGCACGTTTCGACAACTTATTGACGTCAATAAAATGTTCAAATACGCTAATATCACTATTTTGGCATGATATTTTAGATTTTTTAATTATCTTTTCGAAGTTTTGCCAATTTGAGTATTGTAAAACAGGCATAAGTTCCCTTGCATACCAAAATTCAATACCGTTTTCATCAATATGTTTTATTTCTTCAAATGACGCACTATTTTTATCAATATCTTTCAATAATTTCACCTCCACTTTTTATTTTTATTAACTAAATATCATTATAAAATCTTTGCTCATACAAGTCAATAGTTTTTCGCTAATTTGCAAAAGAAAAAGAACCCTCTTGTGAGGGAAAGAAATATTTAAAATATTTACTTTTGCGATTTCAACTAATTTTCCTCAAATTATTATCTTCTACAAAATTTGACACATTATATAAAAATAATACATCTGTAATGCCATTTTCCTTTGCATATTGTTCATAATCAAATGCAGTATATCTTGGGTCTAAAAAGTGAACTTCTGAATAATTTTGGCATAAAAATTGTGACATTATATGTGCATATGAATCTTTCACTACTAATAATTTTCTATCATTATTCACATTTGTTTTTATAATCGCTCTACTGTTATTTCCATTTAGGAAATATGAATATTTGTCTTTGGTTAATAAAAATTCTTCATTAAATATACTTTGTGTGTTTTGAGTATCATAAATTGCTTCTTTTATATTCATATTGTTTTCATTTTGATATACATAGATTTCATCTGGTTCTTGATTCCATATTTGTGCTTTTGAATCAAAAGTTCCTAAGAAATCACTTGTTACTTTTACTTTATTAAAATCAGTTGTTGTTACTGCTTCTATATTTGCAGATTTGCAAAACTCTTTGTATACCACATATGCTCCATCACTATTCATATGATGGTCTGTTTTAAAGTACAATTGCTGATTTTTATTTTCAGTTAATAAAGATTTTTCTACATCTACATTAACTGTATTTTTCGTATTGCTATATGCAATGTTAATTATCTCTTCTTGATTTGGAGCTTGCACATTTTCTGGCAATTTATCGCTATTTATATAAATAGAATTAGGCACAAGTATGAAATATGTTTTTATATTTTGCTCATTCATTTTTTGTGCAAAATCGGATATTATTTTAGTATTGCTATTTAATGTTGTTTTTTCTTCTTCACCAAATTCAAATTTTTCAAACAAATATGAGTCCTGTCCTACATATACGTCATTAATCTCTTTTTTACCAAGTACATTTATTTCCCACCAAGAGTTTATTTTTAAGAATGTATCTCTAAAAGCAAAGTGGTCATTTACATAGTCATTAACACCATCCAAGTATTCTCCATTTACAAAACTTTTAAATGAAAATCTTGGTATTGTAGCATACATTCTATTTTCTTGTTCTGAGAAATCGCTTTTTGGTAATACAAAATTTAGTATTACTATGATTACCCATACTGTTACAAATATTAGAAAGAATATCTTATTTTTCATTTTTTATCCTTTATTAAAATTATTTTATGGCTTTTTGCAAAAAGCCTTTTACTAAATTTTCATAGTTTTAAAATCTAAAATACAAAAATGGATTAAAGCTATTATTTACTAAGCTTGCTGTACTAATAATTAAAATTCCAACACATAAAACTCCAGTAATTACACCTGTCCATTTATTTTTCTTTATTTCTTCTTCGCTATTTACTACTGTTGCTATATTTGCTGTGTCATTAGTTTTTTCGGCTTTAATCTTCTTTATCTTTTCAACTATTTCTAGAGCAATATTTTTAAGTGGTATTGAACAAATTATTCCAACAATAATTATGATAAAATAATTTTGCAAGTAATATATTGCTTCTGAATTGACAAAGCTTACATTGTTCAATCCGAACATTGAACTTAAGTACGCTCCTACTTTACTTAAATCTTCAAATGCAAATATAACCCATCCTATTAAAACTAAAAACATTGCATATATGTGAGAAAATGCGCTCAAAATAATGCTTAAAATTTTTCCTAGAGCTTTATTATTTTTTTCCAATTTTGAAATCTTTTCTTGTGCTTTAGCTATTATTTTAAGCAGAAATAATTTTTCTATAATTAGTATTATTCCAAAATACAATCCCCACAAAACGAAGTTCCATGAGGCTCCATGCCAGGCACCGTGTAAGTGTCCAAACTATTAGAATATTTCTAATTTGTTTAGCTAAACCTTTTCTATTTCCTCCAAGTGGTATATAGATGTAATCTTTAAACCAACTGCTTAAAGTTATATGCCATCTTCTCCAAAATTCTGTAATAGTTTTACTTATATATGGATAATTAAAGTTCTCATCAAAATCCATACCAAAGATTTTAGCAAGTCCTATTGCCATATCTGAATACCCACTAAAATCAAAATATATTTGTAAAGCAAATGAGATTATTCCAAGCCATGCTAGAACGCTGCTCATCTCATTAAAATTTCCGTTTTCAATAACGTTCCACAAAACCCCTACATTATTAGCAATTAATACTTTTTTTCCAAGTCCAACTATAAATCTTCTCATCCCGCACGAGAAGTTGTCCATACTGATTTTTTTATCTACTAATTCTTCATCTACTGTTTCATACCTTACAATTGGTCCAGCTATTATTTGAGGGAACAATGTTGTGTATGTTAAATAGTTGTAAAAACTTTTTTCACATTTTACTGTTCCTCTATATACATCTATAATATATGATAATGACTGGAATGTATTAAATGATACACCAATTGGTAGAGGTATATTAAGTAGTGGAATATTTATTCTAAACAATCCATTAATACTTGATATAATAAAATCTGCGTATTTGAAGAAAAACAAAATCAGTAAATTTACAGTTATATCAATCATCAGATATTTTCTTTTAGCCTTTTTGTTTTCCCAATTTTGATTGATTTTATTTCCGCACCAATAGTCCATTACAGCAAGAAGTAGCATAATGGGAATATATCTAATTTCTCCCCATGCAAAGAATATGAAACTTGCTATTATCATTACTAGATTTTTGAATTTTTTTGGTACTATAAAATATATTAAAAGCATTAATGGTAGAAAAATATATAAAAATACTATGCTACTAAAAACCATTTCTTTTGTGTCTAATTTCTCCTTGTTATATTTGGATTTTGGGTTATCCATAAACCTTAAGCTTTTTAAATATTAAATTTTAATTTTTAAATCAAAAAAACAATTAATATTTTAATTTTCAAATCTAAAAGCAATTACTATTTTATATTTAAATAATTAACTCATTAGGAATTTCAAAGTTCTGAATCCCCATATATCCCGGTGCAATTTCGTACTTTTGGAAAACAATTACTGCTTTTTTGTTTTCGTTTATATAAAAGTCTTGATATTCGTTTTCAATTCCCGAAAATCCGCCTTCTTCTTTCGTAAAATACATATTGTTTGAATTGCTTTCCATTCTTTCTTTTATTTGCTTTTCAACGCTTTCATCTACTATTTGCTTATAATCTGCACCTAAAACATCTTTTAAATTTAATTCTTTTCCATTTTGAATATCTATGTTGTAAAAATATTGTTCTTGGTATGCTGAAGCTTGACTTTCACTCTTTGTTATTACAAAAGATATGAAATTATCGTCTTGATATGTTATTTTATAATCAATGTTTATTCTTGTAGGAATATAGTCGTCCATTGTTCCACCTGTTGCAAGTACTGCATTTTTATATTCCTCTGCTCTAGTTCTTGCTTCTTCAATAACATCATTTATTTTTGAAGAAATCTCATAATTTATTCTACTTTCCAAATCTGAATTTCCCGTATTTTGTATAGCCGGAATTTTAACATCTATTAAATCTGTCTCATTTTCTTCTTTATATTCCCTAACAGTAAATACTTTTGCTATTCCTGCTATTGCTGGGATATCTTGCATAGCTTTTGCAAAACTTTCATTTGTATTGAGTAATACTACAAATAAAGCAAATGTAGCAATAAGCGCCAAAGCAAAACTTCTAAAAACAATCAAAGGTCTATTTGCTCTAGTTGCATTTTTGAATACTTTATTACCTTTAATTACTCTATTTTGCTTAACTGCATTTCTTTTTTGAACCACATTGCTATCTAGAATTGTTCTATTAACAGTATCTTCCAATTCTCGCGGAACTTCTATTGAATCATAAGCCATTTTGGCTTTTTCAAATATACTCATATACAATCACTCCTTTCTAAACTCTTTTTTAATTCTTCCATCCCCTTATAAAGCCTAGATTTTACAGTGCTTACATTTGTTTTTGTAATATATGCAATTTCTTCAATTTTTAAATTCTCAAAAAATCTAAGTATTATAACTGTTTTTAATTTTTCATTTAGCTTTTGTATATTTTTGTATATGTCAATGCTTTCAATCAGTTCCTCATCATATTTTTTATCAGTTGCTACATTATCTAACAGTTCGTATTCTTCTAGCTTTTTATTTTTTCTTGAAGATTTTATTGATTCATTAATAAGTATTCTATAAAACCATGTTTTTACATATTCTTCGTGTTTTAATGAGCCTATATGTTCTAAGGCTTTTGTAATTGATTCTTGAACAACATCCAATGACAAATCTTTATCTTTAGTGTATGTATATGCTATTTTGTATAGTTTATCTTGATTTTCTTTTATATATTCAATTAGTATTTCTTGAGCTACTGCTGCCATTTATTATGCTCCTATCCTAGGAAATCTTTTATTACTTTATTTACTGTATTGTAATCATTGCATATGCACAAAATTATATAGTTTCCCTTTTCTTCTAAAATATGATTTTGAATTTTGCTTACTTCTTTTGGCAAATAGCTTGCGAAAGCTTCTTCTCTTTCTTTTAGTCTTGTTTCAATTTTTTTCTTTGCATTATTAATGTCGTTTACATCTTTTACTTTTAATACAAGTATTTCTTCGCTAGATGCTCCACTTCCTTGATATGATACAATCTCTTCTATCCTATTTGCTTCGAAGCCATACAATTCAATTGCAAGTTCGTCATCTATTTTTGCCAGTTCATCTTCAAAACTACTGCTACTTGCTATTCTATCTGCTAATTCATCTACATTTATTTGTATATCATCATTTAGATTTCTTCTCACTATTGTACAAACTATTAAAATTGCAAATATTGCTATGATTACTATTATTCCTACATATTTTTTCATATTAATTCCGTATATATTATATATACTTTCCTCCTTTAGTCAATACTTAATTTTATTTATTTTATTACAATATTATTTGTAATTTTTTGATTATAATCTGCTCTTTATGGCATTTTTTAATTATTATCTTTACTTCTATGAGTTATCTTCTAAATATTTAAGCCATTTTTGACAATATGTTTTTCCTACATGTATACCATCCGTGCTTGCATTTTCCGGCAAATTTCCTTCACTGTCCACTAATACAGATTTAACATCTAAATAATGAACTCCTTTTTCGTTTGCAACTTGCTTAATATATTCATTGAATTTTGCAATGTTGGTATTGTTGTATATGCTATCTGAATTGTTTTTGCTCTTAGTAACAGGTATTATAGATTGCAAATATATTTGGCAGTCTGGTTTGACTTTTCTAATTTCATCTATTAATTCACCATATTTTACTTTGAATACTTGCGGATATGACCAGCCAAGTTCATTTACGCCCAGCATGATATATACTTTCTTTATATTTTTGTTTTTCATATCTTCTAATAATGTAATTTTATTGCCATTATCTGTTTTTACAAATTTTTTAGTAACTGCTGTATCAACCATCAATCCTATATATGAATAATCCTGCACATATTTTAAGCCATTATACATTATTAACCCTTGTGTTCTTGAATCACCTATAAATGCCACTGTGCTATCAAATTCGCCAGTATTTACACTAACATCACTATTATTACTTTCTGAGCTTCCTTGATTTGCATTGCTATCTAGTGGGTTTTCTTTAGCTGGTTGATTATTACTTTCATCTTGGCTTGTGTCTTCTATTACATTTGTTTCTACGGTATTGTTTGAAGTATTGTTTAATATTTCGTTTGCTGTTTCATTAATTTGTGTGTTATTTGTTTCATTTACTTCTTGTGCTAAATTTTCTATTTCATTTATTATATTTTGATTTGATTCCGAATTCGGTTTTTTTTCTTTATTACTATTTGCAATTGAGTAAATGGTAAATATTATTAATGATATGATAATTACTAATATTATTATAAAAATTGTCTTTTTGATTTTTTTGTTATTCATTTTTTGTACCTCTTTAAACTTTTGTTTTTGCTTTATACTTTATTAGATATTATTGTGTGTAAAAAAGTTTAAAATATTTTTAATTTTTTTATAAAAATTTTTGTATAAAAAATGAGCCTTAATTATTAAGCTCATTTGCCTAATAATTAGGGTTCTTTTAGTTTTGTTTTTTATTTCTCTATCCATTTTTCAATATCTAGATAAATATTGTCTTTATCCTTTTCATGGAGTATATCATGTCTATCACCTGGATATAATTTAATTGTAACATTATTAACACCTGCTTTTTTTAGTGCTTTAAATGTCATTTCTACTCCTTTTCCACAATCTCCTACTGGGTCCATCTCACCAGATAGCAATAAAATTGGAGTATCTTTTTTCATTTTTTCTATATTTTTTACTTTTCCTGTATAAAGCATTCCATTCAGCAATTCTCTAAAAAGACCAGCAGAAAAATCACTTCCTCTGTTTTCATCTTTTATATATTCATCTAATGCTTCTTCATTTGCGCAAAGCCAGTCATATTCTGTACGATTAGGTTTAAAAATTTTATTATATGTTCCAAAAGTAAGATTATGAATATTTGGAGTTGAATTTTCTTCTCCGTATTTCTTTGCTTCACTATTTGCCATCATTTTCGCTATTTTAATTGGGATTTCTGACATTTGTCCAGTTCCAATTAATATAACTTTATCTATTTTTTCATTTAAATTGTCTATAAGAAGAGTTCTAACCAAGAACGAGCCTAATGAAAATCCTATTAATATATATGGTAAGTTAGGAAATTTTTGTTTAGCTATATCCATACAAGTTTTTACATCTTGAACTGCATAATTCCAGCTTCCTTCTGGGCCAAAATACATTGGCTTACTTCCTTCTGCAATTGATTTGCCATGTCCTATGTGGTCATTTCCTATTACGATATAACCTTTTTTTGTAAAATACTCTGCAAAACTTTTATATCTTTCAATATATTCTGTAACTCCATGAGCTATTTGAATGATTCCTTTTGTCTCTCCATCTGGCAACCAACAAATAGCATGAATTTTTGTCTTTTTATCTACTGAGTTATAAAAAAATTCTTCACTTCTCATATTTTCTCTCCTATAGTTATAATTTGTATAATTATTTTATAATCATAATCAATTAATTGTCAAGAATTTTTATTTTTGTAAACTTCTAATGTTTTCCTTTTCTAGCTGCTTTAAACTTTTCTTTGGCGTTGGCAAATCTTCTGGCATAGTTCCGACCTGCTTCCTTAATAGCTTTTCTGACTATTTTTCCAATTTTATTATGTGTATCACAAGCTTTCTTTTCTGTAGCAACTTTATCTCTTTTTAATCTTGACTCAGTCTGTGTAATGCGGAATAGGTTAGCTGCAAGTTCTTCACTACACATATTATCTAAAATATCTTCTCTATATCTTAGTCCTTTCCTTTTAGCTATATCATCTGCTGTTTCTCCATTATACAAACCTTTATAACCCGCATTATGAAATTTATCAAAATTTTTAACACCTGCCTTTTTGGCAGTTTGATTAAGCGAATAATTGCCTTTTCTTGTTAAGTCTCTTTGATAAAATCTCTTCTCATCCTCTGTTAACAAACGGTATTCACTCTCGCTAATTTCTTGTTTTCTAGTTTGAACTGCAAAATATGTCTGTGCAAGAGCAATTACTTTTTTTCTACTATCTCCATTTTGTGCAATTAAATAACAAGCATAGCGAGTTAGTTTGTAGTCTATTTGTTTTCTAGTCGCTCCTGAGCCAATTGACACCATTTTGTCGGCGCCGACAAAATGGTCTGAAGTATTGATATTACTGTTTTCGCATGCTTTTATTGCTCTTTGAATTACGCCATCAAATTTTCTCCATTCTTTATAATCTAAAACACTTTGCAACTCCCTTGCATACCAAAATTCAACACCGTTTTCATCAATGTGTTTTATATCTTCAAATGATGCATTATTTTTATCAATGTCTTTCAGTTTTTTTACCTCCATTTTTTATATTTGATTAACTAAATATCATTATAAGGCAAATATATCGAATTTTCAATATATAATATATTTTCAAAAAATAATCTCACAAAAAACAGAATATATTACCTTTCTAAATAATACATTTTGTTTTGCCGGCTAGCTTATCACGGAAGCCGCCTTTTCAGACTAGCCTCGAAATATGCCTTCTTGTCTTTTTCACATCTTGTAACATATTTTGTACCATCGTAAAACTGAGTTTTTTTCCTTTCGGCATATACCTTACGGGACAATTTTCATTTTTACAAAAAGCACATTTTAAGTTGCTTTTCAAGACAGAAAAGAATGTCAGCTTAGCCATATTTCCTCCTTCAATAATTATTGTGTATTTTTACTAATTTTATTGATGTTTCAGCATTCTTTTGATATAATATAAATACGCAACTCTTAATAACCATTTCAAATTTGGAAGGAGTGTGGCTAATATGCCGATGGTTGGAAGAAAGAGTCAAGCGACAATTATCGCTGATTATGAGCTTTTGCAAGAGCTTCATGAGAAATGGCGGAACAGCAAAACATTAGCTGGAATTAAACCGATGGATGCAAGGAAGTATGAAGTCTTTAATCTTTCTAATAATTCTAGTGATGGTATTGCTATGTGGAACGGAAAATATTGTGCTTTGCTTTCCTCAAAAGACAACGCAGAACCGTACGATTTTATCGAAATGGTAATGCGTGATATGGAAGAAGGAGATATCGTTGTTCTGTTCTCGGAATCCGACTACGAAGCAGCAAAAAAATGTGACTATCACATCAAGGCAAAAAAACTCAAGGTAAAACTTGAGAATTAACGGCAAAGAGGCTGTCCTATTTGGGATAGCCTCTTTGCCGTTAGATAATATTTAACAAATACATCACAACTCTATTTTGTTCTGCTGGTTTCATTTCCATGAGTTTAGCCATTACAAGTTTATATTTTTTAAAGTTTATAAGTGTAGTTCTATATTCTCCATCAAATTCTTTGAGAAATAGGACTTTGACTTGTCATAAGTCCTAACCCCCTATGAGTTATGACGTACCATCATAACTCGTGGACTTTGTACAGCAATAAAATTCATTGAATTTTTCGCAAAAGAAAAAATCAATCAGAAAATCTGGTCGATTTTATATCAATTCTGCTTCTATTAGTTCGAACAAAAAAGTCATTGGTGCGGATGAAGGGACTTGAACCCCCACACCATTGGTACTGGTTCC
Organism: uncultured Clostridium sp.; assembly: GCA_930986425.1. Taxonomy (GTDB): domain Bacteria; phylum Bacillota; class Clostridia; order TANB77; family CAG-508; genus CAG-793. Next base: position 96,084 of record CAKNJR010000003.1, on the reverse strand, counting down.
TAAGACCAGCGCGTCTGCCAATTCCGCCACATCCGCATATGTATATTCGCATTGGCTTCTAAGACCAGTGCTAAATATTGTTCAATAACGTGAACAATATTTAATATACACTTTTTTTATCATATTGTCAAGTACTTTATCGAAATTTTAATCATCTATTTTTCGTCTGCATTGCAATTCATATCACATTTCAAATAAAATTCAACCTCTCCCTATCACGTCATACATTGTTTTGAACTCATATCCATTATCTTTAAAATATTGTATCATTTCTGGTAAACATTCATATGTCAATATTTTATCTGATGCATCATGCATTAAAATTACTACGCTTGTTTTATCTTGAACAGTATTATAGAAATTTTCCATTATTTTTTCCTTCGTATTAGCTCCTGCTGCATCATTTGTTAGTGCATTCCAATCAACGCTAGCAATTCCATTTTGCTTTAATAGTTCTTTTGCTTCCTGCTTTATATCGTGATATGGTCCACCACTCGAGCCACCTGGGAATCTAAATACTAGTGAATTATAGTTTTCATTTCCTAAAGCATTTTTTATTGCGTCATTTGTTTTATTATATTCATCAAGCACTGCTTGGCTACTAGAATATATATCTCCGTATTTATGAGAATATCCATGATTTGCTATGAAATGTCCTTCATCGTATTCCCTTTTAACTAAGTCTGGATTTGCTTCTACTTTAAGTCCTAACACGAAAAAAGTTGCTTTTATGTTTTGCTCTTTAAGTAAATCTAATATGTATGGTGTAACTGATGTTGAAGGTCCATCATCAAAAGTTAAAAACACTCTTTTATTATCTTGATGCTTATATATGCTGCTGAATCTTTCAAGTTCTTCTTCATTTAATGATGCAAATCTTGCTTTTTCTGCTTCTTCTCTTGCTGATATTTGAGCATTTACTTCATTAATCCACAAATCATACGAATGAATATTTTTGCTTATTTTATACATCTGTCCCATTCTTACACTTGTAAAGATTATTAGTATAATAAGGATAACAATTAAAATTACTAGCGCAACTTTCAGTTTATTTAGTTTTCTTGTTCTAACAATTAAATCATACATTATTATGCCCCTTTTAGTTTTGCCAAGTTAATTTATTTCAACTTAGTGCGAATAAAAATTTTGCACCACCTATATTATACCTAAAAAATAAAAATAAGCAAGACATTTTTGCATTTTTCCAAATAGTTCAATTTAAAACGGTCCTTAATTGAAAATCATTAAATTGCTCAAATAGATTTTGTCAATAAGGACACTGTTTTTTGACATTTTTCTTTTAAAAAGGGACGTTCCTAATTGATACGTCCCAAATTTTTTAAAATTAAATTATTCTTCTTTCTTTCTATTTCCATTTAATTTGATTAATTTCATTATTTCTACAATTACTATTGGCGATAATATTAATAATATCATTTCAAATATATCTTGAGCTGGAAGTACTGGTATACTAAATACTTCTCTTAAGCCAGGAACTGCTAAAATTACTATCATTAATAATGCTGAAACTCCAAGTGCTAATAATAACATTTTGTTCTTAAATGGATGTGACTTGAATACTGATTTTTTAGGTGTTCTTACATTAAATACATGAACTAGTTCTGCAAATGCAAGTGTAACAAATGCCATTGTTTGGCCAATTTCTACCTTAACTTCTGCGTTGCTTAGACCTTCTACTTGTGGAAGTATGCTGTCTGGTGTTGCTAATCCTATTATGAATGCTGCAAGTGTTATTAAACCTATCATTATACCTTGATATGCAACTCTCCAAAGTCTTGATTTAACAAATATGCCTTTTTCTTTATTTGGCTTTTTCTTCATTATATCATCTTCAGCTGGGTCTACTGCAAGTGCTAATGCTGGAAGTGAATCAGTTACTAGGTTAATCCATAATATATGCATTGGTAATAAAGGTTCAATTAAATTAATGTCTATTCCAAATGTGCTACTTAAAAATGGTGTTATAAGCATACATACGAATAATAAAACAATTTCGCCTATGTTACTTGAAATTAGGAATTCGATAGCTTTTAAAATATTTGCATATATTCTTCTTCCCTCTTCCACTGCTGAAACGATTGTTGCGAAGTTATCATCTGTTAGGATTACATCAGCTGCCTCTTTTGCAACGTCTGTACCAACCATTCCCATTGCGCATCCAATATCTGCTTGTTTTAGTGCTGGTGCATCATTTACACCATCACCTGTCATTGCAACGATTTCTCCTGCTTTTTGCCATGCTTTAACTATTCTAACTTTATGCTCTGGTGCAACTCTTGCATATACACTATATTTTCTAATGTTTTTGTCTAATTCTTCATCAGACATTTTTGCAAGTTCTGCTCCTGTTATCGCTTCATCTTCATTTTCTAATATTCCTAATTGTTGTGCTATTGCTGTTGCTGTAATCTTGTGGTCACCTGTAATCATTACAGTTTTTATTCCTGCTTTTTTACATTTTTGAACAGCATGTTTTGCTTCTTCTCTAGGTGGGTCTATCATTCCACACATTCCAACGAATGTTAAGTCTCTTTCTAAATCTAAAACTTCATCTCCGACTGGTTCATGGTCCATATATTTATAAGCCATTGCTAAAACTCTAAGAGCATTTTTAGCTAGAGATTCATTTTGTTTTTCTATTTCTGGTATTCTATCTTTTAAATTTGTTTTTATTTCTCCATTTTCAGAATAGCTGTTACATATTGATAATAATTCATCAAGACCACCTTTTGTACAAACTAAATATTTATCTCCAAATTTATTTACAGTTGTCATTAATTTTCTATCTGAATCAAATGGCATTTCTGCTACTCTTGGATGATTATTTATTTCGTTTTCATCGTATTTTAAATTAAAAGCTAATTGTGTTAAAGCAATTTCTGTTGGGTCTCCTGTGAATGTAACATTCTTTAAATCGCTTTCTTCACTATTTGATGTGCTATCATTAGAGTTATCGGCTTTTGCACTATCCGCTTCATTTGTAGTAGAATTGCCTAATGCAATTTTTGTATCATTACATAGCATTCCTATTAGAATTGTTTTTTCTAATTCATCTGAGTTATATTTATTTTCTTTATATAGTTCTTTTGCATCTATTAATTGTCCATTAACATATACTTTTTGAACTTCCATTTTATTTTGAGTAAGTGTACCTGTTTTATCTGAGCAAATTACTGAGGCACTTCCAAGTGTTTCAACTGCTGGTAATTTCTTTACAATAGCATTTTTCTTAACCATTCTTTGAACACCTATTGCAAGAACAATTGTTGATACTGCTGCTAATCCTTCAGGTATTGCTGCAACAGCTAAACTTACTGCTGTCATAAACATATCTATTACATCTTTGCCATATGCTAATCCTATTATAAATATAACTATACAGATTACAATGGCCATTATTCCTAAGCTTTTGCCTAGTTTATTTAATTTTTGTTGAAGTGGTGTTGCGGTTTCTTCTACGCTATTTAGCATACCTGCAATATTTCCAACTTCTGTGTGCATTCCAGTTTCAACAACTATACCTTTTCCTCTACCATATGTTACTAGGCTTGAAGAAAATAACATATTTGTTCTATCTCCAAGTGATACTTCTTCATTTTCTATTGTAGCTGCATCTTTTTCTACTGGTACTGATTCTCCTGTAAGTGATGCTTCTTGTGCTTTAAGATTTACAGCATCAATAATTCTTATATCTGCCGGAACATAATCTCCTGTATCTAATACAACTATATCTCCAGGTACCAATTCTCTTGAAGGTATAACTGTTACTTTTCCGTCACGCATTACCTTTGCTGAGTAACTACTCATTTTCTTTAATGCCTCTAATGACTTTTCTGCCTTATTTTCTTGTATTACCCCTATAACAGCATTAAGAATAACAACTATTAGTATGATTATTGAATCTGTAAATCCTTCGCCTTGCATTTGTCCTACAACGCCAGAAATTATTGCTGCTATTATAAGGATTATTATCATAAAATCTTTAAATTGCTCTAAAAATTTTACAAATAGGCTTTTCTTTTTCTTTTCTTGCAATTCATTATAGCCATTTTCTTTTTGTCTCTTTTTCGCTTCTTCTTCGCTTAATCCTTTTTCTAAGTCTGTGTTTAAAGTTTTAGAAACTTCTTCTACGTCTTTGTTAAACCAGTTCATTTTTTCACTTTCCTTTCATATTTTTAAAATACAGTTAGTTAAACCTTCTCATTCTATTATTACTTTATGTACTTTTGTATTATGTACGTATTTTATCATTGCTTTGTATACTTGAATTATCACTCTTGTCAAGCAGTATTATTATTTGCTATTTAATTTATTTTAAACAGCAATTAAATATTCTAATACCCAATTTTATGATAATTTTTTGCAGTAATACAATAAAAAGCAAGACTAATAAGAATTACTATTTCTTAAAAGTCTTGCTCACCATAAAGGTCACTAACCAGATTTCTCTTGTTGTTGATTAGTTATTTATGAGCTACTCCCTTTTTGTTTTTATTATTTTATCAAACTGAATTTTAAAATTCAAGGGGTTATTTGTTTTTTATTAATAATATATAGAAATATCAATTCCATTAAAGAAAGTATTATCCGCTAGTAATTTCATACAACTATATTCTATAATTAGCATTACGCACACTATAGCACAACTCAAAGTTATGTATTTTTGTATTGTTGACAATTTCTTATATTTAATCTTTTGATAAATCATTATAATTCCTAGAATAATGAGGCAAATAAGTAAAATTAGTAAAAGTCCATAGCATGCTTCTACTGTAAAATAACTTATCGGTTCTCCTGACCCTCCTAAATATACAGTCCTTGTTTTTCCAAATATCAAAGCAACCATATTAGGCAAAATAATCGAAAATATCATTAATAATATGCATATTATCAAAATAATTTTTGAAACTTTGCTTACTTTATTATTTGTTTTCTTTTGATATACCATTGCAATAAAATTTGCAGCCATTACGTTTATAGTTATAAATAAAATTGTTATAGCAATATACACTGATGTATAATATTCTTCCGTGCTAGTATTTATTTCTCTCACATTTGCAGTAGGAATTTGCGGTTGATCGGTTGCTAATACAATTGCATTTTTCAAAATGCTTATTAAAAATGTTATGATAAATATTTTATATAGTATTTTAAATATTTTTATGCTTTTTTTATAATTAAACATCTTGCATCTCCTTTATTTTTTATAATTATATACAATACGAATTATTTTTTCAATGTATCTAGAAATTTTTTTACTTTAATACGCCCGGTAGTCAAAGGACTACCGGGCAAATAGTGAGAAAAATCACTTACCTAACACGTGAGAAGTATAATCAACTATTCCGTCATAAATCACATTTTCCAACTTAATGACATCAATCTTTCTTACACCTTCTATTTTCATAAAAAGTATAGAATTGAAACCATCAAGCAGGAATTTATTTGCACTTACAACTATTGGATATGGAATTCTTTTATATTTTCTATAGAATCTGGCAATTCTGTTGTATACTGTTCCTATCGGGTCCTCTAACATAAAATTTACATACACGGATTTGTGATTTCCTTGTTCTAACCATTCCTCTGGAAGAGATGGCAATTCGCCAAATCTCCTTTTGGTTTGGGTTAAACTTAATTCTTCATTGAAATCTTTCACCTCTGCTTTTCTTTCTCGACCTTTTGTTGATTTTACAATATGTTGAAACTTTTCAAATTCGTTTGGATACATACTACCTTTTTTACGGTTGCAAACACTACAGCAAGGTCTTAAGTTGTTGGTAATACTAACACCACCAAATTCTCTAGGTATAAGGTGGTCTAAGGATTTCCATAGTACTCCGTCTTGTTTTTCTTTGTCTTCTATACCTGTAATAGGCTTTTGGCAATAATAGCAGACGTGGCCATGTAGAATGTACGTCAATTCAAACATCGCTTCTTCAAACATATTCCGATGCAAATAAAGAATTCCTTCTTTTACCTCTCCTTTCTCATCACTAAAAACAATGTGCTCTTTTGGTAATTCGATAATCATTGTCTCACCTCATAACAAATTATTGTATTGATTGAAACAACATTGCTTAAATGAATTCTATCATAATAAATTTTTAGTTGTAAATAGTTTTTTAATACAATTCCACCTTCCATTTTGGTGGATACATATATTCTATTTTAGATGTTTTAGGTATATACTTCTTTTTTATCTTTTTTCTATTAGATTTTAACTCTGGAAGTGCTTGCCTACAATATTTGTCTAATTCACAGAAAATATTTTGGCAATCTATTAGCTGAAGCTCTCGATTTCCTATTCTTCTAAAATTCAAATTCAATCTTTTAAATTCTTTATCTTGATTTTCATACATATATTTTATAATATCTTCATTACTCATATTTCCTTTGTCAATAAAACACTTATTTATTCCTCTTAATGAGCCCGGTCCTGCTACTGTAAATTCATTTTCTTTCCAATCTACTACATCACTATAATTAATATCTGTTACTAGCTGGTATGCCATAAAATCTCCAATTAGAGGATACGATTCTATAATTTCAAATGCTTCTTTCATGTTTTTGCATTCTAAAATTTTATCATGCATTTTGTCTTCTAAGAACATTTTTTGTAGTAAAGCTAAATGATTATCATGTTTTCTATCAAATCCAAATGCTTTATTGGCACATGATATATATGCATCATTATATATTTTTATTCCATTAGATATAGCCTTTTCTAATACTTCTGAGTATGTTTTTCTATTGAAATTTTTTAATGTAGGGTCTCCTATGTTTTCTAATAATAATTCCCACGTTTGCTCTTTGTTAAATAATTTGAAAAGTATTATTCTAAAAATAGTATCATCATTATCATATGTTTTTCCATTATATATTACATTCTTCAATAAGTATTGACTTACTCTATCATTTACTCTATAACTATTGCAAAACTTGTATTCCTGCAAAATTTCATCTTCTGTCCATGGTGGTTCTTTACCTTCGAGTTTGCGCCAAAATATATTTTGTCTTTCACAAGCGAAATACCAATATAAGTCATAAACTTCTTGTCTTTTTTTCATTTCATACCTCTTTTAATTTGTTTTCATGCATTTAGGGTCTTTTGAATTAATACATCTTTTTAAATTTGTGTATATATCTTCATTTTTATCATATCCTGCAATTATTTTTTGACCAATACAACCACTCTTACAAATTTCATAATCTTTGCATGATTTGCAACTATTTTCTGTATTTAGCTCTCTCAATAATTTAAAGTATTCTGAATTATACATTTCTTTTAGTGTATTTTCTTTTATATTCCCACTAATGCCCAATTTTGTAAAATATTTTATAGAATCACATGGATATGCAATACCATCAAATCCAATTATCATAATTTCATCCGCAATAATGCAAGGACTATTTTTTATATTTAATATATTCCAAGGACTTCCTAACCTTATTTTGTCTTTGTATTTTGATTCTAAGTAAAAGTCTTTTATTTGATTCAATTCTTCTTTAGTTAAGTCCATATTTTTACTGCCTTTACCGTGTGGAACAAATCTAAGTAAGCTAATCTTTTCGAAATATTTCCTATTATAAAATTCTTCCATTGTTGCATTTACTATTGTCTGCATTTGTGAAATTGAGTCTTTTGAAATTGTATAATGAAATCCTAATTTACAATTTGAATTTTTTAATAATTTATCAAAAAATTCTATATGTGTGTATGTTGAAGAATCTTTTTGGTTTGATAAACTGTCTGCTAGCGAATATATTATTTTATTTAGTCCACTATCAATAAGTTTTTTATATTTATTTATGTTTTCATCATTCCTATATTCAAATGTATAAATTGCAGAATTGATTTCTAATTCTTTTGTTAGTTTAATTAAATCATTTAGCTTTTCATATTTTAGTGGTTCTCCTCCCGTAAATACCACATCAGTAACATTCATTTGCTTTGCTTCTAGTATTATTTTCTTTACATCTTCATATTCTAACTCTTTAATATTTTTAGCATTACTAGTAGCACTGCTTGAACAATGTATGCAGTTTCTTGAGCATCTATTAGTTAATTCTATTTTCAGTTCTTTTAGCATAATTATCTCCCTGATATTTATTTACAAAAATTTTATTTATAATTTCAACATAAATCTATTTTAAAAGTAAAAATATCTTGATTTAAAATACTTTATATACTATAATATATTTGTTTTATGCCACTATAGCTCAGTTGGTAGAGCAACAGATTCGTAACCTGTAGGTCGCGAGTTCGATTCTCGCTGGTGGCTCCAAATGATAAATTATTATTTTAAATTAAAGCTTTCCTCATCTAATAAAGGAATAATGTCTATCCCAGGTTCTTCATATGGATGCGCTTCTCTTAATTTAGCAATAACATTTTTTACATTGTTTACATCACATACTACTTCTAGCTTTTCTTCTTCCACAAATTCCATTTTATTATTTTCTCCAATATATGGATTTGCTTTTTCATTGGGCTTAAAAGTTCCTATGCATTTCGTTGACATAGAACAATTTGTATAATTTCCTATTATTCCTGCACCAGCTTCGCACATTGCATTTCTTACCTCATTAGCATTTGGAATTGGAATTGTTACTACTATTTTTACTTTATTTACGTTTATATTCATCAGTATGCCTCCTTAAATACTAAATGTTTTTATAATTATATTACAATTGTTTAAAACTTTCCATAGTTCTGGTTAAATTTAATAAATCGATTTTTATGATGTAAAATGTGGTTCCAAAATGGAACCACATTTAATAATTAACTTTAAGGTTCCAATTTGGAACCTTATAATATCTTGAAACTTCTTATTTAAGGTCGCAAATTGCGACCTTATACAAATTCTACTCCATCATCCTCCTCATTGTTTCCCATGCTAAACTAGCACATTTTATTCTTGCTGGCATTTTTGTAATATTTTTCAAGTACTTAGCGTCTCCTAGCATATTGAGCTCCGCTTCTTCTACTTCTTCTCCATTTACCATTTTCAAAAAAATATCTATTAGCTTTATCGCTTCTTCTTGTGATTTTCCTTTTAATAAATCTATCATAATGGATGCTGAGCCTTGAGATATTGCACATCCATATCCTGTATAAGATAAATCTTTTATTATATTTCCGTCAAATTTTATTTCAAGTGTAATATCATCCCCACAACTTGGATTATGCCCGTGTTCTTTCCTATCTATTTCAATTAAATTATGTTTGTTTTTTGTACTTATACTATGTTCCATTATGATATTTGTATATACCTCTTCTAAGTCATCCATTATATTCCGTTCCTTTATTTTTATTTAGGTTTTACGGGTTTACCTATAACCCATACTTTCTAACATATTCAATTTTATGAATTGCATATGTTAAATTTCATTCTTGTTACTACCTTATCCACTTAGCAAATAGCTTTTTAGTTTTATATAAAGCATCTATCAATCTATCTACATCTTCTTTTGTATTATAAATATAAAAGCTCACTCTGCAAGTTGATTCTAAACCCATATACCTAAGTAATGGCTGTGCACAATGATTTCCTGACCTAATGCATACGTTCTCACTATCTAATACACTTGCTACATCATGAGGATGTACTCCATTAACATTAAACGAAATAACTCCTGCCTGCTTGTTTGAGAAGCCATAGATTGTAACAAATGCTAGTTTTTGTAGTTCTTCCAGAGCATACTTTGTTAATTCTTTTTCTATGGTTTGTACTTTATCCATTCCAATATTGTTCAAATAATCTATTGCAGCAGATAGTCCAACTGCACCTTCTACATTTTGCGTACCAGCTTCATATTTTGTAGGTACTTCGGCAAATGTAGCATTTTGCTCATAGACATATTCTATCATGTCTCCACCAAATAAGAATGGTTTCATTTCTTCTAGTATTTCACTTTTGGCATATAACACACCTATTCCAAGCGGAGCTAACATCTTATGTCCTGAAAACACTAAAAAATCTGCATCAAGTTTTTGAACATCTATTTTCATATGTGGAACGCTTTGTGATGCGTCAACGACAGCAATAGCCCCAACACTATGAGCTTTTTTTATTATTTTTTCTATTGGATTTATTGTTCCTACCACATTTGATACATGGGTTATTCCTACAATTTTGGTTCCTTCCACTATTTTGCTATCAATTTCCTCATCTGTTAACTCTCCTACTTTATTTATATACATATATTCTAATGTACTACCAGTCTTTCTCGATACATATTGCCATGGTACTAAATTAGAATGATGTTCCATTATTGACAGTACAATTTTATCTTTACTACCTAAATTATTTAATCCATAACTATATGCTATTAAGTTTAAGCTTTCGGTTGCATTTCTAGTAAATACTATTTGGTTCTCACTTTTGGCATTTATAAATTTTGCAACCTTTTTTCTCGCTTCATCATACACTTTTGTAGATTCTAAACTCAATTTATATGCTCCTCTATGAGGGTTTGCGTTAGAATTTTTATAGTATTCGCTAATAGAATTTATAACTTGCATAGGCTTTTGCGTTGTGGCTGCACTGTCTAAATAAGCAATATTATTTTGCATTAATAGTGGAAAATCTCTTTTAAAAAAATAAGCCATTTGATTTACACTCCTATATTATAGTTTATGTAAAACAAATGGTTTATTTGAATATATTTAACAAATTTTTTTGTATTATTTTATTGTTAATCTTATTTACAATTTTATAATTCTATTTTAAAAATCCTTCAATTATTTTTTCTTCCGCCTCTTTTTCTGAAAGACCTAATGTCATTAGTTTTATTAATTGCTCTCCTGCAATTTTTCCGATAGCTGCTTCATGTATTAAATTTGCATCTACATTATTTGCAATTATTTCAGGAATTGCAGTTACTTTTGCATTATCTTTTATAATGGCATCACATTCAACATGTCCAAAACATTTTGTATTTCCTACGATTTTAGATTCAAATTGTTGTTTTGAATTTTCTGTTGCAACAGAACGTGATGTTACTTTTACACTTGCTCCTTCTTCTTCCAAATCTACATCAAACACGGTTTTAGCTAATTGTGTTCCTGCAGTAAGTATTTTTTCTGTTACTACTAAGTTTCCATCTTTATATACTTTCCCTCTAGTTTCTCTTATTGTAGAGTCAACACCTTTTATTTGTACACTCTCCATTTCTAAAGATGAACCTTCTTTTAATTCTACTTCTGTTACTGGATTTAATATTCTTTTTCCGTCGCCTTTACCTTCACCATAATGCTTTTCATAATATTTAACCTTTGCACCTTCTTCTAAAAAGAAACGATGTATACCATCATGTTGGGTATCATTATGCTCATCATTATGAATTCCACAACCAGCAATAATTACTACATTTGCATTTTTCCCAATGTAAAAATCATTATATACAACATCTTTTAGTCCACTTTGTGTGATTATAACTGGAATATGAACAATTTCAAATTTTGTATTTTCTTTTACATAAATATCTATTCCTGTGCCATCTTTTTTTGTTTCTATTTTTACGTTTTCTGTTATTTGTCTTTCAACACCTTTTCCGTTTTTTCTAATATTGTAAGCTCCGGTTCTTACATCATCGCCTGCAATTGTTTCTAATAATTCTTCTTCTATTTTTTCCATATATGCTTTTATTTGTCTCCTCTCTTAACATTTTGTCCCTTTATTTAGCTTACAGCAATGTGGTTTTACATTCATTTCTTCTAAAACTTCTTCTGCTTTACCTGTTTTTTGTATTTTACCGTTTCTCATTAATATTATTTCATCTGCTATTTTTAATATTCTTTCTTGATGAGAAATTATTAAAGTTGTTCCTTTTGTTCTTTCTTGTATATTTTCGAATACTTCTATTAAATTTTGGAAACTCCATAAGTCTATTCCTGCTTCTGGTTCGTCAAATATACATAGTTTTGCATCTCTTACAGCAAGAAGTGCAATTTCTATTCTTTTTAGCTCTCCTCCTGATAGTGAACCATTTACTTCTCTATCTATATATTCATTTGCACATAGTCCAACTGTTGATAATATATCACATGCTTCTTTTTTGTTCATTTTTCTATTGGCAGATAATCTTATTAAATCTAATACTGTTATTCCTTTGAATTTTACTGGTTGTTGAAATGCAAATCCTATTCCCATTCTTGCTCTTTCATCAATTGTTTTATCAGTAATATCTTGTCCTTCAAATATTACTTGTCCAGAATCTTGCTTTTCTATTCCCATTATTATTTTTGCAAGTGTTGATTTTCCAGAACCATTTTGTCCTGTTATTGCAATAAACTTGCCTGTATCAATTGTTAAATTAATATCATTTAGTATTTTTTTATTGTCCCTTTCGAACATTATATGTCTTAATTCTAGCATTTTTACCTCTTTTCTATTTTTATGAAAATTATTAAGCTACTTTTGTCTAATGAATTTGATTTAAAACTGCTTGTTTTTTGTTAGTCTTGTCTAACATTTTAATATTTTTTTATATATTTGTCAAGTAATATTTATATATTTTATTTATCTCGCTCTTCTTCTCTTTCAATTGCAGTAGTTGCAGATAAATCTTCTTCATTCATTTCAAATTTTGCAGTACGTAAATTATTTTCAACAGTTCCTATATATCCTTTATATTTTCTTGCACAAGTTCTCAAATGAATATCTGACATTTGGTTATTAAATAGTCTTACATATTCACTTTCAAGTGCAGTGAGAGGTTTACCAGAATTCATAATTTCATCTAATTCGTCAAATCTTGTATTTGTTGTTACATCAAAATGCATTTCTATTCCATTAATATTTTTTACAATTATATATTCGTTTATATATGCAATTACTCCAACTTTTGTTGTATATTCAAAATACCTTTTTGGTATAACAATAACATGTTTTTTATTTTCACCTTCTGGCGCCACTTCAAAACCATATACCATTTCTTTAGCATATTTAGAATTTATGCTTCTTATAATTCCTACATTAGCATCTTCAGGCTTTATTGGTAACTTTTCAGCATAAGCATTTTCTTTGGCTAATTCATCATTTTCTCTTCTTGCATTTCCATCTTTTATTAGCGAATACAAGTAGTCTACTTCTTTTATATCTTTATCTGTTCTTTCTGCCATTTCTGGTTGCATTTCTTTTCTTTTTAAAAATTTACTTCTAATATATTCGAAATTTTTCTTTAATAATTCATTTAATTTGTCTTCATCTATTGAACCATCTTCTTTTCTAGACTTGCTTACTGAAATATTATATCCTAATAATGTTTTTGCTATTTTAAATTTTTCTATATCTTTTTCCATAGTTTCCCTCTATTTTCTAATATGTTAATTTCTTTTCTATTTCTTCTTTTGTTATTTTTATAGTTGTTGGTCTTCCATGTGGACATGTATATGGGTTTTGCAATTGCAATAATCCTTGAATTAAATTATCCACTTCTTCTCTTGATAAATCCATATGTGCCTTAACTGCTGCTTTACAAGCAACTGTGGCAATAAATCTTTCTTCTACATCTTTATTTGAACTTCTTTCATTTGTAATCATTTCATCTAAAATATCTAAAAATATATTCTTACTATTTACTTTATATTCAAGATTTGGTATTCCATTTATTTTAACTGAGTCACTACCAAAAAGTTCAATATCAAATCCTGTGTTTCTTATCAATTCTAAGTTTTCTTGTACAAATTTTATTTCTTTATGAGTTAAATTTATAATGTCAGGTATTAACATCATTTGGCTATTATTTTGCAAATGAGTTTTGTAATTTTCTTTTATTTGCTCATATAATATTCTTTCATGACCGGCATGTTGGTCTATCATATATAGCTCGTTATTTATTTCTATTATTATGTATGTTTTAAATATTATGCCAATATATTTGTACTCAATCTTCCTTGCTGTCTCTCTTTTTATAATATCAAAATTTCGTGAGCCATTATCAAACGTTTTATTTGTTAAAAAATTATATTCATCATCAATATATTCTTCTTTTTCTACAATTTCATTATTTCCAAGGAATTCTTTATTTAGCATTGCGTTTTTTATTGCATGATATACTGATTTATATATTTTATCTTCGTCTTTAAATCTGACTTCCATCTTTGTTGGATGAACATTTATATCGTAGTAATCTGCTGGCATATTTAGATTTAATATAAAAAATCCATATTTTCCGATTCCTGTACTACCTTTAAAAGCTTGGTCGGCACTGTTTGTTATTATTGGATTTTTAATATTTCTGTTATTTAAAAATATTATCTGGTCTTTTCTATTATCTCTTGCTATTAGTGTATTTCCAACAACTCCTGTAATTTCTATTCCATCTTCATTGTAATTTACAGAAACTATATTTTCTTTAATCTCTTTACCATATAAATTATATACAATATCTTCAATTTTACCGCTACCACTTGATGTAAAAACTATTGAATTGTTATTTATTAGTTTGAAAGATACATCTAAATTAGCTATTGCCATTTTTTGAACTAAGTCTTTTATGTACTTAAATTCAGTTAAATCTTGCTTTAAAAATTTATATCTTACTGGTGTGTTGAAAAATAGGTCTTCTACTATCATCGTTGTTCCAGTAGGTGCACCTATTTGTTCCTCATCTATAATGTCACCAGCTTTAACTATAAGTTTATTTCCAAATAAATCATCTTTGGTTTTTGAAATGATTGTAAGTTTTGATATTGAAGCTATACTCGCTAAAGCTTCTCCTCTAAATCCCATTGTATAGCAATCATCTAAATCTTCTATACTTCTTATTTTACTTGTTGCATGTCTTTCAATTGCTATTTCCATGTCATCTGGTGCTATGCCTTTTCCATCGTCTGTAATTTTTATAAATGTTTTTCCGCCATTTCTTATTTCAATTGTTATGTTTTTTGCGCCTGCATCTATTGAGTTTTCTGTTAATTCTTTTACTACATTTGCAGGTCTTTCTATGACTTCCCCAGCTGCTATTTGATTTATTGTTAAGTCATCTAATAAAACTATTTTTCCCATAATATATCTCTAGTTTTGCTCCATTTCTTCATTCAATAAAAGTTCTTTTATTCCATCTTCCATGTTTATTTTTGTTGGAATTATATATTTGGCATCTATTCTATGTGATATTAAATTTGTTATTACTTTCATAGCTCTAGAACCATCAAACCATAATGGATTATCACTATTTGCTCTTATTCTATCCAATGATGTAACTAGGGCATTTCTATCATATTTATCACTCATTTCGGTTGTAAGCATGAATGGTTGATTATTACTTTTATATAAAGTATTTTCTATCAATTCATATTTTGCATTGTTGTACCAATAAAGATGGTCTCCACCAGCTAAAATTAGCACATCTGCCTTTGTTTCAAAATTATCTATCAAATTTGCTACATAATTATATACTTCCTCAAATATGCAGGTTGGTACATCATCTTTTAAACTAGGAAATTTATTGGTAACATCTACTACACCAAAGCTAAAATATTTCTTTTCTAGTACTTTTCCATCATTTACAAATATTAATTCTATTGAGCCTCCACCGCCAATAAATATGCAAATGTTTCCTTTACACTCTATATTATTGTAACATCCTAATGCTGTATATTTTGCTTCATCTTCTTGTGAAACAACTTCTACTTCATAATTATATTTATTCTTTAATTCTAAATTGATTTCATTTAGTTCTTCTTTAGGTATACTTCTGAAAATACTGCAACCATATATATGTATATTTTTGGTATAAGCCATAGCCTTTTCTATTACTGAATAAAACTTATTTAAATCGTCTTTTCCGATTACTTTATTATTTATATAATTCTTCTTGAATTCTATTGTTGTGTTATTTTCATATAAAACTTTTTCATTTTCATATACATGTGTTTTGGTATTGTTACTTCCAATTTCAATAATTGCAAATTTTCTTTCCATATTAATTTCTCCTTTTTGCTATAACGATACTTCAAGTATATATTTAACATTATTTTATAAAAGAATTCTATCACAAGCTTTTTTATTTATCAATATTGATACAATAATTTTAGTCTTATTTGTGTAGAACAACGAATATTAATTTGGGCATAAGAAATACTCTGTACAGTTGTTTAGCTGTACAGAGTATGTTATTCATGGTGCCAACGAAGTAGTTATTTACAACTTTTTGACTCTCTTGACGATTGATACAAATATCAATCAATTTATCATTCTTAATTTAACATAATTTTTATAAAGATTCAATAGTTTTAAATGAAGTTTATTGAAAAAAATGTAAATTTATGATATTGTTTAGCTATACGAGTAATTTTTAAGAGTAAATTATAGGTAGGAAAAATTATGAATAAAGAAATATCGATAATAAAAAAAAGTATTAAACAGAAAAGTATTGATTATCGAGATATACCATTAGAGTTAAGAGATAATATAGATATTATAGAAGCAGAAAGAAAATCAGGAATGAGAGTATATTCTAATAGAGGATATGATGTGATTTTCAATAGATTTTTTGTTCAAGAAGACATAATAGATTTTAGTGATAATAGTATATTAAAAACAATAACAACTAATTTTGAATCATTTGATGACTATTACGAATATTTAAAAGGCAATATATATGAAAAGTCTTGCTACTATCAATGTGAATTTACTTCAAGACAGATAAAAAAATACAAAATAGATGTTAATAAGATTAAGAATAATGCTTTTATAAATTATACTATTACAGATGATAGTCTTGATAAAGAATTAGAAAATTTAAATGATGAATTTAAAAATGCAGAATTAAAAAAAGAAAAAAATAAATTGTGGATTAACAAAGTTTTAGATTGTAAAAATTTAAAAGAGTTAATGAAAGTTCTACGTAATTTTGAAAAAAGCAAATATCATGAATATTATTTTGAAGATATACTTATTTATTATTTCATTAAAATTAAACCTAAAAAAGCATTTAAAATTTTGATGGATTCAATAAATAATTGTGAGAACATTATATCAGAAGAAAAGATGTGTTTATATTTTCTAGCAAAAGAAGTTCTAAATTCAATAAATTACAATAAAAATGTGCGAGCACCAACAACAATTAGCAAGTATATAAAGAAATTAAAAAATTTGGCAAATGATATAGACAGTAATAATTATACAAAAGAAACTAACTGCAAATTTGATATAAGAACAAATTATTTTATAATTGAAGAATCATATAAAATAACAGGAAAAAATTGGCCAATTATAATTAGAAAGTATTTTTATGATATTAAAGAACTTATAAAATATTTAGATGGAGATTTATCTAATTGTGATTTATCAAAAGCAGTAATTTCAAAAAAAGATATAGAGAATTGTAAAATAAATGAAAATACATTATTACCATTGGATAGTACAAAAATATCACATATAGTAAATAAGTATTATGAATCGGAAAAGTTTTGGGTTTTACAAAAATGGACAGATCAAAATGGAAATACTTTATTTGAAAGAAAAAGAGGCTTTAAATACTTTTTTAATTATATTTATTATTTGCATAATGATTTGAGTAATGCTGACTTGCTTTTTTGCGAAGGTCTTTCAAATTTAAAAAATATTGAAGATATTAAATTTGATAATGCACATATTAGAAGTGAAATAATGGATAAACTTGGATTGAAATATGGAATATTAAATAATTCTAATAATCCTCTTTCATTTGAAAAAACGATAAATAATGAGAAAGAAACACAATTAGTATTAAATGAAAGCAGAGATTTATTATTAAATGAATCAATGAACGATTATAATAGTTATATAAGAGTTTCCTATGTATCAGATATACATTTAATGCATAGATTACAAAAGTGTAAATCAATATTTGATATTGAATTTACAATAAAAGACATAATAATAAATATCTTGAAAAATAGTAGTAATATTCTTTTAATAGGTGGAGATGTATCATCTAGCTATGATTTTTATAAAGTGTTTATTACTGAATTATCAAAAGAATTAAATAGATATAGTATAAAAGTTATATTTATTTTGGGAAATCATGAATTATGGGATTTTGCTGGGCATAAATTACAAAATATTATTGATAATTATAAAAATTTAATAATATCAAATGGTATGTATTTTATACATAATAATCTATTATATATTGAAGATAAAAAGATAGAAGAAATTTCAGAAGAAGAGATGAATAGCCTGTCAGATGATGCAATTAGAGTAAAATTAAAAAAGGCAAAATTAGTAATTAGTGGAGGGATAGCATTTTCTGGATACAATAATTATTTTAATGCTAATAACGGAATTTATAGATATACACTAAATCGAGAACAAGAAATAGCTGAAACTAAAAAATTTGAGAAAATATATGATAAATTAACCACTTGTATTCCTGATAAACACGTTATTATTTTTACTCATACTCCTAAAAAAGATTGGTCAAAATCAGAGAAATATGTTAGAAATTGGGTTTATGTAAGTGGACATACTCATAGAAATTATTTTTATGACGATGGAGAATATAGAATATATGCAGATAATCAATTAGGATATAATTATAAAACTGCTTTTGTGAAATCCTTTTGTATAGAATATGATTATGATTTGTTTTCAGATTATGCAGATGGAATATATACTATAACAAAAACTCAATACAATGATTTTTATAGAGGAAAAAATATTGGAATGGATTATAATAGAGATGGTGAGATATTCATGTTGAAAAAAAACGGTTACTATTGTTTTATCAGACCATCTTCGAGAGGGTTAGCTATATTAAATGGTGGTGCATTAAAATCATTAAATGTAAAAGATGTTCATTATTACTACGATAATATGGATAGTCAAATTTTGCTAAATAAAGAACCCTTAGAAAAATATACTAAATATCAAAAAATCGTTTCTAATCAGGTTAAAGAAATTGGCGGATCTGGAACAATACATGGTTCAATTATAGACATAGATTTCTTTAATCATATATATGTAAATCCTTTTGATGGAACACTATCAGGATATTATGCTTTGGATATTATAGATAAATACATTTTTGCTAATATACCATCATTATTAAAGGCTAATTGTCCAACATTATATAAAAATTATACTAAAATGTTAGGAACTGATAAATCTAATACACTTATAATCAAAGGACAATCAACAGAAATAATATTAAAACCAACATATTATCCAGGTACAGATATATATAAAGCTTCGAGAGAAATAAAGAAAATGCAAAGATTAAATAATGGAATATTAACAGTATGGCATAATGATTATAGGAAATTTTTTAACAATGATAATAGAAAACTTTTAAAATAAGAGGCAATTAATAATACTTAAAAAGTACATTGCTTTTTCTTCATTACAATATAACAATATGTATGTGATACCAAAAATATAATCAAAAATCTTGGAATAAAAAAGTAAAAAATAACAAATTATTGTAAAACTAAAGGCGAATGAAAATTTTTTTCATTCGCTTATATCAATTTCTATACATATATCAATTCGTTAAAAACAATTTCTTCTGCTTGAGCCTTAATCGAGTTCATTGTACCAACCCAATAAAGCATATCTGTATTTTTCATATTTTCTGTCAAATCACTTTTTTCTTTCAGTTGGTCAATTATCTGATTCACTCTCGTTTGAGTTGTTTCTTGTATTTCTTTTAAATGAGTATTTAAAGTACCATTTATGAGCATTATAGTATAATCAGCCTTTTTGTGTTCTTTTAGATATTTTAATCTCATTCTACCATATTTATTTAAAACCATTTTTTCTTCTTTTGGTACTACTATATTTGGTATATAATAATCTCCCTCTAAACGATATTCAATACCTGTTCTTTCATCTATTTTTGTTTTCGCTAATTCTTTATTCATAATTTTTTCTCCTTTTAAAATCCGATATCATTATTTCTCTTTTTACTTTTTGTTTGCTTATTTTCATCTGGCATAGTTACTTTCCTAGCAATATTATTTGCAATTTCATTGTCGTTATCATCAAATATTCCTTTTTTATACAAGTCATCACTTACTATTTTATAATTTTCATCTTTATCATAGCAAATTCTTTTATGAAAATGTCCCATAATTCTATACCAAAAGTCTTTAAATTTCTTTAATTCTTGTTTTATTTTTTCTTTTTCCGCTTGTAATTTACCAATAATTTTATCTTTAGCAGATAAATCTTTTTTCAATTTATCAATTTCATCAGTTTTTAACTCTAATTGATATTTTAGTGAAGAATTTTCTTGTGCTATTTCAAAAGAACTATGTTCAAATTCTTTAATAGATATATTTAAGTCATTTACACTTCTAACTGTTTTAGTAATATCTTTTACATCTTTTGTAAAATTTTTGATTTTTTCAACATCCTCGTTTGAAATAAGATTATTATTTTTATTAAGTTTAGATGGTTTTAGTTTATCTAATATTGAATTTATATCTTTACTGCTATTAGCTAATTTTTCTGTTTGATTATTTGCCTCTGCAAGTTTTTGTGCGTTCTTGTCCAACTGTTTCTTAATTTTTTTATAATTCTTCATATCATTTACACTTATATCTTGATTTCTGCCTTTTTGTTTTTCTTTTAATTTAAAGTCTATATCATAAAACTTATTAAAAGATTTTATACAAGTATTCCTCATTTTATCTTGTATTTCAGTTAAAGACTCTTTTGTAAATAATTTAGATTTTCCAACTTGTTTTTTCATACCTCTTGTACAGTTTTCTATAATAGGAACACCAATAATGTGCATATGGGGAGAGGTTTCATCAAAATGTATTGTAGCATTTGCTATTTTAAAAGTTGGTACAATTTTAGTTAAATCCTTTATTTGTTCATTATATACATCAATCATTTTCAATCTATATTCTTGGTCTTTATCATTCCAGAAATCCATATCTCCAAGTTCTATTATAATTTCACAAGCTATATCGTTTTGAGATTCACATACTTTTTGGAAGTAGTTTTTTATTTTTCTATCTTCACGACTTTGCTTATTGTTATAATCTATCTTTGCTTCTTCAAATTCTTTTAAATACAAATCTTTTACATCAGTTATAATATTATCTGTACCATAAATTACTTTAATTAATTCTTTATTTTTATCATAATCTCTTAAATTATGCTTATTAACTCTAGATAAATCGTTTGCATTTTGAATAGCATTATTGGAAAGAGAAGTAGTACCAGATACATTATCTTTTGATACTCTTTTGGCTAATTTACTTTTGTTTTTATCACTACCTAAGTGAAATGAATATGCTAATTCTTGTTCCATCAAAAGCACCTCCTTGAAGATTCTTTTTAAGCCGAAGGCTCCATAAAAATACGAAGTATTTTTTACAGGACTTTGACCATGTCATAAGTCCTAACCCCCTATGAGTTTTGACATGCTATCAAAACTCGGGGGCTCTGCGAGGCAATAAAATTTATCTTTCATAGATAAATTTTATCCAAATTAACTATCGCCACTTTCATTTTTGCTAATTGCAAAAACAAAACGTGCCACGTTAATTTGATTGTTGCAACAAAGAAAATATATAAGTAATAGTTGCAACAATTATTCTGTATCATCTTCGTAGAATTTTACTGGCTTAACACCTATTGGAATAGGTGTAGTATCTTTAGTATAAATTACACTATGGTTGCTTTCATCTGGAATACAATCAAAAGCAGAGTCAATTTCCTGCATTTGAAATTTATCTTCTTCACGAATATATATTATTCCAAAGTCATAAGTTTTCATTTTATTTTCTGGATCTAATTTGTAGTAATCTTTTAAAGGGAATACTCTAACAATAGCAGAATTATCTTCTTTAAAATTAAAATAGAATACTTGTTTATCTACATAGTATGTTGCTTCAGTATAACCAACATCATAATATTGTCTTAATCTCATAATTATTTCTCCAACTTCTTCTTCTGGTAAATAATTGCTAAATCTAATATTACCAAGTACATTACCAAATATAGCAGGTTTAGTTGTATCAATATAACCTTTATCAAATAATTCTTGACAAGGCTTACAAATTGACTCTCTAAAGTTAATTTGATTGACAACTACTTCATTACCAACTAAAGTAAGTTCTATATCATCAACATATTTCATTATTAGTTCAGCCTGTTCTTTTCTAGTATAATCTTTCCAAGTTTTAGTTCTTTCTTGATATTCTTTATCTAGCTTTATTTTGTTTATAAAATCAATATCTCTTTTAAGTAGAATATCTTTTGGTGTGAATCTTAATTCTTCAGCACAGTCTGTAGAGTCTAATTTATTTTCAAGTTCACTAATTGCTTTTTCTACAATTTTTCTTTCTTCGTTATATTCTTGTAATTCAAATACTCCATTAACATAGGCTTTTTTAATTCTCTCTAGTTTATTTTTCTGATTATTTATCTCTTTTTCTAATTGTTCTCTAGGTTCATCAAACTTTTGCTTTATCATAGGCAAGAAGAATTGATTTACAACAGAGTCGTATTCTACTAATTCACTAATGAACTGGTTGAAATATTCTGTTATTATATTTTCTTTAAATTGGATTCTACAATCATTGCAATAATAGTAATAATAAACTTTACCATTTTTCTTTGTAGTAGCTTTTCCACCTAATATTCTGCCACATTTAGGACATTTCAATTTTTGCAAATATAAGTATGTCAATGTTCTTTGATAACTTCTTGAATTTTTCTTTTTCTGCACTTGGCAGTCTTCCCACATTTCTTTAGAAACAATAGGCTCGACTACATTTTTATAATAGGTAGGGTGTTTAGTTCTTTTACCGTGAACAAAATCTCCTTTATATATTTCATTTTCTAAAATAGTCTGTATTGTAGAATCTTTCCAATTATCTTTGCCTAGTACTTTTTCTTCATTAAATAAATTGCTTATTTTCTGATAAGAATAGCCATTATAGTATAAATTGAATATTCTAACTATAATATCTTTAGTTGAATAATCTATTACTAGTTTTTTATCTTCATGTTTATAGCCTAATGGAGCAACGTGAGGAATATGACCACATTTAATTGCACCAGCTAAACCTACTTTAGTTCTTTCACTTGTCCTTTCGATTTCATTTTGACTTACACTCATTAGAAGCCTTGAAATCATTTTACCATTTGCACTTGTTGTATTTATTTCATCATTAACACAATCAAGATATGCATTATTTTCATCTAAAAATGTCATTAAATTTTCCCAATCATAAATACTTCTAGTTATTCTATCTAGTTTTAAAGCAACTATTGTATTTACTTTTTTAGCTTTTATATCATTTTTTAATCTTTCAAACTCTGGTCTATAATTACCAGTTTTAGCACTTATTCCAGCATCTTCGTAATAATCTATTATCTCATAACCTTTGAACTTACAAAAAGACTCTAATCTTTCTCTTTGCTCTGGTAAACTAAAACCTTCACGAGCTTGATCTTCGGTTGAAACTCTCATATATAACCCACATTTTTTCTTTTCTTCGTTCAATTTAAAACCTCCAATCTAACAAAAAAAGACATCAAAAGTACAAATTAATACTAATGACATCTCTGTAAAATTTCTATTTTAAAATCCATTTTTTTCAAAATCATATAATCATCTCCTAATAAACTAGAATGTTTACATAAGACATTATACCATAATTTTAAGAAATGTCAAATACTGGTATTTATATTCTTTTTATATATTCTTCTAATTCAGATAATTTAATCTTCTTATATAAATTAGAAATATACACATCATTTGAATAATTAAAAACTAAGAATGTAATATCTTTAATTATTACTCTATGTGGTTCAATATATGTGAGATTAGTTTTTTCAATTTTTCTAATACTACCATTAATAAAAGTAGGAGTAATTTTAGAAAATTCACATATAAATTCAATTCTCTGTTTTAGACATTTCTCAAATTGTAATTCTTGCTTAATAATCTTCATTTTTTCACACCATCCTTTCGTTTGGATGATTTTCATATTGTTTATAGACAACAAAAAAATCAACCAGATTTTATTTTCTGATTGATTTTGTATCAATTCTGTTCTATAAAAGTTCGAACAGAAACGTCATTGGTGCCGTTGGTGGGACTCGAACCCACATGATTTCTCGCAGCATTTTGAGTGCTGTGCGTATACCAATTTCGCCACAACGGCATATTTGATTAATTTTGACAATTATTATATTAGCACAAGTTTGATAAAAAGTCTATACTTATTTTTAAATTTGTTTTTTCATTTTGTAATTTGTTTTGTATTTAACCGGAAATCCCCATCACTCTTTTAGAGTAATGGGGTTCCCGGTTTTATATAAACGAAGTCTCGTTTTTTGTTTTCTAAAAGTAATCTTTCGGACAACTTTTTTATAAAGCTATTAAGCCTCCTTCTTTAAGTTCCATGTTGAAAGCTTCTCCAGATGAAATTACGGTTGGAACGCCTTCGTACTTGTACACTTGTAACCTGCTATTCTCCCAAAATACCACTTTGATTTTCTTTTCGTCCAATTCGGCAGTCATAGTATATTTGGCGTTGGCTACTATAATCTGCTTAACCCGGCTTGAAACCACTAGTTCCAGTACGCTATCTTTTTCTGGTGTTTCATCCTCTCCTATTTTATATTTTCCTACTGTTCCATAGTCTTTTTTCGAGTAGAATAAACAACTGATGTATTCATTATCCAAAGAGATTTGTAACACGCCCTCCTCGCGGTCTATTGATGCGTTGATTTCGTTAACGTCTTTTATCTGCACTCTCACGGGAAATCCGCAAGAGGAGACTGTGACTATTTTGTTCCGGAATGTTGATTCGTCTGCTAAAAAGCTGTTTTCAATCATAAAGATTCCTCCTAGTTATCCAGCAAATGGTAACTTTAATTATATGCCTTTTATTCGTTTCGGTCAATTATATTTACAAAAATTTCTTTAATATTTTACGACATTATTTTTCATTAATTTTACTCTTCTTCCTCATCAAATTGTGAGTTATATAGTCTAGCATAAGCTCCATTTTTAGCAAGTAATTCTTCATGATTTCCTTGCTCAACAATGTCGCCGTGCTCCATAACTAGTATTAAGTCTGCATTTTTTATTGTAGATAATCTATGAGCAATTATGAAACTTGTTCTACCTTTCATTAAATTATCCATTGCTGATTGAATTTGTATTTCTGTTCTAGTGTCTATACTTGATGTTGCTTCATCTAGAATTAGAATCTTAGGGTCTGCAAGTATTACACGTGCTATTGTTAAAAGTTGTTTTTGTCCGGCAGATATATTTGATGTTTCTTCATTAAGTACCATATCATAAGAGTTTGGTAATGTTTTAATGAAATGATGTACATGGGCAGCTTTTGCTGCTTCAATTACTTCTGCAAGAGTTGCATCTGGTTTTCCGTAACGTATATTATCCTTTATTGAACCACTGAATAACCATGTGTCTTGAAGTACCATTCCGAACATTTTTCTTAAATCACCACGGTTGAAATCTTTTATATTGTTTCCATCAACATATATTCCTCCAGAATTTACATCATAGAATCTCATTAAAAGTTTAACCATTGTTGTTTTTCCTGCTCCTGTTGGTCCAACAATTGCAATTTTTTGTCCATCATGAACATCTGCATTAAAATCATGAATTATTATATTGTCATCATCATATCCAAATTCTACATGGTCAAACTTAACATTTCCTTTAAGTCCTTCTGCCCTCTTTGGATTTGCAATTTCTTGTACTTCTTCTTTCTCATCTAAGAATTCAAATACTCTTTCTGCTGATGCAACCATTGTTTGAAGCATTCCAGATATTTGAGCTATTTGAGATATAGGTTGTGTAAATTGTCTCATGTATTGTATAAATGATTGGATATTACCAACTGTAATTTGTCCTTGTGCTGCTAAGTATCCACCAAGTATTGCAACTCCTACATATGCAATATTGCCAATAAAGTTCATAATTGGATGCATCAATCCTGATAAAAATTGAGATTTCCATCCTGAATTATATAGGTTATCATTTTCTTCTTTAAAAGCTTTTAATACTTTTTCTTGACTGTTGAAAGCTTTTACAATTAACTGTCCACCATATATTTCTTCTACTTGACCATCTAAGTATCCTAAGTGGTCTTGTTGAGCTTTGAAATATTTTTGTGATTTTTTTGCAATTTTACTTACTACAAATACTGTTACAGGAAGTATTAATACTGCTATTATTGTCATTTTCCAGCTTATTGATAACATCATTATTAATATTCCAATTACTGTACATATTGCAGTAATGATTTGCGTAATACTTTGATTTAAGTTTTGTGAAAGCATATCAACATCATTTGAAATTACTGATAATACTTCACCATTTGTTCTTTTATCAAAGAATTTCATTGGTAGTTTGTTTATTTTAGCTACTAAATCATTACGTACTTTATAGCTGACTTTTTGGGCGACATTTGTCATTACAAATCCTTGAATTGCTGAAAATGCCATACTTATTACATATAACACTAAAAGTGTAATTAGTATATTAGCGATTGCTTCAAAGTTTATTCCACTTCCTCCAGACAATTTGCTTATAAGTCCATTATATATTTCAGTAGTAGCATTACCTAGTATTTTAGGTCCAACTATTGAAAATATTGTACTTCCAATAGAAAATATTAATACTATTATTATTTGCCATTTATATGGTGCCAAATAATTTTTTATTAATTTTTTTACGGTTCCTGTAAAGTCTTTTGCTTTTTCAGGTGTCTTATTTGAGCCACCTCTCATTCCTCCCATTGGTCCCGGCATGCTACTCACCTTCCTTTCCGTTTAGTATTGTTTAGCTCTTCTTCTGATAATTGTGATAAAGCTATTTGTCTATATGTTTCGCAGTTCTTTAATAATTCTTCGTGAGTACCTTTTCCTACTATTTTTCCTTCTTCAAGAACTATTATTTTGTCTGCATTCATTATTGTACTAATTCTTTGTGCAACTATTATTACAGTTTTGTTTTCTGTTTGTTCATTTAATGCTTCTCTTAATGCTTTATCTGTTTTTAAATCTAATGCTGAGAAGCTATCATCAAATACGTATATTTCTGGGTCTATTGCTAATGCTCTCGCAATTGATAAACGTTGTTTTTGTCCACCAGACACGTTGTTTCCGCCTTGTGCTATTGGTGAATTATATTTATCTTCTTTCTTTTCGATGAATTCTGTTGCTTGAGCAATTGATGCTGCTTTTTTCATTTCTTCATCAGATATATCATCTTTACCATATTTAATATTTGATTCTATTGTTCCTGAGAATAATACTCCTTTTTGTGGTACAAATCCAATTCTGCTTCTTAAATCTTTTTGTGATACATCTTTAATATTTACACCATCAACTAGTAGTTCTCCTCCTGTTACATCATAAAATCTTGGTATTAAATTTACTAAAGTTGATTTACCACTACCTGTACTTCCTATAATAGCAGTTGTTTTTCCAGCTTCAGCTGTAAAGTCTATATCTTCAAGTATCTCTGTATCTGCATCTGGATATCTAAATGAAACATTTTTAAATTCTACCAATCCTTTTTTGCTTTCATCAAATTTAGCTTGTTCATTTTCTGGTTTATCTTTTATTTGAGGTTCTGTTTCTAATACTTCATTAATACGATTTGCTGATACTGATGCTCTTGGTAATAGTATTGAAATAATTGAAATCATTAAGAATGCCATTACAATTTGCATTGTGTATTGTAAGAAAGCCATCATGTCTCCAACTTGCATTATACCTTCATCAATACTATGTCCACCAACCCAAATAATTAATATCATTATTGCTTGCATTATAAACATCATTGCTGGCATCATTAAGCTCATTGCCTTATTTACAAATACACTGTTTTTCATTAAGTTTGTATTTGCTTCATCAAATCTTTTCTCTTCTCTTTTTTGTGTATTAAATGCTCTTATTACTGGTAAACCTGTTAAGATTTCTCTTGCTACTAAGTTTAATCTATCTATTAAATCTTGCATTTTTCTAAATTTAGGCATTGCTACAATAAATAATACTAAAACTACTGCCATAATAAGTATAACTGCTAAAGCTATAACCCACGCCATAGAAAGAGTACCTGTTCTTATAACCCTTATAACTCCTCCTATTCCTATTATAGGTGCATACACTAATACCCTAAACAACATTGTTATTAATTGTTGTATTTGTTGTACATCGTTCGTACTTCTTGTAATTAATGATGCTGTTGAGAATTGATTAAATTCAGCTGTTGAAAAGCTTAATACTTTTTTGAATAATTTTTCTCTTAAAGTTCTTCCTAGTCTTGCTGCAACTCTTGATGATAAGAACATTATTGTTACAGCTGAAAGCATACTAATTAATGCTACTCCTGCCATTTGTAATCCAACTATAAGAATATAGTTGTTTTGAATTTTGTCTAAATCCATACCAATAGATGCATATTCACTCTTTACAGCTTGAATACCAGCTTGCTCTATAATTGAATCTGACATTGAATTTATTGTAGAATTAATTTGTTCTAATACAGCTGTTCTTTGTGCTTCTGGCATTTGTTTAATCAAGTCAATATTTGCTGTTTCCTCATTTTCTAATTGATATAGTACTGCCAATGGCTTAGCCATTAAGCTTTCTAAATGTTCTTTTTCATCAGTTGAAATGTCCTTTAATTCATAGATATCTTGGTTTTGCAATTCTGGATATTCTTCTAGATTTTCATCTGTTTTCTCCATTAGCTCATAGTAACTTTGTATTTCATCATCACTTTCTGTAAAGTACATTAAGTTTTCTAATTCGCTCGCTTTAATTGCTTCTGGCACAGCATATTCTATACCTCCCTGTTGAATACCAACATTTACTATTCTAGATGTAAAATCTGGTAGGTTTAAATCTGCTGCAGCTTGAATACATAATAAAATAATGATTGCTATTACTAGTAAAATTGATTCTTTTAAGTTTTTTAAAATTTTTAGCATAATGTCATCATAATTTATTGACTTATATAATTTGTAATTCGAAGATTTTATCTTTGAATTTTAATCATAGTCAATATTATGTCCCTCCTTTCATTTTTAACTTTTTACTATACCGTTTTTTACATATTCAATTTGTTTTATGTATTTTTCTCTTATATCAACTACATTATTTGATGTTACTGTTTGAATTATTGCCCATCTTGTTATTGCACTTAACATTTCTATTAAAATTGGTAAATCTTTTTTGCTTTTGAAATTACTTGTATCAGTATTTTTAATTAAAGAATTGTATATTTCTTCTTTTGCTTTACCCAATACTATGCTGTCGTTGGCTCTTAAGTTTGCAAGAACAGTCCTATAAAACATCTTATTATTACTATCTTTGCAAGTTTCTACAATTTTGTCATAAAAGAAAATAAATGTTTCGAAAATGTCTCCATTTTCTTTTATTTTTTCATTTACTTTATCTTTGACTCTTTCACTTGCTTTGTCTATCATAAATATAAGTAGGTCTTCCTTGCTTTCAAAGTATTGGTAAAAGCTTCCTCTTGCAATATTTGCTTCTGTTACAATATTGTTTATTGAGGCCTCAGTAACTGATACTCTAGAAAATTCATTTTTTGCGGCTTCTAATATTTTTTGCTTTTTATCTTTTGGAAGATTTAGAAATGTTTGTTTTGGCATTTTTTCACACCTCCTCATCAAATTTTTGCGTCATATAGCGATATTAGATGTGACACTGTGTCATTTATTATATATAATATATTTTATTGTGTCAATTGATTTATGTGAAAATTGTGTGAAATTATTGGCTAGTTTTTCCTTTTATTGTTTTATTGCTCCAAGACAAAAATTGCTCATATAATTACTTACTGTTTTTGTAATTATATGAGCGATTTTGCTAATATTAAAATTATAACTTTTCTATCTCTTCTTTAGATAGCTCTGTGATTTGTTCTATATCTTTTATTGACATTCCCATATTTCTTAATTTTTTAGCTATATTTCTTTGACTTTCAGAACGTCCCTCTTCGCGTCCTTCTTCGCGACCTTCTTCACGTCCTTCTTCACGTCCTTGAGTACGTCCTTCTGCTAATCCTTTTGACTTTCCATCTTCATAGCCTTTACGTCTGATTGCCTTTTCATCCATTATGGCCTTTTCTCTTAAATCTGCCAATCTTCTCATTTTTTCATCTTCTGTCATTTTATGTACTGTTACTATGGCTTCTTCGATATCTTCATTCTCTTTCATAATCTCTTCGACCTCCTTAGTATTAGGGTCGTCTATGAATAATGCCCATTGTGCCTTTTTGTTCTTCTTATTTTTTTCATATTCAGCCCTTACTTTTGACAATTCTATTATAGCTATTTCTACTTTGTCTGTCAATACAAGGTCTCTTGCATTTTTTTCACGTAATTGCCATATTGTTTCCATATTTTTTATTTCTTTAGTTAAATCTAAATCATAATCTAATATCGCAACCATAACTACTCTTTTAGCCTTTTTATAATCATCTCCTTTTTTTACTTCATTATAGTATAATTTTGAAAAATAAAATAATAATCTTTCTTGTATGTTTGACCTATCTACTAATTGTATTTCTACATCCACCTTTTCGCTGTCGTTGATATCTAATTCTAAGTCTAATATTCCAAGCTTATCTTCTGGTCTCTCTCTAAATAGTTCTTTATCATCATTTATTGTTATTTTCTTGACTTTTTCATCTAACATTGCTTCTGCAAATGCTTTCGTTATTTTTTCATTTTTCTTGCTAAATAAGCTTTGAAAAACTATGTCTATCTTTGGTTTTAATAGTTTTAAATTTTTATTATTATTTGCCATAAATATATTTCCTTTCTTTTTTATTTTTTGTATTAGAACAAAAGCAGGCTTTATTAAACTTTTTGCTTATTTAAAATCTACATCGCCCACATCTTTGTTCGAGCACCAATTTTACGAATGTAAAATTGTATACAAAGCTTTTAAAACTTGATTTTTTCTATATAATAAAAAATCTACTAATATACTTTAAAATTTATTAGCATATTGATATAATTAAATTATCAAATTAAAAAGCTAGATTGAAATATTCAACTTTTTCAATTAAACTTGTATTTTAAAAAGGAGAAAAATATGAATGATTTAATTAGTGTAATTGTAAGTATTTATAATAATGAAAAAAATTTAAGAGATTGTATTATTTCTATAATTGGACAAACATATAGAAATTTAGAAGTTATATTAATAGATGATGGCTCTACTGACGGTTCTGGTAAGATTTGCGATGATTTAGTATTAACTAGTTCTAAAATGAAAATTGTTCACAGAATGCATTCTGGTTTGGGAGACAGTAGAAATATTGGGTTAGATATGGCTACTGGAAAATATATTACTTTTGTTAATGGTTCAGATAAAATTAAAAGTGATATGATAGAGAATTTGTATAAAATAATGTCTAATTATCCAGTAGATATGTCAATGTGTTCTTGCTACACGCCTGGAATGGCTCAAAGCAATGCTAGTACTATAATTACTTTATCTTCAGAAGATGCTATAAGGCAATTACTTATAGGAAAATCTATTGGTAATACTGTATGTGGCAAATTATTTAAGAAAGAGATATTTAATTCTATTAAATTTTCTAATGATAATTCTGATGTACTTATTAGGCTTATAGAATTAAGTAAAAAGATAGGATTTGCAAATGTTTCGGCTTATCTTTGCAATAATGTAGAAAATTTTTCTAGAACTTCATTAATAAATAGAGATATACGTACTATGAAACTATATCCTTCTCTTGAAGTTTATTGCCAATATGATATATTAAAGAATTTACAGAATGAATTTTATGAAGCTTTTTGCAATAATATTCCTTTAATTAATTCTGATAATATGTATAAAATGTTTATGCAAATTGTAAAGGAAAAAGAGGACAAAATTTCTCCTTTTTTGAGTTATAATCGTAAAGCTCATATGTATTTACTTGCAGATAGCTTCTCTTCATATAAGAGAGTTTGCCCTGTTTTACCTGATTTAGATTTGAATGACTAATAATAAGTCAATAAATTAATTTAATGCAATCTTGCTATTTTATATGCTTATATGTCAAAGCTGTTGCTCTCTTTATTAATAGCAAGGTTGCATTTTCTTAATTATTTTTTCTTGTAGTAAATTATATATTCTGTTTCTTTAGAATCTACCACTATATCATATTCTTGTTTTATATTTTCATTTATGCTATTATTTGTGATTTCTTCTTTTATATTTTTATCTTTCATTTTCTCACCATTTTCATTCTTCTCATTTGCATCTTCTTCAATTTCTGGTGATTCATACTCGTCGCCTAGTATTTCATCAATTATGTTATTTGTATATTTTTCATCATCTTCTTTTAATGTGTTTTCATTGTTATCTTTTGTTGAGACATTACTTTGATTACTAGTTTTTGTTGAGGCATTTTCTTCATTAACTTCAATTGCTGTATTCTTTTCATTTTGGGTCGTTTGAATATAGCCATCGAATTCTTTTGCATGTATTTTTATTTTATCGCCTTCTAATGCTTCTATTGTTTCATTTTCTATTACCTCTTTTGTATTTATATCTACGTGTTTTATATCTACTTGTACAATTTTCTTATAATAGTAAATGATTTTTTCTTCTTCATCAGTTATTGTTCCTTCTTCTCTTCCTTCTACTTT
Organism: uncultured Clostridium sp.; assembly: GCA_930986425.1. Classification (GTDB taxonomy): domain Bacteria; phylum Bacillota; class Clostridia; order TANB77; family CAG-508; genus CAG-793. The sequence goes on along the minus strand of CAKNJR010000003.1, from coordinate 63,422 downwards.
TGATAGTTGGTATCCTGGTATTTCTTTTGAATTTGTTTTAAATTCTTGATTGTATGTATATGTTTGACAGAAATCAGGAATAATTTTTTCTCCACTATTTTCATCAATATATGAAGTTATTATATTTCCAAGTTTATTATAATATAATGTTATTTCTTGATTTCCAGCTTTCATTATTCCAGATACCTCTCCTGTTTCATATTTATATCCATTTATATTTTTTGCATTTATTTCAAATTCTTTTCCTTCATAGCCTTCTATTGTTGTCTTATTGGCTATTTCTTCTCCTGTAATTTTATCAATGTATTTTATCTCAATTGATGCTAGTTTTGCATACTTGTATTTTATATTAATTCTTTCCTTCTTTAGTTTTCCAGATGTTTCTCCTTCTACATTAATTAATTTATAACCTTCTAAATTTTTATTGTATTCATTTGCATTGTATTCTTCATTTACACTACCGATTATTGTTTCTTCTGGAGATATTATATTATTTGAATTTGCATCCAAATACTGCAATTTAACTCCGTTTGAAGGTAAATTTATTTTATAAGTTGTGTTGTTTGAGCAATTGCCACTGTTATCTATTGCTCTAATATGAATATAATAATCATTACTCCAATTTATATCAGAAATTAAAATAGGTTCATCGTCTGTTTTGTTTATTGTTGTTCCTGCTTTTGTTTCTTTCTGATTGTCTATAATATAGTTATAACCTTTAATTCCTGAATCACTTGAAATTTTAACTGTTTCAGTTTTAGTTGTTTCATTTTCGTTCGTACCTTCAATGTAGTATTCATAAAGAGTAGCATTGTCTTTTGCTGGTGCAAAACTAATTATTATATAATCTTCTGCAACAACTGACTTTATATTACTTACATTATTAGGTGCCGATTCATCTTTTGTTTCTAATTCGAATGTATTTGTCTTTTTGAAAAGACTATCTTTTTCTTCCTTTTGCTCAACTTCGGTAAATTCTGTTTCTTCCTCTGTTTTTTGATACAACTTCACATCACTGTTTTCAAATGATGATGTTTCTATTTCAACCTTTGTACTTTCTGCGTGAGTCTGTTTTTCCTTGACTTTCATGCTTGCCGAATTGCTCATTTGTAAAAAAATTATCATAATGCACACGACAAAAACTGCTGTACATGCAATCATCTTTAGTTTGATTCTTTTACTCATAGGCAGTACCTCCTTTTTATAGTATAGTTAGTCGAAATTAATGTTTTAATTTTGACTTGTTATCTCATTTAAGGTAGAGATAGTACCTTTTCCAATGTAAAATTAGTGATTGGGAAATCAATAATCAGATAGATTATTGCTGAATAGAATTAAACAACTTGATTAACAAATTGTAATATAATTATAATTGGTATTTTATGGCATGTCAAGAAGAATCGTTCGACAAATTACTTGATAATTCGACACTTGATTCTAGCAGCATTCTTATTTTGACGCAGACTTTAGCTCTTCAATTGAAATTCAAAAAAATAAAATGTACTAAATTCAAAATGAAATCTTTTGAGTTCAGTACATTTATTTTCTCTATTTTATTAATCAATAACTTCTAGTAGTGGTGGAGCTATTTGTTTCTTTCTAGATACTACACCTTCTAGCATCATTGAATCGAATTCATCTAATTTTCCTTTGAAAGCCTTTTCAACAAGCTCTTTTTCTGCTCCAAGTGCTATTATTTTTGAATTTGTATTTATTATATCTGTTATTACAAATATAAATAAATCTACTTTCTTTTCTGCAATTTCTTTTTCCATTGCAAATTCTATTTCTTCTCTTCTTGAGAAAACATCATCAATATCTGCTGTATTAACTTGTGAAATTACTATTCTTTTGCCATTTTTCTCAAATTCTTTTGCATCTAAGTTAATAACTTCTTGGCTTGAATATGTACTTAAATCTGTTCCTGCTTTTAGCATATCTAATCCATATTCACTTGCCTTTAAGCCTGTGATTTTTTCAAGTTCTTCGACTGTTTTAACATCTGTTTCAGTACATGTAGGAGATTTTAATAATAATGTATCTGATACGATTGCACTTAACATTAATGTTCCCATTGTTTTGTCTATTTCTAAGCCTGCCTTTTTGTATTCTTCAAAAAGAATTGTAGATGTACAACCATATGGTTTTGCTAAATAATATAGAGGCTCATTTGTTTCAAAATCTGCTATTCTGTGATGGTCGATTACTGCTAAAACTTTTGCTTTGTCTCTTCCTTCTACACTTTGAGCTTTTTCATTATGGTCAACTAATATTAGTTTTTGTCCTTCTTCTACTTTTTCTACTAGTTCAGGTGCTTCAATATTTAGATGTTTTAAAACATATTCTGTTTCTTTGTTTATATTTCCAAGTCTTGCTGGCTTGCAATCTACTCCATAATGTTTTGCTAAATTAGCCATTACTATACTTGAACAAATTGAATCTGTATCTGGATTTTTGTGTCCTGTAACTATTACTTTATTTTCCATATTTTATTACTTTCCTTTCTCAGGAAGATGTGTAGTTTTTGTGTTTAGCATTTTGTTGTAAATATTGCACATTGCTTCTTCCTTAATTTTATGGTCTTATTATATAATTAATGATTGGTAAAAGTCAATAATCTATGGTGAATTTGAATAAAAATAGACTAGCTAATTGCTAGTCTTGAATCAAGAAATTCCTGCTTAACGTCTAAGACGCTTCCGTTCTTTCAATGTTCAAATTTCCAGCTTTCTCTCTGTTGTATCTACAATTTAGATACAGCGGCTTTAGCTTTCAGTACTACAATACAAAGTGACACGGGAACCATGGACGCTGTCGGCATAGCCAACGCTGCTGCGACGGAGACCTGCTGGAAAGTGGTCGTAGTCGAGGCCGTAATCGCCTCCACGAACGACGTAAGGACCGGGCACGCCAGAGTAACTCTCAGTAGTGTATTCGTACAAGTTTCCTCCCATATCATATATATTGCTTACCTCTGTTGTTTGACCTGTTGGAATTAATTCGCCCGTAGGTCCCGTTTGTGTATCTCCTGCTATGTCTGTATAAGTAAACGTATCTGAATTAGAATAATTTCCTTCTGGTGAAGTTGTTCCATAATCACTATTCTTTATTTGTATAAAGTTTATTGCTGTATCCCATGCATAACTACTTACTAATTTTGTTGTTGCTGTAGTATAGCCTTGAACTGTATCCATTCCTTCTGCTAAACTTTTTAGATTTGCAAATGTTATATTGTTATAAGGTGCTTGACTTTTCTTTATTGTTATTGTGTGTATTTCATTTTCAATCTCACTAGCCTTTTCATTTAATTGTTGTTCTTGTTCTTCAGTAAGATTATCTGAATTTGTTAGGTCTATTCCGTTTTCTTTTGCAAATTCCATAAGTTGATTCATCATATACTCTTCTCTCATCATTGTTGCATCAGTTGCCTCTTTATCTCCTGCTTCGAATCTACCTATATAATATCCTCCCCATGCATTTACGCTGGCTTCTTCATCACTTGGCATTGTTTCTGTATAGGTTATTGTTATATATTCTCCTGTAAATGCTGTTCTTTGATATACTATTGTTGTGGTATCTCCTGATGATAGATTTATTGTTGCTCCTCCTTCAGCTTCGGTTTTTGCTGGTATCCATACGAACTGGTTTCCATCCTTATCTTCTATTACTACTCCATCTTCTACTGTTAAAGCTGAATCTTCTGCTATTTTAAATCCTGCTGGCACTCTTATTGAATTTGCTGGTGTACATGAATCTGTTATTGTTGTATCGTTTTCAAATGGCTTATTCTGACCTTTTGCTTCTTCTACGGTTGTTCCTGTATTATATTCTCCACCTCCGCCTTGGTTTCCACCATTTCCGTTTAAGTATTCATCCATTATATCTTCTACTTTTCCTAATTCTTGCTGCTCATTTGTTGCTGCCTGCTCATATACATTTACTGCATTTTGCGCTCTTGCAAATATTCCATTTTGTCCTATTGTTAGACTTATTGCTACTCCTGCTAAAATCAAAAGGACAATTATAGTGACTACAAGCGCTATAAGTGTAATACCTTTTACTTGCTTTTTCAATTTTCTAATATTCAAACTTGTCTTTCCGTTCTCCATTAGAATTCTCCTTTCTTTTGTTTTTATTTATTTTAGTTTCTTGCTTTTTATTTATTATTTGCCTTTGTTGTAATTATCTCCATTTTCACAAATAGTATTCATACACATACTTTTTTCTTTTTGAATATTAGATTTTCAATGTAATTATACTATTTATGCAAATAGATTTAATTATTTATAATTTTATACATACACTTATTTTTAGTCAAGTAATTTTTTATTACATTTTTGTTACATATCCAATTTTTGTTATCTAATAAAATTAGTCTTCACAGCCTTTTCATTTTCTGGGTATTCCACTCCATTATTTTTAGCTACATCAATACATTTTAATAACCATGCCATATTGTTTCCAAGAGTTCTCATTGTTTGCATTCCCTCTTCATCTTTTCTTACTTCATCTGGATTTGTTCCATGTACTTGGTTCCAATATTGTGATGTAACTATTGGCATATTACATATTGAAAAATATTTATTAATCTGGTCAAAAGTTGCTGTTGCTCCGCCTCTTCTACAACTCACTACACAGCAAGCAGGTTTATTTTTGAATAAGTCTCCTCTACCATAAAATACTCTATCCATAAAAGATGTTAAACTTCCTGCACTTGATGCAAAATGAACTGGAGTACCAAATACAAATCCATCCGCTTCTTTGGACTTTTCTATAAAATCATTTACTATGTCGTTTCTAAAACATTTGCCTGTTTTTAAACAAGCATTACATCCTATACAACCTGCAATTGGGTTTACTCCAATCCAAATAATTTCTGTTTCAATTCCGTTTTTTTGTAAAGTTTTAGATACTTCCTCTAAAGCTGTATATGTACAACCTTTTTCGTGTGGTCCACCATTTACTAATAATACTTTCATTAGCTTTTCCTCCTTAATAATAGTTTATTTAAATTATATAAAAATAATTATTAAAAAGCAAATTCAAAAAAATAACAAATAATCCCACAATAATTGCAACTAAGAAGCAAATAAGAATATTACATTTCATATTTGAATATTGGCAAAAACTCTTTTTCTTTTTATGTACTTTTTTCAAATCTCCACCCCCTATAATATAATATGTTTTTCTATTTTTTATGTTAATTGTAACTTCATTTATGTAGACAGCATAATATGTCTAGTAAGGAGGTTCAATATATGTGTAGATGTAGAATGAATAACTGCATGAATAATAATAATTCTAATATGATAGATGTCAGAATGATTAATAATAATATGCAAGATGATGATGAATGCGAATGTGGATTTGATGAAGAATCTGTTTTCCCTGAGAACTATATGTTTGGTCAAAGCTATGTTCCTATTCAAAGAATGACTACTACTTTTAGACCATGTACAGGATTAAAAATGGGAACTATATTCCCTGAACTTGTAGACCCTTATACAGCTGGTCAAAGTATGGAAGAAGACCAATTTTTAAGATGTTCAAATGAAGTTAAGGAGGGATGCAATAGTGGAATGTAATAATAATAGTACTTGCACCTGCAATTGTACTTGTAAAGATAATAATAATACTCCTACAAGAGAAGAAATGATGAATGATGTAAGAGGTTTTAATTTTGCAATTGTTGAACTAGGCTTATACTTAGATACTCATCCAACTGATAGCAGAGCTTTGGCTTTACACAGAGAGTATTGTAAATGTTATAAAGAAGCCGTAGAAAAATATCAAAAGAAATTCGGACCACTTTCAATATTCTATCCATGTAATAAATGGAGATGGCTAGAGCAACCTTGGCCTTGGGAAGGAGGTAATTTCTAATGTGGACTTATAATAAAACTCTTCAATATCCAATTAAAATAAAACAGCAAGACCCTCGTTTAGCTAAGTTTATAATTTCTCAATACGGTGGTCCTGATGGAGAGCTAGGAGCTTCTCTAAGATATTTGAGCCAAAGATTTGGTATGCCTGACCAAAATAGTAAGGCTATACTTAATGATATAGGAACTGAGGAACTTCGGACACCTTGAAATGGTAGGTACTATAGTTCATCAATTAACTAAAGGTATAACTGCTGAAGAAGCAGAAAAGGCAGGACTTGGTGCTTATTATACAGACCATGGATTAGATGTATATCCTCAAGCTGCTGCTGGTTTCCCTTTTGACGCTAATTGCTTAGCTTGTAAAGGTGACCCTATTGCAAACTTACAAGAGGACCTTAGTGCAGAACAAAAGGCTCGCGCTACTTATGAAAAATTAATTAATTTATGCAAAGATAATGCTGATGTTGTAGATGCATTGCGCTTTTTAAGACAAAGAGAAATAGTTCACTTCCAAAGGTTTGGTGAAGCTCTACGTGGAGTGCAAGATAAACTTGCAGAAAGAAGATGTTATGCAATGGGAAATTGCAATATGAACAACAACGATAATGATTGTAAATGCTAAACTTTATACTGTTTTGTAAATATTAAATTTGATTTTTTCATTAAAATGTGGTATAATATATATGTGTGGTTGTTAGGTACAAAAACACACCATACATATATATTTTATTTTTGAAAGGAATTTAGTAAGATGAATTTCGAAGAAAAATTTAATAAAGATTTAGCTAATATTAAAAACGATTTGGCAATTGAAAATATTTATATAAATGATGATGATATTTCTATGTTAAGAAAATATTCTAACAATGAAATGTCTTTAGGCGATGCTATTACAAGCATAATAAAAGCAGAATTAAATTAATTTTCTGCTTTTATTTCTTTTATACTTCAATAAATTTGCATTTGTGAAATGCAAATATTTTTATTTAAATAAATTTATTACAAAAGAAAGGTTGGTCTTTTACTTATGACAGAACTATATGAAGCAGTTAATTCAATATATTGTTATCCAAATAGCAATACTTTAGTAAATAAATTAGATATTCATGATAATAAAAAGTTAGCAACAGTTGAGAAAAAGTTGGTTCTTCTAAAACTTTATACTCTTATGCAAAATGAGAATATAGGTAATTTTGATATTCATCATTTTTTATCAATACATAAATTTTTATTTGAAGATATATACCCTTTTGCTGGTAAAATAAGGTCTGAGGATATTGCAAAAGATTCATTTCGCTTTGCTAAATGGGAATACATTGAAGAACAATTAAGATTTTTATTTGATAAACTTTCAAAAGATGATTTCGAAAATTTGTCTAAAGATGAAATGGCTAAAAAGCTTGCATATTATATGTCTGAACTAAATGTTTTACATCCTTTTAGAGAAGGTAATGGTAGAACTATTAGAGAATTTATTAGAGAGCTTGCATATGTAAATGGCTATTCATTTGATGTTAAAAATGTTAGCCCTAGAGAAATGCTTAATGCTAGTATTGAATCTATTGTAGATACTACTCATTTAGAGGATGTTATTAGTAGATGTTTGACTAAGTTGTAATTTTTATATACAAAAAACAATCAAGATTATTTCGCTTGATTGCTTTTTTTCTGTATATTACTTATGTCAATATGGACGCCCCATTGAAATTATTTTCTATGACATCTCTTTTTGTAATTCTTCCCCATTTTTGCTTTTATGAAATCATGAAATTCGCTTTCTGTTCCTTTTGTAAATGAGTTTTTGTTTATAACATATCCACTATTTCTAGAAAGTAAAATGTAATAAAATTCTTTTGTTTCGTATACAGCTTCTAAACATTCATATGTTCTTTCAGTAGTTCCTATTTTATTATTAATCACTACTCTTTCATTATTAAAATAATAACGATTTACATATTTAGATATATCTTCATCATATACTTTTTTACTTTCTTTTTTATCAAATTTTTGATAGTCAAATGCATATATAAATAAATATATTCCTAATCCTATAATGAAAACATTGAATATTATATTAAATATAATTCCAAAAAAGTAATCACTTCCTTGTAATAGAAAGTTTATTCCTACTATAATTAGAACTATTCCGCAAAATAACAATGTGTAAAAGTCTGTTCTTTTTATTTTTCTTTTATAAAATTTATAAAACTGATTAATTATTTTTTCATTTAATTGTGTTTCATTAATAAACTCAGCTTCTTCTTCCATCGCTCTTGTTAAACTATCTGCTGGTAATTCTACTTTGTTTACTTCAAGAGCTATATTTTTCTTAGAAGCTTTTTCACTGCCTTTTCTAGTAGTTAAATTACTACTCTTTTTGCTGATTTGTGCTTTTCCTTTTGTTTTTTCAATTTTTGCTGTTTCCATAATTTACCCCTTTTCATATCTTTTTCCTTATTTTTACATATTTCGACATTTTTTTCAACAGTTTTTTCGTTTATTTACCAAAAAAAACAACCTAATTATAAAAATCAGGTTGTTTTTTATCTCTTTGTAATATGAAATGTGTTCTATTACTTAAATTATATTTTCATTATTCCGCCGATTACTTGGCTTTCTTTTTCTAATGGAAGAATTTTGTTTCCACCAGCTATAACTATTTTATCTCCTTTTTCAAGTATTCCGCTCTTTTCTAGTTCAAGTATTCCTTTTTCTACTGTGCTGTCTATATCTTTTTGGGCTTCAATGTAGATTGGATATGTGTTAGCTGTTAAAGATAATTTATGGTATGTTTTTAAGTTATCTGTAATTGCTAATACTGGGCAAGCTGGTTTTAATCCTGCTAAAATGTTTGCTGTATCTCCTGTATGTGTATATGCTACTATTGCATCTGCCTCAATGTCTTTTGCTGTTACACATGCTGAGTAAGCTGTGTTAGCTTTAAGGTCATTTTTGTTTACTATGCAACCTTTGTTGTTAAATCTCTTCCAGTAATTGATATTTCCTTCAATTGCTCTTGAAATTTTATTCATAGCACCAACGCACTCAACTGGATATTTACCCATAGCGCATTCTCCTGAAAGCATTATGCATCCTGTTAAATCATATACGGCGTTTGCAACGTCTGATACTTCAGCTCTTGTTGGTCTTGGGTTTGATGTCATTGATTCTAACATTTGTGTTGCTGTGATAACTGGTTTTCCAACTTCATTACATCTTTTTATAATATGTTTTTGAACTATTGGAACTTGTTCCATTGGTATTTCAACACCCATATCTCCACGAGCTACCATTATACCATCAGATAATTCAAGTATTTCTTCTAAATTATCTATACCTTCTTGGCTCTCTATTTTAGATATAATTCCAACTTCTTGTCCACCATTGTCATTTAATAATTTTCTTATTTGTTTAACATCATCTGCTCTTCTTACGAATGAAGCAAATATATAGTCAAATCCTGCTTTTACACCTTTTGTAATATCGTCTATATCTTTTTCACCTAAAGCTGGTAATTCAACTATTGCATCAGGTATGTTCATTGTTTTTCTTGAACCTAATCTACCTGTATTTTGTGCTATACAAACGATATCTTGTCCAACTATTTCTTTTACTTTGAATTCTATTGCACCATCATCAACTAATATTGTTGAACCTGGTTTTACATCTTTATATAAATTTTTGTAGCTTATTGTTGTTTTTGTGTTGTTTCCTATTATATCATCATGAACAAAAGTAAATTCTTGTCCTTCTGTAATTGTAACTTTTTCGTCTCCTGATTCTAATTTACCTGTTCTTATTTCTGGTCCTTTTGTATCAAGAGCTAATGCTATTGGTAAATTAAGTTTTTCTCTGCATCTCTTTATTGTTGCAATTTTTTCTGCATTTTCTTCATATCCACCATGTGAAAAGTTAATTCTGCATACATTTAATCCTGCATTCATTAATTTTGTAAGCATTTCTTCGCTTTCACTTGCTGGTCCTATTGTACCAATGATTTTTGTTTTTCTAATTACTTCTTTCATTTTATTACTTCCTTTCATAAATTTTATGATAACTATTTTAATTTACATTCTGCAAATTGAGAATTCAAAATAAAAATATTATCTACTTTTTAGGTTTTCCCCATTTTTTAGCGTAACTATTATATCACTATTTTTACCCAAGTTCAACCATTTTATTACTTTTTTGTGGTGAAATTTTCAAAAAAATTCTTTATTTCCTTTATGTACATTGGGTTGACAAACTTTATTTTTGTACTTAGTAATTGATTATTTTATGTTATTCTGTTAAAATGGGAATTAGTAAAAATAATATAAGGAGTTAATTTATGGAGCGTGTTGATAAAATTAATTATTATTTAGATATTGCAGAAACTATTTCTGAAAGAGGTACTTGCCTTCGTAAAAATTTTGGAGCCATTATAGTTAAGCATGACGAAATAATTGCAACCGGATATACAGGAGCTCCAAGAGGAAGGGCTAATTGTATTGATTTGGGTTATTGTACAAAAAAGAAGATTTTTCCAGATGTCAGACATAGTGGTTATGATGCTTGTAGAAGTGTTCATGCTGAACAAAATGCTATGCTTAGCAGCTCTAGAAAAGATATGATAGATAGTGATTTATATTTAGTTGGTGTAAGAAAAGATACTGGAGTTTATGAAGAAGGTGCTTCTCCTTGCCAAATGTGTAGAAAACTTATAATTAATTCTGGTATTAAACATGTTTATGTTAGAATTGATAAAACTAATTATGAAAAGATTGATGTTTCTGATTGGATTCAAAATGATGATTTGCTAAATGGGAAAATAAGCTACTAAACCTGAGAATTTTCAAAAAAGGTCCGTCCCCAATTGAAAAAAGTACATAAAAAGAGGGAACTCCCTCTTTTTTATTCTGTTATCCATTTTATTAAATCTAGATTCATTGGATTTAGTATCATTTTATTCTTTGGAATTACTCTAAATGTATATCCATAGTCTCCGCCTGATTTCAACTCTACTTTTGCAGTAAATTTATATTCTAAGTTGTCTGTATCTTCTTCTACCATTTTCATTGGAATTACATTTATGTCATCTACTACACCTTCATCAGTAATTTTTCCATAATAAACTTGTGCTTCTATATTTTCGATTTTTATTAAGTCATTTGGTAGTTTTACATAGCAACTTACTTCTATTTTATTACCTGCATCAACTGTGATATCATCATAATTATTTTTATCTTGTCTTATTTTTATATCATCCCAGTTGCTGTATAGTTTTTCTTTCCATTCATTATATCTAGAAACTTTTGCTAAATCTGTATAATATTTGTTATGAAGATTGCATAATGGCATATAAAGTTTAGTTGTATAATCTTCAAGCATTCTGGCTGTACTGAATCTTCCTGCATTTGATTCTATTGTATTTTTCATTATTCTTAGCCATGTATCTGAATAGCCTTTTTCATTTTTGTCATAATACATTGGAATTATTTTGTTTTCTAATGTATCATACATACTTCTGCTGTCTGCATCATCTTGTGCTTCATAGCTTTGGTATTTTGCATTTGTACCAATTGTCCAGCCGTTTTTTTGGTTATATCCTTCAGCCCACCAACCATCAAGTACACTAAAGTTTATAACTCCATTTATTGCTGCTTTTTGTCCACTAGTTCCTGATGCCTCTAGTGGTCTTCTTGGATTGTTTAGCCATACGTCTACACCAGAAATTAGATATCTTGACATTCCTATATTGTAATTTTCTAATATGAATACTTTTCCTTTAAATTGTGGTTTTAATGATATGTCATGTATAAATCTTATTAAATCTTGTCCTTCTTTATCACTTGGATGTGCTTTACCAGCAAATATAATTTGAACTGGCATATTTTTTTCATTAAATATTTGAGTTATTCTTTCTAAGTCTCTGAATATTAATGTTGCTCTTTTGTATGTTGCAAATCTTCTAGCAAATCCAATTGTAAGAATATTAGGGTCAAGTTTTCCTACCATTTGCTCTATATCATCATATGCATAATTATATCTTCTAAGTCTTTCTATTGTAGAGTTTTTAACTATTTTTAATAATTTTTCTTTTCTTGATTGATGTACTCTCCATAATTCTTCATCAGGGATATTTTCAATTTCTTTCCAAATATTATCATCTTGAATATTATCTTGCCAATATGGCTCTAAGTATTTATTGTATAAGTCTTTTATTGTTGGTGCAAGCCATGAACATGTATGTACACCATTTGTTACATATTCAATTGGAGATTCATTTGATGGAATATCTGGCCATACTTTAGAGAATAATTCTCTTGATACAGCTCCGTGTAATTTACTAACACCATTTTTCTTTCCAGCTATTTTAAGTGCTAATATTCCCATATCAAATCCAGATTTATTAATATCTGCATCTGGTTCCATTCCTAATCTAAAGAATTCTTCTTTAGTTAGTCCTAATCTTTCCCAATATCCATCAAAATATTTTTCTACTAGGCTTAGTGGGAATATATCATTTCCTGCTGGTACAGGAGTATGTGTTGTAAATACTGTCATTGAAGATACTATATCTTTTGCTATTTCAAATGAAACTTCTTTATATTTCATCATATTTTTTATAAGTTCAATTGTTAAAAATGATGAATGTCCTTCATTCATATGGTATACAGTAGGTTTCAATCCTAAAGTGTATAAAAGATTTACTCCACCCATGCCTAGAACTATTTCTTGCATTATTCTCATTTCTTGGTCTCCACCATATAGAGTTGAAGTAACAGTTCTATATTCAGGTATGTTTTCATCTATATCAGAATCTAATAAGTAAAGTGTATTTCTACCTACTTTAATTTGCCATGCTTTTAAATATATTTTTTTCTTAGGAAATTTTATATATATTAATAAGTCTTTTCCTTCATGGTCTTTAACTGCTGTTAAAGGTAAAAGTGATATATCTATTGCATGATATTCAGTTTCTTGTTGACCATATCCATTTATCTTTTGATGGAAATATCCACTTTTATATAAAAGTCCTATTCCTACTAATGGAATACCCATATCACTACTAGATTTCATATGGTCGCCTGAAAGAATTCCAAGTCCTCCTGAATATATTGGAATTGTTTCATCTAGTCCATATTCAGCAGAAAAATAAGCTATTAAGTCATTTGTGTTGTCTGGAAATTTCTTTTTGAACCATGTTTCTTTACTTCCCATATAATCATCAAAATCTTTAACAACTTTATCATATTCTTTTAAGAATTCTGCATTTTTTGTTGCTTCTTCTAGTTTTTCTTGTGATACCATTCTTAGGAATTTGACAGGATTTTTCCCTACTTTTTCCCATAAATCTATATCTAATAATTTAAATAATTTCAAAAATTCTGTGTTCCAAGACCACCACAAGTTATATGATATATCATATAATTTTGCTATTCTCTTTGGTAGTTGAGGCCTTACTGTGATTTTATTAAATACAAAAGCCATTTTATTTTCCTCCTTGGTAATTTCATTTTTTGCTCTTTAGTTTTTGTCTAGCTATATTATCTTATAACTAAAATCATTTGTCAAATGATTTATGAAAAAACTATAAAATTTTTGTATCTCCTTGAAATCTATTTTGCTTTCTCATCATTTTATCTAATCCATTTAACACCCATTTTTTATGAAAATTCCAGTCTGGTGCAACTAATAAATCTTTTGGTGCATCACCTGAAATTCTGTGAATTATTATATCTTGTCTTAAATGAGTTATTACATATAAAAGCTTATCCAAATATTCTTCTAATGTTAATGGTTCATATTTTCCTTCTTTATACATTTTTTCTAGTACTGTTCCTTTAGCAACATATGTTGAATGTATTTTTATTCCTTGTATATTTAAACTATTAATGTATTTAACGGTATTTTCTATATCTTGCATGGTTTCATTAGGCAGCCCAATCATCATGTGTACTACCACTTCAACATTGTAGTTGTTTAATAATTTTACTGCATTCGTAAATACATCTAAACTATATCCTCTATTAATTTGTTTTGCTATTTTTTCATTGCTGGTTTGTAGCCCTAACTCTACTGTTACGACTTTTTGCTTTATTTTTGAATAGCTTTGCAATAATTGACAAACTTCTTCACTTATGCAATCCGGCCTTGTTGCAATATCTATTCCAACAATTCTATCATCAATTAAGCTACTGTCATATTTTACTTTTAAATTTTCTATTGTGTCGTAAGTATTTGTAAAGTTTTGAAAATATACTATAAATTTATTAGCTCTTTTTCCTCTATAACTTTCCAAATGTTCTTTTATTTGAATTGGGATTGGCATTGTTTTTAAGTGTTCACCTGAACCCCTTTCTGTACAAAAGATGCATCCTCCATACCCTACTTTTCCATCTCTATTAGGGCAAGTAAAACCTCCGTCAACAGGTATTTTTAGAGTTCTTTCTCCGAATTTTTCTTTTAAATATGTATTTAGATGTTTATATCTTTCCAATTTATTCTCCTTTTATATCGTTTTGCACAAAGTAGTTTTATTATATCATATTTAGTTTGTTATGTAAAACAACTGGTGTGGATTTTAGTTTCCACACCCACAACATCCGAAATTTGTAAATAATAGTAAAAATACAACTAGAAATAACAATATTTCCGAATTACTTCCTCCGCTTCTAAAAAGTCCATTATTGTTGCAACAACAACTATTTAGTCCATCATTCATATAATCCTCACTTTCTAAGTAAATAAAGCTTATAATTTTCACTATGTAGAAATACGTAAATTTTCTTTTATTCACTTAATCTTTTTTATATCATATAGTATGCTTTTTGATAAAAATATGTTACAATATTTGTGGTAAAAAGAAAGGAATTTAATTATGGTTGAACTTTTATCTCCAGTAGGAGATTTTGAATGTTTACAAGCAGCAGTACAAAATGGTGCTGATAGCGTATATTTAGGTGGAAGCGCATTTAATGCAAGAGCTTCTGCTTCAAACTTTGATAATGATAGTTTAAAAAAAGCAATTAGGTATGCTAAGCTTAGAAATGTAAAAATAAATTTTGCACTTAATACTTTAGTTAAGGATGATGAATTTGAAGATGCTGTAAAACTTGCTGAATATGTTTACTCATTAGGTGCTGATGCGATTATTGTTCAAGATTTAGGACTAGCTAAATATATAATTAATAATATGCCTGGGATGGACGTTCATGGCAGTACTCAAATGACAATACATAATTTACAAGGTGTTCTTGCATTAGAAAAAATGGGATTTAAAAGAGTGGTTCTTTCTAGGGAGTTAAGTTTATCTGAAATCGAATATATTTGCAACAATTCTAATGTAGAAATTGAAGTGTTCGCACATGGCGCTCTTTGTATTTCTTATTCAGGTCAGTGTTTACTTTCAAGCACAATTGGTGCTAGGTCTGGCAATAGAGGTAGATGTGCTCAACCTTGTAGACTTCCTTATGAGCTTGTTGATTCTCATAATAAAGTTTTAGATAAAGGATATTTACTAAGCCCTAGAGATTTATGCTCTTTAAAATACATACCTGATTTGATTAAGGCTGGTGTTACTTCTTTTAAAATCGAAGGAAGAATGAAAACTCCTGAATATGTTGCAGTTGTTACAAGTGTATACAGAAAATATATTGATTTAGCATTAAGTGGAGAAGATTATAAGGTTGATGACAATGATGTAAAAAGATTAATGCAAGTTTTTAACAGAGGTGGATTTTCAACTGGAAATTTAAGTGATGAAGAGAATCTAGACTATGTATACAAGGAAAAGCCTAATAATATGGGGTTATATGTCGGTAATGTTTCTTCATTTAATAAAAATAAAGGACTCATCACATTTAATACTTCTGAAACTCTAAGTATTGGCGATAGTATTTCATTGGAAAAGGAAGCTCACAAATACACCGTAACTGAACTTATGAAAAATAAGCAAAATATAGTTCAAGCTTTAAAGGGTGATACTATAACTATTGGCAGGATGAAAGGTAATATTTCACTTGGCGATAAAATATATAAACTTAGCAGTAAATCTTTAACTAAGAGTATAAAAGAATATTATAATGCTGAAAATAAAAAAGCTCCTCTATCTTGCAAAATAACTATTAAAAAAGGCGAACCTGTAACTCTTGAAGTTACTTCGTTAGATGATGGAATTTATTCTGCAATGAGTGTTAGTAAAACAATTGAACTCTCTCCTATTGAGGCAATTAGTAATCCTATATCTAAAGATAGAGTTATAGAGCAATTGTCTAAAACAACTGATACTCCATTTGAATTTACTAAAATTGATGTTGTATTAGATGATAATACATATTTGCCTAAAATATCTGCCATAAATTCTTTAAGAAGAGATTGTCTTCAGGAATTAGAAAATCTTGCTATTCAAAAATTCGAACGCACCACTATTTTACATGATAGCACAGATTCAATTACAGTTGAAAATAACACAGAATCAGTTTCTTCAACTAATTCTACCTTTTCAAACGGAGACCAACCTTCTGCTAATAATGATTTATATAACAAGCATAGTGGTATAAGCTTGTTATTGAATGATATTAACTTATCTTATGATTATAGTAAACTTCATAATGTAGATAGAATTTATGTGCCTTTAAAATTCTTTAGACAGAAAGATTTAAAAGATATTTTAACTTTATTATCTGCTAATAGTAATTTATATATTTATATGCCTACAATTGTTAAAGATAATTATAGAAATATTATTTATAATAGTTTAGACAAATATATTGAGACTTTTAATGTTAAAGGAATAGTTACCTCAAATTTAGCAAGCATACATTCTTTGAGCCAATACATTGGCAAGCTTGATTTAATTGGTAATTACACTTTAAATGTATTTAATAAATATACTATTAAAGAATTGAGCTCATATGGTTTTAATATGATTACTGTTTCACCAGAGTTAGATGAAATGTCTTTATCTAATTTATGTAAAAATTCTATACTTCCTACTGAGCTTATGGTTTATGGAAATTTACCTGTAATGAATATGGGATATTGTGTATTAGGAAAATCTAATAAATGCTACCCTCAATGTACAATGAATTGTAAAAATAATTCTAAATATTATTTAAAAGATAGACTTGGATATAAATTTAGGGTTATTCCTGATAATATTCAAACTGTTTCTACAATTTATAATAGTAAAATCACTTCTATCCCTTACACTAATATTAATCCAACATCTGTAAGAATAAGTATTCTTGATGAAAATATTGATGAAATTAATACTGCTATTGATACTGTAAGAGCAGGAAAAACATTTTCATCTCAAGAATTTACTTATGGCAATTTATATAAAAATGTATAAAAAACACCTTTATGTTAGTATTTAAACCCTAACATAAAGGTGCTTATTAAATTTTACATATTTTCATAATGAGTTTTATATTTTTAATTTAACATTTTTGCATTTAATATCTCTCCTACTTTTCTGCCTATAAAAGGTATTCTTGAATATTTTCTCTTTATGGCATCTATTCCTTGAGATAAGATATTATTTGTATTTATATAATTTTGTAATTTTTTATTTTTGCTTTTTTCTACAGTTTCTACTGCTTCTAATTGTATATTTATATCACATAATTGTATTATTAAATTTGCAACTTGTTCAAAATTTGCATTGCATATATTCTGAGTTTGTCTAATTAAGTAAATTACAAATTGAAAATCATTTTCTTTTAATTTATAATTATTTAATTTTTCTTCTAAACCTTTTGTCCAATTGCTTACATTTACAATATGTTTTAGTCTTTTATTATATGCTAAATCTTTTATTTTATTAAATGTATCATCTGGCTTTTCTTCTTTATTTAAAATAGTGTTTTCTATATTTGCTTCGCCTTCTATTACTTGTGCTAAGATTTTTTTTGCATATCCGCTTACAAAATATACATTTTGTAGTTCTTGTATTTTTCTTTCTTTATCTTGAATTTGCAAATTATTGTCTTGAATCTTTTTGTTTATGTCGTTTTCATTTTCGCTTGACTTTTTTATTCTATTTTTTAAGTTTTCTATGTTTTCATCTTTTTGAAATTTGGCTAGATTTGATTTATATATTTCATTATAATTATTAGTTATATTATCAAAATCTACTTTTAAGTATTCTGAATTATTGACAAGATTATAATTGTTTATAAATCTATCTAGTGAATTACTTACATCTCTCCTATAATTTTCTGATAATTCATTTATAACATTTAATAGGTTTTCAAAATCTATAATTCGCTCTTCTTTAATGTCAAAGACTTTTGTTTTATAGTTTGCGCTTGGAATATTATTTCCATGTATGATATTAGGTTGTAAATTATTTGCTATGGTTACGTTTTGAGAATTTATATATTGATTTGTTTTTTCTGAACTGATATATTGTGGGTTTTCACTATTTACGTCTGTGTCAAATAAGTATAATAAATTTTGCAATTCATCTATGTTAAAATATACATCTGTTATTTTGTTTATAATAAATAATGAGGTAATTAATTGTTCTTTATCTGTGTTTTGTCCTTGCTTTAGTTTAGTTTCTATAATGTTTTTTGTTTCACTTTTTAATTCTTTTATGTTATTCCATATTGTTTCGGTTTGTTTTTTCTTTTCTTCTTCTAATTTATTTATTTCATAACTTAAGTCTTCTACTTTTCTATTGTCTCTTAGCTCTTCATTGTTAGCACTTTTCGCATTGTATAGTTGAACTGACTTTTCGACAACTTTATAGTCTAACTCAAGTATTTTTTTATCATATTCTTCTTTTTTCTTTCTATACTTTTCTATATCTATCTTTTTCATATAAAACCTTCATTAGTTATTATTTTGTATTATTATATAATATCTTATACAACTTTTCAACAAATTTTATATTACATATTTATTACAAATGACGAACATTGCAAAAAAATAGAAGCTATGTTTCCATGCTTCTATTTTTATTATTTAATATAATTTTTTATTTAGGAAATTACTAAGCTTTTTTTGCTGTTTTAGCTTTTGAAGTTTTTGCTTCTTTAGCTGGTTTTTCATTTTTTTCAACTTTAGCAGCTTTTACCTGTGCTTCAGGATAAACGCTTATTTTCTTTTTATCTTTTCCTAATCTTTCAACTTTCATTATACCGGTAATTTTTGCATATAAAGTGTCATCGCTTCCGATTCCAACATTAGTTCCTGGATGCATTTTTGTTCCTCTTTGTCTGAATAAAATGTTTCCTGCATTTACTAATTGACCATCAGCTCTCTTTATACCTAATCTCTTTGACTCGCTATCTCTTCCGTTATCGGTACTACCTTGACCTTTATGATGTGCCATGTGTTCTCACCTACCTTTAAAATCTGATTTTTAGTTTTTAATGGCTAAGTTCGTTTTGCCATTTAATAAAATTCTTAATTCAAAATTATTCAGCTACTTTGATTGATTTTATTTCAACCTTAGTATATGGTTGTCTATGTCCTTGTGTTCTTCTGTAGTTTTTCTTTGCTTTGTATTTGTAAACGATTATTTTCTTTCCTTTACCATGAGCTACTACAGTTCCTTCAACTTTACAACCTTTTACATAAGGAGTTCCAACTTTTACGTTTTTGTCATCAGATACAAGTACTACGTTATCAAATGTAACTTTTTTTCCTTCTTCTGTATCTAATTTTTCGAAGTAAACTACATCTCCTTCTGATACTTTGTATTGTTTTCCACAACTTTCTATTATTGCGTACATAGGGCTCTTAGCACCTCCTCCGTTCTCATACTCGCTAAGCATAAATGCAAGGTATCTAGCTACCTGCTAGAATTTAGCTACCCGACTTAGGCGGTTTACAGATATATATTATACACTATGTTTTATATGTTTGTCAAGCAGTTTTTTTGTTTAACATAAATCCCCATTATATTACATTTTTGTTACAAAATTACACAAATTCTTCCCAAACCAAATTTGCTAAGTCTAGTCCTTTTTTTGTTAGTCTAATACTAAGTCCGTTTGATTCTATTAAACCTTCTTCTGTCAGTTTCGTAATTTCCTTATTATACTTAAATGCTGGAATTGTGCCAAACTTTTTTCTAAATTCACTAATGCTTACTCCAGTAATTTTTCTAAGACCTAAAAGCATGTATTCTTTCATCATTGCTTCTCTATCTTGTTTTTCTTCAACAATATAGTTTTCTTCGAATTTTTCTTCTTCTATATTTTTTATATATTGCTCTATATTAGATATATTAGTATATCTAACTCTGTTTTCATATGAGCTTGCAGAAACTCCAAATCCTTTATATTCTTTTTGATTCCAGCAATCCATATTATGTCTTGACCTAAACATTGGTCTTGCAAAGTTAGATATTTCATAGTGTAAGTATCCGTTTTCTTCAAGTTTTCTCTTTGCAAACCAATACATATATCTTTCTATTTCTTCATCTGGCAATTTTAATTCTCCTGAATCAATCTTTTTTTCTAGTGGAGTTCCCGGTTCTACTATTAGTGAGTATACTGAAACATGGGTTAATCGTAAGTTAATTAAAGTGTTTATAGTTTCTTCTACATCATATATGGTTTGATTTGGAAGTCCAATCATACAGTCAGCATTTATATTTGTAAATCCAACTGTGTTAGCTAATTTTACTGTTTCCAAAAAGTCTTCGAAATCATGAACTCTTCCTATTAATTTTAATAATTTATCATTTGCACTTTGCAGGCCTATGCTTAGCCTATTTATTCCAGCTTTATAGTAACATTCTAACTTTCTTCTATTTACTGTTCCAGGATTTACTTCTATTGTTATTTCTGCATTTGAAAATATTTCAAAATTTTTCTTTATGGTTTCAATTAATTCTTTTATATATTTTTCTTTTATATATGATGGTGTACCTCCACCAATATATATAGTTTTCACTAGTACGTTTTTATTTCCCTGTGCATATCTTTCAATTTCTCTTTTTACAGATTTTATATATCCATCTATACAAGAATCTTTATTCGCATATGAATTAAAATCGCAATATAAGCATTTGCTTTTGCAAAATGGAATGTGAATGTAAATTCCTAGTTCTTTCATTGATTTCTCCTAATATCTTCTGCCATATTTTCAATAGCTTTCATTCTATGGTTTACCCCTGATTTACTTATTGGTTTTTCAAGCATTTTTCCAAGTTCATTTAAAGATGCTTCTGGATTTTTCAATCTTAGTTCAGCTAGCTCTCTTTCTCCTTCTTTCAAATCTTTAAATTTATTATTTTTTTTGATTAATTTAATGTCTTCAATTTGTTTTACTGCTGTTTGAATGACCTTATTTAAATTTGCTGTTTCGCAATTAACTATTCTATTTACATTATTTCTTACATCTCTTATAACTCTATTTTCTTCAAATTTTAAAACACTACTATTTGCCCCTATAAAAGCTAAAAAGTTTGATATTTCTTCTCCATCTTTTATATATACAATGTAGTTTTTAGCCCTTTGCAAAACTTTACTATTTATATTAAAATGATTTAGTATGTGATTTACTTTTAAAGCGTTTTCTTCATCTTGAAATACTATTTCAAGATGATATTTACTTTTGGGATTACTAATAGAGCCTGCTCCCATAAAGCTACCTCTTACAATTGCTTTTGCTTCTTCTATATCACTTATTTCTTGGTTTAATTCTATTTTCTTTTTTGTTGTAATACAAAATTTATTTCCTTGCATTTCAATTTTAAAGTCTTCTAACCCACTATTGCTTAATAGCTTGCTAAATCTATTTATATTATATTCATTTTCTGTTGTGAATTTATTTGAATTCGCTGTTAACAAATAACCTTGTAATTCACATTTTACAAGGTCTTTATTAGACAAATTATTTAATTTACTTAATTCTTCTTTAACTTTTCTTGAGAATGATTCCATAATTTCTATCCTCTATTCCATACTATTACTCTGTCATTATTTGCATAGTCTTTTATGCAGGTTGAGTTTTCAAATAATTTCATTACTTCATTTGCTTCATCATAGCCAATTTCCATTAGTAAAGTTCCATTTTCTTTTAAATAGTTTTTTATTTCTTTTGAAATTATTTTATAGAACTTAAGTCCATCTTTGCCACCATCTAATGCCAACTTAGGCTCATTTTGAACCTCTTTAGATAGTTTTTCTATTTCTTCTGATTTTATATATGGTGGATTAGATACTATTATGTCAAATTTTTCATGTATATTTTCAAACATATCAGATTTTATAAATTCTATTTCTACATTATTATTCTTTGCATTTTTCTTAGCTACCTCTAAAGCTTTTTCACTAATATCTGATGCAAATATTTTAACGTCTGGTAAATATTTTTTAAGTGAGACAGCAATTGCTCCGCTTCCAGTGCACAAATCAAGTATTTGCATTGTTTTTTTACTATTTTCTTGATTTTCTAAAGACTCATTTTCTAAAACTAGTCTAATAGTATTTTCTACAAGTATTTCAGTATCTGGTTGAGGGATTAATACATTTTGATTTACTTCAAAATTAATTCCCATAAATTCTTGATTGTGTGTTATATATTGCAATGGGAAACCATCTTTTATCTTTTGGATTGATTCTTGAAGTTCATTTTCTTCGTCTCTTGACATTTCTTTATTGGCATTTGCAATTATGTATGTATTATCTTTTTTTAAGATAAATTTTAACAAAACTTTTGCATCTATGCTGTCTAAATTTTGTCTTGCCAAATTTAATGCTTGTTTTATTGTCATTTTTATTCCTTTCGTCTCTTACTCAACTCTTACAAATTTAACTAAATTAGTGTTTTCCAAGTTTCTAATTATTTTTCCATCATAAATGCTTGTATTATTTAAACTGTCCTCTAATGGTATATCTATATATACAGTGGCAACATATTTTTGATTGTAATTATTTATAATTGTAATTCTAAATGAAAGCGTACACTCTATTTGGCTAATCAAAATTCCTGATTTTCTTAGTAAACTACCATCATATGTTAAAGGTGTTGAAATATCTGATATTATAGTGTTTTCCTTCATTCCTGTATTTACATATTCTAATGTTATAGGATTTTGGCAATTACTATATATTACAGGCGTGCTGTAATCTGCCTCTCCAGAATTAATTACATTAAATTCTAAAGAATCTCCTATTTTATTTTCTTCTGAATTAGTTAATTTTGCAAAGTCATTTACATTTTTGTAATATAAAGCAGGTGTTCCACTTTGTATATTGTTAAATTTTACATTATCTATTGTTAATTCTTTAATTGTATTTTCATATGTCACGCCTTCATCTGCTCTATTATTTATATATAGTGCTATATCTGTGAATTGAAAAATGTTTAAATCCCACACTGGTTTTGTTGTTTCATTACTTGTTGCATCTGCACTGCTATATAAATAAATTCTATCTATGCTAAATACTGTTTTTGAATTTAGTCTTGCAATTTCATCTATGCTATCAGAAAAGCTATCATTTATTTTATATATGGTAATAATATCTATTATTGTAACTGTACATAGCACGACAAGTATTAGTGTCACAATTAATTTAGCTATAAGCTTATTTCTTTTTCTACTTTTTTCATCAATTATTAAAGATTTCTTTTTCATATGTTTTTCCTCCAATTATTTTATATCACAATGTATAAATAATTTCAATGGTTACGATATTTCTATTGCTTTTTTTTCTTTAATATGATATTCTATATATACAAAATAAATATTCCCTGCGTAGTGCGTGTAGACTGGAATTTTAGAACCAACAAATTAGATTAAAGGGAGTCCGCCTTTGAATGTGGCGTGTATGCTTGCTTTTTAAGTAAGAAACCCAGGAGCATTCAACAAGACACCCACCTGTGAAAACAGGCTCTTAAAATTTCTCTCATCTTACGGCTAATGTGGGGTATTTTTTATTTTTGCCTAATTTTGGGCTATTTTTTATAAAAAACCTATTAGACAACAATTTTTCTTTTTAATTCTTTATTTTTTATCTCACCTATGCCAATGAATTTATCTTTATCATATACTCTAACTAGTCCATCTTTTAAGTTAGTTATTATTTTTACACCATTCATAAATTTATTTAATTCTTTGCTTTTCAATTTATATTCTGGCTCATTTTTTAGTGTTTCTTCAATAGATATTATCTTTCCTACATCATCTAAAGTAAAGTTTCCAACTCTGGTCCTTCTTAGGCTACTCATATATCCTACTGTGCCTAGTTTTTCGGCAATGTCTTCACATAAAGTTCTAATATATGTTCCTTTAGAACAGTGTACTTTAAATGTTATATTGTTTTCTTTTATTTCTATCAAGTTAATTTCAAAAATGTTAACTTTTCTTGGTTTTATTTCGATTTCTTCTCCGCTTCTCGCATATTCATAGAGCTTTTTTCCATTAACTTTTATTGCTGAATATTTTGGTGGAATTTGACTAATTTCTCCTTCAAATGACTTTAAGGTTTCTTTAACATTTTTTTCACTAAGGACAGGAACTTTTTTAGTTTCGATAATTTTTCCTTCACTATCTCCAGTATCTCTTTTTTCGCCTAAGCTCAATGTTGCAACATATTCTTTATCATGGTTCATTAGATAATCTGACAATTTGGTAGCTTCTCCAACAAGTATAGTAAGAACTCCTGTTGCCATTGGGTCTAATGTTCCTGTATGTCCCACTTTTTTTATGTTGTATTCTTTTCTTATTTTTCTAATTTCGTCAAATGATGTATTGCCTTTTGCTTTATCTACTACTATTACGCCATTCATTTTATAATATCCCTCTTTATATAAAAATAGTTGAAAAAGAATTAAATTTTGGCAAGGAAAGCAAATTTGAAATTTATGAGGCGTACTTAGCTGTACGTTGATTAAATTTCAAATGAAGCTTGACACCGCCAAAATTGTAATTATTTTTCAACTCACTTATTTTAATTGAAGTTTAACTTCTTTTAGCAATTTTTCTTTTATTTGTTCTACTGTTCCTTGCATAGTTGCACCTGCTGCATGTACGTGACCACCGCCACCAAACATCAAACATACATCTGAAACATTGACATAGTCATTAGACCTTGCTGAAACTCTCATTCCTTCGTCTATTTCACGTAAGAATATAGATACTTCTACTCCTTCTATATTTCTACCTTCATTAACTAAGCCTTCATTATCTCCATCTTCAGCATTTACTTTTTCTTCATCTTTTTTGGTTATGTATGAAAATGCAACTTTGCCATCTTCTAAGAATTCCATTCTTTGAAGTGCTATTTTTCTTAATTCGAAATTTCCTTTTGTATGTGTTGCAAATACTCTTTTGTAAATTTTTGAAATATTTACTCCTGAACCTAGAAGCTCTGCTGCTATTTCAAAAGTTTCCTTTGAGACTGCTGAGTATTGGAATCCACCTGTGTCTGTTATTATACCTGTCATTAGGCATGTTCCTATTTCTGGTGTTATTTCTATATTATAGTAATTAAATAGAACATATAATACTTGTGCACAAGCTGGAGAACCTAATTCTACATAGTTTAAATCTCCATACATATCATTTGTGCTATGATGGTCTATAACAATTCTTGTTTTTGCATCTTCAAAATAGTTTGCCCATCCATTTAATAATTTAATTGTTGCGCAGTCTAAAGATATTGCTAAATCATAACTTTGCTTACTTGCTTCTTTTTTTACTTCATCTGCACATGGTAAAAAATTATAAATTCTAGGCATTTTTGGTATTACTACTTCTACATTTTTTCCTGCTTCTTTTAATGCAATATATACAGCTAAACTTGAGCCTATTGCATCTCCATCAGGATTGTTGTGTGTTAATATTACAATGTCATTTGCTTTTTTTATTTCCTTTAATATTTCATCTAAAGTTGACATATTATCTCCTTACTCAGTTAACAAATTCATCTTTGCTAACATATAACTTTTTTAAATTATTTCTCATCCTTCTTTAATTCTTTAAGTATTGCATCAATTCTCTCCCCATATTCAATTGAATCGTCATATTCGAATACTAATTCTGGTGTAATTCTTAAATTTACTGTTTGTGCAACTCTACTTCTAATAAAACCTGCACTTTCTTTTAGTCCACTTAAAGTTTTACTTAAATTTTTAGGATTAAGAATACTTACATAAACTTTAGCATACTTAAGGTCAGGTGTTACCTTGACCTTAGTTACGCTAATCATACCAGTTACATCTGGATTTTTCAATTCATAATTTATAACTTGGCTTATTTCTTTTTTCAATTCTTCATTTACTCTACCAAGTCTATTTGTATTTTTAGCCATTGTATCTAACCTCTTTTTATTTTGCCTTTATATTTAAAAAGGCAATTTATTGTTTTTTTGAGGCAATTATTATCTTTTTACCTCTTCTTGTACATAAGCTTCTATGATATCTCCTTCTTTTACA
The DNA here is from genome assembly GCA_930986425.1 of uncultured Clostridium sp. Classification (GTDB taxonomy): domain Bacteria; phylum Bacillota; class Clostridia; order TANB77; family CAG-508; genus CAG-793. Next base: position 37,149 of record CAKNJR010000003.1, on the reverse strand, counting down.
TCATTGTAATCTTGAATTTGAATACCACATTCAAAGCCTTTTGAAACTTCTTTTGCATCATCTTTAAATCTCTTTAAAGATACTAATTTGCCATCATGTATAACAACGCCTTCTCTTATTACTCTTACGCCTGCATTTCTTTCTAGTTTTCCGTCTAATACAAAGCATCCAGCAATTGTTCCTACATTAGAAATTCTAAATGTTTGTCTTACTTCTGCATTACCAATATTCTTTTCAACATATACAGGTGCAAGCATTCCTTTCATTGCATCTTGTACATCTTCTATTGCTTGGTAAATTACAGAATATTGTTTTATTTCTACTCCATCTTTTTCTGCCAATTGTTTAGCTGCTCCTACTGGTCTTACATTAAATGCTATAATAATTGCATTTGCAGCTTTTGCAAGTTGTACATCAGATTCAGTAACACCACCAGCATTTGAATGAATAACTTTAACCTTAACTTCATCATTTGAAAGTTTTTCAAGTGATGATTTCATTGCTTCTGCAGTACCTTGTACATCTGTTTTTACAATTATGTTAAGTTGTTTCAAATCTTCACTTTCCATTTTTTCAAATAAGTTATCTAATGTTACTACATCATTATTTGCAATTGATTTTTCTCTTGAAGCTAGTTTTCTTTGTTCTATTAAGTGTTTAGCAGTTTTTTCATCTTTAACTTCATAGAATATATCTCCTGCTTCTGGTACTTCTGTTAGACCTGTTACTTCAACTGGTGTTGATGGTCCGGCTTCTTTTACTTTCTTGCCTTTGTCGTTTTTCATTGTTCTTATTCTACCAATTGCATTTCCAACTATTATTCTATCTCCAACATTTAATGTTCCTCTTTGTACAAGCATTGATGCAACTGGTCCTTGAGCTTTATCTAGTCTTGCTTCTATAACTGCACCTTTAGCTTGTTTATTAGGATTTGCTCTTAAGTTTAACATATCTGCTTCTAACAATACCATTTCTAGTAAATTGTCTATGTTAATATGTTTTAAAGCTGATATTGGAACATATATTGTGTCTCCGCCCCATTCTTCTGGAACTAAGTCATATTTCATAAGTTCTTGTTTTACTCTGTCTGGGTTTGCTCCTGGTAAATCTATTTTGTTAATAGCAACTATTATTGGAATATTTGCTGCTTTTGCATGGTTTATAGCTTCTACTGTTTGAGGCATAACACCATCATCTGCTGCTACAACTAATATTGCTATATCTGTGATTTGAGCACCTCTAGCACGCATACTTGTAAAAGCTTCATGTCCCGGTGTATCTAAGAATGTAATTTCTCTATCATTTATATTTACTTTGTATGCACCAATGTGTTGTGTGATTCCACCGGCTTCACCTTCTATTACATGAGTTTTTCTAATTGCATCTAGTAAAGATGTTTTACCGTGGTCAACGTGTCCCATAACAACAACTACTGGTGGACGTGGTTTTAAGTCTTCTTCTTTGTCTTCAGAATCATCAAATAAAATGTCTTCGTCTTTAACTTCTTCTTTTTTATTTGCTGTTACTCCAAAACTATCTGCTACTAAATATGCTGTATCGAAGTCAAGTGTTTGATTTATTGTTGCCATTATTCCTAAATCAAATAGTTTTTTAATAACTTCTGTACTTGTTTTCTTTAAATCTGCTGCTAAATCTTTAACTGTTATATTTTCTGGTATAGTTATTTCTTTTAAGTCAAAGATTTTTTGCTTATTTCTTTCTTCATCTTTTTTAGGCTTTCTTTTATTTCTTTTACCTCTTACTGTTGATAAATCATAGTAATCAAGCATTCCACCTTCTTGGTCTTCAAACATATTAGATAATTTATCAACTTGTTTTAAGTTTCTTAACTTATCCTCATTGAAATTATCTTCTCCGCCTGTTCTTCTATTTCTTTTCTTTTTATCATCTTGATTGTTATATCTGTTGGCTTTTTGTTTATCTATTATTCTTGTACTGTAATCTCTTTGATTGCTCTTTTCTACAATTTCACTTGACATTATATCTTTAATATTTCTGTCAATATTTTTGTTGTTCATAGGTCTTTTGAAATTATTTCCTGAGTTGTTATTATTATTTCTGAAATTGTTGTTTCCGAAGTTATTATTTCCATTTTTATTATTATTTTTGTTAAATCCGTGATTATTATAATTATTTTGATGAGAGTTGTTATTTCTATTTCCATAGTTATTGTTGTTGTGGTTATTATAATTGTTGTTATAGTTTTTATTGTTATTATTTCTATTAAATTGATTTTTTTGTGTTGTTACTTGCCCTGTAGTTTCTTTTGGCTTTTCTACTTGTGGTTTTACTTCTACTTTCTTTTCTTCTTTAACAACTTCTTTAACTTCTGACTTTGCTGGTTCAACTTTTTTCTCTGGAGCCTTTTCTTGAATAGGCTCTTCTTTCTTTTTAGGTTCAACCTTTTTTTCTTCTTTTTTAGGCTTTATTCCAAAAAGTTCGCTAACAGTCATTGGCTTAGTAGGCTTTTCTCTATACACTATATTATAGTCTTTATTTCTTTTTTGATTAAATCCTAAATCTGCTGTTTTCTTTTTTGCTTCTTCAATTTTTTTCTTTTCTTTTTCAGCCTCTTCATCACTTACAATAACTTCTCTTCTAATAATCACTTGACCAGTTGTTTTAACTTCGTTTTTCTTTTCTTCACCTTTTACATTTTCTCTGATTCTATTTGCGTCTTTTTCTTCAATTGCATTTAAGTGACTTGTAACTTTTAGTCCTAACTTATTTGCTATTTCGATTACTTCTTTATTTTCTAATTTTAATTCTTTTGCTAATTCATGTATTTTTATTTTACCCAATCAAATCACCCCCTGCAATATTTTTATTAAATTTGTTTACGATAATTCTTTTCAACATTACACCTCTTATATTCTCTTAATTAACATTTTATGACTTTTTTATAAAATTATTCCTTTAAGCTCTAATTAGACTTTTTAAGCGATTTTATTCTTCTGAACTAACTTCTTCTTCTGAAGTGACCTCTTCTTCAACATTTTCGCTTATATTGTTTTCATTCTCTTCTTCCATTTTTTCTTCAAGTATCTTTCTAAATTGTGATTCACTCTTTATGTCTATTTTCCAATTAGTTAATTTTGCAGCAAGTTTTGCATTTTGTCCGCCTTTACCAATTGCTAATGATAATTGGTCATCTGGAACTATTACTTGTGCAAATTTTTCTTCTTCTTTTATATCTACTGCCAATACTTTTGCTGGAAGAAGTGCCGCTGATATATAAATTGATGGGTCTTCGTTCCATTCTATAACATCTATTTTTTCACCATTTAATTCATTTATGATATTTTGTATACGTATACCTTTTTGTCCAACACAAGAACCAACTGGGTCAATATTAGGATTTGGTGAATATACAGCTACTTTACTACGAGAACCTGCATCTCTTGAAATACTTTTTATTTCAATTACACCTTCGTAGATTTCAGGAATCTCTATTTCAAATAATTTTCTTACAAATTCTGTACTTGCTCTTGAAAGTATTATTTGTGTTGAGCCCTTAACACCTTTTTCTACACTTATTATGCAAGCTCTTATTTTATCATTAACATGATATTTTTCTGTTGGTATTTGCTCTTTTTTAGGCATTATTCCTTCGATTCTTCCTAAGTCCATTATAACTGCTCCACCATCTGCTTTTTGTACTAGACCAGTTATTATTTCTCCTTTTTTGTCAGCAAATTCTGTAAATATAACATCTCTTGATGCTTCTCTTAATTTTTGTGTTATTACTTGTCTTGCTGTTTGTGCTGCGATTCTACCAAATTCTTTTGGCATTAATTCGAAGTTTACTTTATCTCCAACATTATAATTTGAGTTTATTTTTTGTGCATTTGCTAAGCTTATTTCTTTTTTGTCGTCTGCTACTTCTTCTACAACATCTTTTTCCTGATATACATGCATTTGACCATCATTTTTGTCTAATACTACTTTTACATTTTCATCATTGCAGTCAAAATTTTTCTTATATGCTATAACTAATGCTGATTCAATTGATTCCATTAGAAAATCTTTTTTAATACCATTTTCTTTTTCTAGCTCATCCATTGCTTGTATAAGCTCAGTTGTATCAATTCCTTTGTTTACTATTTTTGTTTCCTTTTTCTTCATTTTTTAACATTCCTCCCAATTATATATTGTTTTTACACTTGCAATATTTGATTTTTCTATTTTCATATCATCTATAACTATATTGTCTTCATTGTATTCTTTAAGTATTCCTGTAATTACTTTAGTATTGTTTATGCTATTGTATAAATGCACTTCTATTTTCTTGTTTATATTTTCTAGAAATTGTCCATCACGTCTAAGATTACGCTCAATTCCAGGTGAAGATATTTCAAGATAATATTGTGCTTTTATATAGTCTTTTTCATCAAGTATATCATTTACACTATCATTTACTTTCTCGCAATCGTTTAAATCAATTCCTTTAGGGCTATCGATAAATATTCTTAAGTAATTTTCTTTTCCTTCTTTTTGGTAAATTACATCATAGACTTTATATCCTAAATTTTCTATGATTGGTTTGACTAGCTCTTCTATCTTTTTTTCTAGGCTTGTCATAACTAATATTTTCCTCCTTAAATATTTTACGCCAATTACGTAATGAAAGAGTGGATTTGCTCCACTCTTTCTGCTCCCGTTTATGATATATTAATTATATACGTTTTTCAGCCAAATGTCAAGCATTAAATGCAAAATAATATGTAAAAGTCTGCAAGTCACAGATGTGTTTTTATTGTCTATTTGCTAAAAACATAATAAAAACCTTACGAATATAACTCGTAAGGTTTAAGTTTGGAGCAGGTAACGGGAATCGAACCCGTATAGCCAGCTTGGAAGGCTGGAATTCTACCATTGAACTACACCTGCATTTCTGCTGACAAGAATTATTGTACAATATTATTTTAAGAATGTCAATACTAATTTTAAAATTTTTATTTATAATTTTAAAATTATATGTTATAATGTTTTAGAAAGGAGTTTATGATTATATAAATAAAAATAATAATCATATAATAAGATTTTATGAATAGTAAAGATAGAGCTTATTTAAGAAGTTTAGCCAATACTATTACCCCTATTATTCAAGTAGGAAAAATTGGAGTTAATGATAATTTAATAAAACAAGTTGATGATGCTCTAGAAGCTCGTGAACTAATAAAAATAAATGTTTTAGAAACATCTCCTCTTGAAGCTGATGAAATTGCAGTTCAAATAGCTGAAAAAGTTAATTGTACTGTTGTACAGGTTTTAGGTAGAAAAATTACTCTATACAGAAAAAGAGTTAAAGATTCTAAAATTGGAATTGATGCATAATTTTTTAGAAAGGATTACCTATGGGAGATTATAATTTATTATTTCAAGCTATTTTTACGCCTACAAAAATTATTATTTATTTAATAGTAATTAATCTATTAACTTTTTTAATAATGTGGTGGGACAAGCATGAAGCCAAGCTTGGTGATTGGAGAGTTAGTGAAAAATTTTTATTTCTACTTGTACTACTTGGCGGTGGAATTGGTGGTATTGTCGGCATGTATGTTTTCAGGCATAAAACAAAGAAATGGTATTTTAAATTTGGATTTCCTATAATTTTAATTATTGAAATTATTATTGCTTTGTATTTTTTACTTAGATAATTTTTTATAAATTATTTTTTATGCTAGTACATTTTGCTGATTTTTAACATCGCTAATTTTTAATAATTTACGTAAAATAGCTACTTCGTTTTGAAGTAGCTATTTTCTTATCCTTTTTTCTTTAATAATTCTTTGTCACTATCATCAAGATTTTCAAGAGAGTATTTTAGTAGAGCTATTACTGTTTTGTTAAAAGATAAGTTTTTGTTGTCTGCTAATTTTTGTACGTCGTCAATTACATTGTCTGGTAGACGTAATGTTTTACTTATACCGCTGTGATTTTCTGGTATTTTTAATTTGTTCATATAAAAATCCTCCTCTCTTATGATGCTATTTTACATGGAAAAATTAACTATGTATGCACCTATTTAAGAGTGCGGTACAAAGCAGGGATATTTAAATTATACATTTTTTTCCATTTATTTACTACTGTTTTTTCTACTTTTTTATGCTCTGATTTATTTTTTAGGTAGTGTGCTATATTTTTTATTTAATATGAAAACTTGATTTTTCCTATATAAAAAAGCCGCGTGGTATACCACGCGACCCGGTTTGCATTAGAACACCGTTCCTCCCTTCATGATGAAGTAGTCGTCCAAAATAGCGGAAGCCATTCCGACCAACTCGTTCAGTACATCTTGGTCGAACCACAGCCTTAGGAAACTCTCTTTGAGCTCTCCCATGTTGTGGCATCCGTCAATTGCTTTTTTCATGACAACCAATGCCAGACAGGTCGGAAGCCCTTTCTCTGTTGCTCTCAGGAACTTCTGAATCTCACCGTCAGTGAATCCAAAGTCTTTTAGGCACACCATAGGCTCTTGCACCATATCGATGAATAGTTCCTTTGCTTCTTTCCAATCCTCCCTTTGCTGGATGTATTCGACATGAATACCGAACTTTAGGGTCGTTTTTACTACTGTCTCCTTAAGGAGTTTGTTGTCTTTCATGCTTTCACCTCCAAAAAGACGTAAGTATATTATATCAAATTGTCAATATTATGTCAATTTACCTGCTATGGTTTTAAAACTCCTACTTATTTATATTTCTTAACATTTTATAATCCTAAGTGTTGAAATCCTCTACTTTTCTATTATATAATATAGAAAAAATTTATATAGATTGGAAATTTTATGAGAAGTATTCAAATTGAAGAAAAATACGATAATAAGCCACTGATTTCTGTATTGAGTAATATTTACCCATCTTTAAAAATCAGCTCTATACATAAGGCTTTAAGAAAAAAAGATATAAAAGTTAATGGAAAAAGAGTAAATGAAAATGTTAAAGTCCGTAATCGGTGATGTCATTACTCTTTATATTGTTGACAGCGAGCTTTTTGGCGTGAATTTAAACGAAATTGAAATTATATATGAAGATGATAATATTGTTGTAGTTAATAAGCCTTGTGGCATAGAAGTTACTGGCGATTATTCTTTGACATCTATATTGAAAGAGAAGTATGATTTTATTGAACCATGTCATAGAATTGATTTTAATACAATCGGATTAGTTTTATTTGCCAAGAATGATGATAGTTTAAAAATTTTACTTGATAAATTTAAAAATAAGGAAATTGAAAAACATTATATTTGTTGCTCTTACGGTATTCCGCAAAAGAATTCTGATAGTGTTAATGGATATTTATTTAAGGACAGTAAAAAATCTATCGTGTATATTTCTGATAGTTTTAAAAAAGGCTATTCAAAAATTAAAACTTCATATAATTTGATTAAAAGCAATCCTTCTAAAAAACTTTGCCTACTAGATGTTACTCTTCACACAGGGAAAACTCATCAAATTAGAGCTCATTTATCTCATCTTGGATTGCCTATTTTAGGTGATGGTAAATATGGTTCATATGAAATTAATAAAAGATTTAATGTGAATACTCAGTTATTATGTAGTTATAGTTTAACTTTTAAATTTACTACTCCATCTGGAATATTAGATTATTTGAATGGTAAAATAATAAAACTTCCTAATATTCCTTTTACAAAGTATTTTAACTAATATTATGCATAGGCTAACATTTTATTTTTGTTTATGGAGTAATATTGTGTATTAATAAAAATTTTGAAAGAGGTATTAAAATGTCTAGTTTTGTTATAAAAATCATAGCTATTATCACAATGCTTTGTGACCATAGTGGAGATGCTATTTTAGGTCGTTTTAGTTTTTTAAATATTATTGGAAGAATAGCTTTTCCTCTATTTTGTTTTCAACTAGTTGTTGGTTATAAACACACTAAGGATGTAAAAAAATATTTATTTAGATTATTCATATTTGGAATAATTTCACAAATTCCATTTAGTTTATTTACATATTGTTATATAGGACGATTTGACTTGCTTAATGTATTTTTCACTTTAGCAATAGGTTTATTGGCAGTATACATATTGGATACTTTGCCTAAAAAATATAAGTTGCTTGCAATTGTATTAGATGTTATACTGATGATACTTGCAGAATTTGCTCAAACTGATTATGGCTGGTTTGGAGTTTGTTTAATATTATGTATTTACCTATTTTATAATGATAAAAAATCTGAGCCTAATAGAGAAGCCTCTCCAAATGCTGTAACTTATTTTAATAACAATATTTTATTTTTTATAGTGTTCTTTGCATTATGCCTTATAAAATATAGCAGTAATTTTGGAATGACTTATACTTCTATTGTAATTGCTCAAATACTTGGTACATTTTTCCCTGTAATTTTTATGCTTTTATATAACGGAAAAAAAGGTCCAAGTTTAAAGTATTCATTTTATATTTTTTATCCTGCACATTTATTAATATTAACAATTATTCATTATTTAATTTGATTTTTTTAAATGGGATGGCCTTTTTTGAAGATTTTACTTGCTCTCAAGAAATATTTTTACTTCTTTAGGAATTTTCAAAAAAGTCCGTTGTTACTTGAAAATCTTTAGAAAAAGTACATCCTTTATTAAAAATTCCTATTAAATCAATGTAAAACACTATTATTTATTCCATGTGCAATTATTAATTTCATATTATCTACTAAGCTATCTACTTCTTTTGGTGTAACTGCTAAATTGTATTTTGATGGTTCTAATACTGCTTTCATTAGTCTATATTTATCTTCTTTTGTTGCTTCTTTTAATTCTTTAAATTCTTCAAATTGTTTTGATATAAGTTCTATGCTGTCTGCAACTATTGTTGCCGCTTCTACTAATGTTGGAACTCCTATTGCTATTACTGGTACTCCCATTGTTTTTTGGCTTATTTCTTTTCTATTATTTCCTACTCCTGCCCCTGGTGTTATTCCAGTATCGCTTATTTGTATTGTTTTAAATAGTCTTGAGATATCTCTTGAAATTAGTGCATCTATTGCTATAATGCAATCTGGCTTAATTTTTTCTGTTATCCCTTTTATAATTTCGCCGAGTTTCTATTCCTGTTGTTCCTAACACTCCTGGCGCAATTGCACTTATTTCATTTGTTCCTTCATTTATTAATTCAGGAGCATATTTTTTTAAATGTCTTGTTATGCTTAAGTCTTTTATTACTTTTGGTCCAATCGAATCTGCTGTTGTATCTATATTACCTAATCCCACTACTAAAATAGATTTATATCCTTTTATTAAATCTTTTAATTGTTCCGCTAAAACTTGACTTATTTTCTCTAATTCTTCTTCTGCTATGATTTCAATATTCTTAATTTCCAATGTTATATATGTTCCTATATCTTTCCCAATCTTTTGTTTACCTTTTTCATTTAGTACTTTTACCCTTGTTACTTTTAAAGTATCTCCTAGGTTAACATCTTCTGAAGATATTCCTTCTACCTTTTCTGTTTTTAAACATTCACTTAATCTCTCATCAGCTAAATCTGTTCTAAAATCCATTCTATACCTCTTTTTATAACAAAATTTATCGGTATTAATTTATCTTATTTAATTTTGCCCAGTATTTCATCTTTATAATAATTTAGTCTCAAATAAAATAATACCCAACTTTATTATGTTAAAGTTAGGTATTATTTATTCATTATTATTTTAAATAATTTATTCATAAGTTATGATTCCACCATAATCTACTATTTTTAAATATTTGAAATCTTTGAATTTCAAATTATGTTTTTCTATATGTTCAAGTAAATTCTCTCTGTTTTCTTTGCTTAAATATTCTATATCTCCAAATAGCACAAATGTGTCACCTATTAAAGCACTTGCTCCGCCAATGAAACCGTGCATTTCTGAAATTTCATTATTTTCATCAAGAAGAGCTATGTTGTCTGTTTGAAGTAATAAAACATCCATTCCTAAATCTTTTAGTTTTTCATATATCCCTACATCTGATGTTATACAAGAATTTTCTCCTGTGACTGCTATATTACATTTTGTATATCCCTGATTTACTAAAACATTTACTTTATCTTTAAGCTTTTCATCTACATATTTACTTCCTATTACATATTTACCAATTTGACAAACATTATATTTCACGTCTTCTGGATATTTATACTTAACTGGTTCTTTTCCAATTATGAAATTTGTTTCAATATATTTTGCATTTGGACTACAATATATTTGATTATCTATTTTGGCATAAAAAATATCACTATGTGCTGATATTTCCGGATAAACCTGTTTTGATGGCTCTATAAGTATAATGTCTAGTTTTAACTTTTCAAGCAAGTAATTAAATTCTTCTTCTCTAATTCTTTTATCTACTAATGCTTTCATGAACAATATCTGCAAAGTACGCTTTCTAGTCCTATATTAATATCTAGTCCTCCAGATTTAGAAGAACTATCTATTTTTATTAGTTCTTCAATTAAACTTCGCAATTCCCCCTCACTAAAATATTTAGCTTGCATACTATATTTATTTACAAGAAATGTTTGGTTTGGTTTAAGTTTTAAGCTTTCTTGTATATTTTTATTTTCTTTGCTAGCTAGTTTTATTATATATAATTTTTTGAAATGATTATATAGCATAATTAGTATTCTTTGAATTGGCTCTTTTGCGTAGATTAAATTATGCAAAACTTCTATCGCCTTTTCTATATTTTTCTTTCCTAAATTATCTGTTAAGTCAAAAATTATGCTCTCTGATTTTTTTATGCTTAATTCATCAATATCTTCTTTTTTTATTTCTCCGCCATTTCCAGCGTATTCAATTAATTTTCTTATTTCATTTATAATGTCGCTCATATTTGTTCCGACACATTCAATAAAGTATTGTGCAACATTTTCTTTTATATTTACATTATATGCATTGGCAATTGATTTTACTTTTGTTATCAATTGAGGTAGTTTTTGTTCTTTAAATTCTTTTACTTCACCAATTTTTTGAATTGTATTGTATAAAGAATTTTTCTCTGCCTCATTTTCTACAAATACTAATTCAACACCTTCTGCTTTATTATTTTTTAAATATTCTGCAAGTGTATCAGAAAACGCATTTTTCTTTTTAAATAAGCCTGTATCTTTTGCTAAAATTAGTTTTGTTTCAAATCCAAATGCTGGTGTTTCTATATCTGATATTATTTGATTTACATTGTTTTCATCAATTTGAACGTAATTTATTCCTAGTTGCAGAATTCCAAATGATTTTTTTATTTTCTTTAAATATTCATTTCTTAGATATTCATCTTCCCCATATAATAAATAAATCATTTTTTCTCCTTTAATTTAAATCGCTTGAATTAAATCTACTTAGTTTGCTTCTATATATGCTTTAATAATATAAAGTTACCTTAGGCAAATTATAAGCATTTTGAAAATTTGTTTGAATGGGCATAGCATATTGCTGCTGCCATACTATCTGTTGTATCATCTAGTTTTGGTAGTTTATCTACTTTTAATATTGATTTTACCATTTTTTGAACTTGTAGTTTATCTGCTCTACCATATCCAGTTACAGCTTGTTTTATTTGAAGTGGTGTATATTCATAAATTGGCACATTATTTTTTCTTGCCACAACTAATACAATGCCTCTTGCTTGTGCTACATTAATTGCTGTTGTTGTATTAGTATTAAAAAACAACTCTTCAATTGACATAACTTCTGGTTTATATGTATCTATAATATTTTGTAAATCATCATATATTTTTACAAGCCTGTCTGGAAATGATTCTCCTGCTTTTGTAAGTATAGCTCCTGAGGTTACTAATGTAAAATGATTTCCTACATATTCAATTATGCTATATCCAGTTATTGCAAATCCTGGGTCAATTCCTAAAATTCTCATTGGTACTTCCTTTTATCTTATTAATCTTTATCTAACATTATTCTAAATACTTCTGCAACACTCCAAGCTTGGGCAAATGCTCCTTTTCCACTTGAAGGTTCAGTAGAATCATATATCTCACAAATACTTCCTATTGTGTTTCCTTTTGTAATTTCATTTGTAAATGTATTTGCTGTATTTAGTCTAAATTGAGTTAGAGTATTTATTAATTTATTTTTACGATTTTCATCTTTTTCTGCTTTTATTAAATTTTTTAGTGCATTATAATATGGACCTAAAAGCCATGGCCAAGTGATTCCTTGATGATATACGCTATCTCTTTCTTCTGGTGAGCCTTTATATACAGCTGAAAATCCTTCTTCTCCTGATGCTAATGTTTGCAAACCGTATTTATTAAGTAATTTTTGAGTTACTGTAACAAAAACTTCTTTTGCCATGTCTTTACTACAATCAAGAATCGGATAAGTTAAACTTATAGCAAAGATTTGATTTGGTCTTATTTTATCATCACCTAAAACATCATATAAGCATTTTTTATATGGATTATAAAATCTTTTCACAAATGATTTCTGGCAATTTTTTGCAAGCATACCATATTCATAATATTTTACTGGTTTTATATAATGGTTTGCTAAGTTCTGCATGGTTTTCAAAGCATTATACCACATAGCATTCAATTCTACTGCTTTTCCATTTCTAGGAGTAACAGGCTTTCCATTAACTTTTGCATCCATCCATGTGTTTTGCGTATCCATTGTTCCTGCTGAAATTAAAAACATTTTATCATCAAATCTTATGTTATTTCCATCTATATTTGTTCCATTAATGTAACTGTCTATTATTTTTGTTAAAGTTCCATATAGATTTTCCTTAACCCAATCGTAGTTTCCTGTATAATCTAAATATTTTTGTACCACTTCAAATAATAGAAGTGATGCATCTGCACTATTATATAAAGGATGATTATCATATTCATCAAATCCATTTGGTACAATTCCTTGTTTTACTGATTTTGCAAAAGTCAACATTACTTCTTCAGCTATATCAAATTTTTTCGAAATTAATAGTAATCCTTCAAATGCAATTAATGTATCTCTTCCCCAATCCAAGAACCAAGGATAGCCTGCTATTATTGTATGAAGTCCCATACTTGGTCTATATACTATAAAATTATCTGATGCAACCATGTATGTATTTACTAAATCTATATAGCTTTGCTTTTCTTCTTCTTCCTTAGGTAATTTTTTGAAATTTATTAATTCTGATTTTTTTATTTGCTCATTTATTCTTTTTTTCTCATTTTCTATTATTTTTGTACCACTTAATCTTTGTAATTCTTCCAAGCTATTGCCATATTCTCCATCTAATGAGCAGAAAAATACTATTTCTTTATCTTCATTTGGTTTTATTTCTACTTCAAATGTACCTGGTACAGCGTGGTTTTCTTCTGCATCAAATCCTCTTAAAGCTTCTCTTTCATAGTACATTGAATAAAATATATTATCTATATATTCTCTATATTTTGCACCTTCAACATACAAATTAATTTTTCCTTTTTCAGTACCAAAATCAATTTGTACCTTGTCTCTATTTATTTTTTGTGTATATCTAAATTTCAAGTCATGAGTTTCACTATGAAAATCTCTAAAGTTCACAATAGGAGTTAATAATAATTTTGCTTTTGCTCTTTGATTGATTACTCTATATACAATGGCAACAGTATTTTTTCCATAAAGCATACATATAGATTTTTCTATAATTACATTTTTTACTTTATAAGTGTATATTGGTATAATTGTTTTTTCAAATTTTTGAATATATTTATACCCTTCTGTAATTACTCCTTGAGAAGCATTTGAAAATAAATCGTATTTCTTACCATTTAATTCAATACTTTCATCAACTTTAGATAATATTAATTTTCTAAGTCCTGGTGGGTTTGTGGCTGCTATTAATAATCCATGATATCTTCTTGTATTTATTCCTAAATCTGTTGAAGCAGCAAAGCCACCAATTCCATTAGTTATAACCCATTCTTTCATTTGTTTTTCCTCCTACTTTTTTCTTCTGTCGTTAACTTCTTGCATTTTTCTTCTTACTTTTATTTTTTTATCGCTTTCTTTTATTGAGTCAATTCTATCTTTATATTTTGTATTAAATTTACTTTTTGTTGAGCTATCTCTTCTTTCAAATGGTTTTCTGCCTGATTCTTGAAATTTCTTTTCTTTCTTTTTCCTTTTTTTCATTTCTCGCTTAGTTTCTTTTAGTCTTGAATTCAAGAACATGTATTGGCTATCATTTTGCATATCTTCGAATTTTAATTCATCACAAATTAATTGTATTATTGTAGATGCTATTACATCAGAGTCATGTCTTATAGAGTCACCTTCTACTTTAGATAAGTTTCTCTGTACAAGCCTTACTCCTAAGTCTTTTGCTTTTTGAATATCTGGAAGTACAACATCTGAACCTTTAAGATTATATTTTTTAATAAATTCAGGTATTATTTCTCCAGTATCATATATACAATAATCTATTATTTTATTTCCTACATATTCATTTATTGTTCTAATATGGTCTGAAAGTGTATATTCATCAGTTTGTCCTAATTCAGTCATTATATTGCTTACATAGATTTTTATTGCATTGCTTTCTCTAATAGCTTTAGCTATTCCTTTAACAAGTAAATTAGGTATAACATTTGTATAAAGGCTTCCTGGTCCAATTACAATTGCATCCGCTTCTTTTATTGCATCTATTACGCCTGGTGCTGGGCTACAATTTGTTGGTCTAATGAATATTCTATTAATTTTTGCTGATGTTTCACTAACGTACTCTGGTATTTTATCTCTATTTTCAATGACTGTACCATCATCTAATTCAGCACAAATTTTTATTTCTTCAAGAGTAACAGGAAGTACTTTTCCTGTTATATTTAATACTTCTTTTGAGCTTTCAATTGATTTAGTAAAGTTTTTATGAACATTATTCATTGCTAAGAAGTATATATCTCCAAAAGTAAGATTCTTAAGTTGTCCACTTGTAAATTCTGTATCTAGCAAAGCTTCCATTTCTTTTTCATTATATGATAAAGCAACTAAACTTTCTTTTATATCATTTAGTGGCAATACTTGCAAAGCTTTTCTTGAATCAGTTGGTGTTTTTC
The DNA here is from genome assembly GCA_930986425.1 of uncultured Clostridium sp. Lineage (GTDB taxonomy): Bacteria > Bacillota > Clostridia > TANB77 > CAG-508 > CAG-793. The sequence goes on along the minus strand of CAKNJR010000003.1, from coordinate 22,083 downwards.
CATAGTCTGAAACTGTAACTACTGCTGTAATATTATCTGTATAATTTTTTAGTCCTTTAAGAACTGTGTTAAGTCCGCTTCCTCCACCAATTACTACTATTTTAGGTCCTTGGTTATATACTTTTTTATTAAAAATAAGTTTGTTAATATTTTGTGTTTCTTTTCTTGTATCACTTTCTTCAATTAATAACTCCAATGTTCTTTTTTGCATGAATACAAAACCTACTATTATTGCAGTAAATCCCGCAATAAATGGTAAAACTATCTTTAATATTTCAACAAATCCTAATGTGTCGAAGTACAATACATTAGATATTCCATATCCTACAAGTACAACACCTATTAAAATTAAAAACATCCACCTTTTCATTTTGGCTTTCGAAGTAAACCATTTAAAAAATCCCATAATTATTCCTTTCTGCCTTTTTATATAGCTTTACATCTTAACTTTAATCCTCACCTATAATTTTTACTTCTTCCTCTATTGTTTTTCCGAATTTTTCATAAACTTTTTCTTTAACATAATTTATTAAGTCTATTATATCTTTTGCAGTTGCATTTCCTTTGTTTACTATAAATCCTGCGTGTTTTGTAGACACTTGTGCCCCACCTATACTATACCCTTTTAATCCGGATTCGTCAATAAGTTTTGCAGTTATAAAATCATTTCCTCTTTTAAATGTACTTCCAGCACTAGGCATTTCTAAAGGTTGACTTTCTCTTCTTTTAGTAGAATATTCTTGCATCTTCGCTTTTATTTCTTCTTTGTTTCCTTTAGTAAGTTTTAATGTTGTTTCTAAAATAATGCAATTTAATTTTTGAAAAATACTTTTTCTATATTCAAAATTATGTTCACTATTTTGAATTGTTTTTATTTTTCCAGTTTCTAAATCTAGATATCTAGTTTCTATAACAATATCTTTCATCTCACTTCCATAAGCACCGGCATTCATATAAATAGCTCCGCCTATGGTTCCTGGAATTCCAGCTGCAAATTCAAATCCAGCCAGTTCATTTTCTAATAAAATGTTGGCTAGCCTTGCATTTGTTATTCCTGATGATACTGTTACAATTTCTCCATCTATTTTATAATCTTTAGAGGTATATTTTATAACTATACCTCTAATTCCTCCATCTTTAACTAAGAGATTGCTTCCATTTCCTACAACAGTAATTTTTTCTTTTGAGCTAGTTCCTTCAACTGTTATGTTTCCTTTTATACCGTCTTTATTGCTCTTATCTTGTTTAGAATTTTCTTCTATTAAGTTAATTACTTTTATAAGTTTGTCTTCGCTATCAACCGTCAAAAATGTGTCGGCATTTCCTCCTACTCTAAAACTTGTGTGCTTACTCATTGGTTCATTATATTTAACATTTTCCTTACCCAAAATGTTTTCTATTTCATTCAAATGAGTTTCCTCCTTTAATTACTTTTTTATATAATTTATAAAATATTAAAATTTGATTTTTTCATTTATATAATTTTCAACTTCATCAATTGGAATTCTAACTTGCTCCATTGTATCTCTATCCCTTATTGTAACTTGATTATCTTCTAAAGTATCAAAGTCAACTGTTAAGCAGTATGGTGTACCAATTTCGTCTTCTCTTCTATATCTTTTACCAATTGAACCTGCTTCATCATAATCACAACTAAAGCTCTTAGATAATTTGTCAAATATTTCATTTGCTTTATCTCCTAATTTTTTAGATAAAGGTAAAATTGCTACTTTGTAAGGAGCTAAAGCTGGATGTAAATGAAGAACAACTCTTGAATCTCCTTCTCCTAAATCTTCTACATCATATGCATTGCATAAGAATGCTAAAGTTACTCTATCTGCACCAAGTGATGGTTCTATTACGTATGGAACATATCTTTCATTTGTTTCTGGGTCTAGGTAGCTTAAATCTTGTTTTGAATGATTCATATGTTGTGTTAAATCATAATCTGTTCTATCTGCTATACCCCATAATTCGCCCCAGCCAAATGGGAAATTGAATTCTATATCTGTTGTAGCTTTACTATAAAATACAAGTTCTTCTTTTGAATGGTCTCTAAGCCTAATATTTTCCTTTTTTATACCTAAGCTTAATAACCAATTTTCGCAGAATTCTTTCCAGTATTTAAACCAATCTAAATCTGTTCCTGGTTTGCAGAAAAATTCTAACTCCATTTGTTCAAATTCACGAGTTCTAAATGTGAAGTTTCCTGGTGTTATTTCATTTCTAAATGCTTTACCTATTTGTGCAATACCCATTGGCATTTTCTTTCTTGTAGTTCTTAAAACATTCTTAAAATCTACGAATATACCTTGAGCAGTTTCTGGTCTTAAATATACTGTCGCTGTACTATCTTCAGTAACACCTTGGAATGTTTTAAACATTAAATTAAATTTACGAATGCTTGTAAAATTTGTTTTTCCACAGTTTGGGCAAGGTATTTTATTATCCTGTATAAATTTTACCATTTGCTCATCTGTCCAACCATCTGCAATTAAATCTTGTTTATTTTCATGAGCCCATTCTTCAATTAGTTTATCTGCTCTATGTCTAGTTTTACATTCTTTACAATCAATTAGTGGGTCTGAAAATCCAGATACGTGTCCTGATGCTACCCATGTTTCAGGATTCATAAGAATAGCTGCATCTAATCCTACTATGTCTTTCTTTTCTTGTATAAATTTCTTTCTCCAAAGTTTTTTTACATTGTTTTTTAGTTCAACGCCTAAAGGACCGTAATCCCAAGTATTTGCTAAACCTCCATAAATTTCTGAACCAGGATATATATATCCTCTTGATTTGCATAAGTTAACTATTGTTTCCATGTCTTTTACCATAAAAATTCCTCCCTTTCTTGCCTTTTGGCTTTAAATTGTAGTTAGGAATTTAATTATTATATGCAATGCATTTGTTGATTATTGCTGAAAATGTCTATAAAATACAAAAATAGCCTTCGCACCTAACTACATAATAGTTAGGGACGAAAGCTAATATGCTTACGCGGTTCCACCCTAATTGACTTAAAATAGTCCACCTTAATTACTATTTAATTTGCTCCAGAGCTCCCCATGTATATTTGTTATAAGCATTCCACCATCGCTTATTCTCTATAAACATTTTTTACATTTTTTCTCTTTCAACGCAATTATATTTTACATCGGCTCGAGGTATTTGTCAAGCATGGTTTTGCAATACCTTATACTGAAAATTTTATCATTTAAAAATAATTTTAGTGTTATCAAGTTGCATAAAACCTAATAACTTGAAAATTAAAATATATTATACTTTTCCTTCTTCTCATAATGTGTATGTAAAAGTTCATGTGCTCTGTGTTCACCCGGTTGACCAATATATTCTTTATATATAGCTTTTAGAATTGGATTGTCTTGAGATTTTCTTATAGTACTTCTTTCATCTATGCTATACATAGCTGCTGCCCTTTTGCTTCTTACATCAACAGATGCTCTTATTTTTGAGTTCTTTATTGGTTGGCCTCCACCCATTATACATCCTCCTGGGCAAGCCATTATTTCTGCAAATTGGAAATCTGCTTTTCCGCTCTTAATTTCTTCCATTATTTTCTTAGCATTTCCAAGACCATGTGCAACTGCGACTCTGACCTCTTTATCTCCGATTTGAACTGTTGCCTTTTTAATTCCTTTTTCTCCTCTAACTTGTTCAAATTCTACTTTCTTAAGTTCTTCGCCAGTCATAAGTTCATAAGCTGCTCTTAAGGCTGCTTCCATAACCCCACCTGTTGTTCCAAATATAGCTCCAGCTCCGGTTGCTTCTCCCATTGGATTATCAAAAACATCATCTTCAAGCATATTAAAATCTATGTTGGCTTGTTTTATCATTCTTGCGAGTTCTCTAGTTGTAATTACTGCATCTACATCATATAGTCCATTTACCTTCATTTCTTCACGTTTTCTTTCATATTTTTTAGCAATACATGGCATTACAGATACAACATATATTTTGCTAGGGTCTATATGATTTTTCTCTGCAAAATATGATTTTATTATTGCACCTAACATTTGATGAGGTGATTTACAGCTAGATAAATGAGGAATATTTTCAGGGTAAAACATTTCTGTATATTTTACCCAAGCTGGGCAACAAGATGTTGTCATAGGTAGATTATCATTATTTCTTAATCTTTTTACAAGTTCTGTTGCTTCTTCCATTATTGTAAAATCTGCACCTGTATTTGTATCAAATACTTTATCAAATCCTAAGCTCTTTAATGCTGAAATCATTTTTCCAGTAACATTTGTTCCAATTTCCATTCCAAATTCTTCGCCAAGGGCAACTCTGATTGATGGGGCTGTTTGTACAACTACATAAGTGTCTGGGTCTTTTAACTTAGCCCATACATCATTTATATTTTCTTTTTCATGAAGTGCTCCTGTTGGGCAAGATTCAATACATTGACCGCAAAATGTACAATCTACATCATACAAACTATGGTCATAAGTAGTTGAAATACATGAATCAAAACCTCTATTTATGCAATCAATAGCACCAATTTTTTGAACATTTTTACAAGTTGCAACACATCTTCTACATAAGATACATTTATTGAAATCTCTTACTATTGATGGAGATTTATCATCTATTTTATGTACTGACTTTTCTCCAGTAAATTCATTATCTAGTACATTAAACTTTATTGCTAAATCTTGCAATTCACAATTTCCTGAACGTGTACAAGTTAAACAATCTTTTGCATGGTTTGAAATTATTAAATCTAGTATAACGTGTCTTGCCTCTAGTACATTTTGTGTATGTGTGTGAACTACCATACCTTCTTCAACTGTTTGAATACATGAAGTTGCAAAGCCTCTTCTTCCTTCAACTTCTACGATACACATTCTACAATCTCCGACCTCATTTATGTCTTTTAAGAAGCATAGTGTAGGTATATCAATTCCAGCTTGTCTTGCCGCTTCTAATATTGTTGTTCCTTCTGGTACACATACTTTTTTATCATCTATTTTTAGGTTTACCATTTTTTCCTCCTCCTAGCCAATTGCGTGGAATGGACATGCCTTAATGCAAGTTCCACACTTAATACATTTATCTTGATTTATAACTCTCTTTTCTCTTCCTTCGCCTTCAATAGCTCCTACTGGGCAATTCTTTTGGCATAAACCGCAAGCTTTACATTTTTCTTCATCAATTTGTATTTTTGCTAAAGCTTTACATTCCATTGCCTTACATTCTTTTTCTATTGCGTGTTGTCTAAATTCATCTCTAAAATATTTTAATGTACTTATAACTGGATTTGGTGCACTTTGACCTAATCCACAAATACTAGATTTTTGAATATTTACAGCTAGTTTTTCTAATCTATATATATCGTATTCTTCGCCTTCGCCACTACACAATCTTTCTAGTATTTCAAGCATTCTTTTTGTACCAATTCTACAAGGAGTACATTTACCACAGCTTTCACTTACAGTGAATTGTAAATAGAATTTTGCCAGGCAAACCATACATTTCGTATCATCCATTACAATTAGTCCACCTGAACCCATCATTGAGCCTATTTGTTTTAATGACTCATAATCTATTGGTGTATCTAAATGTTCTTTTGGAATACATCCTCCTGAAGGTCCACCAGTTTGTGCTGCTTTAAAACCTCTGCCATTTGGAATTCCGCCACCAATATCATATACTATTTCTCTTAATGTAGTACCCATTGGAACTTCAACCAATCCTACGTTGTTTACATTTCCACCTAGTGCAAAAACTTTTGTTCCTTTAGAATTTTCTGTACCTATTGATGAATACCATTCTGGTCCTTTTAAAATTATTTGAGCAATGTTGGCATATGTTTCAACATTATTAATTAATGTTGGCTTACCCCATAAACCTACTTGCGCAGGATATGGCGGTTTTACTCTTGGTTGACCTCTTTTTCCTTCAATTGACTCTAAAAGTGCTGTTTCTTCACCACATACAAAAGCTCCTGCTCCAAGTCTTATTTCTATATCAAAAGAAAAATCTGTGCCAAATATATTTTTACCAAGTATGCCATAATTTCTTGCTTGCTCAATTGCAATTTTTAATCTTTGAACAGCTATTGGATATTCTGCTCTTACATATATGAATCCTTTTTGAGCGCCTATTGCAAATCCTGCGATTTCCATAGCTTCAAGCACTGCGTGAGGGTCGCCTTCTAATATACTTCTATCCATAAAAGCTCCCGGGTCACCTTCATCAGCATTGCATACAACATATTTAACATCGCCCTTAGAATCAGCTGTGCTTCTCCACTTCCTTCCTGTAGGGAAACCAGCTCCACCTCTACCTCTTAGACCTGACTTAGTAATTATGTCTATTACTTCATCAGAATCCATTTCAAGAAGTACCCTAGCTAACGCTCTATATCCATCAAAAGCTATGTATTCATCTATATCTTCTGGATTAATTACACCACAATTTTTTAGTGCAATTCTTTTTTGCTTTTTATAAAATGTTAAATCATCTAATTTTTGAACTTTTGTACCGTCTATATCCTTGCAAAGTAATCTATCTACAATCTTGCCATTTTGTATATGAGATTCAATTATTTCTTCGCAATCCTCAGGTTTAACCATTGCATAAAAAGTATCTTCTGGTCTAATAATTACAATAGGACCTTTTGCACATAAGCCAAAACATCCTGTTTTTATAACCCTTACATTTTGTATGTTCTTTTCTTTAATTATTCTTTTGAAATTCTCTAAAATTTCTGGTGATTTTGAAGATGTACATCCTGTACCTTGGCATACTAATATATGCTTTTCTCTTGTATCAGCAGCTGTGTTTTTTCTTAAATCTAATTCTTTCCTTTTTTCCGCTCTAATTTTATTAATTTCTTCTAAAGTCTTCAATGGCGACCTCCTTTTTATTTTTGGGACGGTCCTTTTTGTATTTTTTTACTTTTGGGACGGTCCTTTTCGTAAATTATTTTTCAAACTAATCCTTTTTTTCTAGTTCATCTAATACTTCACCAAGCTTTTTTACAGTAGCATGACCATAAACTTCATTGTTTACTGTAAAAACTGGCGCTATTCCACATGCTCCTACGCATCTTGTTGTATCAATTGAAAATTTGCCATCTGCTGTTGTTTTTCCTTCTTCTATTTTTAATCTATCTTTTAATCTGTCTAATATTGATTGTGAACCTTTTACGAAACAAGCTGTTCCTAAGCAAACTGAGATATTATATTTTCCTTTTGGTTCTAAGGTAAATCTTGAATAAAATGTTATTACTCCAAAAATTTCTGCCATTGGAATATCTAAATATTTTGAGATTTCTAATTGTGCTATTTTAGGTATATAACCATACTTCACTTGAACATCATTTAGTATTGGAATCAAGTTTTCTTTGTCTACTTTATATTGTTCTAGAATTTCTTTCATCTCTTCTTTTATTTTATTTTCTATACATTTACACATGAGCTTTCCTCCTTGTGGTTATTATATCAAAAGGATTTTTAAGATACAAGGTTATAAAGAATAAAAATTTTTTTATTTACAAATAATAAGAAAAACATTGACAATACGTTACGTATTGTAATATAATAATTTTAGGAGGTCAAAATGCTTTATGAATATGACTCCCAAAGAATTAGTAAGACTTTTAAAGAAAAATGGATGGGTCCCTATTAATCAAGAAGGCTCTCATCTAAAACTCAGAAAATCTCGGATATGAAGATGTGGTAGTTCCTATGCATAATAGGGATATGCCTAAAGGCTTACTAATTGCGATACTTAAACAGACAGGGCTAAAATAGCCCTTCTGATAATCATATTTATTTAGCATATAATAATATTATGAAAAAGAATGTTTATTTATCTTATCCCGCAGTAATAACTAAAGAAGGAGATTCTTACTGGGTTCAATTCGTTGATTTAGAAGGTTGCTTTTCAGATGGAAATACATTAGGAGAAGCTATGGAACATGCAAAAGAAGCTATGGGATTATACTTAGAGGATTTGGATAATTATCCTGAACCTTCTACTGACTTATCTAAAATAAAGTTAAAACCTAATCAAGTTATGTCTTTTATTAGTATAAATATGGATGAACATAGGAAAAAGTATGAAAAAAAGTCTGTAAAAAAGACTCTTTCTATTCCAAGTTGGCTAAATACTATGGCTGAAAATAAAGGAATAAATTTTTCTCAAGTTTTACAAGAAGCCTTAAAGGATAAATTAGATATCAAAGATGAAATAAAAAAATAAAAAAGAAATGCCTCTGTTTAATCTGAGGCTTTCTCTATTTAATAAATTCACTCACTACTTTATAGCTTATAAAGAGTCCTGCTACTGAAGGTACATATGCTATGCTACCAATCTTTTTTGCATTATTTTCTTTTGATCCTTCGACTTCATTATTGCAAATTTTTATAGGTTCTTCTTCTGAATAAACCACATCTAAACTAGTAATACCTCGCCTTTTAAGTTCTTTTCTCATAACTTTTGCAAGAGGACAAATTTTGGTATCATAAATATCTGCTAGCTTAAGTTTTGTTGGGTCTAACTTATTACCTGTTCCCAATGCTGATATTACAGGAATATTATTTGCTTTTGCAAATTCAATTATTCGTAATTTGCTAGAAACAGTATCTATGGCGTCTACAATATAGTCCACGTTTTTTATGCTATCAAATAATTCTATGTTCTCATTTTCTTTACCTACAAATTCCGCATATTTTATAACATTCGCACTTGAATTTATTTCTTTAATTCTTTCTTCTGCTACATCTACCTTAAATCTTCCAATTGTTTTAGTTGTTGCTATAATTTGTCTATTGATATTTGTAACATCAATTTTATCATTATCTATTATTATAAAATTGCCAATTCCGCTTCTTGCCAAGCCTTCAGCCACATATGAACCAACTCCACCTAGACCAAATATAGCAACAGTTTTTTGGTGTAAGCTTTGTAATTTTTCTTCTCCAATTAGTAATTTTTGTCTATCAAATATTTCTTCCATTTTTTCCTTTCTCGTCGGATACTTTTTACGTTTGGGACGGTCCTAAAAGTAAAATTTTACGAAAAGGACCGTCCCTAAAGTAAAATATTTTCCAAAAGGGACCGTCTCCAACGTAAAAAATTATGCATTTTGAAAAATTTCTTCAAATTCTTCCTCGTCTATTACTTCTTTTTCAAGTAGTTTTGCTGCTACTGCATCTAATTTATCTCTATGAAGTGCAAGTATTCTTTGTGCTTTTTCATAAGCATCTTCTAAGATATTTTTTACTTCTTTGCCTATTTCATCTTCTAAATTATTTCCAAGTAATTGTATTTGATATGGGTCTTTTTCTAAGTTCATTGACATAGGACCTATTCTGTCACTCATACCATAAACAGTAACCATATCTCTTGCAATTTTCATTGCAACTTCTATATCGTTGCTTGCTCCTGTTGAAATATCATCTAACGCAACTTTTTCAGCTGCTCTGCCACCAAGTAGTGATATTAATTTTTCTTCCATTTCTGTTTTTGAAACGTAGAACTTATCTTCGTTTGTTTTATACATTGTATAGCCGCCAGCTACGCCTCTTGGTATTATTGATACTTCTTTAATGTCTTTTTGTGTTTCTAGATATCTACTTACTACTGCATGTCCAGCTTCATGATATGCTGTAAGTTTTTTATCTTTTTCTGAAACCACTCTATTATGCTTTTCTAATCCTACTGTAACTTTCTTAACAGCATCTTCAATATCTTTATTGTCTATTGCTGTATGTTTTTTATTTGCTGCAATTATTGCCGCTTCATTTAAAATATTTTCAAGCTCTGCTCCAGTGAATCCTGCTGTATCTCCAGCAATTGATTTGAAATCAACATCATTTGCAACCTTTTTGTTTTTGCTATGGATTTTTAATATTTCTTCTCTTCCTCTTATATCTGGAAGTGCTATATTTATTGTTCTGTCAAATCTGCCTGGTCTTAACAATGCTTCATCAAGCATTTCTGGTCTATTTGTAGCAGCAATTACAATTATAGATTGATCTGAATCAAATCCATCCATTTCTACTAATAATTGATTTAATGTTTGATTATTTTCTGTGTCTGCTCCATTGTTGCTTGCTCTTCTTGAACCTATTGCATCTATTTCATCTATAAATATGATACATGGAGAAATCTTTTTAGCTCTTTCGAAAAGTTTTCTAACTCTAGATGCACCAAGTCCTGCAAACATTTCAACAAACTCTGAACCGCTCATAGATATAAATGGTACATTTGCTTCACCAGCAATTGCTTTTGCTATTAATGTTTTTCCTGTACCTGGTTTACCACAAAGCAATACTCCTCTAGGAGTTTTTGCTCCCATTTTTGTATATTGTTCTGGATTTTTTAGAAATTCTACTATTTCCATCATTTCTGCTTTTTCTTCATCTAATCCAGCAACATCTTTAAAGGTTATTTTGTCTTGTGATACATCTGGATCATATACTTTACCTTTATCTCCTAGTCCTTGCATTTGAATTATTAGTATTACCAATATTACTAATATTAATGTTGGTAAAATTGCAATAAATCCTTCTGAAAATGATAATAGTGCATTTCTTGGATTTTGAATTAATTCCACATTATTATTTGGATTATCATCTTGAAGTTTGTCCTGTATTAATTCAACAAATGCTTGTGTACTAGGTACTATTGCATGTTTTTCTTCTTCTTCGCCTTTATATTTTAATTTTAATGATGTGCTTCCAACAGTCATTTCTATTGTTTCTAGTTTACCCTCTTCTATATCTTGTATTAATTGTGTATATGATACTTCTAGTTCATCATTTTCTTGATTGTTTTGTATTATTATTAATGTTAGCACTACCAAAAGAGCTAATATTATTGGTGTAGCTACATATAATATCTTTTTCCATTTGCTCTCATTTGGATTTTTTTGATTTTTCTCTGCCATCTGATTTTCCTTTCTAATTTTTATTTATGCTTTTATTTTTCCTGAATATTTGCTTGTGGCTCAGGATTGTCTTTGTTATTTTTTAATTTATTATCAGGTTCTTTTTTATTTTCAGGTTGCTTGTTTTCTTTGTTTTCCTCTTTTTTGTCTTTATTATCTTCTTTTTTCTTTTCTGGGTTTTGCATTTTTTCGCTATCAAAGTCTTTGTTCATTATAGCAACTTGAATTTTTACTTTTTTCTTTATTATTTCTGAACGCATTATTAATAAAGCCGCAATTAGGTATACATATGAAATTAATGTGTACATAAGTTGGAAATATGGTATAACAAAACCTGTAAATAAATTTACAACCAAGTAAATTGCATTTAATATTGTAGGTAAAGTTATTGAAGATATTCCTAAACTATATATTGAGCTGTACTTAAGTGGCATTCTTATTAATCTACTTACAATAAGTCCTAACAATGATAGTGCTATTGTATTCAATATTGCTGTGAAGAAGTAAGTAAAGAACATTACTATTAATATTACAGCAAATATATTTGCCTGTATTGCGTAAGCATTTTCTCCTGTAAACATGTTGTATACATAGTCCTTATTGACAGTGCTTAAATCCACTGTATTGCTTAATTCTTCATATGTTTGAGTTGTAATGCTTGTACTATTTTGTTGTTTAACAAGCATATGATTTTTAGTAAATACTGCTACTAATCCATCAAAATTTCTTATTTCATCTTCATTGTATGTTTCTGAATTTGTTAGTATGACTTTAAAGTCTACATATTCATGATTTTCTACAACATAATCGCCATCATTTTCTAAAATGAATTGATTATTCTCAAAGTGAAAGTTTGGTACGTTTTGACTATAAAATTCCAAGCCATCATCTAATAGTTGTGAAAGTTTAATGACAGTAGCTATTGATATTACTACTGCAAATAATAGCATTAATTTTACTAGATACATCATTGCTCTGCCTAGGCCTTCACTTGCTATTATATGATATTTGTCGAAATCAAAAATACTCATTTTTAATCTTTTAAAAAATGAAATTCTTATTTCTTTTTCCATTAGTGTTTCCTCCCAAGATTAGTTATTGTATGCTATTAGCGAATGTTTTTGCATATTGAATTATTAGTTATTTTGTTTTGAATTTATCATTAATTAGTTCAATTGGAATATTATTAAAGCTTTTCTATTTTTATGCCTTCTTTTGTGTCCTTTATATTATATCCCAATTTTTGTATTTCATCTCTAATTTTATCAGATTCTTCCCAATTTTTTTCTTTTCTTGCTTGATTTCTTTTTTCAATAAGTTCTTTTATATTTTCAGGAATTTCTATTTCTTTCTGATAGTTTTGATAATTTTTTAAATCTAATCCTAATACTTCATCAAATTTTTCTATTAATTCTGCATATTTTTTAGATTTTTTCTCTTCTCTTATTACTTCCCAAACAACTCCCATTGCTAAAGGCATATTTAAGTCATCATTTATTGCTTCATGGAATCTATTTTCATATTCTTTTATTTTTTCTTCTTCTACTTCTTCGTTTCCTTCTAAATGCTTTTTATATCCATCTCTTAGTCTTTCTAAGGCTTTTACTTGAGCTTTAACTCCATCAAATGTGAAGTTTAATTTATTTCTATAATGTGCTGAAAAGCAGAATAGTTTAAATGCTAATGGTTCTATTCCATTGTCTTCTAGTGTTTTTAAAGTATATATATTACCTAGTGATTTTGACATTTTTCCGCCGTCTATTAATAGAAATTCTGAATGCATCCAATAGTTTGCTGGAATTTGTCCTGTTGCTCCTTTACTCTGTGCTATTTCATTTTCATGATGAATTGGAATATGGTCTACTCCTCCTGTATGTATATCAAAATGCTCACCTAAAAATTTTCTTCCTATTGCTGAACATTCTAAGTGCCAACCAGGATATGACAATCCCCATGGACTTTCCCATTTCATCATGTGATTTTCTGGGGCTTTAATCCAAATCGCAAAGTCATATGGATTTCTTTTTTCCTTATCTACTTCAATTCTTGCACCAGCTTCTTGACCATCAACAGAATTGTTTGAAAGTACTGGATATTTGTCTAATTTGCTAACATCAAAATATATTCCTTTGCTTGTTTCATATGCATAGCCATTTTTTAATATTTCTTTAACCATCTCTAGCATTTCTGGAATATTATCAGTAGCTTTTGAAATGATATTTGGCATGTCTATGTCTAATTTTTTCATGTCTTCCATAAAATATTTTGTATAATATTCTGCAATTTCATACGGATTTTTTCCTTCTTTTCTTGCTGCTTTTTCCATTTTGTCTTCACCAGTATCTGCATCAGAAGTTAAATGTCCAACATCGGTTATATTCATTACATGTTTTAGGTTGTACCCATTGTATTTAAGAACTCTTCTTAAATTGTCCACAAACACATATGTTCTAAGGTTTCCAATATGGGCAAAGCTGTAAACCGTAGGTCCACAGCTATATATCCTTATTTCTTCTTTATTAATAGGTTTAAATTCCTCTTTTGAATGAGATAATGTATTGTATAATTGAATTTTCATCGGCAAAATTCCTCTTGTAATATATTATAAATATATTCTTTCTTTGAATTTAACTTATATTTAAATTATGCTAGTCATATAAAAAGTAAATTCTATATGACTAGTATTTATCTATTCTTCTGCTACTTCATTACCTGTTGTATTTTCTGCAGTATTATTATCTGTTGTATTATTAGATACGGTATTTGATATGCTATTAGTTATTGTATTAGTTGTAGTATTTGTACTTCCGCCTCCATCATAACTATTTACTGTTATAGTTATAGTTGCTCCTTTTGCTGCTTTAGTAGCACTTTGTTTTAATACAATTCCTTTTCTTTTTGTTGTATCTTCATTTTGAAGAATCTTTACAACAAATCCTGCTTCTTCTAAAGTTTCTTTTGCATCAGCCTGAGTTTTTCCAACTACATTTGGTACATCAACTTCTTGTGCTGTTGTGTGTACATCACATACATCTGTAGGTGGTTCTGTTGTGTTCTTCAAACTTTTTGTTGTCCAGTTTCCTGCTTTTTCTGTATCAATTTCTTCTGTATATACTCTTTCTTCAGTATCTGGGCAAAATTCTGTTGCTACTTTATTTGTTTCTTTACAAATTGTTACTGTTGTATGTCCGTTGCAATCTTCTGGAACAGTTCCTTTAACAAATATTTCTGTATATGTGTTTTTACATTTATCTGTTGCCTTTTTACCACTATCTAAGCAGATTTTTGCTGAAACTATATTGTCTGGTTGAATAAAATCTTTTACTTCTAAGTTTTGATGTACTACTTTCATTACATCAAACCAGATTCTAGCAGCCATGTTACTACCACCAACAGATCTTTCGTTGTTATCATATCCGTACCAACAAGCTGTTGCATAATATGGTGTAAATCCACAGAACCATCTATCATTTGCAGATGAAGATGTTGATGTTTTACCTGCAACTGCCATATTTCCTAATGTATTTCTATATGCAGTAGCTGTACCTCCTGAACCCTTAATAGGTCCTGTTAAAATAGATGTTAGTATATATGCATTTCCTTCTGACATTACTCTTGTTTTTTCTTGGTTAGCTTCTATAACAGTATTTCCATTTTGGTCAACAACTTTTGTATAGAATGTAGGAGAAATATATACTCCACCATTTGTTATCATTGCATAGCCTGCTGCCATTTCAAGTGGTGTTACCGTTTGTGTTCCAAGAGCTAGTGATAAATCTTTGTATACATCATCTACTTCTATTCCTATTTTTCCTAGGAATTCAACAGCACTATCTATTCCTTGTAATTGTAGTAATTTTACTTCAGGTATATTTTTAGATTTTGTAATGGCTTCTCTTATAGTCATTATACCTTCACTTTTGTTGCTATCATCTTTTGGAGCATATCCTCCGCCAAATGTTGTTGGACTATCATCAAATAATGTTGATGCTACAATTGTTCCATTTTCAAGTGATGGAGCTATATTAACTAAAGGTTTGAATGCAGAACCTGCACTTCTTTCAGTTGTCATTCTGTTTATTCCTAATGTGTCTAAACCTTCTCCAAGTCCTCCAACACCAGCCACAACATATCCTGTTGATGGTTCTATTATTACAATAGCTGATTGTACTTGATAATCTCCATCATTTCTATCATATTTTCCACTCTTATATGCTTCTTCTGCTGGTCCTTGAATATCTACATTTACTGTTGTATATAATGTGTAACCACTGTTAATAAGCATTTCTCTCGCTTCTGAATAAGATATATCCTCTTTTTCAGACATTTCAGATGCAACTTGGTTTATTGCTGCTGCTGCATGGTATGAAAGTGTATTATTTCCATTTGAGGCTGAGCCTTTTGCAAATGCTAATCCGTTATCTACTTCTTGTACAGCATTGTTATATTCTTCTTCTGAAATTTTTCCTTGGTCGTACATTTGATATAGAACAGTTTTTGTTCTTGATTTTATTGACTCAGTGTTATCAACCGCCTCATTAAATGGGTCATAGCTATTAGGTGAATGGTTGATTCCTGCTAAAAATGCCGCTTCAGCAATGTCTAGCTCACTTGCTGTTTTACTAAAATAATAATTTGATGCTGATTCTACACCTCTAACTTCAAGACTACCTGATTGACCTAAATATATTCTGTTTAAATATCTTTCAAGTATTTCTTCTTTAGTTAGCATGTTTTCAACTTGTATAGCTCTAGACCATTCTCTTATTTTTCTTTCGATACCAGCTAATCCACCTCTAGCATCGTCATTCATTGTTATTTTTACAAGTTGTTGAGTTATTGTACTACCTCCAAAGGTCGCATCTCTTCCAGTTAATACTGAAATACCATAATTTAATATTGCATTAGCTGTTCTTATTATGTCTACGCCACCATGTTCATAGAATCTTTTATCTTCTATTGCTATAAATGCATCAGGTAATTTACCCATTTCAGATAATGTTACTTTTTTGCTTATTTCATCACCTGTAAGTGTTGTTATTTCATTTCCAGCTAAGTCAACAATTGTTAGACCTTTGTCACTTAATAATTGTTCTTTTGTAATCGACCATTTATCGCTAAAGAATATTGCAGAAAAAGCTGCAATTCCAACGATAATAAGTAAGAATATAATAATCAATAAAATTTTAAAAGCTAGCCATAATTTTGGATGCTTTCTTTTTTTCTTCTTTTCTTCTTTCTTTTTTTGCTTTTCTATTTTTTTAATATCTTTCTCTTTTTTAGGATTAAGTTTTGTAGTGTTCTTTGCCTTATTTTTAGTGTTTTTATTATTTTTATTATCTTTCATTTACTACCCTCCTTAGACAAAACTACTTGGTAAATATTATATTACATATTTTAAAATATTACAATGATTTGACTGATTATTTTAATTCAAAATTCTTACAATTTTCTTAATTTTATAATTACTTTTAAATAACTTTATTTTGAATTATATTGATGCTTTATATATTTAATTGAACAAATCTAAATAACTAGTTACCAAATTTGCGCCTGCTTTTATTAATTCATTTGTTCCTTCTGAATTCTTACTATATATATTTCCTGGAACTGCAAATACTTCTCTATTTTGTTCTAATGCAAAATTGGCTGTAATTAGGGCTCCACTATGCTTTTTAGCTTCTACTATAACTGTACTCTTCGCTAGTCCACTTATTATCCTATTTCTAGCAGGAAAATTTTCTTTTTTTGGTTTTTCACCGACTTTATATTCACTTACAATTGCTCCACCATGTTGCAAAATATTAATAGCTAAATCTCGATGTTCTTTCGGATAAATCATATCTAGCCCATGAGCAACTACTGCAATTGTTCTAGCTTTGGCTTTTATACTTCCAATATGGCAATATGAGTCTATGCCTTTTGCTAGACCACTTACAGTAATTATATTATTTTTTCCTAAGTTGTATGCCAATTCAGTAGCTACTTTTTCTCCATATTTACTGCATTCCCTGCATCCAACTATTGCTATACTTTTTTCTCGTAAAATTTCTACATTTCCTAAAACATATAGTATTTTAGGTGGATTATTTATTTGAGATAATAAATATGGATAAGCTAATTCATTTAATTTAATTTTTTGTATACGCATTTTTCCTCTTTTCTTTTTACCAGAGATTTCCTGAATTCAATTTTTCTATTGAACATTATAATAAAAAAATAAAAAGGTAGAATTTTATAAATCCCCCCTTTTCATTTTTTATCTTGTTAACCATCTTTCATATTCTTTGATTATAACTTCTGCAACTTCTTCAGGTGTTTTATAAGTTGTATCAACTATTAAATCGTAATTTGAAATGTCGCCTTGTCTTACTCCGTACAAATTGTAATATCTTTCTTTTTCAAGGTTACATCTTTTTATCATATCTTGTTTTTGCTCTTCAATAGTAGCAAAACTTTCAGTATCTTTTCTATCATTATCATAGAAAGCCCTTTTTGCTGCAACATCTATATCTACTTTTAAATAGACTTTGAAAGATTGAGGTACTGCATACCATCCAAGTCTAGCATCTATTATAAAGTTATCATTACTTTTTGCATATTCCGCTGCGCTATTTTCTATTTGTTTGTCTATTTCAGGATGTCCCTCAACATATATGTTGAATTCAGTAACGCTCATATTCATTTCTTTTGCAAGCTTTCTAAAGTATTGACCATTTCTATAAATTCCATATCCTAACTTTTCTGTTAGAATCTTAGATGTTTCACCTTTTCCACTGGCTAAATCACCAGTTAAAGAAATAATATGTTTTTTCTCCATTTTAACCCCTTTATTTTTTATTCTTTATTTTCAATTTGAGAATTTTCTGTGTCACTACTGTTTTCGTCACTTGATTCTTCGTTTATTTTTTCTTGTTCTTCTGCCCATTGGTTTTCATCATATATAGTTACTTTTCCTTCACCAATTTCATCTGCTGCTAAAGTTACTGGAGATATATCATCCTCATCAGTCATTGGTTTGCTTCCTTTAGAGATTTGTCTAGCTCTCTTAGCTGTTGCTATTACTAAGCTGTATCTATTTTTCTTTGATTCTCTTAATAATTCTGGTACTGTTGGTTTAACTAACATTTTTGTTTTTAATCTAATTATATTAGTTTATAACTAGATTATCCTCCTTCCTCTTATAATAAATTTATATTAAGTAAACTTTTTCCATTTATCGTATAATATTTATTTTACTACAAAAATCAGAATAAGTCCAGTATTTTTCTAGTTTTTTACATAATAAGTGAGATTTACTTTTTTAACTAACATTTTTACATAATAAAGTAGTTATTTTCTAGTTACTTTGTATCTTATGTATATAATTAAGCACTTAATTATATAATAAGCTAGCATTCCTAATGTTATTCCAAGTAATACATATTTGAAATATTCATTTCCGGTAGAATAAAGTTGCAAAATAAGTAATGTTTCTATTCCTATAACTACCATTTCAATTCCATGCAATGCTAAGTAGTTTTCGTCTTTTTTATATGCTTTTTCAAATATAACTATTGCTATTAATACTATAAATATTGTAAATGTTTTTAAATCTTGTATATAAACTGTAATAGGTATTGAGTTTATTCCTAAGTCTATAAATAAAAAATATATTGTTACTAAAATTGCAATCAAAAGATTTCTTTGTAGCTTTTTTCTAAGTGCTGAATTTTTTACTTTGTCTTTGCTTACTTTTTTACTTGTTTTTATTTCATCTCTAATTGTTTTTAATTTTTCTGCGTCAATCTCTGAGCCTTCTTTTTTTAGTAAAGATTTGCTTTCGACTTCGCTTAAATTTTCTTTTGCTTCTGTTGATATCTCTGCAATTGTACTTTGAACATTTTTTTTCTCTTTACTACTTTTATCTTTGCTAGCGCTTTTCCCTTTATTTGTTTTTTCTTGATTATTTTCTTTTTGCTCTACATTTTTATTTGCTTTGCTTTCTTTTTTATTTTCTTTTATTTTATTATCTTCTAATTTTATTTCTTCCTTGCTGTCAATTTTATTTTCTAAATTATTAGTGTTTTCACTTTTCTTTCTCATATCTTCTATCATTTCCTTTCAAAGGTATTCTTTACAGTTCATATTCATATGTAATCATGCTCAATAGCACTATTGATGCGGTTTCTGTTCTTAAGATTCTTTTTCCTAAAGTAACTATTTTTGCCCCTATTTCTTTCAATTTTTCTATTTCATCATTGCTTATTCCACCTTCAGGCCCAATAATTACTGCAATAGATTTAACTTCTTTGTCATTTTGTAAAGCCTCTTTTATTGTTGTATTTTCTTCATTTTCATATGCTACTAATACTAAATCATATTTTTTCAATTCTTCACACGCCTTATTGATATCTATTGACATTTCTACCTTAGGTATAATGTTTCTTTTACTTTGTTTAGCAGCTACTTCAGAAATTTTATTCCATCTAATGTTTTTCTTTTCTTCATCTTTTATTTTTGCAATACAATATTTCATATTAATTGGAATAATTTTGTTTACACCTAATTCTACTGACTTTTGGATAATATATTCCATTTTGTCTGCTTTTGGCAATCCCTGATAAACGTCTACTTTTATATTCATTTCAGTACTTTTATCGTTTTTTTCAATTATTGTGCATATTATATCATTTTTATTTATTTGATTAATATAGCAAGTGTAAGTTTCTGAAGTTTGTTTATTTGAAATAAGAATTTTTTCTTCTTTTTTCATTCTTAGTACATTTGCTATATGATTGTAGTCTTCTCCTGTTATAGTGATTAAATTACCATTAATTTGATTGTTTTCAACGAAAAATTTATACATTAGAACCTATTCCCCATTCTTCTTCTACATCTTGCAAAACTGTATTCATTTTGTTTTTTTCTTCTTGCACCATATTTTGTTGCTTCGAGTTTTCATCTTTTACCATATTGATTAACCCTCCGTCATTTTCATATAGGCTTCCGTATATTGCCACTCCTGCCAATATTAGCATAACTATTAGGGTAATGGTTAATGATATAAGTGTTATTCCTCTTTCGTTTTTCATTTATATTATATTCCCTTCAATAAAAAATAATTTACATATTAATGATATCACATAATATGTAAATTATTCAAGATTTTTTTATTTTTTATTATTCTATTTTAGAGTAACTTTTTCATTTAAGGACCGTCCCAAAAGTAAAAATTATCCGAAAAATCCTCTTTTTTTCACTGGTGGTTGTTCATTCATAGTTTTTGCAAGTTCAACAAATAATTCTCTTTGCTCTTTTGTTAGTTTTTTAGGAGTTTGAACTTGTACTGTAAATATTAAATCTCCTGATGTATTTGAATGTATCTTTCTAAATCCCTTATTTTTTAATGTAAATTTAGTTCCACTTTGCGTTCCATCAGGAATGGTGAACTCTTCTTCTTCTCCTGTGACTGTTGGAACTTTGATATTTGCACCTAATGTTGCTTGAGTTATTGTAATTGGAATTGTACATTCAACATTATCTCCATTACGAGTAAATGTATTGCTCTTTTTTACTTTTACTGTAACAAATAAGTCACCATAAGGTCCTCCATTTGTTCCAGGTTCGCCTTTTCCTTGAACAACTAAAGTTTGGTCATCATTTATTCCAGCTGGTATTTCTACATTTAAAGTAACTTGTTTTCTTACAGTTCCTTTACCTTTACATGTTTCGCAAGGTGTTGGTATATATTTGCCTGTTCCTCTACAATTCTCACATGTAACTACTGTTTGTATTGTTGCAAATCCAGCTAATGATTGAGCTTTCTTTACTTTTCCAGTTCCATGGCAAACACTACAAGTTTGTACACTTGTTCCTGGCTTAGCACCTGTTCCATGACATGTATCACATTTTTCATTTTTGTTTACGACAATTTCTTTGTGAGTTCCTGTAAATGATTCTTCGAATGTTATGTCAACATTGTATCTTAAGTCATTTCCCTTTACTGGGCCGTTATTGTTTGAAGTTCTTGAACTTCTACCAAATCCGCCGCCAAATATTGAAGAAACAAAATCATCAACCATATCATCAAAACCAAATCCGCCGGTTGAATATGTATATGTTCCACCACCATTAAAGCCATTGAAACCGTTAAATCCATTGAAACCGCTGTATCCTCCATTTGCTCCAGCTGTTCCAAATTGGTCATACATCTTTCTTTTTTGTGGGTCTGAAAGAGTTGCGTATGCTTCACCAACTTCTTTGAATTTTTCTTCCGCTTCTTTTCTATTATCTGGATTTGCATCAGGATGCCATTTTTTTGCCATTTTTCTATATGCTTTTTTTATTTCTTCATCAGATGCATTTTTATCTACACCTAATATCGCATAATAGTCTTTATCTGCCATAACTTGATTTCCTTTCTTGCAAGCAAAAGCAGGCTTAAACCTGCCATGCTTTTAATTATTTATTGTCATTGTTCTCTTCTTCTGCTGTTGTTGTTTCAGTTCCATTGTTATTATCTGAATTATTTGATGAGCTATCTGCATTTGCTCCATTATTTGCTGCATTTTGTGCTTGTGCATTTTGATATAGTTTTGAAGATATTGAATAAAATACTTGTGTTAAGCTTTCTGTTGCTTTTTTAATTTCTTCTACATCTTTTCCTTCTAGAGCTTTATTAACTTTAGCAATTTCTGCTTCTGCTTTAGATTTTTCTTCGCTACTAATTTTATCTCCTAATTCATCAAGTGTTTTTTGTGAATTATATACTAAGCTTTCTGCATTATTTCTAGCTTCTATTTCTTCTTTCTTCTTTTTATCTTCTGATGCGTGAGCTTCTGCATCTTTTACAGCTTTATCTATTTCTTCATCAGTTAAATTTGTAGAAGCTGTAATTGATACTTGTTGTTCATTTCCAGTTGCCATATCTTTTGCAGATACATGAACTATACCGTTTGCATCTATATCAAATGTAACTTCAATTTGTGGTACTCCTCTTGGAGCTGCTGGAATTCCTGTTAATTGGAATCTTCCAAGTGTCTTATTGTCTGCTGCCATTTCTCTTTCGCCTTGAAGTACGTGTACTTCAACACTTGTTTGACCATCAGCTGCTGTTGAGAATACTTGTGATTTTTTAGTTGGTATTGTAGTATTTCTTTCAATTAATTTTG
>CAKNJR010000002.1 GCA_930986425.1 uncultured Clostridium sp. | reverse complement strand
TTTCTTTTGTTATAGTAAATTCAGTCAAAAGTGGAATTTACTTTTGAAACTAACCTAATTATTATAAAATTAATCATTAAATTACAAAAATGAGATTACATTTTTGTAATCTCATCTTTATGTATTACTAAAAGCTCATTCTAA
The DNA here is from genome assembly GCA_930986425.1 of uncultured Clostridium sp. Lineage (GTDB taxonomy): Bacteria > Bacillota > Clostridia > TANB77 > CAG-508 > CAG-793. The sequence goes on along the minus strand of CAKNJR010000002.1, from coordinate 138,390 downwards.
TTAGTCATTGTCTAGTTCTGGTGCACCTACTGGGCAAACAGAAGCACAACTTCCACATTCTATACATTGACTTTTGTCAATTACATATTTGTTTTCGCCTTGTGAAATGCAACCAACTGGGCATGAAGCTGCGCAAGCTCCGCATTGTACACAAGCGTCTGAAATTTTGTATGCCATATTTTTCACCACCTTTCTCATTACATATCATCATCATTAGATGAACTTATTTCCATTTTATCCATTTTTTCCAAATTTTCTAATTCTTTTAAATCTTCTTCACTAACGTCTTGTTCTACTTCTTTCTTACCTTCTTTAATTACTTTTACATCTGATGCATTATATTTTTTGAAATAAAAGTTATCTTCATCATCCTTTAATTTTACTTTTAATATTTCATTTAATACTTCTATTCCTTCTACTGTTCCCTCTCCATCTTCTGTGCTAACTATTGCTCCTAATTTAGGTAGTTTTTTCATTTTATCTTCATAAACATTTTGCTCGTATTTTAAGCAACACATAAGTCTTCCACAACATCCTGTAATTTTTGATGCATTTAAAGATAGATTTTGTTCTTTTGCCATTTTTATTGTTACAACATCTAATTTTTTTAGAAATGAACAACAACAAAGCTCTCTTCCACAAGGTCCATTTCCACCCATTCTTTTTATTTCATCTCTAACACCTATTTGTCTTAATTCTATTCTCGTTCTAAATATACCTGCCAAGTCTTTTACTAAGTCTCTAAAGTCTATTCTTCCATCTGCTGTGAAATAAAATAATAGTTTTGAATTATCAAATAAGTATCTAGCCTCTACTAGATTCATTTTTAGTTTATGCTCTTTAATTTTTTTCTTGCATATTTCAAAAGCTTTTTTCTCATTTCTTAAATTTTCTTGTTGATGCTTTTTATCTTCTTTGTTAGCTATTCTTAAAATATTTTTTAAATCATCTCTAACTTTATCATCTGGTAAGTTTCTAGAATTTACAGTTACTGTTCCATATTCTTGTCCCATTGCAGTTTCTACTATAACTTCATCACCATTTCTTACATCTAAATTTCCAGGATTGAAAAAATATATTTTTCCAGGTTTTCTAAACCTAACACCTACTACTTTTACCATTTAAGTATAAACCTCCTTTCTTGCTGTAACATTATTTAATCAAATGATATTAACATATCTACTTTGAAACATTTCCACAAACATATCATATGAGTGTTGATTTACTACTTATTCAAAATTTCCCATATGTGAATAAGCATATAATCTATACACATATCATAATTATTGTTTGCTAGAATTTTCTTTTTCGTTTTTTCTATTATATTTATTACATCTGAATTTCTAATATCTTCTTTTGCTTTTTCAAAAAATATTATATTCAAGAAATCTAATAATGTCATTATATCATCTTTTGAAGAATATAACAAATCCGAATTATTTAATACTTCTATTAAGCTATTTTTTTCTAATAAATTTGCAATATTTTTTAATTGAATAAATACATCCTTTTTTTCTTGAATTTTACCTGCCTTTGCAACACTTCCTTCGCATAGTCTAATAATGTCTTGATCAGTTGTGTTTAATATTTTGCCAACTTCTTCATCTGTTAAATTCTCAAATCTGATTATTACACATCTAGACTTTATTGTTTGAAGCATTCTACTTTCGTTTGATGCAATTAATATAATCATTGCATATTCTGGTGGTTCTTCTAAAGTTTTTAATAGACAATTTTGGCTTTCCTCTGACATTAAGTCTGCATCATCTATTATATATACTTTTTTACTAGATATTATTGGTTTTTCAACTATTTTAGATTGCATGCTACGAATCTGCTCAATCTTTATGCTTTTTCCATCAGGTACAATTAGGCTAAAGTCTGGATTGCTATTTGCATCAAACTTAGTGCAAGATTCGCAATCGTCAAAATTAAGTGTGGTATTATTTTTTTCAACGCACATAACTTTTTTTGCTAAATCTTTTGCAAAAAGTTTTTTGCCTATTCCAGCTTTTCCAACAAATAAATAACTATGTGATACATTACCTGATGAAACAGAATTTATTAATGATTCTTTTATTTGTTTATTGCCAATTATATTTTTAAATAATTGCATTTTTGTATCCTCATTTCAATTATATTGCTTTTACTTTTTTCATATTTGTGAATTATAAAACAGCTTCAGTTTAAACGCATTATGTTTCTTTACCTCTATTCAACTGTTCCGAACTTATTTAATGGCCAAAATCTAATTACTACTTTACTTTCGATTTTTTCTAGTGGAATACATCCAAAAGCTCTACAATCTTTAGAACCAGCTCTATTGTCTCCCATTGCAAATACTGTATTTTCAGGTACTATGAAATCATTAAGTACACCTGTTGCCTCTGTTATTACATCATCAGATAAATATGGTTCATCAAGTTCTGCACCATTTATATAGACTTTGCCATCTTTTATTTCTACATGCTCTCCAGGAAGAGCAATTACTCTTTTTATATAACTTTCTTTTCCAATTTCTAAAACATGATATACAAATTTGCCCCACCAATTTGTTGGTTCATTATCATATTTTGCAACTGGATTATCTACCTCTGAGGCATTTAAGCCTGTTGCATTATTGCTTGGGGCTTCAAATGTTATTATATCGCCTCTTTCAGGCATCTCTCCCATAGTTCTAGTTAATCTATTTAAAATCAGCCTATCATTTTGTTCTAATGTTGGCCACATTGAACTTTGCTTTACAATAGTTGGAGTACCTATGTAATATTTTATAAGTATTGCTATAACTACTGCAATTATTATGCAATATATCCATTCTAATATATTTTTGACTTTATCATTCATTATATAAATCTTGCCTCCAAAATAAGTTAAAAATGATTATTTCTTTTTTACAGGTATTTGTATCACGACTTCTGTTCCTTCATCTACTTTACTTTTAATATTAATGCTTCCATTATTTTTGTCAATGATTTCTTTTGCAATTGAAAGTCCAAGTCCTGTTCCACCAAGCTGTCTTGAGCGTGCTTTATCTACTCTATAAAATCTTTCAAATATTCTATCTAAGTCTTTTTTAGGAATTCCTATACCTGTATCTTTTATTTTTATATAAGCATCATTATGTACATAGCCTACATATATATCTATTTTTCCACCTTCTGGTGTATATTTAATACTATTACTTAAAATGTTAAGTATTACTCTTTCTATTCCATCTCTATCTGCATATACATTTGGAACATCTGCTGTAACAAAACAGTTTACAGCCTGATTTTTCTTTTTAATTTCTATATCAAACTTTTCTTTGCATGACTTAGCTAAGTCTCCCAAATCAAATTCGGTAGGCTTATTTGTTACTCTATCACTATCATATTTTGAAAGAGTAAGTAAGTCTTGTACTAATTTTTCCATTCTATCAGCATTATCATCGATTACATGTAAGAAATGTTTTTCAATTTCTTTATCACAATCTCCATCAAGTAAAGTTTCTGAATATCCCTTGATTGAAGTAATAGGTGTTTTTAACTCATGTGATACATCTGCTACAAATTCTTTTCTCATATTATCTAATTTAACATGCTCTGTAATATCCTGAATAACAACCATTACTCCTGCTGGCATATCTAAGTCATCTCTATATGGAATAAAGAACAAGCTCATTGTTCCTTGCTCATTCTCAATTTTCTTTTCAGATGAGGTCCAACTATCCAAATATATAATTTTTTCCATATTGATGTCTGAATACTTACCAAATATAGATTTAAAATTTGTTTCATTATCTTTTATTGCCAATAATTGCTTAGCAGCTGGATTTATATATGTTATATTTCCCTCCATGTTAAAGGTTATAACTCCATCTGTCATATGTTTTAGAATTGTTTCCTTTTGCTTCTTCTCTCCATTTGCATCTTTTAAGTTTTGTTTTAACTCATTTACAATTTCATTAAATGATTCTGTAAGTTCATCATTTGATGATGTGGTTTCTAAATTATTAATATCTGCATTAAAGATAGCTTTCTTTGCTCCCTTTAACATTTTTGACATTGGTTCAATATATTTTTTTACTTCTATTATTGACACTGCTATTGTAAAAAGTGAAAACACAGCTAAAATAACGATTGAAATTGTTTTTATCTGTGTTATATATTCACTTGGTACATTATTTTGTATTAATATACGTGAAAAATATATTGTAATAAAACATATTATTGCAATTGATGCAACATACAATGAAAGAATTATTTTCATTTGAAAATTTTTCACGAATTATGCCTCCAACTATAATTGATTGTTTTTTATTACATAAATTCTATATTCATGATTATTTGAATTCAAGTTATTTTGACTCTATGTAATATCCTACCCCTCTTTTAGTTATAAGGATTTTTGGATTTGCTGTATTTTTCTCTATTTTTTCTCTTATTCTTCTTATTGTTACATCTACAGTTCTAATATCTCCATAATATTCATATCCCCATACTTTTTCAAGTAGGTCTTCTCTTGTAACAACTTGTCCTGGTTTTTGTGCCAAATATCTTAATACTTCAAATTCTCTTCTAGTTAAGTCTGTAACTTTTTGTCCTCTAACTTCAACTTCGAATTTGTCTAAGTCTAATTTTAAATCTCCTACAACTATTTTATTTTCTCTAAGCATTGAGCTTGCTAAATCTTGCTCATTTTGCTCAACTTTACGCAAATTAGCCTTAACTCTTGCTATTAATTCTCTAATGCTAAAAGGTTTAGTCATATAATCATCTGCGCCTATTTCTAGTCCAAGTATTTTATCTATTTCCTCACCTTTTGCAGATAGCATTATTATAGGAGTTTTACTTAGTGTTTGTCTTATTCTTTTACATACAGTAAGTCCATCTGCCTTTGGTAACATTACATCAAGCAGAATTAAATCCGGATTTTGTGAAAGTGCTACTGCAACTCCTTCTTCTCCATCACTTGCTGTAATTGTTTTATATCCTTCTTTTTCTAGGTTAAATACTAATAAATCTTGAATTGATGGCTCATCATCTACTATTAATATTTTCTTTCGTGAATCATCATATGTATTTGTGTTTGCTATGGTATTTTGCACAAAAAGTCCCACCTTTCTATGTTTCTAATCAGTTTTAGCAATAATTTGCTTAATAAAATGAAAAAATACCCTTGAAATATTTTCTCACAGCTATATTTATATCACAATAATGGCAATTTATCAATCAAAAAATGAAACTTTTTACCTCAAAGTTTCATTTTTTCTAAAAAATATTTGATAAAAAATTACCTAAAACTCTTTGCAATCATATTTATAAATTTTATTGTTTCAAGATTAATCTTAATTAAAACATTCTAAAAAGTTGTAGCTAATCGAACATAAAAGCTATTATTTACATTACTATTGCTCGCAAAACCACCTTCAAAATATACATAATAAGCATACATTGTATTTCCCTGAGCTGAAGACCAATAATAATTACTAAGTTTAAAATCACTAGAATAATTAGTCCTATCAATATTAAATCTTGCTCCAAATGCTACCCACTCAGATTTTGACGGAACAAACCATCCTTTTTCTATCTTGCTTTTACCATCAGTGTCCTTTTTCTGTATTATCCCCCACATATCATTTTCATTTCTATCTCCGTATTGGCCACTTCCCATATTCCAACTTGCTATCATTCTTTCTGTATTTACCTTTCCAATTGGTTGTCCTCCAGCCTCAGCAAAATCATTTTCTGATTGTCCTACACTATAACTGCTATCTAATTTATTATATGCATTACAATACCAATAATGCATACTTGAATCAAAATCATCTAATGCCATTACATAAAATCTGTCATTTCCATCTTTTTCTTTGATAGGAGAAAGTACCTTTCCTGTACCAAAATCATCTGTATAGCTCTCTTCTTTTATATAATATTCCTTTAAATTTGACTCTTTAGGTATTGTATAATTTCCCCATGCATCTCCCCATTGACCACTTTCTCCAACAGCCAAGTCTGCAAATATCACCCCATCAACGATTCCATCTCCTTCTATATCTGCATAGTATACCTCATTTGGGTCTAAATCTGTTATTATTTCTGCTCTTGTTCCAACAATTCTTTCTCCTCTTGCATATGCTATCTTTCCATAAGCTATATCTTCAGGGTATGCCGTAGCATCCGAAGTATCTAATACTTCCAATGTTCCAGTTATTCCTCCTATTGTAATTCCTTTTTTAATATAACCTGCTATTAGAGCAGATTCTGCATTTGCAGTTGTCACGAAATAATCTTCTCCAGCTATTTTGTTATCTTTCCTTATTATACTTGTTGCAATTATTATTGTTAATATAGCAAACACCAATATTACCGAAACTAAACCTATTACTTTTTGTTTTTTACTTAGTTTTTTCATCTTCAAAATTCTCCTCTACTAAACATAAATAAATTTATTACGCAATTCTTTATAAAAGCGCAAAAAAGCTACATATTTTAAACGATTTTAAGTTCGTCTAAAATACATAGCTTTTACTCTATGTTTATTTATTTTTATTTGATTAAATCTTACGATATATATATATATATATACAGTATCAAGGTTTTCAGCGATTTTCATATATTTATTTGCCTTCCTTTAACTTATTTTTCCTTATACTATTTTATACATTTAATTTTTATATTTGTCAATCACTATTTTTATTTTTTGCTAAAGCATCTTAAATAGATAAAGTAAAATTCTGACAACTTTTTAGTTATTGCCAGAATTCTACATTAAACCTTATTTTATTAATTAATTTTTGGCCATTTTCTAATACTCAACCTTTACCTCAAACTCACCTTCATCTTCCAGTTTTATTTTTTCAACCTTTTCTTCATTTAAATACATTTGAACATTATCATTATTTAAATCTAACTCTTGCTTGTTTGACTCAAGATTATTATTTTTTTCTTGTTTTCCTTCTTTATTCTCTATGATTGACTTCTTTCTCTCATACTTTATATGATATTTCGCATTTTTCCATTTGAAATCAACCTCAAATTCATCCCAATCTTTTGGCACACAAGGTTTTATTTTTAATTCTCCATGATAGATTTTTAAGCCTAATATATATTCAGTTTGAAGTGTAAATAGCCATCCACTAGAACCTGTATACCATGTCCAGCCACCTCTGCCTGCAAATTCATTTTCACCATATATATCCGCTTCAATAACATATGGTTCAACTTTATACTTAACCATTTGTTCTTCTGTTTTGCTATGCTCTATTGGATTTATCATTTTATATATTTCCATTGCTTCTTCTGGTTTATTCAAAATCGTTTCTGCAATTGCACCCCATATTGCTGCATGTGTATATTGTCCACCATTTTCTCTCATACCAGGGGCATATGAAGCAATGTAACCTGGTTTAAATTCTTTATTTTCAAATGGTGGTGTTAGTAATTTTACTAAATTGTTTTCTTTGTCTATTAAATATTTCTCCATATTTTCCATTGCTATATATTTTTTATCATTGTCACCTGCATTAGAAATTACAGCCCAACTTTGAGATATACCGTCTATTTTACATTCTTTATTTACAGCACTTCCTAAAGTTCTACCTTCATCATCAGTTGCTCTTTTATACCATCTGCCATCCCAGCCTTCAGTATTTAAGTTCTTCTTAAGTTTTTCTGCAACTTGCATTAACCTTTCATATTCATCAGATTTTTCATCAGTGTCTATATTTTTTACATTTACTTTTCTATTTGCTTCTTGCATTGCAATTGCTGTTTCTTTATTTGCAAATCTTGTTATATATTTTGAATACTCTGCAAATTTTACTAGTATTGAATATAGGAAAAATCCAAGCCATACACTTTCACCTTTGCCATTAATTCCAACTTTATTCATACCATCGTTCCAGTCTCCACCATTCATCTTAGGGAAATATTCAAAATTCAAAGATTTATTTATTGCCCTCATGCAATGTTCATAAATGCTTTCTGTTTCCTTTGTAGTTTTAAATTCACTCATATAATCATGCTCATTTTCTTTTAGTTTTCTGCCTATTACATATCCAGCTTCTTCATTTAATATTCGAAAATCTCCTGTAAATTCTATATATGTGGCAACTGCATATGGTAACCACAATAAGTCATCACTATATCTTGCTCTAATACCAGTATTTTTCTCATTGTGCCACCAATGAAGTACATCTCCTTCTTTGAATTGATGTTTTGCATGTAGAATTATTTGATTTTTTAATATATTACTATCTAAATATTTAAGTCCCATACTATCTTGAAGTTGGTCTCTATATCCAATCGCTCCTCCGGATTGATAAAATCCTGTCCTAGACAATTTTCTTGATGCAATAGTTTGATATATAGTCCAACCATTTTGCATAATATCAAATGATTTTAATGGTGTTTTTACTTGTACAACTTTTACTTTTTCTAGCCAATATTTTTTTACTTCTTCTAAAGCTTCATTTTCTTTTCCTAGATATTTACTTCCTATTTCCATACATTTTGTTTCTGTTTCTTCTGCCCCTAAAATTAAAGTAACTTCTTTTGTTTCTAATGAATCAATTTCAACATTTATCTCCACTACATTGTTTTTATATTCAATCTTTTCATTACTTGTTATATATGCATAATAACTTGGATTGATATTATTTTTTACCAAAAGCAAATTATAATTTTCTTTGAAACTATAATTAATAAACCTATTTTTAACTTCACCAAGTATGAAATCTACATCATATAATATTTTTATTTTCTTCTTTTTTAGACTTGTATTTTTTAAGCTAATTTTATTTATTTTTAAACTATCATCTTTTGGTACGAATATAATTAATTCTTCTTCTATATCATTATAAATATGCTCAAATTTTGAATATCCAAATCCATAAGTTATATGATAATTTCCATTGTCTTCAAGAACATTTGGACTAATTGAAAATACATTTTTTAGTACTCTAGGCTCCTTCTTTTCATCATTGCTATCAGTAATATCCTGCATAATAATTAATTCTGATGGCCTATCTAATTGTGCATCATTTGAAAATTCTGTTATTCTATTTGTTTTACAATTTTTGTACCAAGTGTAACCTCCTAATCCTTCTGTAACCAATGTTCCAAATTTATCATTTGTCATTATATTACTCCAAGCAACAGGTGTTTTCTTATTTTTACTTACTATTATATGATATTCATTTCCATCTTCTGAAAATCCACCATAGCCATTGTAAAATAACAATTTACTTGTATTTATTTCGATATTCTTTTCCGATTTACCTGGCTCTAATATAAGTTTATTTTTCTTGTCTGTTTCCGAGCTTTCAATCTCTTTCATTTGAATTCCAATTGAGCCTAATTTTGCATCTAAAATTAAATTAGCTCTGGCTTCTATTACTCTTTTATCTTCTAAAGGTATATTTATCAAAGTTTTAAAATTAGTTTGAATTTCATTTTTAGATAGAATTACTACATCAACAGTTATATTTTTCATATCAAAATATTCTTTTGCTTTAGTAACTTCATTTATTAAATAAGTATCATTATTATCTCTTAGTTTTACTAATAATATTGGATTATCTCCTGAAACTCCATATTTCCATAGTTTTCGTGTTGATAAGTCCATTTCAATATTGCATTCTTTACTCTTTGGGAATAATAGCTTTTCCAACATTTTTTGATATAAAGCTATATCTTTTCCTTTAACATTTAAAAATCTAGTTTCTGCAAAGCTATGATTTTTAGATATATCAAAAATTGCATTTAATCTCTCAGATTTTGTATATTCTTTTAGATTTTCTATTGCTTCCTCTTTATTGTCTCCAGCTGAATTGATTAAATATATGCTTTCCTCTTCATCAGGTTTTACATTAACCAGCCTTCTCATTGCAACAATTGGTTGTATTGTTTGCACAATCTTTTTAGATAGTTGAGAGGAATTTCTTACTGCACTTGGAATATCTAAATTGCTGTTTTGAACTACATAGTCCACTTTATTTTCATAATCTCTTCGTAAAGTTCTATTTTCTGTTTCAAAATTTCCTCTTTCTACAAATCTTTCTTTATCAAGCTCAAATTCTAAATCTCCCTCATCATATACCAAATTTGTAGCCACAAAACTTTTCTGTCTACTTTCTTCTCTTCTCCTTCTAGTAAACAAAATGCCATCATCTATTTTTTCATAATCTATAAACATTTTATTAAATGTAGGATGAGAGTAAAAAGCTCTAAAATCCGCAAGTAATATATCCATATAGCTTGTAACTTCAAGTGTTAGAGTCGACATTCCAGTATTTTTTATACTTATTTTTCTAATTTCTATTGGTAAGTTTGGAACAATCGTAACTTTCATTGTAAGCATCAAATTACCGTCTTGAATAATTACTTTATCTTCAGATGTTGTAAAAACAACTTGATTACTTATATTCTTCGAGTCACTCGAGAATACTGTATCATAGACTTTTCTTGAATTTATATCTTTTATATAAATATGAATATTATCACTTATAATATCATTTCCAAATTTGCTATAACTACTTCCATCATCTTTCATCACAATTGAGTATTTCTCATTTGCGAGCACATTAATTCCCGAAGTTCTCTCTGTGTATTCTTCATAATCTTTATACTTGATTTTCTCAACTTTTTCTTTTTTCTCCTTAGTTGTAATCATATCTTTTGGCATTTTCTCTTCTAGTAAAATTTGAGCACCTTCAATTTCAGCATTTCTCATAAATCTTTTTTGAAATATATTATCATTTAGCAAATTGTTTATTGATGTCAAAATCAATCCCTGATGATGTGCCATAAACGTTTTATTTACAGCTTTTTTAGGTTTATAATCTGTGGATTCATAAAATCCATATTTTCCTGTACCAGAATTTTTATCTATTGTTTTTAAATTTTCTATCGCTTCTTTTGGGTAGAATGTTAATGCCATAGCAGTAGCATAAGGACTTATAACTATTTCATCATCTAAATCTCTTTTTAATCCAAGCCATGGTACTCCAAATGTTTTATACTGATAATTGCCTTTGAAATCTTTTGTATTATATGCTGATTCTGAAATACCCCAAGGAATTCCTAATTTTTTCGCATATTTTTTCTGACTTAAGATAGAAAATCTGCAAGATTCATCTAATAATGAAGTTTCATAAGATGGTATATTTACTGTTGGCATTAAATATTCAAAAGCAGTTCCACCCCACGAAATTAGCCCTTTATATAATCCCATAGTTGTTAAAAGTCTTGAACAATTATTCCAATGTTTACTTGGTACATCTCTTTTTGCAATTGCTATAATGCTGGTTTGTCTTGCCTCAGATGCTAGCAAATCATAGTACGAATTTATTAGAGTATTTGACTCTAAATTGTATCCTATTGAAAATAGCCCAATTTTATAATCATATAATTTGCTGAAGTCTGTTTGATGAATTAATGTGTCGATTCTTTTAACTAAAGAATTTATTTCTTCTTTGTTAATATTTTTTGAAATATCTACTTTGCTTTCTGTTTTTTTATTATCTTTTGATACGTTTACATTAATTTTGGGTTTATTTATAATTAATGTGCTTTCTTTTCCATTGATATTTGAAATATTTTCTTTTGCACCTATCATAGAGAAATTTTTACTTATTATTTCCATCAAAAACTGCTTAACTGTATATAAATATCCAATCAAGTTTCCACTATCTACTGACGAAATAAATACTGGTTTAACCGCTTCTAATGTATAAATGTTGTACCAATTATACAAATGTCCATTCCACTTTGGTAAATTTTCAATAGTCGTTATAGTTTTTTCAATCATTGAAATTGTATCTTCTAAACTTTCGAATTTCAAATCATAAGCTGAAACCATAGACATTAAAGCCAGTCCAATATTTGTTGGAGATGTAATAACTGCTCTTTTTACTTTTCTGTCTGGTTGGTAATTGTCTGACGGCAAATTATTTACCATATTATCTTTAAAATATTGCCATGTTTTTCTTGCTTTGTCTAATAAAAATTCCTTGTCATTTTCAGAGATATTTTCTGCTAATTGTTTTTCATTTTTCAAACTTAACTTGTACATCATTAATGGTGCAATAAGCCAAATTATACCTAAGCTCAAGAAAATAATACTAAAAGCTAATCCCAATCCTTGACCCCAAAGAGTTTCATTTAATCCCAGCCCCTCTGCTGAAAAGTATGCGCCAAAATTAAATATTAAATATCCTCCAGCCAATGCGATTAATAAAAGTCCTAAAACAACATTTGGAATCATTGATAAATAATAGCCCTTTACAGATTTTTGACTATTTTTTTCCGCATCATTTGAAGTAGTCCATTCGAGCATAAAATTGTGAGAAATTTTCATTCTGTATAAACTTTTTATAAAAGCATTAATTTCTAAGTAAGCCATATCTGGCAAAATAGAAAGCTTAATAAAAAATCTATATATACTTCCTTGAATTTTTGTAAATTCTTTAGAAATCAATTTTTGCTCTTCAGTTTTGTAATTCATAAAAATGTCTAAAAGTTCAAGTATACTAGAAAAAGCTAAAAATATAATTGCTAAAGTCAAAAATAGTCCTGAATTTGCTTTATTAAATAAGGCTAGAATAAAACAAACTATTATTATTAGTAACTCAAAAAAATCTTCTAAATCTCTGGCTAAATTATCTAAAATTTTATACTTAGATAAGGTATTTAGTGTAGAATTTAACCAAGGTATGATTTGTACGTCTCCTCTAATCCATCTATGCTTTCTTTTCCTATATGAAATATAGTTAGAAGGATATCCATCCATTAAAAGTATGTCAGAAGCGAGACCACATCTTAAATAATTTCCTTCTAATAAATCATGGCTTAGTACGCTATTTTCAGGAATTGTATCTTTAAGCACATCATAAAAAACATCTACATCATATATTCCCTTACCCGTGTAAATTCCTTCATCAAAATTATCTTGGTAAACATCTGAAACTGCATTTGCATATAAATCCGTTCCACCAGAACCTGCAAAAAGTCTAGAAAAAATTGTTTTTCTCTCATCTTTAATTCCTATTCCAATTCTAGGTTGAATAAGAGCATGCCCTGAAACAACAGTATTAGTTATTTTATTAATTTCTGGTTTATTTAATACATGTGCAATAGTTCCAACTAACCTCTCCGCTTGATTTAGAGATAAACTTGTATCACTATCAATTGTAATAACATATTTAATCTTAGGTAAATCATTACATGTATTAACCCAGAATGGATTTTTACTAGTTACTAAATATTCATTTAGCTGAGTTAAAATTCCTCTTTTTCTCTCCCAGCCCATAAAACATCTTTCACTGCTAGACCATTCTCTTTTTCTGTATATAAAATTAAATATATTTCCATATTTGCTATTTAACTCTTTAACGCATTTTCTACCTGTTTCAGCAATTTTTTCATCAACACTTTTTCTTTCACTCTTCTCACTTGTGCAATCACCAAGAAGAGTAAAATATAAATTATCACTTTTATTAGCTAAATAATACACTTCAAGTTTGTGCATAAACTCTGTAACATCATTTTCATCCTTCAAAAGTGCAGGTATAACACACATAGTTGTATATTTTTTAGGAATTCCATTATCCTGAAAATCTAGTTTAGGAAGAATTTTAGGTTTTACAGCTTTGCTTAAAACATATTGTAGAAATTTAGTTACAACATTTTGAATAGGTATAAAGCATAAAAGCCCTAAAATCCATGATTTCATGCACAATAATATTGTGATTGCAATTGTTAATATATAGACTCCTGCCACATATAATTTTGCCTTTGTACTGTTAGAAATAGTTTTCACTTTTCTGTTTAATAATTTACTAAGTAATTGTGATTTCCCCTCAGCTATAAGGTAATAGCCTACGTGAGATTTCTTTTGATTATTAACAGTATCTCTATTGTATCCTTTAGTTCCATCAAGCCCTACACTGTATTTATTATTATTAGTTTCTTCTATTAAAGTATTTTGTTTTATATTGTTTTCATCTATATTTGAAACTTTTTTAATATCATTCGTCTTTAAATTGCACAAATCTACACATTTCTGAGTAATATAAACTTCTGAAAGCTTAGTCTTTTTTGAAATTTCTTCAATCGCATTTCTGTAATTTGCTTTACTCTGGTAATCCATTTTTTTATAAACTTTATCTGTATTAAGCATTTTTTCAACAACACTTGTATTTTCAAAAATAGACAAAATATCCATTCTTGAAATCGCTTTTATACTAAGAATAGAATTTTGCATAGAAACTCTTTTCAAAGCAATATCAAAATGCTCTTTATTTATAACATCACTTAGAGTCATTCCATTCTTTTGGACTTGCTCCTCTAAAATAGCTAAAAATGGGGCTGCTTCTTTTCCATAAGTTTTTAATCTGTATGCCATGTATTCAATAAAAGAATATAAGTCCACATCTAATTTAAGCTTTTTAACATCTTTATTTTCTAGTATTCTTTGCACCATATTTTCAACTTTGAACTTTTGCATCTGGGAAATAAATATTTTTTCACAAATACCTCTGATTTTCTCTATAATTGAAATCTGTAAAAAAATACCTATATTCCATATTTCATTCATATAAAGATTTTTCTGTGTTTGATATGCCTGAATGTACTCAGTTGTCTCTCTTTCATCAATTCTGCCATCTGTATTCATAACAATTTCATTGCATAGCACAAAAATCCTTGCAAAACCTGCGTTCACCCCATTTGCAATTCTAGGAAATTTTTCATATTTATTTTTTGATAAACTCTTTTGTAGAATTTTTACTGTATTTTCTATTAAATAAAAATTATCTAAAAGCCACTCACCTGCTGGATGTATTGGTATTCCAAGTTTAACGTGCTGGTTTAATAAAGTATATATCAAAGTTATATACTCAAAATTATCCAAGACCCTAGGAATTGGATAAGTGTCAAGACTTGATTTTTCCTTTATAATACTATCTGCTGCTAACTTTGCTAAATACTCTTTTAGTAATTTTTTATCTAGTACGATTTCTTTTGTATTTAATGTTTTGTACATAAAAAATTCCACTCCCCGAATATGTTTTTACACATATTGTTCCCGGTTTGTGGATAAATTATACTTTTAATGTTGCATTTTACAGCTTCTTATTTGACTTATAATTTATTTTAAGCCAAATTTTTTATAATTTTATTTAATTTTTAACTTTCTTAACTCATCTTTTTGCTCTTTTGTAAGTCTGTATGATTCTATTGCCTTTTGAATAGATTTATTATATGTAAATTTATCAATTTTTATTTGCCTGTCGTTATTTTGCTTTGAATTTTCTACTAAATCCTTTTCAAAATGTTCTTTTGTCTTATCATAAAACTTAACGAAGCAAATTGAATATGCCCAAGCAACTGCCATTTGTGCATAGTAACCTTTGTGATTTATTTTAGAAAGTATTTTTAGGACTTTGTCAATGTAATTTGCATCAATGTAATACTGTAAAATAATATCAACAGCAAATCTCACTTCAAATTCCTTTTCAGATTTCAAGTACTTTTGGATGAATTCCCACATTTGCTCTTTGTTATTCTTTATCTTTTTCAAGCCATTGCAAAATGTATCACAAACAGCCCAGTTATTTATTAATGGTATAAAATTTTCTATTTGCTCAAAATTCAAATCTTTTTCTAGCCCAATTAGCATTCCTTTAACCATTATTTCTTCATAATATTTAGTTGGAACATCTGCTACTTTTACTGTTTTACTGATTTTTTTTGCATACTTTCTAAGCTCAGGTAATCTAACACCTATTATATTATTTACTCCTGGACATAATTTTATTTGAAATTCCCTATATTCTTTGTCTTGTAATTCAAATAAATCTTTTTCTATGTTCATTTTTTAGTTCTCCTCTTTTTTATAAAACTTGGTCAAATTTATATACTTGCATAATTTTTTACAATATCATACATCACATATCCGCCAATTAAATTTTTAACTTTAAATCCATTCTCTTTTAAAATTCTGCAAGCTATATAACTTCTAAGACCGCTATGACAATGAACTATTATTTCCTTTGTTACATTTGCTACTTCATTTGCACTTTCTAACATCTCACTTGAGTTATCCGCTTTATTGGAGTTATTATCTTCATTTGGGCTATCCTCTTTATCTGAGTTATCCTCTTTAATTTGAGCCTTTTTTTCTAATTCTTTTAAATGTTCTCTAAGTTCATCTAAAGGAATATTTATTGCCCCTTCAATGTGACTTAAATCATATTCTGTTTCAGTTCTCACATCTAAAATAATGTATTTATCTTTATTTGAATATTGCTCAAAATTTCTTAAAAATTCTGTTACAGAAATTGTATCTACTAATCCATCCATCTCATTTTCAATACTGTTGCCAATAATATTTACAGGACTTTTTGCAGATGAATATGGTGGAGCATAGCATAATTCAAGTTCAGACAAATCTTTAGCTGTCATTTTATTTCTAATTGCAGTAGCTAAAATATCTGTAACTTTGTCTATTCCTTCTTTTCCAAATACAGTAGCTCCTAAAATCTGTCCTGTGCAATTTTTAAGTTCAGTGTTTTCATCTTCGTTATTTATATAAGCATTTTTCTTACCCGCTCTATAAAGCACTTTTATTGTCATAACTTTAGCTCCAGGATAATATTTTGCATGAGAATATGGCGAAATAATCATTGTTTTATATTCTATATTTTGCTCTCTACATGGTTTTTCAGATAGTCCAGTCATTCCTAAAGTATAATCAAAAATCTTTAAAATACTGCTTCCTATAAATCCTTCATATTTGCTTTCCATTCCCATAATATTATTTGCCACAATCCTAGCTTGTCTATTTGCTGGACCAGCCAAGGCTAGAGGAGATTTTCTCCCTGTAATTGCATTCTCAATTAAAGCTGCATCACCAAGTGCGTATATATTTTCATCACTTGTAAGCATTTTTTCATCAACTATTATATATCCTCTTTCATTTACAGCTAATCCTGCTCCCTTTGCAAGAGTAGATTCAGGCCTAATTCCTATGCATAATATAACCATGTCTGCCTTTATTGACATATTTTCAAGTTTAATAAATAACTCGTCACCCTCAATGATGCTCTCTACTCCTTGATTCAAAAATACCTTAACTGAATTTTTAATAAGTGCTTTATGGACAAAACTAGCCATATCTGCATCAATTGTAGGAATTAGATGACTAGATTTTTCAACTATTGAAATATTTATATTTTTAGGTTCTTTTAAATCAATTTGCATATTTTCATTTGTATTGCATTTTTCTCGTGAACTTAAATGACTTAAATTTTCTGCCATTTCAACACCTATATATCCGCCACCGACAATTACTACATTTTTCACATCATTTTTTGATATATATTCTTTTATTTTGCTTGAATCATCAATAGTTCTAAGTGTAAAAATTCTTTTACTATTCAAATTCTTAAATGGATTTATAGGCTCTGCACCCGGAGATAAAACAAGTTTATCATATGTCTCAGTGTAAGTCTCACCAGTGCTTAAATTCTTAACATCTACAGTTTTATTCTCTTTATTAATACTAATAACTTCCTGTTTAATTCGCACATCAATATTAAATCTATCCTTAAAAGCCTTTGGAGTTTGAACTAATAAATCCTCCTTTTTACTAATTACATCACTAATATAGTAAGGAAGACCACAATTCGCAAAAGAAATATTTTCTCCTCTCTCAAAAAGTATTATTTCATTATTCTCACTTAATCTTCTTAATCTTGTGGCTGTTGTAGCGCCACCAGCAACTCCTCCAACAATAATAATTTTCATTATTTAAATTTCCTTTCTTGTAAGCTTAGACTCTTTTAGAACAATAGTATCTCTAATCATAATCTTAGAACTTATAAAATTGCATTTTTTTAATATGCATCATTTTCATATTATTCCGCAATTTCTGGCTTTTTAAACCTATATATGTATTCTTCTAAATCTTTATAATATTCCTTCAACCTAGGAATTGCATCTTCATCTTCCAATTCAATATTATACATATCTGAAATCCAAACTCTTATATCTATTATTTTAGAACCTAAGGCAAAGTATTCTACAATCTTTCCATCACTTGGTGTAATTGCAGCATATTTTTTAATATCTTCATATATTAATGAAACCAGTTCTTCTTTCGAATAATCTTTTTCATAATTAAAATTATACTTTTCTTTTATGTATTTTAATAATGCTGTACATCCTTTTAGAATGTCATCATAAGCTTTCGAAAAATTGCCAGTATACCAAGGGTCAGCTATGTCTCTTGGTTCATCTGTATAATCTAAAAGTTTATGAACTTTTTGTTTATCATCTCCATCACATATTTTGTATATGTTTTGAATGTTTTGCTCATCCATACCAATTATATAATCAAAATTTATATAATCGCTCTTTGTAAGTTTTCTAGCTCTGCGCTTTTTGTATGGAATACCCTTTTCTTCTAATTTTAATTTTGCTTCTTCATGCATGTCTTGCCCAAAAGTTTCATATGAAGTAGCTACTGACTTTGCTAAAATAAACTTCTCAAGTCCCTCCTTTTTTACCAAATCTTTAAAAATAAATTCAGCCATTGGTGACCTACATATATTACCTAAACATACAAATAAAACTTTAACCATATTTTTCCTTTCTTTTACCTTTAATATTATGCAATATTTTATCACGTATAAGTAAGAATATACAAGAGTAAAAATCCTAAAAAAGATAGAATTAAAAAGAGTTGAATTAATCTAGCTTTAATGATATAATAATTATGCAGACTTAAATACACTTTCAGAAAGGGGGGGCTTATTGTGAAATGCCCATATATGCCTGTGAAGTATGTAGAATATTTCACAGACATCCCGACTTCCCCGAGAGAGCAATACGTTATCCGTGAGCGATATGATGATGTCGTCCTTGAAAAATATTTTCAAGGTGATTGTGAGATTCTTGCAGAATACAATCCGTTTGCACTAACAAACGAAGATCTGCGTGACACCCTCATCGACGCCAGAAGCATCATCGGAAAACATCACCTCCTCTGGGTGTGCAGATGTAGCATTCCATAACAAAGTCCGACCCTTATAAAGAATCATTTCTTTATAAGGGTCTTTTATTATATAAGATTTAATATTGTATCTTTGTGAAATATTTTATATTTGAGAAGTATTTTGTATTTGCAAAACATTTTATATAAAAAGTAAATTTATAATTCAAAAATTACAACTTCTTTATTTTTTACTAATCTTTTAAAATTCTCGCCATCTTCCTTTTTACCAGCTACACTTCCATAATGAGTTGGAACTACTGTATTTACATTTAATACATTTGCTAAATCTGCTGCCTCTTTATAGTCCATTGTATAAGTTCCGCCAACTGGTAAAAATGCTACATCAGCTATAATCTTTCTTATCTCGGGGATATTATCTGTATCTCCAGCAATGTAATATTTTGTGCCATCAAGCTCAATAATATATCCAACCCATCTGTTGCCTTTAGGATGGAAAGGCTTATCCACATTAAATGCATAAGTTGTGGAAAAACTGATATCATCAATTGTATAATTTTGATTTGGTTCTACTATGAGAACATTTTCTTTTCCAACTAGTTTTTCTGCATCAATTTTAGCTTCTTGAATAGTTATAATTTTGGTATCACTTTTTAGAACCTTTTTAATATCCTCTGGCGAAAAATGATCATAGTGAGAATGCGTGCAAAATATATAATCCGCATCATGTGTTTCTTCTTTTATTTCATATGAATCTATGTATATTTTTTTGCTTCCAATAAGCCTGATACTGTTATTACAGTTAACACTGAAATTCATTATATTGTACAACTCCTTTTTTAATACTTACCTTTCTCATTTACGCAACAATATATGTTCTTCTGCATTCGCTTCACGGTTTTACTTACATAAAATATATAGTTTACTCAGACTTGCCTTCATTTAAAGCCTTTAACTCATTTGCAGATTTGTTCATCATTCTTTTAGCAATTGCACAAATTATAGGATTTGTAGCTGAGACAGCTTCTAAATTTTTCTTTAATCCTAACTCTTTTAGGCAAGTATCTACATAATCTACTGCCAAATCTACACCTGAAATAAAAGATGCCATTTCCGAATTCAAGAAAACCATTGGGAAAGCCATTTCATCTGAAGTAGCAAGTCTTCCTGCTAAACCTGCCTCTGCAATTAGACCTTCTTCACTTCCGACCATGTCTTGGAACTCTTGCTTCATTCCAGTATCAGTTGAACCAGGCATTACATTATTTATTCTAATTCCTTTTTTAGCAAAATTTACAGCTTGCTCGCAAGCGAATTGTGAAAGGCATCTCTTAGAATACATATATGCAAAAGTAGATGGTGCTGAATTAGCAAGCTTTTTAGTAGCCTCTTGAACCTCTTTCCAAGTTGTGCAATGTACAACCTTATTTTGCTCTCTTTTAAATCTTTTCCACTCTTGTCCAGCAGTTGATGTGCAATAAACAATTGAGCCACCTTTAGTCATTCTTTTTGTTAAATATTTTAAAGTAATATACATATTTGCTGTGTAGTTGCAATCAAAAGTTGTTCTATAATCAGTTTTTGCTCCTGATAAACCTGCTACTCCAAAGAATGAATCAACATGGTCTGGAATTATCTTAAAAGCTTCATCAATATCTTTTTTATGTGCTAAATTACATTTTATAAAAGATGTAAGATTTTTAACTTTTGGAGAATTCATATCTAAGCCATATACTTTTGCCCCTAAACTTAGCAAAACTTTAGCTGTAGCCTCTCCCATTCCACTTGAAACACCTGTTACAACACATACTTTATCTTTGTATCCAAAATAATCTTTCATTTGTATTTCCTCTCTTTCTTTAGTTTTTGTTAATAATAAATTCATTTCATTAATTATATTATAAATAAATGCCAAAAGTAAAGTGTAAAAATTTATAATTAGATATTTTAATTTATTTTTCCACCTTTTTTCCAAATAGGCATTTTCTCTCTAATATTATTTATGTAGCCTATCATTATCTGCTCTTCATCATCGTCTATATCAAAATTATCAGAAATCATCATTTTTAAGACTTGTAATGCTTTCCTTTCATCTACTTGAGCAATATCTGAATATGATTGAATAAGCTCTTTCCTTAGATCTTCATCATCATTTAAATCATATCTAAAATTGTTTTTTAAATAGTTCCTAAAAGATTTATATTCTTTAAGATTTTTCAAATAAGTTCCGTCAGCCATAGATTTAAAAAATTTTAAATCATATTTTTCTAGTTTTATTTTCTTATTTTCTAGTTTACTTATTTGGTCTTCGGTTAATTCTATATTTGCCAGCACCATTTCCGGACTCTTAAAATATATATTATCTAATTCCATATATGTTGTAAACAGAACTATAGAATTAAATTTATTAAAATTAATTGGAATTTCATTACTGATATACTCATAGGCTTTTTTCATGTCAATTACTCCATAAGTATAAGTCATGCCTTTTAAATATAAAAGTAAATCATCATAATAATCTAAATAAAAGTTTCCTTCTATATTTCTTATTTTATTTTTAATAAAATTCGGCATATGAATAATTGTCTTTTCATTTTCTTTTTTTGCAAAAATTAATCCTAATAAATGTAATTTCATAATAATGTCTATCGAAAAATTATTAATCTCACCTAATTCAAAAGTCGAAAAGCCATCATCATTAGCTATATTTTTAATTTGCTCCATTCTATTATCATTCATATATTGGAAAACTGATATTAGCTGAGTATCTATTAGATTAATTATTTTATTAATAATATTTTCCTTTGATTTTCCTTTTATCTCTTTAATCTTGTCAATATCATTCATATTTCCTGCAAGATAATATCTACCATATATTCCAATTAGTGCTTCTCTTGTTTTTTCCCTTAAATACTCCCTCAAATCTTTCTTTTCATCCAGCTTATCTTTGTATCCTTCAGTAAAAATATCAAAAAGTTTCATTTCTAAATCACCGTTCATTTTTCTTTTATGCTATATTTTAAGATATAACATTTCCTCCTTTCTTGGATAATAGGCTATTCCTATTTTAGTTCTACAGTTTATTAACATTTTTTATAATAGCCTATGATGGTTTTAGTTTGGTAGTTAGTTAACATTTTTATTGTTCATTAACTTTATTTAAATAATTGTATTAAATTTTTTTGGGGTTGTCTAGGCTTATATTCCACTATTTTTCAAAATTAATAAAATGCAAAAAATCTTTTGAATTTCTTTTTATAGCTTCCTTTATTTTTATAGGTACAAAATCTATGTTATCTAACTTGTTTATATCAAACCATAAAAACTCAAGTTTGCCTTGCTTTTCAGGTTCAATAGGCATAATTTTTCCCTTAAAGTACACTGACTCATCTTTAAATTTTAACTCATGAGTAACTAATAGCTCGTGATATAATTTTCCGTCCATTTCGAAAAAATTCTCAATAAAAGAAAATGGTCTTACATATTCAGTATCTAATCCCATTTCCTCTTTCATTTCTCTTTTTAATGCAGTTACTGTAGATTCTCCTACTTTAACTCTGCCACCTGGTAACGTATAGTGGTCTTTGTCTAATCCGTGATGTAGCAATATTTTGTCGCCACATCTAAAAACAGCAGACACTCTATAATTAAAAAGTCTCTGCCCAACTTCAATAGAAATATCCTCCATAAAATACCTCCTTATTACTTTATTAAATTAAATTTTTGCATGAATTTAAAGTATTTTTAATATTCAATCTCTGTACAATATGTACTTAACTATATTACAACAATTCAAATAATTTTTGCAATAGATTCTTTGTAATATTATCAAAAGACAGACATTTTTTTATTATTTTTGTTATCTTCGACAAACTTCGACAGTATTCGACAACATTATGTGCTATAATTATGTTAATTTAAGTTAAAAACTTAAATTTTTATTCCATAAGATTCATATAAGAAGTGACAGTATCCCCCAATTAATTCTAATACTGGCACTTCTTCTCCTATTATGCATTGTTTAATATTTTTACTATCAATTTCTTATCTGGAATTTTATTAATTATTTTATTTGTATGGCTATCATATTCTTTTTTCTTTATCACTATAATTCCATAGACCTAATTTGCCTTTGGTATCTATCGGTTTATCAATTTTTTCTAGCACTTTAACATTCCATGCATATTCTTCTTTAAACACACTCTTTGCATAAATGTCTGGATTTACTTTTCTAAGTTCACTTAGAAATTGAGGTGTTACTTTGATGCAATCCATTAAGTTTACTTTTCCAAGAATTTTGCCTGTAGGTAATTTATCTGGTAAATATTTTTTTAATCTTTTTTCCGCTTCTCTATCTATTGTTTTTCCTGCATGAATTAGAACCTCTCCCCTGTAATTTGTTTTCCAACTTCTAAATTCATATTCTTTTAATCCAGCCATGATTAAAGTAGCCCATGGTTGCCTAATAGTTAAAACTTTCATTTGGTACTCCTAATACATAATCTATTGGTATTATATCATATTTGACTTTGATAAAAAAATACTTTCATATTCTAATGGTACTATATTTTCGTATAATAAAACATACTTTGTGTCAATTTGTTTATTATCATGATAATGTCCAAAATACCATTTTTTGAAATTACATTTTTCAGATATCTCTTGCAAATAATCTGTTAAATAATCCTTCTTATATTCTCCTCCCCCCAGTAATGCTTGTACATTTGTTGGAGCACAATGGGTTATGATATAATCTACTTTATAATTTGCCTTTTCTAGATTATTTAACCCATTTTGCATCTCTTCTTTTGTTGGAAGCTCTAAGTCCCACCATGAATAATTTCTTATTCTAAATAGAGCCCCTCTTTTCCTGTATGTATATATTTTTTCTTCTTCGTCCATATTTAGAATTCCGTCTTGAGTATCATGTGACTTGGCTCCTCCAAATGTAAAGAATTTTTTATCATCTATGTCAAAAATTTCTCCACGCATTAAATGAAATACTGAATCTCTTATTTTGTGCACTTTACCACTGTGCCAAGTTTGGGTTGGATAATTATATAGACGAGTAAAATTTTCATGATTTCCGTCTACGAATAATGTAGTAAAGTTTTTACTGTTTAACCAATCGAGCCAGTATTTTTCCTGATTACTTTCTTTTTCATATGACCAAACTCCACCAAAATCTCCACAAATTATAATATAATCTTCTTTGGTCATTTCTTTTTGAATCGAAAATTTATCTGTTGAAAATCTAGTAAAGTCTGCATGGGTATCTCCTGTAATATAAATCATGGTTTCTCTCCTTTTTATGGTTTTGAGTTTTTATGGGTACATTATAGCATATAATTGTTACGCAAATATAGTTTGTTTTGTAAATTTGTTGATTAAGTGGTTTGGGTTGAGTGATGACCTTCGGGTTATGAGGGTTGACATAATGTTTTTTGTGATGCGTATTGAATTGTATTATATGCTAGTGTTATCAATACTTAGAAGTTTTTTCATTTAATGAATAATATGGTTGAAAATGTATCCTTTTTGAGCAATTGATCCCCAATTTCTCCCCAATTTTTTTATTAAGATTTTTGGAAGTATTTAGATATTATTTTTTATTTTGGAGGTTATTTTATGATTAATAATTTTAGAAAAGTTAATGAAGATTTATTAAAAGATTGGCTTGCCTTTAGAGAAGAAACCGAGCTTGCCTTTCTTGATGACGAAGATAAGAAACATACAGTTAAGTTTGATGAGATTTCTGAAAAAATTTTAGGTACTATACCTAAACAGAATAGAAAGTTTGTAGAAAAACAACTTGAATTACTTAATTCTAGTTTTCTAGAGTATATTTGTTACTGGAATGAAAAGTATTATAGGAATGGTTTTTGTGATGGCATTCAGTTAATTATTGGATGTCTGATTTTATAGAAAAAGCCCTATTGGGCTTTTTCTTTATTTTTATAATAATTAAAAGCTTTTACCAAACAATATAATTCTTTTATATTAGCAATATCACTATTAAATGGAGGTATTCTATCCTTAAAATGCTTTAATAATATTTCTTCCATATCTTCATTATTCCAGTACTCATATAGCTTAGTATAATAATAACTTGACATATTTGTAAAATATTCTGTATTACAAAAAACCACTTCTTCAATTTTACTTATTTGCTTTTCTTCTTCCGGATTTTGTATTATATCATATAAAATTGAAACATTTTCAATATTTTTTTCTCTATATTTTTCATATTCATTTTGATTATACTTATTTGTTATTTTTGTATTTATCAATATTCTCAAAACATCTATTATGTATTTATATCTGGAATTAAGCCTTTTCTTGTCTTCTTTTTCTAAAATATTAAGTTGAATTATAGGATTATGATTTTTTTCTATTTTATTTCTTGCCACTTCTTTTTTATAATCCTTAATCATAGTTATTATTTCTTTATATAACGAGTCTAAATATACAATATATTTATCTAGATACTTATTTATATCCTCGAATTTAAATCCAAAACTTTCTTGTAAAAATTCCTTAGACTTCTTTTTACTCCACAGAAAGGTATAGTAATCCCAACCTTTTGTTGTACCGTGTAGTCTATCTAATATTGAATTATATGGTGTTGGATATGTAGCTACAATAAATTCTTCATTATCCTTTAACTCTGTTGGATGAGCTCCGAATATAGCTCTTATGTTTTGAAAATAATTCCAATCATCTTTATTTTTATCACCAAATATATTGTTTTCTCCATAAAAAAGATGAATTCCATCTTTATTTTTCACAATTTTATATATATCATTTATGCCTTTTACAACAATATCAACTGCAGATATAAACAGGTATACTTCTCCCCAATTATAATCTTTTTTATTTTTCTTCAATAAATTATCACTACATAGATAATCTTCTACTACTCTGAACCAGTGCATTACGGAACAAATAATACTCCACTTATCTTCTCCATATCTTTTATCAAGAATTAATAATATATCATCTTGATTTTGTCCATTAATAAATTTTTCTAAACTATTTAATTTTTTTATTCTATCTTCATATTTCAATTTATTCACCTACTATAATAATTTTACACTTCTATTTATTATTTTTGTATTTGCAATATTAATTGATTATATCCTTTTAATTTTAATATTTTTTTCTCCTTTTCTATATGTTTATTATTCTTTAATTTTATAATTCTATATCTTATTTTATTAGGAAGTACTAATTTATTTCCATCTTTTGATATAATATTGCCTGTTACTCTTTTAAACTCATTGGAATAATACTTTTTTAATTTTTTCTTTTGTATGTTATAACCATTTCTTTTTATTATCGAAATAATTTTATTAATAATCTCATTATTTATCATCTTGTTTGAAGAAATAACTACATCATCCACATAAATAGAAACTTTACACCCACTAATTTTTGCAACATTTGATATTTCATTAAACATATCAATGTTAGACAAGTAGGACATAATACAGCTTATAGAAGATCCTGTTGGTATATGTTTCATTTGATGTATTTTATTATCTTTTAGATAGTCTAAAACATTATTATCTAAATTAGAAATTTTTTCTAAATTAACTGTACATAAATCTGTTAAAATCTCAGCCACATCACTGCTATTCATTAACTTATTTTTAAAGAACTTATATACTTTTTCTCTACTAATATTAGGAAAAAACTTATTTATATCAAGTGCAACCACATATTTACTTTCTAAATGATACAAACCATTATCAATATATGATTTTCCAGGTATTCCTGAAAAAATATTTTCATCATACTTTATATCTTTTAATAATATTTGTATTCTTTTTTGAATAGATTTTAATTCTTTCGAATCTATTGGCTCAATAAGTCTCTTTTTTCCTTTATTAGCAATATATGGTTTATATAAATTACAAATTTGACTAATATTTTTTTTGCTATTTATTTTTAATAACACTCTTATATCTCTTTTTCTTTTAATTCCATAAAGTTTACAGGTAGTTAAATCCATATAAAAATTCCCCCTTTTATAAATAAATTATATTTTAATTTACTTATAAAAAGGGAAATTAGTTAGTTTTTTTAGAATTAATAATAATAGTTATTATATTATTACCAACGATAGCAGTGATCGCAGTTACTATTATTATAGGATTCCACCTTAAGTAAGTTCCAATAATTGACACTACTAAAAATTCTAAAATTATAGGTATAACTTCAATTATTTTTTCCAATAACTGAATTACCAATTTTTGTTTCTGCTTTTTAGGTAATATCATCATTTCATTCACCTCCTATTGTAAATTAGAACATCTATATAGTTTGGTGCGCACTTATTCAAACTATTATAAACGCCCTTCGCTTCTAATTTAGGAATTGTGAATGGTAGTACTATCCGGAACTAACTATTTCCATATCCTTCGCATAATATGCAAAGTAATTTTATTCATGACAATATAAACAATAATATATCATGAATATATGAACTTTGAACAGTATGATTGTTCTTTCTGCATTAGATATACATTTATATATTCCCACGAATAATGCGAACTAAAAGTTCTCGCTATCTTTCGATAACCAATAGAAGGGTATTTCGAACACTTTGGAACTATAGTAAGTATATTATATTTTTTTAATCTTTTCAAGCATCCTTTAACTATTTCCTTTACTAACACGTTTATTCTCTATTTTTTTAATACAAATACATATTCGTGTGCCAATAAATAAAAATCCATATTCTTATTTTTCCAATAATCTGTCATCTTACAATTATGTTGTTCTTTTATAATTATTTCTTTTAACGTGAAACCTGTTTGAATATAAATATTCATGACATAAAAACCTAATGGAATAACATTCTTATTTTTTCTAATATCTCCTATTAAGATTGAACAAATTTTATCTTTTTTTAGAACCCTAAAACATTCTTTTGAAAATAAACTCATTTGATTTAAAAATTCTTGTAAATTTAATCTTGATAAATCTTCTTCTATATCTTTACTATATTTTATAATATCTGCATATGGTGGATGTGCAAATATAAAATCTATTTTTTCATTTGGTATTATTTTTTGTAAATTAGTTGAATTTGCCCTTAATAATCTTGGTTCATATATAGTTTGGTATTCAAAGTTTAATCTACTTTTAGCTAATTTTAAAGCATCTATATTTATATCAATTCCTATTCCTTTTCTATTTAGTAATTTACATTCTATCATCGATGTACCACTTCCACAAAAAGGATCTAATACTATATCGTTTTCTTTCGTATATTTTAATATTAAATTTCTTGGTACTTGTGGTGGGCAATTACCTCTATAATCTCCTTTATGTGTTGCCCATTTTCCTCTTTCTTTAAAACTCCATATTGTAGTTTTTTCTAGTTTAAATTCTTTTGGATTATATATCAATAAACATTCCTCCTTAATTGTAAAGAGCAACTTTAATAAAAAAGTTGCCCCCAAAAACTTTTATAATATCTTTTATTTGAAATATTCTTTTATTACTTCTTCTAGCATTCCATTCTTTGCAAGATAAAAGTTCATAAGATAATTCATATTTCTAAATCCCTTTTGTAACTGATTTTTTGATTTATTATCCCAACATAAACCATCTGTTAATAGTACAAATCCCATATTTAACTTATCTAAATCATGTTGCCTATTAATATAACTATCAATTATTTCTTCAGGTTTTGAGCCTCCTCTAAAGAAATAATCCACTTCTATATTTAAAGCTTTATTATCTTTTATTAATATAAAATCTGCTTTTCTATTTGCAATATCTTCCGATATAGTAAAACCATATTCTTTTAATTTTTTAAATTGCTTTTGTGATAACATTGTTACATTGTATTTTTCGCAAATTTTCTTTATTACTGGCTCACAAGCATCTTCAAATGCTGTTCCACCCCTGTTTTTTCTGCCATTAGAATCTAATCCTACTAATACTCCAATAACATAATCAGTTAAACTTTTTTCAGCTAGATTTTCACATAAATTTTTTAAACCAATTCTTTCAAAGAAATAATAATAATTTTCTATTTCCTTTTTAGACAGACCTTGTTTTAATTTCTCTATTTCAAAAGAAAACTTCAAATTTTCATCATTTCCTATTTCGTCACCAACAACTGCTAATAAATTTTTTCCATTCCATACTTCTGTTCTTTCATTTTTTGAAAGTGCAAATAATAATGGAAAAGTAGCAATAACTGTTGGTACTGTTTCTACTAATTTGTAAAATTTTTCTTTAATATTATCTGCTCTTATCAATACATTCATTGCATTCAATTCTATCTCAAATTCTTTATATGCTTTTGCATTTTCCCAATTAACATAAAAATCAAACCCTCTATTAGTTTCCAATAAATTATTTACAAATATTTCTGACAACTTATCATAATCCATTTCTAAGTACATTATTGTTCCTCCTTCATTTTTTTGTATCTTCTTATAGATAGTTCTATATATTCTTTCTCGTTATCTATCCCTATATATCTTCTATTTAATCTAGCTGCTGATATTCCTGTTGTACTACTACCACAAAATGGATCTAGAATCAAATCTTTTTCTTTTGTTGAAGCAAGTATTATTTTATCCAATATTTCTAAAGGTTTTTGCGTTGGATGTTTGCCACACTTCTTTTCGGATTGTTTTGTTAACGAAGTTGTCCAAACATCTTTCATTTGTTTATTATTGTTAATCTCTTTCATTAAAGTATAATTGAATGTATACTTTATATTTTTTAAATTTTTCTTTGCCCATAGTATAGTTTCTGTTGAATGTGTAAATGTCTTACACGCCAAATTTGGTGGTGGATTAGTCTTTTGCCATGTTATATTATTTATTATTTTAAACCCTTCTTCTTCAAGTGCCATACCAATTGAATAAATATTATGTACTGTACCACTTATCCATATAGTTCCATTATCTTTTAAAATTCTATAACATTCTTTTATCCATTTTTTGTTAAACTTATGTTTTTCTTTAATTGTTAATGCTTTATCCCATTCGCCTTTATTAACACTAACCATTTTTCCTCCGCTACATGTAATACCATTTCCAGAAAGAAAATATGGTGGATCTGCAAAAATCATATCTATACTCTTATCTTCAAATTTTTTAATCACTTTAAATATATCATTATAAATCAATTTGAAGTTATCGGATTCAAAATAGTATTTCCCTCTATACATTTTATTTCTCCATTATAAGAATTCTCTGCTTCATAATTTGTTATTAGAAGTTCGGATATTTCACCTCTTCCTTTTGAATTAGCATTTATCATTCTTTTTGCATAAACTTTATTAATATTAAATCCCTTATAGATGTTTTCAAAAAAGAAATCATCCTCATTTGTATTCTTTGGATTTGAATTACTAAGCATAACTTTTACATTATTCTTGTTTAATTTTCTGTAGTATAAAGCTAATTCTTTTTGATTTTCATCATCAAAATCTTCCTTAGTATATGACGTAAATCCTGATGTAACATTTAAAGGTCTATATGGTGGATCAAAATATACAAAAGTATTTTTCTTTATATATTTTTCACTTGTTCTATAATCTCCATATTGAAAATTTACATTTTTTATAAGGTTAGATAGTCCCCTTAAGTTTTCCTCATCACAAATAGCTGGATTTTTATAATTTCCCATAGGAACATTAAAATCTCCATTTTTATTTACTCTATATAATCCGTTAAAACATGTTCTATTTAAAAATATAAATTCTACTGCCTTTTGTACTGACATTTCATCTTTAGCTAATTTGTGTGAATTATACTTTTTTCTTATTTGATAGAAGTATTCTTTTCTATTTTCTTTTTCCATACACAAATATTCTCTTTCTAATAACTTTAAATTAGATATTAATTCATCAACATTATTTTTTATTACATTATAAGAATTTATTAATTCTAAATTTATATCAAAAGCATATGCTTCTTTAACTTTATAATTTTGCAGTATATCTATTAATACTGCTCCTCCACCAACAAAAGGCTCTATATAACAATCTATTTTGCCATTTTGTAACTCTGATGGATAAAACTTTTCCAATTGATTTAATATGCTACCTTTGCCTCCTGCCCATTTTACAAATGGCTTTATTTTATTATGCATTTTTCCACCTCTTTAAAAAATATCGTCCAATGTTGTTTTATTATCGGCATTTAATATTCTACCAATATTGGTATAAACTCTTCCTTGTGGTGCTTTGTTAGGGTTTTTAGGATTTAATGGTATAGGTTGCTTTAATTTTTTTGCTTTATCTTTAAAATATATAATGTATTTCCCTGTATCTTTGTATAATTTAATATCTGCTATTTCAGCATAATATGTTATTGCTTTAATAGGTCTTTTTTGATAAACTGCAATATATTTTAATGAGTCAATTCTATTTATTCCAATATTTACAGCATACCACCTATTATTTTCTATAAATTCATTTTTAAATCCATCTTCATAAGCCGCCACAACTATTGTATCTAATTCCTCTACCGCATCTATATCATTCATTATTTCTTCTTGTTCATTAAATTTATCAAATATATATATTGTATCATTATCTTTGCTAATATACTTCTTTAATTCTAATATTTCTAAATCAAATCCAAAACCATTTTTTAATTCATATAGCCTTTCATCAGCATCATCTATTACGATAATAACACCTAACTTTTCATTTAAAATCAAACATGTTAACATATCATCAATATTTCTATATGTTGTTTTTTGCATATAAGTATCTATTGATATTTTTTCATTTTGTAAATATTTGATTATTTCCTCTTTTATCTTTACAAAAGAGTCTTTGTAATTTAAAAAGAAGTTCATTATCTGTGGTGCAATATGAGTCTTTATACTATGATTTCTAACCTCATTTTCAACCAAATATAATCTAGGATTACACTCTATAGTAAAATCCAACAAATATCCATCTGGAATAGCTCCTTCATATTTTTTATTAGTTTTTAATAATTTCTTTAAATCAATGTAAATCGTTTTTTCTCCAAAAATATTTTTAGCATTTTTTATTACATCCATTTCAAATATAGCTTCATTATCTTCAAAACTATATTCAAAATATTCTTTATCATTCCTATTTATATATTTCATACTTGGTCTCCTTATAATTAATGAAACTAATATACTTTATATCACAGATAACTTTTTTTCTCAACTATTACTACTAATTTAATATAATATTTTAGAATTTTCTTCAGATACTCATTAATTCAAATAAACTGACTTTTCATTCTTATTTATTATTTATTTTATTGCCTATCCTTCTTATTTCATACAAATTTATTTCTTCTATATTTACAATTCATTTTCCTAATTTTTATTCTATTAGACATTCAAAATTATAATCCAAGCTTTTATAATATTATCTGTTTTTTACATTTTTCAATTCTAATTATTATCTAAATTCAAATGATTTCCAAAATAAAACTTATGTAGCTTGACTACTTGATCAACCTTTTGTACATACAAAAGGGAATCTTGCTTGGAGAATCTTTTTTAGAATTCTCACGATGAGAATTTAATGTTATAAAAAGAAATTCCCCAATGGGAACTTCTTTTTATAATACCTAATATGTTTTATCCTTACTAATAATTATCTGCAATATATTCTTCAATTTTTTTTAATAAATCATTATATGATTTAAATTCATAATGACTCTTTTCTACAATATCTAATTTAAACGTTGTAGAAAATATAGTTTTATTATTTATATTTTCATTATTCTTATATTCCTTCATATTTACCTCACTTTCTTAAATTATCATAAAGCACTTCAAAAAATTCTGGAGGATATTCCCTTTGTTCATAATCTAAATAACCTTTCTTTCTTGAAAAATCTTTTTTATTATTCTCTAATTTATTATTTTCTTTTTTATTCTTTTCTCCATCGTTACCTAACGTTACATTAACGTTATTTCCATCTTTTTGAGTTTCTCTAAATCTTTTTTGTCTTTCTCTATTTTGTTGTTTTATAATCTCATATTTATCAGCACTTTGGTACTTGTCCCAATTTTTAATTCTATATATATTGTCCTCAAAAATTATCATTTCAAAATGGATTAACTTGTTCAATATATTTTGAATCTTTTTGGTTGATTTGTGTGTAATTGTTGCAAGATTTTCTACTGTTATTGTTGTATTTTCTGACATCATAATTCTTCCATCTTGCATAGATATTCCGGCAAGTGTCAGTAATTGGATCCATACTCTAAAGAACGTGTCCCCATCACGTTCTTTGAGTAACAACTGAATTTTAGGATTTGCAAATATATTTGTAAACACTTTAATCCATTGCATATATAATACTCCTTTCTTATTTTCTTATAGAATTTTCTTCTTTTTCCTTTAAATATTCATCTAAAGCTTGTACTCTAAATAATACTCTTCCACCTACTCTAGCACATGGTATTTGTTTTCTCCTTACTAGCTGATTTACAAGCCAATATGATATTCCTAAATATTCTGCTGTTTCTCTCATTGTTAGAGTTGTTCTTTTAACTTTTGGTAACTCGTTCATATGATCACCTCCTCATTTTTCAACAATATTTTTAACAAATTCAGCACTTTTATTGATTTTTCATGCTTTCATTTGTATAATGTAAATAGCTAATTACTGATTATTATTTTAGTTGTTAGCTTTTGAATTAAAAACCGTACAAATGAAAAAATATTTTATTTTTTATTGTAGGGGGTAATTTATGATTGCAAATATGCAAATTATCTTTGATTTCAAAAATTCAAAAGAATATATTTCTAGCTATGAATTTGAAAAGGTTAATGATGAAAAAATTAAAATAAAAAATGCCCTACCTAGACAACAAGACATTGGAACTTTTTTGCTTGATTTTATGAATACAGATTTTGACGATCCAATAGATTTAACTCTTTTTGTTAATAACTATTTATTTGTTTACTTACTAACTTTATATGATAACACTATTATAAAAGATATAAACAATTATTCTATTGAACTCAAAAAAAATAAATTGCAAGATTTTAATGATTGGATCTATGAAAATTATTCTGTAAATTTTGAAATATTACAAATAAATCTAGAAAGAGTTTTTAACAATACTTATTATAGTGATATCTTAAAAATTACAGATATATTAGATGATGAATATGACAGAATAGAAGAACTTGCCAATAACGAAAAAGATTATTCTGCAATAAATGAATTATTAGTTGGAAACAATACAACTGTAATCAACTATGATTTAAACACATTTTTTATGAACAATATACCTGAAAGCATATCAACGCCTTATACATTTTCTTCGAGTTCAGTTGATAATTTTTTATCTTGTATTGTTAAAGAATTAATAATTAATATCAAAAATATAAAATTTGAATGTTGTAGAAATTGTAGCTATTGGTTTATTAATAAAACTAATAAAGAGCAAAAATATTGTGATTTTATATATGAAAATAATATGACTTGTAATGAAATCGCAAGAAAAGAACGTGCTAGTAAGAATGAAAAAGATGATATATATCTGCAAAAATGTAGAAAAAGATATAAAAACTTACACAAACAAGTCTCAATAGGTGCATCCCAAAAAGTAGAAAATCTTTTTAGATTGTTCAAAGAGCAATATCCTATTTATCAAGAAAGATATAAAGACGGATTGATTACTGGCGACGAATTACTTGAATGGCTTGAATGTATGAAAGTGAGGAAATAACAATGAATGAAATAATATGTGGAGAATTGATATATAAAAGAAAAAAATATCATTTTACTTTTCAAGATAATATTTTGACTATGTTACCAACTAAACTTGAAAAATACTTTTCAACTTTATTTTTTTCTGATGAAGAAAAAGTATTAAATACAAATATTCAAGGTATAACGGAAAAAAACTACTATATATGTTTTATAGATGTAAAACCAAGACCAATAGGCTCTGGTACCCTTAGATGTTTTGTCCCAGCATACGTACTAAATAAAAGTAATGGATTGGTTCCTGTTCCTAAAGCTGACAAAATAGAAAGAATAATTTTTAAGGGTCCCGCAATAGATAACTTTTATCATCCTAAAAAAATTGTTACAAGCAAATCTAAAGATAGAAACGTTATTATAGATGTTAATTTAGATAATTTTAAAGCAGAAGAATTTGATTTTAAAGATGAAATTGTCAAAATATATTCTGGATATGTTATGCCATATTCTAAAAGTATTAATGAAGTTTTGAATGTTTCTTCTTTTTTTGAACTATGCTTTAAAAAACCCAAAAGTATAAATTCCATATTAAAAACATATTTAAAAGTTCAAAAATTTTTTGGTTTTTTAAATAACAGAAGAATTATTCATTGGGATTCAATTATATTAAAAAAAAATGTATTTCTAGAAAACGAAGCAAAACCTTTAACCGTTAATTTGTTTTTATATGTCGCCCAAGATCCTAAAATTAACATTGATATTCAGAATTATTTTAACTCTATAACTTTTGAAGATATAAAAGATTATTTGCCTGAACTGTATAAATATACAACAAGAGAAGATTATAATGTATATTATATGCCCCTAAATAAAAATGAAAATTCTATTATTGATAATGATAAATTTTTAAAAATTGCATATACCTTTGAAGCTCAAATGAGAAAGTGCTATCCTAACTTTAAATCTTCTGTTAATGAAAATTTTAAATATTCAAAAAATTTTATATTAAATAACATAAATAAAGAATTATCTCGTCTTTCTGATATTGTAGGAACAAGCAAAAAGAAAAAATATTTAAATCAATTTAAAGAAATGATAGAAAAATCTGATGGTAATTTAGAAGAAAAAATTCTATACTGTTTTAAAAAATTTGACACTATTCTATTTGCTAAAAAGAATAATATGCAATCAAATTATGGTATAAAAAATTTAACTTATGAAACTTTATCTAAATCTTTTATAAAAAGAAGAAATAAAATAGCACATGGAGAATTTACCGGGAACTTTGAATATCTAGATATGATTTCTTATTATTTAGTTAAAATGTGTATATATTGTTTGATTTTAGAACATTGTTCTGCTTCTAGTGAACAAATTAAAAAAATATGTGATAAGTTATTTAAAATTTAATAATCAAGAGTATCATTTACTCTTGATTATTTTTTTGTATTAATATCCTTATTAAAATATTAAATGAATATACTGATAAAAATACTCTAACTATACCTAAAACTATTAATTCAAAAATTATTACTATAAAAATACCATTTACAATATTATTTAATCCATAGGTAGTAAAATAATATATTATAGAAATAATTAATAACAGTCCTAAAGAGTACGAACTTTTTATAAATAGTTCATATACATTGTTAAATGAATTATTGTTTATTAACATTATTATTGGTTCTTTTTTATTCTCATTATTTTTTTCATATTTTTTTTCTGTTCTGAATACTATAAAGATAGACAAAAATGTTAATATAAAGCCAAAAATTGTCCCTGATATTGATATTATCATATTTAATATATCTGTTTTTGATTCACTAAAATAGCTCTCTATCTCTCTATAAAATATTATTAATATAATAATATTTATTATTGTTGATATCATAAAGTTATGTTTTAGAATAAAATCTAAAAAATTATCTCTGATATTTTTTAAAAATTCTTTCATAACAATCACTATCCTATATAATATTCATATACTTTATTATATGCTTCCTTTATTTTTTTATAAAAATTTATCGAATCAATTTCTGTTGGCTCTAATGTAATTTTTCTAATTAAAATATCTTTAGAGTAATGTACCATTATTTGCTCGTTTAATTCATTAATTCCTATAATATCTAATTTGAAATTTTTATCTGGATCTTCTATCATAGAACTTAATTCATTTATACTATCTTTTAATTCTTCTGCATCATAATATGGATTTTTATTTTTTTTAGTAATTCTAGCAGGTTTAATTTCTATTGTTATATTTTGCTCAACATCCGTAGTCTTCTTAGTTAAATCAAAAGCTGCAGCTGCAGCTTTAAAAAATCCTTTATTAGACGCATTTGAACTTAATAAGAACTTGCTACTTGTACTAAATCTAAATGATTTTACTTGTTTTATGGAATTAAATCTTTTTTCTCTATTTTTATTTAATAAATTTTTAAACTCTATAAAATATTCTGCTTCCATTTTTGTTTTTATATAACTTGATAAACTTTGAGAATGTGAAGATTTTGCATTATATTCAAACGCTAAAATTCTTGTATCTAAAAAAAAGACAAAATGTGATATTTCTGCTATACTAGCATCCTTTGAAATAGTATCCTTCAGAAATTTAATTTCTCCATTCTCTTCATAATACGTTAAACCACTATCATCTGAATTTATAAGTTTTCCTTCAATATAATCGTCACTTATATTATCCACTTTTACAAAATCATATGTTCCATTTGGCTTCTTTAAATACATAGAATAATTTAAATTTTCTTTATCAAAAGGTAAGTCTTTAAATTTTCCAAAGAGCTCTTTCATGTCTTCTTTATAGTTTTTAGAAATTAAATAAGAATTTTCTTCTTTACTATATTTCTGCAGTTCTACTTCATAAAAATAAATTTGCCTATTTATTTTTCTCATATTTTTTCCCCCATTTTGCTAAATTATAACAAATATCGACTTTATTTTCAATATTCCATACAAATTAATAATTTTAAAAAAAATTTATTGTCGGGTTTTGTTTTCTTTTTACATGATGCTACAATAAAATCATAGTAATACACTCTATTACTAAATAAAACAGAAAGGAGGCAAATAAGTGACCGGTAGTATTGAAAAGCGTGGAAAAAATAGTTATAGGTTAGTAGTATTTAAAGGTTATGACTTAGACGGAAAATCGGTTAGACATCAAAAAAATGTACATTGCAAAAATAAATCCGAAGCTCAAATAGAGCTAGCAAAATTCGTAACACAAATAGAAAATGGATTTATTATAGAAGGATCTACTCCAACATTTAAAGAATTTGTAGAAATATGGAAACGTGATTATGCTTTAAAAGGACTTGCACCATCAACTTATTGTAGATATAAAGGAATGTTAGAAACTAGAATTATCCCTTATTTTGGAAATTTAAAACTAGATAAAATTAGACCTATTGATATTATGCATTTCTACAATCTACTTGAAGAAGATACACAACTTCAAAGAAAGAAAAATAATCATGGAAAAAAGACTAGAAAGCCATTATCAAAAAAGACTATATTAGAACATCATAGATTAATACATGCAATGTTACACAAAGCAGTATATTGGCAAATGATTGTAACTAATCCAGCTGAACGTGTAGAACCACCAAAAGCACCTAAACCACAAAGGCCTTGTTATGATGAAGATCAAACTAGAATTTTAGTGGATAATTTAGAAAAACTAACAGGAAAAGATATGAAATATAAAGTTGCTATTTTACTAGATATTTTTATAGGTGCAAGGCTTGGAGAACTTGCTGGACTTGAATGGTCCGATATAGATTTAAAAAATGGAATTATATGTATTAATAAATCTAGTCAATATTTATCAGAAAAAGGTGTATTCACAAAAAGTCCTAAAAATGAGAGTTCAATACGTGACGTTGCTATCCCCGATTTTATTGTTTCTTTACTTAAAGAATATAAATTATGGTACAATGAGCAAAAAATCGATTGTAGGCGATTTCTGGCACGAATCTAATAGATTATTTGTACAAGATGACGGAAAACCTATTCATCCATCTACAATTAGTAAATGGTTTGAAAAATTTATTAAACAAATTGGTTTACCAGTTATAAATTTTCATGGTTTGCGACACACAAATGCTACTCTATTAATAGGTCAGCAAGTTGATGTGGCCACTGTATCAGCAAGACTAGGTCATGCTCAAATTACTACAACTTATAATTTCTATGTACATCCATTAAAGTCACATGATAAAAAAGCTGGTAATGTACTATAAAATTTATTAGTTTCTAATAATGTACATTAACAATTCAATATTATCAAAACTTTTTTGTCACTCTCATATTTATTAGCTATGAATTATCTTGTAATTTATAGCTTTAAAAAGTATTAATTTGGAGAGTTCATCCCCAACTTCTCCCCAAATTAACATAAACATAGGAATTTAGATAATTATTGCAACCAATTTTAAGGCAACAAAAAATCACTAAAACCGTTACAGTTCTAGTAATATATACTTTGGTTGCGGGGGTAAGACTCGAACTTACGACCTTCGGGTTATGAGGAGTGAAAGTCTTTTTAAAAAATCTCAGTATTTTCAGTGTTTTCCAGCCTCGATTTCTAGTTGTACCCTTTATTTACCCTTTATCCATTTTTCAAGCCATTTTTAAATCGTCTAAATAAGCCTCTAATCTATTCATTTGAGTTAGTTTTACTTGTCCTAAAATATGAACATATATATCTGCTGTTGTACTATAACTTGCGTGTCCTAAAATCTCTTGCAGAACTCTT
Organism: uncultured Clostridium sp.; assembly: GCA_930986425.1. Taxonomy (GTDB): domain Bacteria; phylum Bacillota; class Clostridia; order TANB77; family CAG-508; genus CAG-793. Next base: position 98,919 of record CAKNJR010000002.1, on the reverse strand, counting down.
AAATCTATTCCTGCCTCTATTGCCCTTGTTGCAAATGTGTGTCTTAATTCGTGAATACCTACTTTCCTAAAATTATGACTTTCACAAATTTGCTGACAATGTTTTCGCAAATATTCTGAGTTTATAGGATTATTGCATTTCGTTTTAAATATAAAATCATCTTCTTTGAATCCTTCTCCTAGTTCTGCAACTTCTTCACACTCTTTTATCTTTTGTTCTTTATATTCTTTTAGTATTCTCACAACTTTATCCAACATTGGTACTACTCTATAACTATTGTCCGTTTTTACATCTGTTATTTTTCTTTCTCTATTTATTTTATTAAAATCGTCATCATAAGTTGTTACCTTTTGCACACCTCGTCTTACATAAAGAGCTTTATTTTCAAAATCAATATCTTTCCAAGTGAGTCCACTTAGTTCTCCTGCTCTTAAACCTGTATTTACTAAAACAATGTATGCCACTCCCATTGTGTGTTCTTTCATAAATCCTTCAAAAACTTGTTGTTCTTCTTTTGTCATAATCTTTAATTCTTTTTTTCGCATACTTGGTAACTTTAATTTTCTTGTTGGATTCATTACCATAAGTCTACACATAATAGCATCATCAAAACACATTTTTAATATGCTGTTATAGTGTCTTAATGATTTGGGAGATTTACCTTCTTTTTGTAATTCACTAATAAACTTTTGTAAATGATATAACTCAATTTTTTGTAACTGCATATTACCTAAATGCTCTATTATTGTTTTTGATTTTTCAACATATCCTTGAAAAGTCCTTGGAGAAACATACGGTTTTTTATAAACTTTCATCCATTCTTTAATCCATTCTTCAAGAGTAATATTATTGTTATCAATAAAATAATTATCATCTTTTTGCCTTCTTAATTCTTGCATTTTTTCAATAACAATTCTTTGAGTTTTACCATATACAGAAATCTGCTTACTTTTTCCATTTACATTTACAGTAACCCTCCCTTCATAGCTATTTCCTCTTTTTCTTATTGTGCCTTCTCCTTTAATTCTTCTTGAAACTTTACTATTACTATTTTTACTCATTATCTTCCTCCCATAAAAAAGGGATCTATAATAATGATAATTTAATATTGTTAATCATCATCTATTATAAATCCTTTATATTTTTAAGACCAAACCTTAAACAATAATTCTCCCTGAATTTTTATTAAACCATTCAATCATCATTGGCTTGTTTATCACGATTCTTCTTTCAAATTTTATGCAAGGAAAATCTTTTAGTTTTGTTAATTCTGTCATAAGTTGTTTACTAATACCCATTATTTCTGAAGCTTCTTTTATATTTATTCCTATTTTTTCTTCCATATAGCTGTTCCTCCTTTTGCTAGTATTCGTTCTGCTTTTTCTACTGCCTCTCTTGGAGAATACAACTTCATTACACATTCTATTTCTTCATATAATGACTTTACATCTAAATCATTTGGTGCTACTCCTAAAGTACTTAATGCTATAACTGCATAAGATTTTGCCTGTTTTTTAGTTACTGTTTTGACATTATTCAATTTCATTTTTATCAGATCCTTTCACTTATAAACTTTTGATTAGTTACAAGTGAATTGGTATCTTCACATAGGTATTTCAACCTCTCCGTTTCCACCGAGCGACTTCTCAACCAATGTTAAGCCAAGTCGAAGTATCATTATCACACTAATATAGTTCTTCGCCTTATAAACTTACCATCGTTTACTTTTTCCCTCATTATAGTCGCTATTTAACTTAAATTAACTTTCGCCTTCTTGGAGCTACCTATATTAGTTAAAGTCTTGTAACTAATATATTTACTTGTCAATGTGCATAGCAATTTTTCTTTGCTACACACATAGGCGAAAATGAACTTAAAAATGTCCCGATTATTTTAAAATCTTTTTAATTTCTTTTATTGTTTTAAACTTTTCGATGTATTCAAATACTTTATCTTCAATATAATCTTTACATTCTTGACTAAAATTACCTTTAATATATGATTCACTATTTATTAGAGGTTCAAATATAATTAAAATCTCAAACTTAGCTTTTACATCTCCATTTACTGCTTTTTCTATAACTTCAAACAATTCCCTATTACTCATTTCTATCTTCATAACTTTAATCTCCTAACATTTTTTTAATTTTAGATCTAATAATTGATTTTTTATTTCTAATTGTTTTTTCTGATAAATTCATTATTTTGGCTATCTCTGTACTACTGTATTCTTCTATACTTAAAGCGAGGATTTTCTTTTCATCTTTTGAAAGTCTTTGTATTGCAAGTTTTAATTTTGGGCTTGAAATATTATCTTCCAATTTTCCTCTCACTTCATTAGAAATAAGAAAAAAGTCGCTATCATACAACGATAACGACACATTTCTATCCACAGAATCAGTAAAAGCAATTTCTTTTACAACTCTATTATTTACTTTTCTAAAATAATCAATAGCAGAATGTTTTACTACTTTTCCTAAATAATTTTTAAATGATTTTACTACATAATCTATATCATTTTCAGAATATTCAACAGCACTCATAAAATTACCTCCGTTCTAGGCACAATCAAGCCATAGAACAGAGGTAAAATTTTTACCCAATTATGAATATTAAATTATAAAATTAAATGTATAAAATATTTGCTCATTTTCTATTCTCCTAAAATTAGTCCATAATTAAAAAGTGATTTTCTTTCCTTAGTTTTTTTAATCAACACAACATTTGTAAAAGCTTTTACCTCTAATTTATGGACTAATTGCCCTGACTACATTTTAGGACTTTTCTAACATATTTCATTAAAAGTGTTGATAAATGCTGTAAAAGTGCTGAAAAGTGCTGAAATATTTGTCGAATATTGGAATTAATTGTCAAAATAATTGATAGTTCACATAAAAAGTGATATAATAAGTCCCAGTTAGTTATACTAGTTGGAAATTTTACGGTACAGTAATCTTAATGGAGGTATTAAATGATTAAAGTAATGATTGCTGAGGATAATATTCATATCAGCAAAAACTGTTTTAAATTTCTGACAAATGATGAGAATATTAAAGTTGTGTCTTGTACTTTAGATGGAGAAGAAACACTAAAAGACTATTTTAAATTACAACCAGATGTATTGTTATTAGATTTAAATATGCCAAAGATTAATGGAATAGATGTAATAAATACTATTGGGAGATTTGCAGGAGAAAGATCAAAATGTAATATTGTAGTTGTTTCAGGAAGCTCTGACTATTTATACAGACTATATAATACAGCACAAGTATATAGAGTAATACATAAACCTGTTGATTTTGATTATATATTAAAAACAATAAAAGAAATTCCTGTGAAAAATAAAGAAATAAATCAAAAAGAATTAAAAGGACTATTAGCTGAATTAAGATTAAGCATTTTCTCTACAAGAGTGCAACAACTTATTACTGCAATAAATTTAGCTTATGAAAAACCTTATTTATTAAATAATATAAAAGATTTATATATTGAAGTAGCAAAAATTTATAATCTTAGCCCTAAAACAATAAAATGGAGTATAAGAACTTCAATAGATACCCTTAATCGCTCTGTGTCTATTGATACCCTTTGCTCCGTTTTTTCTTTAAAATTTAGACCTGAAACTGTTACTCCAAAATATTTTATTACCTTGATTGTGGAATATTTTAAGCAAGAATAAAGAGCAGTATATCTGCTCTCTATTTAATATAATTTTAAACTTTAATTTGTCCATTTAATAGACCAGGGATTACAAACTTCATTAATTCTTTTTCTGTTAATGAATCTAAGAATATTTTTTTTGATTGCATCGATATTCTTTCAATTTCATTTAGAAAATTATTATTAGTTTCTTCATCAGGAATAATTACAAATTTTTCTTTTAAAAACTTGAAATATCTTGAATATCCTTGACTTACTAGTTGAAAATTTTTGATTTGCATATATAAAAGTATATTAGATAATCTTTCATTATTTGAACAAATTATTTGAGTACCATCAGCTCCTCTTGCAAACCTAAAGTTAATGTACTTTAAGATTTTCGTGTGATCTCCAAAAATTATGCAATCTTCTATATTTAATGTATCATCAATCTCATTAGTATACCCACCTATATTTTTTTCACTTTGATCAATAATTGGATATTTACCTTTCATTAAATATTCCGTAGTTTTATATTTTTTTGTGGTTGGAATTTTCTTCAGTATTTCATCTAGTTTTTTTACTTCCCATCCCTCAGGAATATCTGTTTTTATCTTTTCATTATAAATCATCTTACCATTAGAACTTTTATATGGTTTACCATCTTTATTAGGAAACTCAAATTGCATAAACCAGTATTTATAGACAACATCAATAATTTCTTTAATCCTTGTATTTGTATCAAATATATTATCCAATTTTATATCTTGTAAACTTGTTTTTATTTTATATTCTTCAATAGTTAATTCTTTATACTCCTGTATTTTTTTAAAATATTGTCCTGCTGAAAGACTATAATTTTTATTTTTTATTTCATCAATAGAAACATTTATTGAAAACTTTTCTTTTTCTATTTTTTCATTACATATATTTATCAAGCTTTCAATTTCTGATTCTTTTAATACAGTTCTCTGATTTTTACCATCTTTTATTTTATCTCCTAAAGCAGAGGCATCAATAAGCAGTATATTGTCGTGTTGTTTGCTTTTATCTAGAAATAAAACGCTTACATTTGTACCAGTATTAGCAAAAATATTTGAAGGCATTGATATAACAGAATACAACATTTTATTATCAATTAAATGTTTTCTTAAATTCTTTTCAATTCTTCCTTGATCTGTCGTTAAAAATATTGTTGGTACAACAATTGCAGCTTTGCCATCATCTCTTAACGAAAACAGAATATGTTGAATAAACATTAAATATATTGCCATTTTATCTTTATCTTTATTTGGAATATTTGGCACTCCACAAAAAAATCTATCTTTAAATTTAGCATCTGCTAATTCATCTCTATAATCACTAAAATCTGTTTTAAAAGGTGGATTACTAACAATATAATTAAATTGAGCAAGTCTTGATTTGTTTTCGTTATAATGAGCAGGTTCTAATAAAGTATTTCCATGTACTACATTTCCTAATGAATGTACTAGATTATTTAAAATTAGATTTAATCTTAAAAATTCATTTGATTTTTGAGATATATCCTGTGTATATATAGTGCAATTTTCTTCCCCTATTTGATTAGCTAAGGCTAAAATTAAAGTTCCTGATCCTGCTGAAGGATCATATATTGTAACATTTTCAACTTTTTCTCCATCTTTTACAAGTATTCTTGCTATAATTCTTGCAATAGAATTAGGTGTATAATATTCAGCATATTTTCCAAAATCTTTATTATAATCTTTTATTAAATATTCAAATACTATTGCAAAAGCATCATATTTTTGTGTAAATAAATTTTCAAAACTAAAATTAACCAATTTGTCAATTACTGCTCTAGCAAAACTGTTTTTCTTACTTGTTTCTGTAATATGCTGTGAAAGTCCATCAAATAACCTTATTTTTTCTTTTCCACCAGTTCTAACTGAGAAGATATCAATATTATAATTGGCAATATCTATTAGTGTATCATCAAATAATTTATAAAAATCATCATCTTGTTTATGTGTGAATAGATAAGATATAAAATGTTCTTTTTTTAATTTAGCGACTTCAGGATTTATACTTAATAACAAATATTGATAATCTTCTTCTGACATATCCTTTATTTGTTTTTCAAGCTCTCTTGTAGAAAGTTTTTCTAAGTTACTATCTATTTTTCTAATTTCGTATAAAAATTTATCATTTAGAAATTTATATAAAAATACTTCTGTTATTATTTTATATTCACTTGGACTATTTCCGATGCCATTAGTATTACATACTGCTTTTAATTCATCAATTAAGTTCTTAGTTTTCTGTATGATTTCACTTTCTTCCTTTTCCATTAACTTGCCATCTTCCTTTCTTCTTCATATTCTTCTAATACATTATTGCTTATCAATTGTATCTGTGGTATTGTCAGTCCTAAACTATTTTTTAATGATTCCCTTACTATTATAGGTGTAATGCTTCGATAGAAAAAAGCCTCATTATCTAATAACTTATAATTTTTTACTAAAATATCATCAACTTGGTGTTTTATATCTAAAAGTAATTGATTTAATACTAAGTCCGTAATATTTTCAAAATTTGCTTCTTTCATTCTTTTATGAATTCTCATAAATTTAATATCATTTTCATACTTCATTATTAGCATTTCGTCTTTTACATTTTTTTGTTTTGCTCTTTCTTTAATGCTATCAAGCATTCTAATATTTTCTTTCATTTCATCTGAAGTCAATTCTTCAATATTTTTCTTAGCAAAAATTCTTTTTAATTCTTCATATAATGATATGAATTCAGGATCTTTTTTATCAAAGTTTCTTTGTAACTCAATTCTAGTTTTTTCTAAAGTTTCTCTATATTTATCTGCAATAATAAGTTCGCTTTCAGAAATCTTCTTAAAATTAAAATCAATCTTCTCAATAGCCATATTTAATAACCCTGAAACATTTTCTGAATTCAATACATTTTCAGTTAAGTTTAAAATATTTATTCTATTTGTTACTTCATTTAATAACTTAGAAACTTTTTTTGCATCTAATTTATCCGATATTTCTTCGTATCCAAACATCTTAACTAAGTTAGATAGTATTTTATAGTCATTTAAAGCCTTTCGTATAGAATATAGTTCTTCCTTTGGCAATTCATTTATTTGCTTAGTAAAATTCTCAAGATTATCTGTATCATAAATAAATAATTTATTCTTTATTTCAATTATATCTTGTTCGATTTCCTCTTGGTCTTTGAATATATTACTATAACTTTCAAATTCATCTCCAAGCTCATTTTGTAGTTCTTCAAAATATGCTTTGTTTGTTTTATCAAATTCATCTCTAATGTCTGCAAAATCTACTACATAACCATATCTGTAATCTTTATATGGTCTATTTACTCTAGTTAAAGTTTGTAATAAGTTATGAGCCTTTATAACTCTACCTAAATATATCTTTTTTAGTCTAGGAGCATCAAATCCAGTAAGCCACATATTATAAACAACAACTAAATCAATTTTTCCTTCTTTAAAATCTTCTTGTTCATTTTTTCTAGTCTCCTTATCATCTACATCGTGTAGAATTAGAATTTTGCTTAATTCTTCATATTTCTGTAATTCTTCAAAAACAGTTTTTGCTTGTTGTGAAGAATCGCAGACAATCATTCCCCCTATTGAATCATCGCTAAACATAATTCTTGATTTTTTAAAATCTTCTACAATATACTCAGTTAAGGCACTCACAAATTTAGGATGTGCATATACCTCATCTTTAGACAACATACCTTTTACTGCCTCTATTTCTTTTAAAGTAGAGTCTAACTTTGCTCTATATGTTGTTTCAATTCCTTCTCTAATTAATTTTAAGGTATATCCATCAGCAATAGAACGATTATAATAGTATTTATGTATATATTCTCCAAAAACATCTCGTGAATTATATTCCTTACCAATTAAAGGTGTGCCTGTTAATGCAATCATTACTGCATTTCTATCAGATGCTATTAAATTAGCTAGAAAAGAACCTTTAGGGTTATAACTTCTATGAGCCTCATCCATAAAATAAATTCTTTGGACTTCAACATTATAGTCGGATGTCCTTGCTATTGATTCTTCAGAAAATTTTTGAATATTTACTACATTTATTGTCAATTTTCCTGAATTGTTAACTTCTCCGATAGTTTTAATATTATTTATAAATTCTTCTTTAGAGTTTACTTTGGCAACTTTTAAACCTCTGGCTCCAAACTCATTTGAGGCTTGTTCTAACAAATCTAATCTATCTACAATAAAATAGAATTTTGCAATTTTTCCTTGTTTCTTATAAAAGTCAGTCAAATATTTTACATTAAAATAAGTTAAGGCTGTCTTACCACTTCCTTGTGTGTGCCAAATAATACCTTTCTTTATTCCTTGTTTTAGTTTGTTTTCTATTGCTAATGTTGCAAATAATTGAGGATATCTCATTATGTGTTTTTCTATTTTAGTAATTCCATTCTTATCTGTTTTCTCAACATAGGCAATTCCATATTTTAATATTTTTAAATATCTTTCCTTCAAGAATATAGATGTTATAATTCTATTAGTAGGAGTATTTATATCTAAATTTGTATTAAATTCACTTGTTCCCTTAATTGAAACATAATTTGTATCAATTAAAATCTTATTCTCATCATCTTCATCTATTTCTTTTATTTTTTGAGAAATCAAAGTATCTTCTTCCCTAAAACAGTTAAAAAATATTTTTTCATAACTACTTGTTGCATAAAATGCTCCTTGGATAGGAACAATAGATTCTTCATCATACTCATTATTATTAGAAAACACAAGAATTTGTGTCAAATTTACAAACTTTTTAAATTTTTTATTTTGAAATCTAGTAAGAATTCTTTTTCTTTCTGCAAGTATTCCTTCACGATTATTTGGCTTTTTTACTTCAATAAAAGATAATGGCATTCCATTCAATAATAAAATTATATCAGGTCTAAATTCTTCTTCTCCATTTTTATATGTTAGCTCAGTAACCATATTGAAATAATTATTGTTTTCATCTTCAAAATCAATAAGTTTTATTCCATTAAAACCATTTAATAAAATATTATAAAATGCCTTGCCTAAATCATCATTAGACAATAATATTTCTAATTCTTCAATTATTTTATCTGTTTCTTCAATAGATAAATCTATATTATTTATCTTGTTTATACTATTGTTAAATACATTTCTAAATATATTTGTGTTTTCGTGAATAAACTGCTTTTCCTCTTTTAGAGATAAATATTTATATCCTAATCTAGTTAGATGAACAAGAGCAGGTATTTTTACTCTCGTATTTTCACTATATTCCATAAAACCCCCCCATATTTTTATAAAAATCTTTTAAAGCTAATCCCAATAGTTCTAATTCAACTTAAATTTTATTTATTTCGTTTGTTTGAAGCCCCATATCTTTAAGCTAAGATTTTTTTATAATTACTTAAAATCCTTTAACGTGATTATTTTATTTTTTTCTTTTAATTTTTCTAGTGCATTTTGATTTACTTCTAATCCATCTATATACTGATTAAAGTATTTATTTTCTCCTTTAATTCAATTATAAAAACTCTAGTATATGTTATATCATAAATCGACATTTTTCTCAATTTCTATATGTAATTATATCCATCATCGCATATTTCTTTATACATATTTGTCTTTATGAGTGCTTTTTTAAATGCTGAATTACTATATTTCAAATTTCCACTTTCGTCAGTAATTTTAGTCAAAGTAGGAAACTCCTTTGGATTCTTTTCAATCATAGATATAAAACTAGCATTATCTCCTATACCTCCCATTTTATGAGGCATTGCACATACCAAAATATCTGAATAATTAAAATTATTTCTTAAAAAGCTAAAGTTCATATTGGTTAATTTATCATAATCAGTATAAAATTCTACTCTATTTTTATCTATTCCAACAGCCTTTAAACATCCTAACACTTCTTTTTCCTTTACTTCAATACTACCAATTACAATCATTTTTGAGGTATTAGGATATGCGTACCATTTTTCCTGTTCTTCTACATAATTATATTTATTTAATATCTCTTCTAAAGTTCCACATCTATTTGCAGTTATTATTTCTTCTCTTACTTTTTGTGTGACTTCTTCTATTAATAATTCTAATTCTTTATAATCAAGTTCTTTTACCACTATACAATCCCTCCATTATATTAAATCAGCCATACTTTTAAGTTCTTTTTTTAATTCCTCTAATCGTTTAGCTGTTGACTGTATAATTTCAAGTTTTACCTCAATTTTATCTACTATTTTTCTTTGTTCTTCCATTGAAGGACAAGGAACAATCATTTTTTGTAACTCTCCAACATTTATTGAAGGGATTGTTACTCCACTTTTAATATTGTTTAAAGCAATATTACCTTTTTCGCTATCAAAAAATGTCTTTAAATATAATGGATTCAATCTATTTTGATCCACCCTAATAACATTTATACTTCCGTTTGCAATTATTCTTTCATCGTATCCTATATGCATTAGGCATTTCTTTATTTTATCTCCTCTTGCTGAAATAACTATATCTCCATCTCTCAATAAATATCTATCTAAATTTCTTTCTCCTGAATTAATCATTTTTAATTCAGAACTAATTACTCCTTCATCATTTATATTACTTATTTCAAGTATTTTATAGTTCATTTCTTCTTCATTTTCTACGAGCATTTTATTTATTTCTGCTGAAGTTATTTGATAACCTCTAAATATATCCCAAGAAATTTTACCTAGTTCTATACCATTCTCAATTTTAACATTTCCTATATACACATTATAATTCAAAGAATAATTATTATCCCTTATTTTCTTTAAATCCACTTTAATACTTTCGTTTGAAATTATTTTTTTAGCTTTTTCTAGGTCAATAATATTAATTTTTCCATTCATTAAAGAACATTCTTTTAAATCAACAAACTTAATATTTTTATTTGATTTTGATTTGTTTAAAACAATTAATGAAATTTCTGTATTTGTATATGGTACAATCTTTAAAGGTAAATCAATTATAGCTTCTATGTATCCACTTTCTACTAATTCTTTTCTTATTTCTCTATCTAATGTATTGAACAAACTGCCTTTCATTGTTGTTATTACAGCTCTACCATTACTTTTTAGCGAAGAAAGTATTTTTATAATAGTTATCCAGGTAATTGAAATTCTACCGGATAATTTAATATTTAGATCAATACAAGCTTTTTCTAATTTTTTTTGAACTTCTTTATCAAATCTACTAATAAAAGGAATATCAGCTACTGCATATTGATATTTTTTTTCAATATTGTCAAGCAAAATATCTTTTTTAAAATATTGAACACTATCATTCTTCAAAGCATACATTTTTAATTTAGCAATCTCTAATGCCCCATCATTTAATTCAAATCCATCTACTTTTATATTTTTGTGATTTTTAAGTAGGACTTCCTCAATTTTTCCTTCTCCAGAATAAAGGTCTAATATATCTGCACCATCTTTTATATTTAATAAATAGTCCATTATTTCTGCTTCAGTTTTAGGTGTTTCCATATTAAAAACTGATTTGACTTCGGCTTCTTTTATAATCACATTTACTAAATCCTTTTCTTCATTTCTTAATAATTCATTAATGATTTTCACAATTCTAGTTTCTCCTAAATACTCAACTGAAGTTAAAACTTCAGTATTGACCAAATTGTTTAACTCTTTTAAAGATTTTATTTTATCCTTTGAATTTCTTTTTAAAATTAAAGCTACTCCTAAAATCATTTTCTGTGTATATTCATTTACTATTCCATTCTCAAATAAAACTTCTAGCATATCGTCTCTCCTTTCTTGGTTGTTTTTAACCAACTATATTAGTATTATAACATTTCTTTTGGTTATTGTCAACCAATTTTAAAAAATTTCTTAAAAAATACCAGTATTAACACTGGTATTAAAATTTATAATCTTCTGATATTTTATTTACTTTTTCTAATAGATTATCATATTCTTCTCGACTTACATCTTTTGGCAATGATTTTGAATGCTTTAATTCTTCTTCATCCATATCATCTGCAATATAATATGAAAGTAAATCCATATTCAAAATTTCAACTTCCTGCTCTGTATATATTTTGTTTTTTATTTTTATGTTAAGCTTTTTTAATAAATTAATATCATCCCTATTAAGAAACTTTTTAATATCTACAATTTCTTCTGTACTATATTTATCATACCAACTGTCAAAGTCAAATGTATCTATATAAACATTTCTATTAAATCTATCATATTCATTTTTTATTTTAAATATAGTTCTCAATCCTGCCTTTAATATTTCTTCATTATCGATGGAGATTCTATTATTTATTACGGCTAAATTTATCATTAAACAGGTATGGCGATAAGTTTCATAATCTAAAATATCATCAATTATATAATCTGTAATTTTAAAATTAAAATGCTCTTCTAATTTTTCTTTTAGCAATCTATATTCTTTTTTTCGTACCTCAATTCTTTTAATTTTTCCTTTTGCTTCTTCTACTTCATCTGCTGTGTACTTAGTAAGTATATCTCCCATCTCTATGCTATCTCCTTTTTTGTATTTTTTATAAATATTGGTAAATACTGTTTTATAAATACTGGTATTTATAATTGTACCAAATTTTTATTGTAAAATCAATGGGTAGAAGGAGAAGGCGTATGAATAACTCTAGATCAAAAGAGGGCAAACTAAATGTAGTTGGCACTAAAATAAAATATTATCGAGAATTAAATAACTTATCTTATCAAAAATTGTCTGATAAATTGATGTTATTAGGAATAGATATTCATAAACAAGCTATTTATAACATTGAAAAAGGTATCAGAACAGTTGTAGATTATGAATTATGTGGATTCGCAAAATGTTTTAATATATCTGTTAATGACTTAACTGATGACTATTTTAAAACTCTAAAGTAATAATGCTAGAGATTATATAAAAGTAAACTCTAGCATTTTATTTTATCTTTTCTCAAATTTCACAAAATTACTCTTTTCACTTAGCAAATAACATTACCTTTTAAATATATCAAATTTCCCAATTTTGATATAAAAATAATATTATTTAAAATATAGCTTGTCAAAAGCTATTTTTTCTTGTTCTTCCATAAAGTTATCAATAACTTTCTTTCTGAATAAGATTCTCCCTCCCACTCTGAAATGAGGTAACTCATTTTTTCTCACTAGCTGTCCCACTAACCAATAAGAAATTCCTAAATATTCAGCTACTTCTTCCATTGTCAAGGTAGTTCTTTCTACTTTTTGAAAACTCTCTAAATCAGCCATACTCTCACCTCCTATATAAAATTATATAGAAGCTTACCTACAAATCCAAACCTTTTACAATCAAATCTTAAAAATTCCTAATATTTTTAATGATTTATTTTCTTGTTACAGTAAACCAATTTCTAGGCACTATTGTATAACTTTTATTATATTCAATTATCTTATATTCTTTAATTTTTGTAATATAGTCTTTATTAAATATATTTAGTTCATTAAAATCTTTTTCTTGTATTTTACATATCTTTTTTTCAATTTTATCCATTAATTTATTTAAATCATAAATTATATAAGTTAATTCCATTGAATTTAAAGTAACTAAATCTGTCTTACAATAAAAACCCATAGCACTAAAGGAACTATGTCCTGTAGAAAATGCACCATTTACATTATGAGGTTCGTGTTCATATTTATTTCTAATTTTCCTTATTTTTATAAAAGTAGCTGTATTCTCTTGCAGAATTTTATTTAAATCTTTCATTATAAAATCAATATTCTTTCTTAATAAACATATTCCATCACTTTCAATTAAAGTCAATTTTTCATTTTCTTTATTTTGTTTAAATGGAACAAGTCTTAATAAATCTACACAAAGATAAAAAAATTGTTCTTCAATTTCTTCGTGATCTGTCGTTTTTAAAAGTATTTTAAATTGTTTATTAATTTTATCTAATATTCTATAATATATGTATATATCATTTATCCAATCATATTTGTCGTTCATTTAATACCTTCTTTTATTTTTTATACTTATATCACATTTTCATTTTTTTCTCAATAACACAAAAAAAAATAGAGGTACAGAATATTCAAATATTCCATACCTCAAAATTTAGTAAACAAAATAATAATTCTATATAAATATATGAATTCAAAATTATTATTTTCTAAATTATATAATTTTCTATTCAAAAGTCAATACTAACAACCTGTTCTAGGTAATGTTTGTGTTGTTTCTATTTCTTTAAAATAAGTAACAGTAGTCCATTCATCAGTATCTTCAACATATTTATCTTCATAGTTTCCAAATACTTTAGTATAATTTGTAAATTTAAATCCATTTTCTAAATTGTCTAGCATATCACAATATAGAATAGGAGCTTCAACTTCTGAAAATCCTACTTTTACAGTTCCAAATCTAAATTGATATTCAGTAATATATTCATCTTCTTCTAGATCTGCATCTTTAAAACTTATTTCATTATTTACTTGTGTACTTAGACCATCTACTAGCATTTTATAATCATTTTTATTTGTTTTGTACCAAATAGAATATTCTAAATCTTCATTCCAAGTACCTGTATAAATTTTATCAGCTCTTAATGCTTGTGTTGGTAATGTGTCTTGCCAAGTGAAATTATCTAATGAAACATTTGAATTATTTTTTATATTTTTAAAATTATAGTAAATGCTGTCTTTTGATTGTGTTTCAACGAATCCTTTTTTCTCAACTTCAACCTCAATATCTACACTATCATCTTCAACATTTACATCAACAATTTCTTTATATTCTTTTATTTCAGCCTCAAATATATCTGAGTTTATTAAGTAATATGGTGATCCTGAATCAACTTCTTTTAAATAGTATTTTCCTTTTACAAGTAATTTAGAAATAGCTTTACCCTCGCTATCAGTTGTTAAAGTATCCACTAATTCATCATTTGAATTATAAACTTCAAATACTGCTCCTTCAAGTGGAGTACCCTTTTTATCTCCTGTTAATTTGTTATCATCGCTACTTACTTTTGTTACTTCAATCTGTCCTTTAATTTTTTCATTTTCAAATACAACATCTTTTATTTGATTTTCTTCAAGCTTGATAGTGTGAACTTCATCATCTAAAACATAAGTATCTAGTGTTTCAACTTCTTGTATTTTTAGCTCTGAAAAATCTCTTATAGGATAACTAGATGTTTCAGCCTCTCCATTCTCATCTGTTATTAATTCTTCTAATACATTTCCATCTTTGTCCATAACTTTAAATTTGACATTTTCTAGTTTTACTTCATTATCTTCTTCGTCAACTTTTATTATTTTTATAGAGCCTTTTTTTAGCTCATTTTCAATTTGTAGTTCTTTTGTTAAATTCCACTCGACTTCAACTTCAGTATCTTCAGCAAGATTATACCATTTGTTTGTTTCCTTTTCAATTAATGAGTAGTCGCCAATTCTTAAATCTTTTATTTCTAATTCTCCATTTACATCTGTATGGTATGTTCCAATTACTTTATTAAATTCGTGTGAGAATAAGTCAAATTCTACATTTCCAAGCACTACTCTGTTGTTATCTTTATCTACTTTGTAAACTTTTATATTGCCTTTTTTATGCTCATTCTCAACATTAACATCAGATGTTTTATTATATTCAACAGGTACATCAAATTCCATATCATTTAAAATATACTTTGGATTTGTTTCCACTTCAACTAATTTGTAGTTTCCTTGATATAATTTATCAAATGTAGCAACTCCTTGTTCATTAGTTGTAGCTGTTCCTACTATTGTTCCATCTTCTCTTTTTAATGAGAACTTAACTCCTGCAATATGTTGTGAAGTTTCATCATCTGTTTTATTTACTACTACTTTTCCAGTATTTGTTTTTATATTTAATGTAGCCCTACCAACACCATCTCCAAATGGATCATAAGCAAGAGCATAGTTTTGAGTTCCATCCACTCTTGTTTGTCCATAAAATACAGGGTAAGTTTTTACTTTTCCTTGAACATTTATTATCGCGTTTGAAATATCTTGTCCCATTTGTGCTTTAGGAATTTTTACATACATACTTTCATTTCCATTAAATGAATTCGTTTGAGTGCCATTTGAATTAGTAATTATAGTTCCTTCAGGTAAGTTTGCAGTAGCAGTAACTGTATAACTTGCCATATCTACTGTACTTGAAACATTTATTTTTTGAGTATAGTAATTTCCATCTTCATATAAATTTCCTGAAGTAGATAGTGTTATATTTGGATCTGAAGGTACTTGAGTTCCATTTCTTCCTTCATTAACCATATTTACTATTGCTCTTTTTATAGCATCTCCTCTAGCATCTGCTCCTTGATCTATCCCTCTAAATCTAGTATTAGGATCATAATCATATAAAATACTATACACAGCCATTTTAGTAGCTTGAAAAGCCTCCATATCGTTAGCTACTCCAAGCTCACTCGCTGACTTGTAAGGGAATCCATTTATAATAGTTCTCCATACTCTAACATCTCCTAAAACTTCTGTAAGAGTTGCATTTACATCAACAGTATAATCAGGTAGTTCTCCTACACCCGGATATTCACTATTAATGCAGTAAGCAGGGTATTCCTTGCCACCTTCTGTGTAGGTAGTATAAGTTGTTACAACATAAGACCAATGATCTCCGTTCCAATATTGTAGATGATATTCAACATCTCCTTTATTTTGTATATTTGCAGAACTTATCTCTGTTGCAAACACACTAGGACTTAATGCTGAAAAAATTGTTAATACTAACATAAGTATTGCTAATATTCTTTTATTTTTTACTTTTATCATTTTACCAAATCCTTTCCATAATAAAAGACACTTAAAATTAAGTGCCTTTCAGTTATTTATTAAATTTCTAAACTTTCATCTATTTGTTCAGCTTTTAATTTTTCAATTTCATTAATAAGTTCTTTAGTTTCTTGATATTCTTTATCATTTTCAAAATTTTCATCACATTCTAAATCTTCTTTAATAGTTTTTAAGTGTGAAATAATATTATCAGGACTATTTTGTAATGTTCTAAGTGTTTCTTCTAGTAGATTTTTTCTTGCATCACTATCTATTTCAATATTTCCATAGTCATCAACAAGATCATACCAATTATAATTAGCCTCATATTCTATTATTTTATTAGCCAATTTTTCTATATCTATAATAAACCTCCTTTCCTATATGATATAACATTGTGTGCATATAAATTGCCCATTGTTATAATAATCTCTTGCATATATTTTAATTGTACCAAATTTATATTTAATTTTATCAATTACTCTTTGTTTAGTATATGTAAATTGAGAAGTATCTTCAACAATAGAACTATCTATAACAATATTATATCCATATAATTTCATATCTTCACTTTGATTACTATTTATAACATTTTTTATCGTGTTAATCATAGTATCATTAATTTTATATTCTTCTCCAATAGTTACAGGTTTTTCTTCTTTGACAACTTCTTGTTCCGTTTTTTCAGGTTGTACTTGTATGGATTCATCTTTTGTTTGTGGTGTATTGTTATTATCTTTTTTTATTTCTGTATTTTCCTGATTTACTTCAACAATAGGTTGTTTATTATTAGTAGTAACTTGTGGAGTAGAATTCTTATTGTTTTTTACTTCAGTTTCACTTTCAGCAACTGGAGTCTTTTCAGTAACTTCTTTTTGTGATTGAGTTATGCTATTATTTATCAGTTCTGATGTTGTTTGTTCATCTGAAGTTTGTAATTGATTTGTACTTTCCACATTTTCCACTATATTTTGTGGATTTATATTTTCTATGACATTTTTTGAATTTGTTTTTTTATAAGTTATGTAGGTTGATAATATTGCTATTCCAAATATTAAAATAAAAGCTATAATTAAATATTTTTTCATAATTAGATCATCTCCTTATACTATAATTATAAATTGTTTCAAGGAGCAATCCAAAACCCTTTTTTAATATTTATTGCCCATAACTCATTCCTTCAGAAGATTCTATTGCTTGAACGCAAAGTCTTTTATCTTTTTGTCCTGCAACACAAGTAATTAAAGTAATTCTATTGTCCTCAGTTTCTTGTAAATAAGACCAATCTTCCTCATTAATTATTTCTTTTGTTGTTACAACATATCTTTTAGTTCCATAATTAGTTTGATAAAAAATCTCACTTCCAATTTTTATTTTCTTTAAATTTTTAAAGAAATCTCCTTGACTACCTGAATTATGAGAGGCTAAACCTACATTTCCTTCATAAATAGAAGTAGAAGGGAAGTGTCCTATTGTTTCTGATAAGGTAGATAATTCAACACTTTCTCTAATAGGTGCATTATCAAGCAAAATGTCAGGTATAGTAAGAGTACCTATTTCATCATCATAATGAATAATATCTTGTTCTATATTTTCAAGAGGTGTATCATCTAAATCTGAATTATCTCCAATTTGTATGCTTTCAGCATCTTTGTTTGCTTTATATACAGGATATTTTACTGCAAAAAAAATAACCCCTATAAGAGTTATAATTGCAATTAATATTATTGCTATTAAAAATCTATTTTCCTTTTTCATAATGCCTCCTATAATCTAACTTCTATACTATATTTTTCGCTGTCTGTATTTACTAAAGTTTTTATCTTATTTTTACCTTTGCTAATAGTTATCATTTTGCCTTGTAATTTATTTGTAAGTCTTTTTGAAAATTCTAATTTATATTTATTTGTTACTTCTGACATAGAATATTTTGTTAAGTTTATTGTATTATTATTTAATATAGTTTTGCCAACTTTTATATATTTACCATCTCTGTAATTATAAACCGTTACATTTTTAGAAAGAAAGAATAAAATAACTAAAATAATTACTGTTGATCCACTTGCTAATGGAATTATATTATTTTCTTTCTTTTCAACAACTTCAGGAGTAGCAGTAGGTATTTCTTCTTCGACTTTATTATATTTTACTGTATATGTATATGGTGTTAATATCTCCTTTGTTGCTGTTCCTGTGTATTCTGCTGTAACACTATAAGTATTAGGATAATTTACTCTTTGTTTTCCTGCATAGTAACATTTTGCTGTATATAGATCTGCGACTTCATATTCGCCTATCATCTTAGTTGTTTCAACTTTCCACTCAACATTTAATAATTCTAAGGTTAATCCATCTTTTTCTGTTTGTTTAGGTATAAAATCTAGGTCATTTCTTTCTAAGCCAGTATAATTTATAGTTTCTTCTATTAAATCTTCCCTAAAGCCATTGTAGTTTGTTTTAATTTGTATGTTCTCTGTATTTAATTGATATTCTCCTATATAACCATCCTTTTCATAATGTATAGTTCTTCCTAATTGATTTATAATACTATTTAAGTTATTAGTACCACTTGTAATTTTCTTTGTTGTTGAAATATCAATGGTATCTGTTGTAGTTCCACCTTCAGAAGTATAACTATCAAATGTGTACTTTTCTCCAAAAACTTCAATATCTTTATCTAAAGTTTCAATAAAAGTGTCTTTTTCATCTTCTTGTACTAAATATGTTTTATAACAATTTAGTTTGTCATCAGTAATATCTGTATTTTCTTGTGTAACAGCTAAACAGTTTGTAGTTGTAAGCAAAGTACAAAAACTGCATACTGCCAATACTTTTTTAAACCAATTCATTGTAAACCTCCTAAAATATATTTATTATTCCAAATTTATTAGCAAGATAGGTAGCTCCAATAGAGCAAAGTATTATAATGCCTAAATAGAATAATATATTAAATATTCTTGATAAAATATCAAATAAAAAAAGTAGTGCTTTTAGAACTGGATTCTGTTCATTAACAACTACTTGTTCATCGTATTTTTCCTTTATTTTTTTCTTTTTTAAATAATCTTTATACAAATTTTTCTTCATTATCTACCTCTTTTCAGAAAACTAAATAAACCTTTCTTTTCAACAACTTCAAGCTTATTAGATTTTTCAGTAATATATTCTTTAAATATTTCGTGGTACATATCTGTATTTATATTGCTATTAAAGGTATCTGTTGTATATTCAGAAAAATATATATGTTTTATATATTGTTTTAAAATTCTTTTGAATTTAGCTTTTTCCTCATTACTAGAAAAGTTAAAAATATAATTTACTTCAGGTATTTTTTCTAATAAACTTAATACTCTAAAAGTTTCATCGGTTTCCCAAGCCTTAGTACCTCCAACAATAATTTTTACTTCCTTAGATAAGAAATTGTCTAAAGTATTTTCGTTTAGTATTCCATAGTCATAAATATAGAAATCATATCCATATTGCATAGCATCAATTTTGTTGTCATTGCTATACAAATCTATTCCTTTATATGTATAAAATCCGTCTTTTTTTAGCACTCCTTCTAATGTTTCAATATTTTTAATTTCATCTTTATCAGTAGCACAAATATAACAAGCATTCATATTAAGGCTTTTTAAAAACATTGTAATCAGTATTGCTTGTGTAGTAACTCCTATGTGTTTTTCAGTTCCTGCAACTGCTATATTAACAAATTGTTTTAGTTTTTTATATTCCTTTTTGATAATGACTTTATTCTTTTTTTCTTCATCAAGTTTTTGCCTAAATCTAACAGCATCTTTATATTGACAGCCTTCATTACTTAAACAATTTCTAAATTGCTCCTTTTGTTCAAAATATGTACTAGCATTTACAAAATTATAGATTCCTTCATTAAACAATTTAGCAAGTAAACTGTTACCTTCTTGAAAACCTAAAGCAACTATTATTATTTTTATATTATACATACTTTTTATTGCTACAACTGCTTGTACTATTTCATTTTCTGTTTCTTTTGTAGAGGCAATATCTATTATAATTTGCTTATAATTATTTAAGTTTCTAAGTTCTTGAACTGCAAACTTTTTTAAACTATCAACACCTGTTAATACTTGTGGATTTTCAAAGCCATTTTCTTTACATACCTCATAAATTAATTTTTCATTATCCCTAGTAATTGCTAAGATCAACTTTATCAACTCCTTTCCATAAAAAAAGAACTACTATTATAAGCAGTTCTTAACTTTATTATCTGTTATATTTTTAACTAAGTATAAAACTTGTTGTAAAAATGTTTCTGATAAATTATCTTCTTTAAATTCACTCATTAAATTATCATACTCATTTAATATAGGGGTATTTTCTATAAGCATTATATATTCATCGTTTGGTAATGTCTTTAGTAATATGTTTAGGTAACTTTCAATAATTTGTATAGTATCGTCTTTGTTATTCATTTTTCCTCCTTTTTTCCTTTGTGTAGCTACATTAACATTATATACTTCAAGACCTTATATTTCAACAAAAATCGTTCGTCAAAAATCGACAATCCCTACATTTTATATAAATTGTAATTTATCTAACAATTATACCAATTCTTTTTTATTATAACGAATTATAGTTAATCCTAAAAACATTACAGATAAACCAATACTTATTAATATCAACAAAGGATTTATAGAAATATCCATTATTACATTTCTTATATCAGCAAGAGTAAAAGCAGAGAAATATTTAAGAAATTCTGTTGTTTCTGCAAGAGAAGATAATACTTGTAATACATAACTGATTAAAACTATCCCTAGACTGATACCTAGCATCTTTTTTGTTTTATGTGTGAAAGTTGATAAAAACATACATCCAAAGTATATTACTACCGAAGAAAATATTGGTGTAATGCTAAGTAAAATATATAAATTCTTATCAAATTCTCCACTTAAAGAAAGTCCTATATAATTAAATATTCCAAGAATTCCAACCATTAAAACTATATACAATAATCCACATAAAACTTTATTTAATACTATGGTACTTCGTTTAATAGGTAAACTATTTAAGTATTCAATTGTTTTATCACTTTCTTCTTTTAATAAGATGTTAGATCCAAGAATTCCAGAATAACATCCTATTAGCAATAATGCAAACACAAAGCCCTCTGACTTCAACCAGCCAAATACACTATCAATGGATGAAATATCCATATTAAGGGCTTTTAATACTTCTGCTGGAAACATTTCCATCATTTCATCCATCATTTTTATATTATCACTATTTATAATGGATGGATAAATTGAAAATGATATTGTAAAAATTCCAATTAATAACAATAACCATATTAGAAAACTTTTAAAATTAACTTTCATTTCTCTTTTAAACATAATCTACCTCCTACTTATAGTAATGTAAGAATACATCTTCCAAGGTTGCTTCTTCTATTAATATTTTATCTATTTTATATTTAGCAAGTGATTTTATAAGTTTATCAGAAGATAATCCATTTTTAAACCTGATTGTATTTTCTTTTTTTGGGTGAATATCTAACTTTAAATCATCCACAATTTTTGTTATTTCATTTGATTCTAGTGTAACAAATGTTAAATTTTTCTTTTGCATTTCTTCCATTGTTTCCACAGTTATTAGATGACCATCTTTTATAATTCCAACACGATCACAAACTTTAGAAATTTCACTTAATATATGTGTTGAGTAAAAAATTGTCGTTCCCTTATCTTTTTCTTCTTTCAATAAATCATAAAATATTTGTTGCATAATTGGATCTAATCCACTTGTCGGTTCATCTAATATAAGTAATTTTGGTTCGTGCATAAATGCTAGAACGATGCCTAATTTTTTTGAATTACCCAAAGATAATTCTTCTATTTTTTTAGACTCATCTAGTTTTAGTTTTTTAACTAATTCTTTTCTCCTTTTATGACAATTCTTTTTATAAAATGATTCATGATAATCTAACATTTCTTTCACAGACAAATCTTCGTATAAATGAATTTCACTTGGTAAATAGCCGATTAATTCTTTTAAGGCAATATTATCTTTGTTTAATTCTTTTCCATTTAGTAAAACACAACCTTCTGTTTTATTAATGAGATTCATAATTGACCTAATTGTTGTTGATTTTCCTGCTCCATTTGGTCCAATAAAGCCAAATACTTCTCCCTCATAAAGAGTAAGCGATAAATCTTTTACTCCTAGAACTTTTCCATAATATTTCGTCAAATTTTTAATTTCTAATATTTTCTTATTCATTAAATCTCACTCCTGTAATTTGTCTCTCACTTACTTTACCAAATTTATAATTTTTGTTGCCACTTTTTCAATAAATTTCTCATCATGTTCTACAAAAATAATGGTAGGATTATAATTTAGAATAGCATCTTCTATTTGTTCTCTTGTCAATATATCAATATAGTTTAAAGGTTCATCCCATATATAAATATTAGCCTGTTCTGAAATACTTTTTGCAATTAGAACCTTCTTCTTTTGACCTTCACTCATATCTTGAATATTAGTATCAAAATCAAATTGTGATAATCCCATTTTTACTAACATTGCTTTAAAAATACTTTCATTTATTTTATTATCGTAAGCAAAAGTTCTCAAATTTCCTTTTAAATCTTCTGTACTCTGAGAAACATAAGATATTTTTAAATCATTTGCAACCATAAACTCTCCATTATACTGTAATTCTTCTCCTAAAATAAGTTTTAATATACTTGATTTACCAATGCCATTTTTTCCAATTAGTGCAACCCTATCGCCATTATTAACTTCAAAAGTAATAGGGTTAAATATCGTTTCTTTACTATATTTTATCTGCAAGTTATGTGCAAAAATTAATGGATTCTTATTACTTTTTAGAGGAATAATTTTTAATGTATCATTTACCTCTATATTTTTTAACAAATTAGTCTTTTCATTTATTGCTTTTTCTATTCTTTGTTCCATAACTTTTGATTTTTTCATCATTTTATCTGCTTTATGTCCTATATATCCTTTATCTATTGTAGTTTCTGAATTATATTTTTTATTTTTTGTTTTTTCAGCCTCATTTGACCATTTTGCACAATTTTTAGAAGCTATTTCAAGTCTATTTATATCTTTCTGCAATCTTTCATTTTGTATTTTTTCAAAATTATCTTGCCTATTTTTATTTTCTTTCCAAGATGAAAAATTACCTTGTTGTATTTCTATATTAGTATTATTTATAGAAATTATATGATTTACAACTTTATCTAAAAAATTTCTATCGTGAGATACTAATATAAATCCTTTTTTCTTTTCTAAATAATTTACTAAATTATTTCGTGTTTCAATATCCAAATGATTTGTAGGCTCATCTATAAGTAAAAAGTTATTACCTTTTAAAAATAAACTTATTAAAAGTATCTTTATTTGTTCGCCACCACTTAATAAGTTAAAACTTCTATATAATACTTCAGTATCTGTATTAAGTAAATTTAATTCTCTTATAATTTCCCAATCTTCAACATTCGGAGCAATCTCATTTACTATTTCTATTGCCATTCTTTCTTTGTTTTTTACTTCAAAAGGGAAGTAATCAAACTCAACATTTTTTGATATTGCACCTTGATATTCATATTTTCCTAATAATAACTTTAAAAATGTAGTTTTACCTTTACCGTTTCTTCCAATTAATCCTAATTTCCAATCAGTATCTATATTAAATGATACATTTTCAAATATATTTTTTAGGCTTCCATCATATCCAAAAGTTAAATTGTTTACACTTATTAAAGACATCTATTCCTCCTACAAATTATTATTTTGCGAACTACTAAATTGTAATTTATAATTTGCTTATTACTTTTTTCTGTCAACTTCTTTGTTTACACTATTGCTAATAATATAGAAATTGGAAATATAGCTACTGGATAAAATTCTTATTTTCAATTTTTCAATTTAAAAATTTTCTTTTGGCGCTTAGTTTCAAATTTCCAATAACCATGATTACGATTTCGATGTTTTTTTTGAATCTTGTTTTGATTGTTTTTCATGGCTTGTTCAGCATTTAATATAATAGCTTTTTTTTCGTTGGAAACAAATTTAAGAAAAACATCATATAGGTATAGCCATCCATCGTATGAGATCTCAGTAAGCGTTGACTCTAATTTGATTTTTAAAAACTTGCAAATGCGTTTTTGTTGCTCATAAGTAAACAATTTTTTTGTTTTATCTTTGAAAGTATTTCCAGACGCTAAAAATATATATGATAAAAAATTTCTATAGTCTGTCGCATCCTCAACATCTGCTGATGTTTTTCTTTGAAAGTGAGCAAAACATATTCGTGCATTTGGCACAGGATAAAAATCTGATGGTTTAAACTCATAAATCAATTCAGCGGAAAACCAAGGTTTGTATAAAAGAGACCTCAAACTTTCGTTATAAAAAGGCTGTCCAGAATACCTTATAAAAGCTTCATACTGCATTATGAAATATATATCTTCAGGAGGATTATCATCTTCAAATACTTTTTTCATAATATCAGCAGTTATGTTAAATGGAATATTTGCACATACTTTATATGGTTCTTTTACTGATATTTTATATTTTAAAAAATCCATCTCTATTATTTGAACTTTTTTAGATTCTTTATACCTTTCAGATAAAGTTTTCGCTAATTTTGCATCAAACTCTATTGCTATAACTTTCTTGCTTTTTTTTGCAAGTTCATTGGTAATAATTCCTTTTCCAGGACCTATCTCAATTACAATATCGTCGTTACAAATATTACTCTTTGATAACAAGGTCGCTACAAGTTGTTTACTATGTAAATAATTTTGCGAATGTTCTATTCCCATAAATACCTCCTTTACAAATTACTATTTATTTAACTCTTTTTCTAAATCTTTCATATATCTTTTCTGTTGACTCTTTAAATAAGACTTTGCTAAAAGTTTCATAATAAAATTATTTACTTCTATTTCTTCTGTAAAGTCTAGTTCAATATTACCATTTGGAAGTTCTTTAAAAATACCAATCCATTTACCTTTTAAATTAGCATTTTCTAAATCAAATTTATACTCTTTTAACTTTTCTTTTGCAGTAATAGTAAAATATGTAGGAAAGTTATTTATAGTATATTCAACAAAATGTGTTTCATCTATTATTTCTATTTTAGATAAATCTGTTCTCCATTTATAATTTGAATTAGCTGTAATAATATTCCACAATTTATTTTTATCACAAGAAAATTGCTTTTTTATATTTGATTTAATCATCTTAACCTCCATAAATTATTATTTTTTATTAGTATTCAACTTTTCTTCAGTTCCGTCATCTTTTATAATTACAATATCATTTGGATTTCCTCCAATTCGTGTATATTGATTGCCTCCATCAATAAAACACGCTCCACATTTACATTTCTTAAAATCGTGTTCACTTAGAGATTCAATAATATCATTACATTTTAAGCATTTAATTTTCATAGTAATATCCTTTCGGAAATTATTTTATCATATAATTATATATTTTACAAATATTTAAACTTCATTACCCCAACAGTCCCATCCATCAACAGTCTGTCTTGCAAATAGTTCAATTCTAGGTAAATCTCCAACAAGTTCTATTATTTTTTCTCTAATTACATCAGGTTTTTTACTATGTTCTTCAATAGGCTCATATACTATTTGAGAAACTTTACTGGATTTCCTTTTAATTGTTCCTTTTGTACCTATTAAACACAATTCTGAATTTGCTCTAGTCCAATGTCCCATACCAAAGAAAAAAGTGTTGCTTTTCCTATTTCTTTTTATCCAATTAAAGCCACAAGTTTTATACTTAAATCCCCATTCTTTCATAGTTCTTAAACCTTCCAATAAGCAGGGGAATGTAACCCACAAAAAAAGAATACAATCACGATCTGAAATTTTTTTGATTGTATCCTTCATATTTACTATATCCTCTATATTCATTGTGGGGTAATGTTTTTCTGCTGTACCCATACCATCTCTCCAAGTTTTATACTTCCAAGGTGGATCTGCATATATTATTTTATATTTTTTATCAGTTGTATATATATCTGTTACCAATTTAAACCTCCTTTTCTCCATATAAATATTCTCTAGGATTTACAAAATCTCCATTTTGCGACATTCTTATTTCAAAGTGTAAATGTGAACCTGTACTATATCCAGGATTAGGATCACGATTTGGATCTCCTCCTTGAATTCCTACAACTGTACCTTGTTCAACTTCTTGTCCTTCTACAACATCAATTCTTGCTAAATGAGCATAAAAAGTATAATATGTAGTACCACTTTCCGTTGTGTGTTTTATTTCAACACAATTTCCATAACCTTGCTTTACACCTGCAAATACAATACTTCCTTTTTCAACACCTGTAATATTTGAGTGCCAAGCTCCTGCTAAATCAATTCCTGTATGAAAGCTTTGTTTACCTGTAACAGGGTGTACTCTAGATCCAAATTCACTTGTAACAGTTGCATTTTGAACAGGCATAGGAAAAGTACCATTATATTCAAGTTCTCCAATTTGTGGAGTAGGAGCATAGGTATCGTGCATTTCAACTAATGAATAATACGAATCGTCTGTTGCTTTTCCATCTTCTCCAAACCCAAAAAAGCTTTTAATTGTATCAATAGTAGATGTAATTGCAAAAATAGGAATTAAAATTATAAATACCATAATAACAATAGCAATAATAATCCCTATTATTAGTCTTTGTCTTTTTTCTTCATCTGTTATTTGACTAATTACAGCTTGTGCAATAATTTTTAGTGTATGTGGATCTACTGCCATTAACGACCACCACCTTTACCAAAATACTCAAACTCAATAGGGAATATATCAAACCTTACAAATATTCTGTTTGAGCCAATGATAAATAATGCTAAACCTCTTTTCTTTTTATATAGAAACTCTGCTTGTGCCTCACTTAATTTAAACAATTCTGTCGATTCTTCTAAGTTTTGTCCGTCTGTTCCCATTAAAATTTTATATGTTGCCATATCTAATATTGCTTGTCCATACATTTTTACAGAACTATCTAGGAAGTCAACGATAGAGTGAGAAATTATTACTAAACTTCCTTCATACTTTCTACACCTCTTAGCAACATTTCTCAAAAATATTAATGTTTGTGGTACTTCAGGATCTATAAGTAAATAAGCTTCATCACATACAAGCATCGTTTTTTCTTCTTTATCTTTACTCATAATTTCCCAACAATAAGTTAAAATATTAAAATATTGAGCTTTTTTTATTTTATCTGAAGCATTTTGCAAGTTAAAAGTATCAAAACATACCACTTGTGCCATATCATTTACTGAAGTATATCCATTAAATAAGCCTTTTTCTGCTCCTATACTAATTCCTCTAAATAAACTCTTTAAAGTAGCGAATACCTTTTGTTTATCCTTATCTTTTTCTGAATTAGCTTTTTGTTCAAGCAAATTATATAAGTCTGTCATTATTGGAAATTTATTATTAGGAATCCTTGTTATATCTGTGTCCCAAGTTATACCGAATTTTCCATATAGTTCTTCTAACACTTCTTCTAAATAGGCAATTTGAATAGAATTTAATTCAGGATATAATAGTTTGAAAAAAGTCCTTAATGTTTGAAAATGGAGTGCCATAGCTCCCATTCCTTTGCCTTCGTCTTTATATCCTAGTTCTTCTTCATTTTCATCGTCTAAAGGAACTTCTTTTATTTGTAAAGGATTTATAATTCCACCTCTACCACTACCAATATCAATCCATTTTTCTCCTAAATTCTCTGTCATTTCTTTATATTCTCTTTCAGGATCTATTAAAATTACTTTTGTATTGGTCATATATTCATTTAGAATTAAATGTTTAGCAACAGTTGATTTTCCAACACCGGCTGTACCCATAATTACAAAATTTGAGTTTGTTCTATCTCCACCTCTTTTCCAAGGATCAAGTATTACAATTCCACCCTTTGTATCTCTTGCAAAATAATATTTATTTCCATCATTAAATCCTGAACTAGAAAATGGAAGTCCACCAATCCAAGAACTTTCCAACATATTTCTATCAGCTATTTCTTTTATAACAGGATCTGTAATTGAAAAAGGCGACATTAACTTAAATGAGTTTTTACTCAAATTAGTTAATAATCGCCCTTTCATTTGCATTGTTGCAAGTTTAGTTGTTACAGCTTTAGACCTTTGTTTTAATTCTTCCATATCTTCAGCAATAACCATTATAGCAATAGTAACATATACAACAGTTTCTCCGTTAAGATCAATTTTTTCAATTAATTCTCTCGCATCTTCAATTTCTCTTTCTGTTCTTTGTCTTAGTATTTCGTCTTTAATGCTATCATACTGAATTTCATTTTGCCTAATACCTTTACTTATATTTTGCATTAATGTATCTTTTTCGGTAGGAGATATATTTATCGAACAAACTGTGTTAGGTATATTTGCAATGTTTTCAAGCCATCCAACTTTTACTTTTTGAGGGTATTTTGTTATTGCATAAACCCTGCCTAAGTAATCTCCAACTCTAAAATAATTTTTATAATATTCAATTCCACCTATTGGAGCAAGAATATTAAGTAAAGTTAAGTTTTCTGTTATTCTTATAATTTCTTTATTCTTCAATTTAAGCCTCCTTCAGCATCAAAACTTTATCCTCAATATCTGTATCTTCTCTATGAGCATAATTCATATTTAAAAAGCTATTACATAATTGAATTAAAGAAGGCTCATCAAGGATTTCAGCCTTTATGCCACATCTTTCAAATTTATTACTTAAATCTAAGCACCTTTTTAATAAATCTTTCTCTGAATTGTCATCATATTTTGCATTTATCATTAAAAAAGATTGTCTTTCAACAATTTCGCCATTTAAAGACAATCTTTGTACTTCGTTTAAGTGTGTTTTTAGTAACTTTTTTTGAATTGTATTATCAGTTGTATTTATAATTTCTGTTAAATATTCCTGTAAAGGAGATATATCAACAGCTCTAGCAATATTAAAATATTTCATTTCTCCTTGTTCAGAAGAAAGTTCAGCAGATAATTCATTTATCAAGTTATTTTTTTCTCTATCTGTTAGTAATTGTGTATTTATTGAATATATTTTAATTCCTGCAATTACATTGCCATCTCTTGTATAAATATAATTATTTCTAATATCTAATATTCCAATTTCTTCATTACAAGTTTTTTCTTTTGTTTTTTTACCAAATATTATATTTAATAATTTTCCCAATATATTACCTCCATTTATTAAAATATTTATATCTGTATTGTTTTTGCGTATTAGCAAAATCAATTAAAAATTTAATTTGCCTAGTAACACATAAATTATTTTCATCTTTAGCAGTTGCTATAATTGTTCCTGCAACTCCTATAAATTCTATTAATACAGGTAATAAAAAACTACCCTTTAATTTATAAATAATTAAACTAATAGGAAGTAAACAAGCAAAAACAATTATCGTAGGTATAAGTTCTTTAAGTCCATATCCTTTAAAAAATTCCATTCTTGTTTTCACATTAGAAGGAATATATAACTTGTAGTCATCATTTTCCATTCTTAACCTCCATAATAATTTTTAATTAAGTCTAAAATTACAAATATTAGCTCTGCTATAATTCCAAAAACTATGGTATTTTTAATTTTCTTCTTATATGATCCTTGTGCATCTTCATCATAAATCATTTTAGTAAAGCAAAATATTACTCTAAAAACAACTCCAAGTGGAATTATAGCAACTCTTAATAAATCTATTATTTCATCTAATATTTCCATAGTTTACCCTTTCTTTAATGTACTTAGCTTTCTCTTAATTTGAGAAGAAAGCTCCATAGTTTTACTTGTAGTAACAATTACACTACTTATTCCTCCTGTTCCACCACCAAGCATAAATTCTTGTAGGAACTTAGGAGTTTTTATCGCCATTATAATCGCAGCGATTCCAAATAACATTTTCACATTCATTATCAGTATTATTGCGATTTTGCATAATATAATTTGTACTAAAACTGTTAAAATACTTTTTATAAGTTTCTCTGAATAAGATTTAAAAACTCCTCCGTCAGGATTTACCAAACCAACACAGGCAAGAGGAAATCCTAATTTTAATACAAACATTTCTAATGCTCTCATTAAAAATTGTATATATAAAACAAATAATAGAATTAAAGCGATTAAAGCTATTATTGCTGTAAACAAACCTGCTGTTGCAATATTAGCAATAATAGTAGTAAGTGATATATTATTTGCTAAGTTCATAGCTGTTAATATGGATTCTCCAAAAGATTGAGCAATTTGAACTATCCAATCATATAAAACAGAGAAACTAATTGCTACCACTATTGCTCTAACAAAATAGACAATGTAGGTAAGGGGAGGAGTATCAGCCTCTCCATCTGTCCATAAAATATACATATCAAAACCTTTTTTTAAAAACTTTAATACTATTAAGGATATTGCTAAACTTAATATAAGTGCTTTTAATTCAGAAAAATCAACTACTGTACTACCAAAATTTGAGGCAATGTAATTTTCAGAATTAAAGCACATATCAATAAGTCCATTAAATGCAGAATTTATTACATTATCAGCACCACCAATAATACTGGTAATTAAGCCAGTTAAAATTGATTCCAAAATGTACCTCCTTATTTATAATATCCAACAATTAAGTTTATAAGTCCACTAGCAACTATTACACCTACACAACAAATAATTGCTATTTTTATCCTTGAATCCCACCTTTTGCCATCCATTTCATCACTTGATGATTTTCTTAGCAAATAATATCCTACTAATAATACTGTAAGTACAGGAGCAAGTATTAAAAGCCAATTTGTTAAATCAGTAATTAAATTTTGTGTACCTGTTGCTATTTTGCTGTCTTGCACAGCTCCAAAACAAGTGCTTGTTGCACAAAAAAGACTTGTTATAACAAGTCCTGCTTTTCCTATTCTTCCTAAATACTTTTTTGTTTTTTCTTTTATTTTCCTCATACATAAATTCTCCTTATCTATAAACATTCCATATTCCCCATAGTTTTATATCTTCAATTTCTTTAATAGGTCTTTGATTTTCTCTTTCTAATCTTAATTTTCTGTTATGCTCTTGATTTCCCATACCAAACAATTTGTTAAATTTCCATTTAGAAATATCAGGTAGTTTAGTTATTATAGGGAATAGACCTGCTTGAATTATTAAAACATAAGGTCTTTCAATTCTAAGTATTTCATCTTCTGTAAGTAAATTTCTGCTAATTAAATTAACAGATTCAGAATTACTGCCATTTTGATATTTGCTATAACTACTTGATCTACTATAACTAGAAGTAGTATAAGTTCCTAATTTTTTTGAGATTATACTTGCCGTTTCATTTGAGGCAGTTTTCAAATATATCCAAGTTTGACAGTTATCTCTTATATTTTCAGCAATTTCACGACCATATTTGTTGTCAAGTTGTGAAAAAGATTGTAAAAATAAATTAAATCTAATTCTTCTACCACCTGCAACAGTAAGCATATTTCCAAAAGCAGGTATAGTAGTAAAATTTCCAAACTCATCTAAAATATAATTAACTCTTATCTTTAACTCTCCACCTCGTTCATC
The DNA here is from genome assembly GCA_930986425.1 of uncultured Clostridium sp. GTDB lineage: Bacteria > Bacillota > Clostridia > TANB77 > CAG-508 > CAG-793. The sequence continues at coordinate 66,822 of CAKNJR010000002.1, read as the reverse complement.
AGCAGATTCTACGAGTGAAACATAGTTTTGATAAACAAAAAGTGAAGCTAGAGGATAATAAGTTGTTTTTTCATCAGGAAGTATAATATAAGTAGCTGTTTTTATTTCTCCTGATTGCTTTAAACTAAAATCACTTTTACAAGTCATTCCATAAATACTTTTACTTGTAAATAACCTAAGTGTAGTTAGTGCTGAAGTAAAAAAAGATCCTCTTGTTTTTTCAGGTGCAATTCGTGCAATATTAAATATTGTACTTGCAGGATGTTCAGGTGGTAAACTTTCAATGTATTTATTTATAGGCATTTGTTGTCCTACTGTTTTACACATTTCTGATATAAAAGAATATACATTAGTCAAATTCTGATATTCAGGATGTTCTTTATTATCAAAAACTACACTCATAATAGCTCCTGCTATTACTGACATTTCGCCATCTCTCCATATCTTTTCCATTTTAGTTTCTTCATTTCCAACTAAACTTTGAGTTATATCCCAAGCATATTCTTCAGCTTTTCTAAAGTCATTTTTATTTACTGCATCTATAACAGGCTGTAAAAAATTATATCTCGTACTTTTTGTAGGATTTTTAAAGTCTAAAGTTATAATTTCATATCCCAAGTTTTCTAAAAACTTTGAAGTATAATGATATATTTCAGCTTTCGGATCTGAAATAATCATACTTTCTCCTGCTAAGCCAAGATTTCCAACTGTTTGTAATACAATACTCCTTGTTTTACCACTCCTTGTAGCTCCAACTACTAAACTATGAATATTATCATCAATATAATAAATATTCTCTTTGTTTTTTTGTTTTTCATAGCCTATAACAATTCCACCTGAATTAAATGTAGTATTTGTATCACTTAAAGTATTACATTTAAAAGCTTTTTTAAACTCTTTTTTTGAAAGCCACCTAGCTGTACCGTGTTGTCCTTGCCCCATTATTTCAGGTGTTTTTAATTTATCTGTAACACTTACCGTTTCACTTTGAAAAACATTCTTATTTCCTAAACCAAAAAGCATAATAAATACAATTTCAAAAAGCAAATAAACAAGAAAAAATAGTAGTAATAATTGTTTATCAACTACTATTTGAGAAAATTCTATTTTAGCAAGTTTGGTGTGGATTATAGCACTTAAATAAATACTTAGGGGGATATTAAGTGTTGATAAAACTGCTACTATACCAAATTTTCTTTTATTCATTTTCTAATTCATCTCCTTGTTCTAAATCATTTTCTATTTGAAATTCAACAGTATATGCTTTTATTTGTTCTTCAGTTAAATCTTTAAAGTCTTGATGTTTCTCGTCATTACCTGTTATTACAAAATTTCCTCTTATATTCAATCCGTCAATAGTTCTATTTACTGGAAGTAATTTTTTAAAGGCATCCTCGTCATAAACTATAAGAACATCTTTATATTTTATAACCTCAATATTTTCATTGCCCACAATTCTTCTTAAAGTATTTAGTCTATTAGGAATTCTTTTTAATTCAGGATCTTTACTATTTTCAACTATGAGAACTAGCATATTCTGTTTTTCAATAATTACCACCTCCTAGAATTCCATTTCGTCTAATTCTTCTGTACTATAATGCATCTCTATGACTAATTCCTTTTTAGCACTTTTATTTAAACCAGTTAAGGTATGTGTATCTTCAGCTTGTTTGTTTCTGCTTAATTGTTCAATAATATCTGCAAGGCTAGAGTGAATACTTTTATATCTAACTTTTTCTTTACATACACTTTTAATGAATTTCTTAGATTTTTCTTTAAAATATTTCTCCATATTTTCTCGTAAATATTTTTCATTGTGGAGTTTTCTATCACTACATTTATAACCTTTTGGAGTAGTGTATATAATGCTTAATTTTTCTTTACTCCAATTTACTTTGTAGCCTAATTTGTTCATTTCTCTAAAGAATTCATACTTGTTATTTGTTTTTTCCATTACAGAATCTATATCGTTTATAAGTAGCTGTTTCCAACTAATACCTTTTAATCTTGCTTGATATTCATTTATCTTAATATCTGATATTTTTGATTTATTTTCTGTAACAATAAGTCCGTATTCTTTACAAATTTGATTTGAAAATTCTTTTATTTTTTGTAGATCTTGTTTACTTTGGTGGAACTTCAAACCTGTTTTGTAATTCACAGTATTTAAAACAATGTGATTATGTATGTGTTCTCTATCAATATGTGTAGCAATCACAACTTGAAAGTCTTTAAAGTATTCTGCCATCCTTATTCCTATTTCGTGAGCTTGTTCATAAGTTAATTTATCAGTAGGAGAGAAGGATTGCACAAAGTGTATTTTTTCTCTACCTGTTAACTTGTTATACAATTTCTTAACTGTCATCATTTCTTCATAAGCTATCTCTGGTATGCAATCTTTACCTGAAATTAGTTTTTTATCTGTTTTTTCTTCTTTACATATATAATTTAAAGTCTTTTTTAAACTGACTTTGTTGTTAATAAATTTAATGATTGCCATAACTTTTGTAACTCCTTTTTTGTATCTTCTAAATCAACACAAGTAATTATTCTGCTATTAGCTAATCTTGTTAATTGATTAATATTATTTCCTATTCGTCTAAGTTCTGTTATCATTTCAGGTAATTCATTTATAACTATAATTTCTTTACCCATAGAACTTTTAATTATATATTCAGAAATACTTTTATTAGCTTGTTTGCTTTTTGTTGTTATAAGCATCTTTTCTTCAGGAGTTACCCTTATTTCTATTCTGTCTGTTTTTCTCAATATATCTCCTTCCTTGTGTTAATAAAACTTATGTGGTGTAACCACTTGATCAAAAAAAGGTACTTTTTGCTCCCTTTGTCAGTACAAAGGGGAATCTTGCTATATATCGCTGTCGCTCTTAAAGTAGTCATCTAATAATTTCTTAACCAAAATACTAAATTCTTTATCTGAATTAAATTTGTCTTTATATTCTTTAAATACTTGTTTATTCAGTTTTCCTGTAAATTTTTCTACTTTGTTTTTGCCATTTTTTAATAGTTTTAATACCTCTATATAAGTAATGTTATTTTTATTTGCTCTTATTTTCTGAGATTGCACAAGTGATAATTTTATTTGTTCATCTTCTATTACTTGATTTACTATTTCTTGTTCTTCTTTAGATAAATAAGAAAGTTCAACTCCTGCCCTCATAGATAAATCTTCATTTATTATTTTTTCTTGTAATGACTTAATAAGTTCTGTAAGCCTTATATATCTATAAATTTGAGTTTTACTATCTTCAGTTCCCATTGGGGAATTATCTTTAAAATCATTGATATTACTTATATTAGGGTTATTTTTTAATATTTCCATTTTTATTTTATAAGCATAACCTTTTTCAATAGGATTAATTTTATCTCTATTACAAAGGTTAGTATCGATCATAATTAAAATTGCTTTATCGTCATCACAATCCACAATTTGAGCAGGAATAGTGGATAAGTTAAGTTCTTTTGAACATTCTACTCTGTTATGTCCTGAAATAATCTCATATTTTCCATTTTCAATTTTTCTAACAATAATAGGTACTAAAACTCCGTTTTCTCTAATACTTTCTAAAACTTCTTGCTTTTTAATTTCATCATACATAGAAAAAGGTTGCCTTTTTCTAAAAGCAACCAATTTACTTAATTCAATATTTATAATATTATTAGTGTTTTCTACTTTTTGTTCTTCTACTTTTTTTGTGAATTCAGGTGTTTTATCTACCACAAATTTTTTTCTTGCATCTTCTATACTCAAAATAAATCCTCCTATTCAAGTTCTATATCAGATTCAATAGAATTATGTTTTACATATAAATCTTGTACTTCTTCATAATGTAAATTTTCTAATTCTTTATCTGTTATTAATTCTTTATCTTTTAAAATATCTTTATTAGTAACTAAAGATCCTATATTATTCACTAATACACCTCTTTCAATAGTGTATCCGTCATCAATATCTGAATTTCTTATATCATAGTAAAATAATTCAGGATTTCTTTCTTCAGGAGGAGGAACTTTGTCAAGCCATTGTAATTTTAAATTTTTCATTTCACATCTCCATTTCTTCTTCATATTCTAACTCTTTATTAAATTTTTCTATTTTTATTACTGCTTCAAACACATCTGTATTTGAATTAATTTTTAAATATGGAATACTTGCTTTTAAATTGTTATATGTGGTAAAAGATCCGTTCTCAGAATCTAAAATAACTGCATAAAAAGAAATATTTTTTGATTTTAAATCTCTACTTGTTTCATTCCATACAATTACATCATCATTGGAAATATTATTTTTAGAAAAATAAATCATTTCTTCTATTCTTTTTACTAATGTAGGATTTCTAAATATATTTTCTTCAGGTAATTCCGAATAATTATTGACAAAGTAATTATATAGATAGCTCTCGTCAGAAAAGGCTTGTAGCATATCTAAATTTTTGCTTTTTATAAACAATCTTATATTTTTCAAATAAATAGCCTCCTAAAAGAAAGTTCAAAATGATTTTTATTTTATGTACTCAATTAATAAATTAATTCCGTCTTTAAAACCTTGCTTATAATATTTATCTAGTGTTGCACCATCCTTTTTTAACCTATCATCTAAAGTCAAATCTAGTAAATTACTAATTTTTTTACTTAATTTTTTATCATAAATTTTGTCGATAAGTTTTCTAAGCCTTTCTTCGTTACCATTTCTGTCGATTTCGTAACAGACCTTTTTTTCATATTCACTTCTTTTAGCAAGTTCGGATTGCTCTCTGTCCAAATAAAATGATTCTAATAGTGTTTCTTTAATCATAAATTTTACCTCCTTCTACAAATTATACAAGGATACATATTGCAATCCAAAACCTTTTTTAGATTTTTAGAATTCCATATCATCTGTTTCTTCAATTTCTTCTATAACGATAGTTCTATCTTCCAAATCTTTTTTTATATCTTCAATTTGATTTTCTTCAACAGACTTAAAGCCTGAATTTTCATAGTCATCTCCAACTATAAAACAGTTCCCTGCAATATAGTCATAATCAAATTGTAAATTTGGCTTTAGATTTGCTATTTTACCTTCTTCATTACATATAAGAAGTAAATCATCTTTATATGGTACTACTTCAATTAATCCTCCTACTAATTTTTGTTTTGCTTCTAAAGTATCATCTATTTCCATTACAACAGGATCTTTACCAACTTCTTTATATATAACTTTTAATTTTTTATTTTCTAATTCTTCTTCATTGTATTTTAATTCTTTTTTTATCTCTTCTAAAGAGTAGTAGTGTAAGTCAATATTTCCTGATTCAATACTATCAAGATAACCAGTATCATAAAGTATTACATCATCATCAGCACCATACCTTTCATAATCGAAATAATCAGAAACATTATGCTGATCTAAGACATCTTGTAGACCACTCCAATTAGCTTTTGACATTCCATATTTTTCTTCATTAGACAGATATTCAGAATCTTCTTCATAAGAATAAAAAGGTATATCATCTTCTTGCAACATAATATTTATGATTTCTTCTATGTCATCTGTACCTTGTGAGTCAATATAAGCCTCAACAGCTTCCATATTATTTACTCTTTCTGAGGCAAGTGCTAATAAATTAAGCATTGTAAGATTAGTATATTCACTAACTTTAATAGGTAAATCAGTTTCATAGTCGTTTATCATATATTCTTCATAACATACACCATTTTCAGCAAGTGCCTTTTCAACTTCATCTTGTGTCAACTGGAGTCCAACTTTTTCTCGTAAAAAAGTATCTAGTTCTTTTTTTGAAACAGGTAATTCTAGCCATTCTCCTACAAGTTCGCCTTCGTTGTATTTTCCTAAATTTCCAATCCAAACATTTAGCATATAAGCTCCTTTCCATAAAAAAAGAGCTAGTATAGTAACTAACTCGATTTCTATATTTTTTGTAAAATTTCTTTCATTAGAACTTCATCAACTAAACCATCAATCATTTGTTGATATTTGGCAAGTATGGACATTTCCCTTGTACTAGGAGCTTTGTATTTTTCTTTTATTTGCTGTTCTACTTGCTTTTTTAATTCTAAAATATATTTTTCTCTTTCAAATATCTTAACATTTAGTTCTCCTGTAAGCTCTAATTCTTGTTTTCTATATGGATAATTTCTTTCCATATTTGCTAAAATCATTTTTCCATACTTTCCAAAAGTCATTGTAATTACCTTCTTTCTATAATAAATTCTACAATACACCATTAATCTATACAAAACCCTGAAACAAAAAAAGAGGTGCTAAGATTTTTTTACTCTTGCATCTCTTATAATTGTTTCATTATATACATTATACTACTTATTTTCATTGTTTCAACATAGTCTTTTTTTTGTACTGTTTTTTGTGTGTACTATTTTTGCTAGTATTTTTGTTTAACCTTTTTATTGTTCTTTCAATACAATTAAATTGCTATAATCAGTATCTGTATCAATAATTGCATAAAATATATCTTTATTACCTCTTTCTGTTTGACCTGTTTGTATGCAAATTGTACCGTTTAATTCATTTTTCCATATTCCTGTAACTTTATAAGATTCGTGAATGTGTCCGTGTAAAGACATATAAGCATTACTTTTTGTTAAGAAGTCTGTTATTGCTTTTGAGCCTACTTGTCTTTTATCTATACATACATCTAATCCTACTCCAAATGGTGGGTTATGAAATACATAAATAGCCTTTTTTCCTTCTGTTGCTTTAGGCAAATGTTTTAACACATTTTCCATTTTTTCTACTTTTTTCCTATATTCTTTCCATTCATCAACTGACAGCATATTTCTACATTTTTCGACATATATTATTTTTGATAACTGAAAAGGCATTTCTAAATTTTCTTCAATTACAACTCTATCTTTGCAACCAAAAGGATGGTCTAATACTTTAGATAATCCTATAAAAGAAATATCTTCTAAATCTGCTTTCTTATTATCTATATTAAATACATTATCAAATTTATTACATTCATTTTCAAATGTTTCATCTAATTGTTCTAAATCATCATTTCCTAATATACAAATACATTTAATATTATTTTCTTTTAATTTAGTAAAATAATTATCAAAAAATTTTTCTATAAATATTTTTTGTTCATTGTATCTATCACTACAGTTTTTAGGCAATAAATCTCCTCCAAATACTAAATATTTAACTTTTTGTTTTATTGCCTCTACTAATAATTTTTCATATTTATATTCATCTCCGTGAATATCACAAGCATATATAAATTTCATAGTTTTCTCCTTCTTATATATTTAGCATATTCATCGATTCAAGATAAATAAGTGCTTCTTTAAATCCTAATTTAAAAGCCTCTTTTATTTCAATTCCATCAAGCTCTTCTTGTAGCTTTAAAATTTTATTGATTGCTTTTCCTTCTTCATAATTTAGAGCAACAGATTCTTTATCTTCTAATAATGAAATAACTTTCGGATATTTTTCTTTTACACTACATATCTGTTGATTTATTTTTTTATATTCTTTATTTTGCATAACTTTCAATACTTTGTATTTATCAAAATATTCAAAGAAATCATCACTATATGTATCAAAAAAGCCTTCTACAATTTTCTCCATTATACTCCCTCCTTTTCAATTTTACTTATTATATAAAATTGAAAAGGACTATCCCAAACCTTTTTATCAAAAAACCTACTACATTGTGTGTACTAGGTTTTTCGCTATTTTTTAATTATTAATCTTCCTAAAATTTTATACTACTTTCCACAACACTTCTTGTATTTCTTGCCACTTCCACATGGGCATAACTCATTTCTCCCTATTTTTTTACTTTCTAATTTTAAACCACGCTTATGCCTTAAATATTCTGCCATATTAATTGTTTCTGTACTTTTAAATTCATTATCTAGTGCTGTTAGTGTCTTTAAATGTATTTTAATTATTTCGTCATTTTTATTATAATATAAAAACACACTTATTGTTTTTTTATCTTTATCTAAATACATATTAGCATATACATTTTTTAATAACAGTTCTTCATTTGCGTCATCTTCACTACAAATAGATGAAATGCATATTCCATCTATACCATTTTCATCTGTTTTTGTTAATGACATATACCCATATTTAGGTCTATTATTTTTTTTATAAAATTCTTTAGATTCTATAACAATTTTTTCTGTTAGCTGTAATGTATCAGGATTTAAATTTAGTAAAAAAGTGGTTAGATAAGTATGATTCTCAATTGCATTATTTTTTTCACAAAATTCTATAACTTTTTTTATTTCTGACGGTATATTCCTATATGGTTTAGTTACGATTTTTTTCTTAAACCATAGGCTATTATAATAAGCATCCAATTCTTCCATCCAGTCTTCACCACAAATTGATACTATTCCCAATTCCTCTTTTATATCATTTTCTCTTTTAAAATAATCTATTTGTTCATTTGTATATTCATTATAAAAATTATATTCAATCCACATACCTAAATGATATAATTCGTCTACTAAATCAATATTCTTATTGCCAATAGCTTTTCTTCTTTGCAATAAATATTGTATAAAATAGCAGGGATGTTTCTCAAAATATTCACTATATACTCTTAGATCATCTAAGCAAAAAACAAGAGTGTTTTCACTCAATGTCAATATTTTAACTTTATCTATTCTTGCTTCAATATCATTAAAAGATTCTGCTGTTATTATAATTTTAAAAATTTTTGTGTCATCATTTATTTTAATTTCAGCTTTTTTATTCCTTGTTTTTTTGTTATTGCTATCATAAATACAAATTTTTTTATGTTCCAACAAACATTTCTCTAAAGAATCTTGTTGTTCGTTTGCTTTTACAATTAGATTTTTTAATGATTCTTTATGAGATTCAAAATCTTCACTTGCCAATTCGTGTGTAAAATTTCCTGCTTTCACCTCTATAATAAAAATATTATTATCATATACTATTAAAATATCATTTTCTAAAATTTTATTGTTATATACATAAAAATTTTTTTGATAACTTTGTTTATCACCTAATATGTTATTAAAGTATCGTTCTACGACTTTTTCTATGTTAGAAGTGAATTTTGCCCTTATTTCTTGTTCTTTACTATTAAACTTTTCACATATTCCTTTTATTGCAATCTTGTCAAAATTATCATAAAATTTTTGTTCTAATAATATATAATATTTATTGTCTATTTTTGCTAGAGGCTTATATTTGATATTATTCATTAACTTATTCCAATTCTCTATACTTATATCTTCTACAAATTTTTTGTAGACACTCGGATCTATAACAAATTTATCTAAAAAGATGGTTGTCCACTTAGTATTTTCTTGTATATCTGCTAATTTTAGACTATAGACATTATCCAAATGTTTATCTATCTGACTCCTTTTTTTGTGGCTTAATTTACTATGTATATTTAAGCTATTATCTTCATTTATCTCTATTTTTTCCGTTTTTATTAAAGTTTTTAAATTATTTATACTATTTTCAAACTCAAAATAGAAATTATTTTTTAATTTATTGATTCCACAATATAAGTCTTTTAATGAAAAGTTATATGTTAACTTAAATTCTTCTTCTAAGCAACCTAACATATCTTTATGGTGTTGTATTTCAAAAATGTCGTATCTCTTTCCACTCCAATCTTTAAAAGAGTCTGAGTGAATTATATAATCTTTTTCCTCTGAAGTTAATTCTTTTTCCTTATCACTTACTAATCGATATCGCAAAGTGATTTTTTCTAACTCTTCAATATATTTTTCAATTTTTTCTAATGTATTTTTTTGCAATTCCTCTTTTATGCCATTTTCTTCTATACAGGAAAATAGCATCTGCAAATACATTATTTTTTTACTTTGCAACCATCTATCATCTTTATTATCTTTCTCACCATAGCTAAATTTATAATTAGAATAAAAATATGCAAGAACTTCATAAGCTGAAAATTTTTTTAAATAATTAATTATTTCAACAATTTTATTTTTAAATTCATTTTGTAATTGTTCTGCTGTTGGGAAATTTTTTAGTTGGTCGGTCAAAGTTATTTCACCTCCATCATATTTGCTCATTATTGCCTTTATTATATCACATATTTCTTATAATTTAAGTATGTTGCTTGATATCAAATTGTTTAAACTCGCAAGTATTCCAATTTCAAAATAGATATCATTTATATATGTTCTAACAGTTGTTTTTGAAACATACAATTCATCTGCAATAATATCTTCAGGAATATTGCCAAAGAATTTATACTCAATAACCTTTAACTTTGTCTTATCACATTTCCTAAACTCTTGAAGAACATTATCAATTAATTCTTTCCATTGCTTATATTCCTTTATTTTATTATCTATACTTATGTTTTTTATAACTTGCGATTCTATCCCTCTATTAATTTTGTTCTTACTTCTTATTGAAGAATTAATATCTCTTCCTTCTGTTGTATCTTTTTCAAGTTCCAGTTCATTTATTAATCTATCATATATTGGATATTCATATAATTTTTTTCTGATTATCTTTTTTACTTTTTTAGTTACCAACTTTGTACCTCCTAAAACAAAAAATCACAACATTTAGTTGTGTTACATATCTAAATCCATTTCATCATCTTCTTCAGCTTCAGGAGAAGATTTAGATGGAATATTCTCATATAAACTATCAAAAAATTCTTTTGGATATTTCCTTTGTTCAAAATTAGTGCTTATATTCTTTGTATTATTTTTCTGCTTTGTTTGTCTTTGCTCTATTTCCTCAACTCTTAATATTACCCATCTTTTAATTGTTGCAAAATCGCTTTTATATTCTATGCCTTTAGATTTTTTATATAAAGAAAGCTCTTCTATACATTTATTTGCCTTTGTTTCTCCATATAAATTCACTAATTCTTTATATTCATAATTATATAAATATACATTATCTAAAAATTTTTCTTTGCTAACTGTGTGTGTATTTATATTATTATAGTTTATATTATTATCTTCTATCTTTTCATCACTACCCTGTTGATTATTTAATATATAGGGGTAGTGATTTTTTGATAGATAGGGTATGTCGTTTGGATATATCTTCCTTTGAATAATCTCTTGTTGCTCATTTCTAATTATATCTATAACTAAATAATTATACTTTCTTAAATTCGCAATCCATCTTGAAACTGTTTTATGATCTACTCCTAACTTTTCTCCTAGATATTTATTACTTGCATAACAATATCCTTCCTTATTAGAAAGTGCTGTTATAAGTGCATAAAGCAATTTTTCATTAGGTTTCAATTCATTATTAAATAATACTGTTGCAGGAATTACAGCAAAATAACCTATTCTATTTATTTCATTCTGTATGTCCACTTCTCCTATCACTTTCCTTTCCTGCTATTATACAAGCATATAATAATAAGCTTAAATTTGCTCCTATTAATAATCCTATAATTAATCCTAACCAAAACATATTTTATTCCTCCATATTTAATTCAAATTTGTCCTTATTTCCATTTTTATATATAAAGGTTAATAACTTTATTCTTAATATTTTTAATTGTTCAAAATTGATTTTAAGAACTCTCATAATTTCTTTATTATCTTTTTCTAAAAGATATTTTAATTTTAAGTATTTGTAATACAAAGGTTTATACTCATATAAAAAAGCAAGTATCTTTTTTATAAATACTTGCCATTGCTTATATTCCTTAATTAAATTATCTTTTATTAATTTTATTACTTGATCTTCTGTTGTATTTCCTATGCCCTTTAATGATTTTATCCAATTTCTGCTTGAAACATTTATTGAATCTATTATTTGCATTTCTCTTTCTTTAATTAAAAGATTTATTCTATTGTAGTTATATAAGTAAAATTCTATTTTTTTACATTCTTGTTTTGTCATCAGCCAATCCTCCTTGAAGTAATTTTTCTAATTCAAGGACAAAGTATTGTGCATCTATTTCATAAAAATTATTGTCTGCAAAATCTAAAATTAAATTTATAATATATTCATTACTATAATTTTCAATATTATTAATTATTTTTCCTATATCTTTTTTATTGTAAGTTAGTAAAGAAATACAAATATTATTTAATTTATCTTTATCATTAAATATAGCAATTTCTATTTCTTCTAGTAATTCCTCAAATAGCTCTAATGTATTATTTAACTCTTCTTTTTCTGTATAATTATTTGTTGATAATCTAAGCCATTCTATAAAGTAAAAATCTTCTATAAATTCATCGTATTCTTCTACAATCTTTTCTATTTTATACTGTAAAATATTTAATCTTGCAATTTTATTTATCTCATTAATTAAACTGTTAAATTTTTCTTTTTCCATAAAAACCTCCAAAAAAATAACTTCAGCGATTGCTGAAGCCCTTGATTTTTCAATATTAAATTACATTATTTTATACCCTTTATTTACCCTTTATGAAATAAATTTTAATGCTTTTTAACGGTTTTTAATGGTCTTAAATGGATTTTTCCAAGTAATAAAAAATCCTCTGTAAATTGCTTTAACAGAGGCATTTCAGTGGTTGCGGGGGTAAGACTCGAACTTACGACCTTCGGGTTATGAGAATTTAATTGTGATTTTTGAGGAATTTTGTTAACTTGAGTTTTTATTAGTTTTAATAGGGTTATGGCAAATTAGTGAGATTATGAAATCGGTTAAATTTTGTAATTTTTAGCAACGATTGTCCCCAATTTGTCCCCAATTTTTTGAGGCATCAAACATATGAAATTTCAACATATTATTTAGTTTGTTATTGCAAGTTTTGGATGTTTTGATGTGTAGAATTTTAAAATTTATAAAAATGGAGGTTAATATTAATGAGTAATTTTAGAGAAGTTAATGATGATATTTTGAGAGATTGGTTAAATTTTAGGGAGGAAACAATTTTTGGTAGGCTTACCGAAGAAGATAAAAAACATCATATTTATTTTGATGAAATTTGTGAAAGTATTTTGAATAATGTTCCTAAACAGAATCAAAAATTTGTAAAAAAGCAATTAGATAAGCTTGATAAGAATTTTATGGATTATCTTTGTTATTGGAATGAGAAGTATTATAGGAATGCGTTTTGTGATGGGGTAGAATTTATTATTCATTCATTAGAATAATAGACAAATAAGTAAAAAGTGTGAAAATACTAAAAAACATTTTCACACTTTACATTTACTTTTTTTCTTGTTTATACATATCTATTGCATATGCAACATTAAAAGTAATCAAAATTACTGTAATAATTATTTCTGCACCTTTAATCAATGGATTATTCCATGTACTATTTAGTATTAGTCTGTATATTAGGGCTATTATAAACAAAGCAGGAAAAATAAATTTATAACTATAATAAACTATATTTTGTGTTATTGGATATTCATTTAAGTAGTTTTTACCTTCTCTTCCAAAATTTCTACTTATGCTATTTGACAATTCTTCTTCTATTTTATGAATATATGGATAAGTTTTATCTATATGTATATTAATTTGATAATACCTAACTACACAATATAACATACTTATCATAATAATTATTTGAACTGTATTAATACTAAAATAGAATCCCATTTTCCATTGCTCAATTAATAATTCAGATATTATATTAGTCATGCTATCTGGTCTTATTGATATTAAAAACAAGACAAAAATATGTAATAATATTATCACAAATAATTTATTTCTTTTATTTTCTTGCTTTTTTGTCTCATTTACAGTCTCTTTATAGTGATCATATAAAATCTCTATATTACTCATTATGCATTTTTCACCGCTTTCATAATAGCGTCTTCACTAAATGAATATGCCCAACTTGCTCCACTACCAAGTAATTCTTCTGGTGATTCATATGTACTGTTGATTTTTATTGCAATTATTTTATTTCCATTTTCTTTGCTTTTAGCAATTTCAAAATTTTGCCAATTTTTATAACCTATTAGTGCACTATCTTTATGTCTTTTATTTGCCTCTTTTCCGACTATTACAATAGTATAATCAGCTTCATTAATTTTTCTAGTTAAAGCCCCTTTTATTGTTGGTATATTCCAACTATTTATTTCCTTGGTGGATTTATCATCAAACTCGAATTCAAATTCACTATTTCCATTCCAAGCATCTAATAAATATTTATAGTTTCTATCATTTTCAAAGTCAAATGACACAAATATTTTTCTTTTACTCATTTTCATTACTTCCTCTCGTTTCTATATTTTTTGGTTGATAACTGTTTTGATGCATATCAATTTTTATTGGTGGGCATGTTGAATTATCATTACCATTATTTAAATTATCCTTTTTTTCTTCCATAACTTTCACCTCCTATATCATTTGGATAATCAAATTTATTCCTATTAGAACAATTTCAATTAATGTAATTATAGATGCATAATTATATAAAGTATGTTTTTTATCAATTATTTTTTCATTATATTCAGCAATTTGTTTATAACTTTTTAACAATTCTTTATTTAAATCTATGTTTTTACTTTTATAATATATTTCTTCACAAATTGTAGTTGGTATATATTTAATATTGCGAGATTTTAAGCTATATATAAATAAGCATATAGAAATAATTGCTAAAATTAATATAATAAAATCCAGCAAAACTATAGAGCTATATTTTAATGCTTGCCCTATATTTTGAAATTGCATATTCAATATATTATTTACTTTTTCTGGATTAACTAATAACAAAAGAACTGCTCCATGAAATGCTATGAAGAATCCATTTTTATTATCAATATTTTGACTTCTTTCATAATATTGATAATAATTGCTTTTTACTATATCTAGTATTTCCTTTATATTTTTTTCTTCATTTTCATTCTCATCATTTTTTTCTATTTCTTCTTGACTATCTACTTTTACTTCTTTTTTTAAATTATCCATATTAGCCTCCATCTTAACATACATGTATTACAATATTTTATCTTTCTCAAGTAACCAATCTAATACATTTATCTTCTTTATTCCATCAAAATCAGCATCTAAATCATCATCTAATGTCAAAATATATTTAGGATAATTATCATTTATTTTCTTTAAAGGTGTTAGTTCTCTATCTAAAATTTTATTTTCTTCTTCACCTTCTGCTCTTGTTGTCAATGCAACTTGGTAATAAACTGTATTTTCAGGCTTTTTAGCAACAAAATCGACTTCTAATTCGTCATATTTTCCTATATATACATCATATCCTCGTCTTAGCAATTCAAGATACACAACATTTTCTAATATATGTCCCATATCTCTACCAGAACCTTGACCTAACATATAATATCTAAGTCCTATATCTACTGCATAATATTTTTCTTGTGTTTTTAAATATTCTTTTCCCTTTATGTCATACCTATTAGCTTTAAATATTAAATAGCTATCTATAAGTGCATCTACATAATTTGAAATTGTATTGTACGATGAATTCTTTTCTACACCTTCAATATTATCGCTTATGCTCTTCATACTAGTTCTATTCCCTATATTATCATATAAATATTTTGTAACCCTTTCTAATACGTTTTTATCTGTTATTCCTTTTCTTTGCATCACATCTTTAAATAAAATTGTATTGTATATACCATCTAAAAACATATTGATATTTTCCGGATTTATTTTATATAGCTCTACTGCTTGAGGAAAAGAACTATATCTTAAATAATCTCTAAACTTTCTTGATATATCTGTTTTATCTTCAAAAGCTGAAACATATTCTTTGAATGATAATGGTAACATCTTTATTTCAATATATCTTCCTGTAAGTAATGTAGCTAATTCTGAAGATAATAAATAAGCATTTGAACCTGTTATATACAAATCTACATCTTTATTTATAAATAAACTGTCTACTGTCTTTTCAAATTCATTTACATTTTGTATTTCATCTAAAAATACATAAGTCTTTTTCCCTTTAACTAATTTTGCCTTTATATGTTCATATAATTTTTTTCTATCTTGTAATTCTTCATAATCTGCATCTTCAAAATTTATAGATATTATTTGATTATCTTCTACTCCATTATCTTTCAAATAGTCTTGGTATATTTCTAATAATGTTGATTTTCCACATCTTCTAATTCCTGTTATTACTTTTATTATTTGTTGATCTTTGAAATTCTTTAATATAGATAAATAATTATCTCTATTTATTCTTTCCATAGAATCTCCTCCTAACTATAATAATTATACTATCTTTTAGTATTATAGTCAAGGTTTTTTCAAAATTATGAAAAAACTTCGTAATTTTAGAAGCTTTTTTCAAATATAATAATGATTAATACTAATTATTATATTTCAGCATAAAAAATATCGCTTATAAGCGACATTTTTATCTCTAAAGCGATATTTTTAATTTAAAATATATTTTCAAACTCCAATGGTACAATATCTTCATAAAGTAAAACAAACTGTGAATTAATTTGTCTATTATCATGATAATGACCAAAAAATTCACATTTTTCTGATATTTCTTGTAAATAATCTGTAAGATAATCTTTCTTATATGTTCCATCACTAAGTATAGCTTGTACACTTGTAGGACAACAATGTGTTATAATATAATCTACTTTATAATTTACATTTTCCAAATTGTTTATTCCATTTTTCATTTCTTCTTGAGTTGGAAGTTCTAAATCCCACCATGAATAATCTCTTATTCTGAAATATGCTCCTCTTTTTCTATATGCATATATTTTTTCTTCTTCATCTAAATTTAATATTCCCTCCTGTATATCATGTGATTTAGCCCCTCCAAAAGTAAAGAACTTTTTATTATCTATATCAAATATCTCTCCACGCATTAAGTGTAATACAGAATCTCTTATTTTATGAACTTTTCCTCCATGCCACTCCTCTATTGAATAATTGTATAATCTTGTAAAATTTTCATGATTTCCATCTACAAATAATGTTGTAAAATTCTTTTCATTTAACCAATCTAACCAATATTTTTCATATGTATTCTCTACTAAATAATTCCATACTCCTCCAAAGTCGCCACAAATAATTACATAATCGTTTTTTGTCATTTCACTTTGAATTGGAAATTTATCAGTTGAAAATCTAGTAAAATCCGAATGAGTGTCACCTGTAATATAAATCATAACAACTCCTTTTTTAAGATTTTAGTATTTTCTCTAAATAATTTAATATTTTACTAATATCATCTATATCTAATACTATGTATACGCCATCAGAAGATGGTGCTTTTGTATCTTTTTCTATAAAAGCTATAAATATCCTAGCCATCTTATCTTTTCTAGATATATTTTCTTGATCATAATTATTGTTTTGATACTCTTCTCCATAAGGAT
The DNA here is from genome assembly GCA_930986425.1 of uncultured Clostridium sp. Taxonomy (GTDB): domain Bacteria; phylum Bacillota; class Clostridia; order TANB77; family CAG-508; genus CAG-793. The sequence continues at coordinate 49,518 of CAKNJR010000002.1, read as the reverse complement.
AAAAATAAATTTTAAAAGATGGCTCTATTGGTTCAAAACTATAATTGCTTTCCAATTTATCGTTAATAAATTTTTCTAAAATCTCATATAAATTATCCACTTCTATGCATTCCAAATCATAATAATAGTCTTCTATTTTTACATACTCATTTTCTATACCAATATACAAATTACACCAGCAATCATCTTCATCTAACTTATTAAATTTTCTGTACTTTTTATTAATATAGTTATCTATACTTAACTTCAATTTATTATATCCATCATTTATTTCTAACATATGTTCTCCTGAATCTTATTTATTTTATAGAAAATTTATTAGTAAGCTTTCCTCCCCAACGAGGATTACTATATAAAATAGATTCTACTTTTATAATCTCATCTATATTCACTTTCTTAAAAGTTTGATTATATTTATTTTTTTCATCACCTATTAACTTATGATTTTCTTCATCTAAATTATCCCATGTCCATAAAAATATATTATCATGTACTTTACCATCATATGAATTTCTATCACATGTTCTAAATGGATCTGCGAAGCCAACCATTTCACTTTCATCTTCTAAAGTACATCTGGTCATCATTCCATTTATACTTTCCAAATTATCCTTAGTAAGTTCCTTAATATCAGATATTTCTCCATTTTGTTTATAAAATATAATCTTATATTTTCCTTTTATAATTTTATTCATACTTATATTTTTCACTTTCTTCTGCTACCATACCTAGTTTTTCAGTATTATTATCAGAATATTGAATACTAGGTTTAACCTCTACATTTATATTTTCTGATGATTTTATATCGTAATTTTCCCCCATTAATTCAGCTTGCATTACAACTGTTTGTACTGCTTCATCAGCCTTCGTTGGTGGATAATGATATTTCCTCAAAAGCCTTTTTATTTCTCTTCTCATAAAAGCCCTAGCAGATTCCTTTTTATCCCAATCTACTGTTCGGTTTTTTCTAACAGTCTCTGTTAATTCATGTGCTAATTGTATCAATACTTCATCTTTCATTTCTTTTAATACATTTGGATCCTTTACTAATGCATCATAAAAAGCATATTCATCATCTGTTAAGCCTTTTTCTTTTCCTTCATTTTTTGCTTCTACTAATTCTTTTGAAAGATTTAATAACTCTTCAATTACTTCTGCACTTGTTATTAGACGATTATTATATTTTTTCATGATTTCTGCCATTTTTTGTGAAAATAATTCTGATTTTACTAAATTCGTTCTTTTAAATATTTTAATATTTCCATCAATCAATCTTTTCAACAATGCAGCTGCAATATTTTTGTTTTTACTCTTTTTTATACCTTCTAGGTATTCTTCTGAAAGTATTGAAATCTCCGGATTACTTTTTTCTGCTGCTTTAAATATATCAATTATTCCATCCTCTTGTATAGCCTGTTCTAGTACACCTAAAATTCTTTGATTTACTTCTGTTGTTGTTAAATGTCCTGTGCCTGTTATTTTATTTATACCAACTTTTACTCCTTTAAAAAATTCAATCTCCAATTTTGTTTGGTCATCTAGAATTGTTCTAGCTAAAGTTTCTGCTTGAGATAATGCAGTCGCTTCAGTAATAAAGTCCTTCCTTTCTTCTTCATCTTTTTCTAAAACATAATTAATTCCATCTGCAAGAGTTTTTAATCTTAATTGATTAGAACTACTAAAAAATGGTTCATAATTAAATCCATAGAAAAAGTCTCTCATTATCTCTAATTTTTCCTTGACTATAACATATGCTGCAGTAATATCTGGTACTTTATCTCTATCTCTATTTGTATATTCGTTTAAAGCATTTCTTAAATCCGCACCAATTCCTATATAGTCAACTATCAATCCTGCTTCTTTATCTTTATATACTCTATTAACACGTGCTATAGCTTGCATTAAATTATGTCCTCTCATAGGCTTATCTATGTACATTGTAGCAAGGTCAGGTACATCGAACCCTGTTAACCACATATCAACAACTATAACAATTTTCAACTCACTTTCTTCGTTTTTAAATTCTATTGCTAGATCATCTCTATATTTTTTATTTCCTACTATTTCATGCCACTCTGTTGGATCGTTATTATTATCTGTCAAAACTACTTTTATTTTATTATTCCAATCTGGTCTTTTATTCAATATTTCTTTATAGAGATTTATTGCTATTTTCCTTGTCATACATACTATCATTGCTTTTCCATTTAGTATATCTGCTCTTTGTTCATAATGTTCTATTATATCTTTTGAAAGCATATCCAATCTATCTTGTGAGCCTATAACAGTTTCAAGTTTCGCTAATTCTTCTTTAGATTTGTTTACTGTCTCAGCATCTGCTTCATCATTTTCAACTATATAGTTGTATTCATCATCTATTTCTTTAAGTACTTCTTCGTCCAACTTCAATTTTGCTACTCTATTTTCATAATAGATTGGTACAGTTGCATTATCTAATACAGCTTGTGTCATATCATATATATCTATATAGTCTCCAAATAAAATTCTTGTATTTTTATCTGCATATTCAATAGGTGTTCCTGTAAAAGCTATAAAGGTTGCATTTGGCAAACTATCTCTCATTTTTTTAGCATATCCAACTTGGAATTCTCCTGTTTTCCTATTAAGCTTTTTTTCTAAACTGTATTGACTTCTATGTGCCTCGTCAACTATAAATATAATATTATCTCTTTCTGATATTACATCTTCGCCTTCTTCAAATTTTTGAATTGTTGTAAAGATTATTCCGCCAGCATTAACTTTTAAAAGTTCCTTTAAATTTTTTCTATTTAAAGCTTGTGTAGCTTCTTGTGGCAAAATTTCCCTATTTGTATTAGCAAATGTACTATATAATTGATTATCTAAATCGTTTCTATCTGTTAAAACTACAATAGTAGGATTATTCAAATCAGGTATTTTTAACATTTTTCCAGTATAAAATACCATAGCAAAACTCTTTCCAGATCCCTGCGTATGCCATACAACACCAGCTTTTCCAGAATGTTCTTCTATTGCTTTTAATGTACTTTTTATTGACTTCTCTACAGCAAAATATTGTTGATAACCAGCTAATATTTTTATTCTGCCTTCTTCTTTATTTTGAAATAAAATAAAATTACTTATTATATCTATTAATCTATCTTTTCTAAACACACCATTCAATATTACATCTATTTGATTTATATTTTCTTCTGGCTTCTCACCATCTTTAGATTTCCATGTCATAAATCTATTAAAATCTGCTGTAATTGTTCCTATTCTAGCATTTATTCCATCACTGATAACACTAAATGCATTATAGTAAAATAAGTTTCTAATATCTTCTTGGTAATTTTTTATTTGATTATATGCATTCTCTATTGTAGTATCTTCATTGATTGCATTTTTTAATTCAAAAACGATAAGAGGAATTCCATTTATAAATACAACAACATCTGGTCTTTTTTCTTTATATTCTATTACTGTATATTGATTAATTACTTGAAATACATTGTTTTCAATATTATTTCTATCAATTAATCTTGCAACAAAAGTTCTATCCCCTTCTATTGGGACTTCTACTCCTGCATATAGCATATGATAAAATTCGTAATTTGCTTCTACTAAATCAACATTTCTAAAGTTTCTTACCTTTCTATATACTTCATCAGCTATATCTTTGGTAATATCTTTATTAATCTTGTATAAAGAATCATAAAACATATCTTTTAATATAGGCTCTTTGTAGTCTCTTTCTATATCTGGTCCATACTGATATTCATAGCCTAATTCTTGTAATTGTTCGATTATTGCTTCTTCTACATTTGATTCTTTAAACATATCTTTCATTCCTCTCTATTCATTTTACAAATAACAATTTGTATGACTATTCTTTTTGCATAAATAATTCTTTTATGTAATTTTCATTTTTATCAAACATACATAGAATAATACTATAAAATTTTTCTATTGATATTTTTCCATCTAATCTCCATATTTTTTTATGACTATCACTTTTTTCTATATCATATGGACAATTTATAATGCTTTTATATTCTTCTCGTGTATATTGATTTATAGAATAATCAAGATGAACAATTTTATTATCCATATATTCAGCATGAATATATTTTGCTTTATAATCATCTGACTGCGAGATAAACTCATATATATGTATAAAATGTTTTTCAATATCTACAATAGCAATAAATTTGTCGTTATTATTTGGATTATATACTATATTTTTAAAATTACTAGTTTCTTTCTCCAAATAACTTAAATCTATATTTTTGCCACAATATTTTTCAAATTGAAAAATTGGTTTAGAAATAATCATTTGTTTATATAAGCGTAAAAATAATTGATTTCCATTACGAAATTCTTCTATTAACAACTTATACAAATCTTTATTAATATCCTGTACATAATCTGGATACTCTAATAAATATATTTTTTCATCAATTGTTAATTGTAAAGGTTTCTCTATCATAAAAATTTTACTACAAAAAATATGAGTTAATCCATATTTATCAGCATTTTCTAGCAATTCCATAATTTTACACCTCTATTTTTATTAAATCTATTTCTCCATTCATTAACTTTGGGAGTAATGTGTCTCTTAATTGTTCTAAAATTTTATTTTGTTTATTATTTAATTCTATTTTTTTTCTTAATTTAATAACTTCATCTTCGAATTTATTAAACTCTTTTTCATTAAATTTTATATCCAAATTACTAATATCTGTTTGCGTTATCAACGGTTGTGTTGAACCTCTATTTAAAGATTGATAATCTACATATTTCAAATAATTTTCTAATACATTTGAATATACTGTCTTTATTGTAAGAGTATTATCAGATAACCATATCTTCTCAAAATATCTTTGAACTACTCCTAATGTTCCTACTCTTCCAATTACTAAAATATCATTATCTGAATTGTATTCTTCTGTATATGACATAATTCCACTTGCTCCTATTAAAGGAATATTGTATTCAACACCTTTATTTTTAGGTCTTTTACCAGAACTAATATTAGCAATATCCTTCAATTTTATATTTTTAAATTCTGTCATATCTTCTTGCATTTTAAAATACATATTTTTTATTAAATTAAACAAATTATTATTTGTTTGAGTATTTAGTTCAATTTTCTCATCTATAGTATTTAGAACAGATACTATTTTACTTTGTTCTTTGTCTTTATGAACATTTAGAATTGTTTCTTCTAACTGTTCTTTATTAATAGAATCAAATACCGTTCCTGACGATTTTCTTATAATATTAGCTTTATTATTTAATAATAGATAATACAAATATTTATTATTTCCATTTTTAGCATTTATTGAACATAAACCTCTCCCTATACATATTTCATCATTTGCTATATTAATATCACCAACTGGTGCTCTTACACTCATTAAAACACTTCCACTTTTAGCTATTTTCTTTGGTTCAGTAGTCCATGTATCAATCGTTGGATACATTCTTCCAAAAGTTTTTCGTCCTTGTAAAAATGCCTTTCCATCTTTTTTGTTATTATAGGATTTTCCTTTAGGAGATTGTCCCATAGTTATATCAGCAATATCTTTTAACTTAAATTTCATATCCAATCGCTCCCAACACTTTTTTTAACTCTACATTAAGAGCTTCTTCTTCTTTTAATTGTTTAGATAATTCGTCAGTTAATTTCTTCATCTTTTCTTCAAATGGTATTCCATCATCCTCTTCTTCTGGTGTACCTACATATCTTCCAGGAGTTAATGCATAATCATTTTCTTTTACTTCTTCTATTGTTGCAGATTTACAAAAGCCTAATTCATCCTCATAGTCCTCATTTTTTCTCCAATTATGATATGTACTAGCAATTTTATTAATATCTTCATCTGTAAGTTCTTTTACTTTTCTATCTACCATTGTTCCTAAATTTCTTGCATCAATAAATAAAATCTTGTCTCTTGTGCTTTCATCTCTATTTTTTCTCATTATCCATAAAGAACAAGGAATACCTGTAGCATAAAATAATTGACTTGGCATAGCCACTATACATTCAATTATTCTACCTTCAATCATATTCTTTCTAATCTCACCTTCACCACTAGAATCGCTTGCCAATGCTCCATTAGCTAAAACTGTACCTGCAACTCCAGTTTCTGGATTCAAATGATGAATCATATGTTGTAACCATGCATAATTGGCATTTCCTACTGGTGGAATTCCATATTTCCATCTTACATCATCTTTTAATTTATCTCCGCCCCAATCAGAAATATTGAATGGTGGATTAGCAAGTATATAATCTGCTTTTAAAGTTTTATGCAAATCATTAAAAAATGTATCTGAATTCCTATCACCTAAATTTCCATCAATTTGTCTAATCGCTAAATTCATTTTAGCTAACTTCCATGTAGTATGGTTTCTTTCTTGCCCATATATTGATACATCTCTTAAATTTCCTTGATGTTCTTTAACAAATTTATAGGATTGTACAAACATTCCGCCAGAACCGCAACAAGGATCATAAACCTTTCCATTAAATGGTTCGATCATGGATACCAGAGTTTTTACTATACATGCTGGAGTATAAAACTCTCCTCCATTTTTTCCTTCTGCAGATGCAAATTTACTCAAGAAATATTCATATACTCTTCCTAGCATATCTATTTCTTTTGCTTTATCTGTCCCTATTTCTAAATTTGTAAATAGCGTAACTAATTCCCCTAATCTTGTTTTATCCAATTCTGGTCTAGCATAGTTTTTATTTAATACATTCTTTAACCTTTGGTTTTCCTTTTCGATAGCTTCCATTGCTCTATCTATAATCTGACCTATCTCTGGTGTATTAGCATGTTTCAATATTTCTTCCCATCTTGCTTCTTTTGGAACCCAAAATACATTTTCAGAAATATACTCATCTTTGTCTTCTGGATCGGCAAGTTCTTCCTTTTCTAATTGTTTCTGTCTAGTTTCAAAAGCATCAGATACATATTTCAAGAATATTAACCCTAGCACAACGTGCTTATATTCTGCCGCATCCATACTACCTCTTAACTTGTCTGCTGCTTGCCATAATTTATCCTCATATCCAAGTGTTGTACTTGATTCTTTTTTTGCCATTTTATTGCCCCCATTTATCTATACTTTTCTATTATATTTTATATAACTAAAAAATTTTTTTTCAACAAATTTTTCCATACTTTTTTACATTCAGTCTGATATACTTTTTAATTTCGTCAATATTACTTCTTCTCCAATTTTTTTATATGGTCTTTCATTACAAATACCTTGAGCACGTAACTGTTTTAATTTTTTCGGATCCTGCACAAAGCACCCCATAAATTCATATTCAGCATCATTTTCCTTTCGAAAAATATATATTTTTCTTTCTCCCCAATACCAATTAACATCTTCTATATTTTTTTCCTCTTGTGCTATACACTTTTCATACATATATTCATCATCGAACTTGTCTTTCCAATAAGCATTATCATTTCTTGTAAACATTATACCTTCTTTTTCATTAAGTATATAACTACCTTTCATCCATCCATCAACATGTATGTTAAATAGTCTTAGTATCTCAACTATATATTTAAATTTAATATGATCTTTTACTTCAAGCTTTCCCTTTTCCAAACACATATTTATTTTTTTCTCATCTATATCCATATTTTATTCTCCTTTTTCATTTAAAATATATTTTATTCCTTCCTTTGCGCTTTTTCTTAATAAAATTTTATGATACTTTTGATTATAATAATTTCTCAGACAATTATAACAAGAAATATTTTCTTCACAACAATTTGGGTTTACCTTTTGATATGCAGCTCTAAGAGCCTCTGTCAAAGTTTTGTCATCATTTAATCTTTTTATATGTCCTGCTCCACCTGGTACATTATCATATATTATAAGATTATAATCTAAATTTTCATTTCTTATTATTAATCCATCGATATCATTTCTTTCGATATTAAAAGCAATGCTTATTCCCTTCAATTAATCTTTTTATTTCCTTTATTCCTACATAATTTTCCAGTATTAACCTAATTCCTTTGTTAATTTAAATATAAAATATCATATTTCAACATTTTTTTCCATAGTTTTTACAATATTTTATATTTTTATTCAAATCATCATAAAAAGACTAGAGAATGGTATTCATACTAGTCTTTTAATATTATTTGGCAATGGTAAGAATTAATATTCTTTAACTTTTTTAAATTCATTTATCACTATAATCTATATTTCACTTCTTTTTTCTCCTATCCTCCCCACATAATTTACCGATTGCAAATACTTTCTTTCTATTGGTCCCTTTTTTATACTCAAGAATGCAGACATTGTCTCAGTGTCAAATTTATAAATTCTATATAAATAATAATTTTCTGGATACTCTTCTGAAAATGCAATTTCATTTTCCGAAATATAAAATAAATTATCCAAATTTCCTTTAGTAGTTTTTACTTCTATGTATTTTTCATTTCCATCTTTATCATAAGATAATACATCAAATCTTTCTGCGTTTCCAGCGATATTTCTCGTTGCAAATACCTTCTCTGCTAAGTCATTTCTTCCTTCTGCAATAAGTTTCATTTTCTCATATTCTACAACTAAGTCTTCTCCCTTTTTACCTACTGCAGAATTCTTTTTTGCTTCTCCTTCAAAATTATAATTTTTATTGCTATAAAATTCTTTTGTATCTTTTCCTTTTCTTTCATTAATTTCATATATATATTCGGTATCATCTTCACTCAACTGCAATTCCATTTTGTCTGTATTATTATCTTTCTCAAAATCCAATAGTTTTTCGTCATTTTTTAAATTCTCTTTATTTTTATTATTCCAATCTAATATTTGCCATTTAAAATAAACTGGTCTTTCTCTTTGGTTGTCATGCTCTACATATGCAAGCAATCCCATATATTCATAATCTTCCTTTTCAGAAGTTCTAAGAAATAAATAAATATTATTTTTTAAATAATCATGATTAATAAAATCTTTTATCATTGGACTGTTTAATTTTTGTCGTTTCTGTGATCGCCAAGTTAATATTCCATTTTCATCAATATTCTCATCTAATTCCTTAAGCGATTGTTTGGATTTATATGTAACAATAAATATATAATCGCTCTTTGTTTCTGGCACCCTTATTATTCCTTGCAATCCCCATGTTCCTGTATTTGGTACAAATTTTGTATTAGGAGAAAATATATCATGTATATCTTCCCTAGAATATTTTTCAAATCTAACTAGTTTTTTCATAAGGGCTCCTATATTAAATCAAATACTTTTTCGTCTGCTCCTGCAAATTTGTACTTATCTTTTTCATTTTTTGAAATCCATTCATAGTTTTCATGTTCTAGCAATTCTATTTTAGAACTTACTAATCTTGCTTTATAAAAAAATAACTTTATATCCTTTTCAGGATAATGGTATAGATTTTCTCCTATATACTTATCAACTTCTATGTCTGCGTTAAATTCTTCTTTTATCTCTCTAATTAAAGCTTGTTCATAGCTTTCATTTTTTTCTACTTTTCCTCCAGGAAATTCCCATAATCCACCTTGTAATTTTTTTAAATTTCTTTGTGCTATTAAAAATTTATTATTTTTATATATTACTCCAGCTACAACTTCTATCATTTTTCCGCCTTTTTTTTAATAATATATAATATTCTTATGTGAAATGATGTGTAAAAATCGTTACATCTATAAAGTTTAATAAAAAGATGCCTTTATTTAAAAAGACACCTTAAAATATTATTTTAAAATTGATTAATTTTATATCAAATTATAGCCATCGCTAATTCTAAAATTCACACCATTTTACGCTTTATTTCCCTCACCAGCATTATTTCCTAATATCTTAACTCCACCTGTAGCTTCTACAGTCTTTGTTGCCATTTCTTTAACTTGAAGATATGCGTTATCTAGTTTAGTTTGCAAATCTTCCTTTTCTTTATTTACTTTTTGAATTTCTTCTTGCAATGATTCAATTTTATCATTTTGTCTGTCGATAGTATTTTGAAAATCTTTTTTCAATAATTCAGTAGCATATTTATTGTCCTTAGTAATTTCAGCAGTAGCTTCTTTTTTACCTCTTTCATATTCTTTATCTAAAAGTGCAGGAATTTCATTTACTTTTTCCTCTAATTCTTTTAAATGTTCTTGATTTTTTTCTGCCTCTTCCATTAGTTGATTTGTAACTAATTCTTTTTCAGCCAATTCTTTTTCTCTTTGCTTTTTTATTAGTTATTGCCAACCAACTCTTTTTCATAGTATAATGTTTTTGGTGATAATATGAGTAATAATAAAAAAAAGAAAAAAATCAAATGAAGACTTAGCTTTTTCTGAGGGAATCAAAATAATGAAGAAAGATTTCAAAAAAATGGTGGATGATATGGGCGATGAAGAATTTATAATTCTTGTCTCAATCTTAATGCACTATGTCAAAAACTACGACATTTTTGATGATGATTATTCAGATATTTTCGATTCTGATGAAGATTTTGAAAATGATGACTATGAAGACATTTTTGACGAAGATTATGAAGATGACGACTACGAAGACATTATCGATGACGGCTTTGAATATGAAGGGTATGAAGACATATGGGGCGAAGATGAAGAATTAAAAGATAATACAAAGAGTTCACATCGTAATAGCAAGCATAATAACAACATTCGTAAATTTCCTTTTAATGATGAAGATTTACCTTTTTAAGAATTGCCCTTAAATTGCATTTAATTAATTTAAAATAACTTACATTTTTGTTGATAATCATAGATTTAGGAAGTGAATTATGCCCATTTTATATATAATAACTGGTCCTGCTGGAGTTGGCAAAAGCACAATTTCAAAAGAACTAGCCATGTCAAGTAATAAATCTGTTTTAATTGAAGGCGACGATATTTACCATCAAGTCATAGGAGGATACACTCCTGCTTGGAAAGATGGCAATCATCTTCAAACATTTTGGAAAATCTGTGTAGATATAATTAAAATTTATTTAGATGACGGATATGATGTAATATTTAATTACATTGTTACGCCTAAAAATATAGAGATGATAAAAGACGAATTCAAAAATTATATTATAAAATTTGTTGTTTTATTAACAGATGAAGCCACATTATTATCGAGAGATAAAGAAAGATCTGAAGATTGTCAAATGAAAGAGCGCTGTATAACTTTATTAAATAGTTTCAAAAGTAGAAATTACAACGCTCAAAATATATTAGATACAACCAATTTATCTATTAGCCATACCTTAGAAATCATAAAAAATGATAATAGGTTTATTTTACTCTGATAAAAATAACACATCCATTATTTTATCATATCTTTCTTTTAGCTTTTCCTTTGTACGAGGACTTAGTTTATTATAGTCTCGCTCTAACTTTCTTTTTACATATCCTGCTCCATCTGATATGGATAAATTCATTTCCTTATATACTAAAGAAAACAATGATGGTATACAATCAAAATGAGCTATTACATCTGCATCAGCAACACATTGTTCTTCTATAGTATTTCTTTGAGATTTTCTACTGCTTCTATGATTTAATACACATTTTTTTACTTTTTCTATCCTATCTTTTGGATAGTCTAACTTTGTTAGTAATTCCTCAGCAATTTCTGCGCCATAAATATGGTGCTCTTCTCTATCACCATATTCGGAAGGCATAGCAATATCATGTAACAAAGCTCCTAATTCCACTATTTCTACGTCTGCTCCATATTCCTTTGCAAGCTTAACAGCATTATCTACTACATATTTAATATGTTCATTCCAAAAATCATAACCATCTTTTTGCTTTGATTTTTCACATCTTATTAATAACTCTTGTTTTATTTTTTCTGTAACCTCACTCAATTTTTTTCTCCTTTTTTCACCTCATTTTTATATAAGAATATCATATATTTTTAATTTATACCATGCATTTTTATAGATATTATACTTTTCTCTCTTTTTTATGTTAAAATATATTTGTGCGAACTTATTTATAAGTTAGGAGTCCATAAAAATGATAAATTTTTTTGAAAATAAAATAACTGCCGATGAATTTAATTATTTAACAGATAAAGTCGGTTGGGGAATGAGAGAAACTACTATAGTACAAGAAGCCTTAAATAACACGCTTTATTCAATCAGTGTTTATGATAACGATAAAATCATTGGCTTTGGAAGAATTATCGGAGATAAAACTATTTTCTTATATATTCATGATGTTATGGTCATACCTGAATATCAAAACAAAAATATAGGTACTCAAATTATGAATAAATTAATTAGCCCAATCAATGTATATAAGCAAACTAATCCTAACATAAGGACTTATTTAGGCGCATCTAAAGGAATGGAACCTTTTTATGAAAAATTTGGCTTCATTTCTAGACCTAATAATGATTTGGGAGCAGGTATGATTTTATTTTAATCATTTAATAATTTAATGGAGTGTGAAAAATGAATATAGTTGAATACGATCCCAAATATAATGAACAAATCAAAGATTTGCTAGTAGAATTGCAAAATTATTTAATTGATATTGATAATTGGCATACTCAAGTTATGCTCCCTGAATACAGAGAAAATTATTTTAAAATGGATATGATGAAAGTTAAAAAGATTGATTGTAAAAGAATCAATATTGAAGTATTTGGTCTTAATAAGAAAGGATTAAATTTTTATAATAAAAATGGTTATATCATAAGGGATATGATTGTATCTAAAAGAATTTAATAAATAATCTGTAATTTTAATCATTGTGGAGGTAAAATATGTTAGTAAAAAAAGCCGGAACTATTTTAATTAATTCAACTACAAAAGAGATAGCTTTAGTATATCGTGACAAGCATAAAGATATGTCTTTTCCAAAAGGACACTTAGAAAAAGGGGAAACATTTGAAGAATGTGCTGTTCGTGAAACTGAAGAGGAAACTCTTAGAGCTAATCATTTATTAATTACTGAACCAATTTTTACGTTAAAATATTATAACCCCTCTGCTAATGAAGATATTATATGCAATATGTACATTGCCATAGATGATGGACCGACATCTAAGAATATTGATGAGAAAGATGTTGAAAATATAGAATGGACTGATATTAATAATGTTGAAAATAATTTATCTTATGGCAATTTGAAAGAAGAATGGAATAAAATAAAAGTTGAAGTCCAGTCATTGCTAGACAACAATTGTAAATTATCCGCTTCTATTCTAACTGATTTAGGTATTTGCCCAACTTGCTATGATAAGAAAAATAACCATTGCATTTATGGAAACAATTCAGACAAACTTCTATTTGAGAATAGTGACTTTGAATGTTTCTTATGTGGTAACCCCCGTTCTTCTGGACACACTATTATCACTTCCAAAAAGCATTACAAAGATATGCTAGAAATTCCTGATGATTTATGTAGCAATATTTTTGTTTTTGCGAAAAAAGTAATGAACATTATAAAAGAAGTTTATGGTGCTGAAAATGTTTATCTTTGCACAATGTGTGATGGTCCAATGAATCACTTTCATGTCCAATTAATTCCTAGGTATAGCCATGAAAAGAGAGGCTCTAGCAATTTTGTTAAACCTAGATTTAATTATGTTGAAGATGTTTCTAAAATTCATATGATAAGAGAGAAGCTAAATAAAAAATATTAAATACCACAAAAAGTAACTTAGCTATAAACCCAAGTTACTTTTTTAATTTCATAATGAGTTATTAGTAATTAAGAAATCTTTCCTCTTCCTTTTGCCTCCTGTCCTTTTTACAAACGGCTTTATTGTTTTCGTTCTTTTCTCCCGAGTCTTTGCTATGTAGTTATATCACATTATTTAAACTTTACCAATACGATTTATATCTCCATTCCTAAATCCTTAAAATATTTTTTTACCTTTTCCATATTTCTATATCTACCTTCTGTTAGTTCAAACTTATAATCTTCTTTTTCAATATTAATTGCTTCATCTTCAAGCTCTTTTTCTATATCATAAGGAACTTTTACAAATTGAAATGAAATATCCGAATTATATTCTCTACTATCATATTCACCTTCTATGATTAAATAAAAACTTTTGCAAGTTTCTTTATTGCTACTATCTTTATTTTCATTTCTAATTACGTCAAATGAATTGCCCACGCTTCCAACGTTTATCAATGTTTTATTATATAGCTTATCCATAAATGGATGATGTATATGTCCATAAATTACTACGTCTGCTATTTGATTAGACGCTATACGTTCACTTGGCAAAAACATTTTATATTTTGTTTCTATTGTATCACTATTTGTTACTGTACAATTTATTTTTTCTGGATTAGCATGAAATAATCTCACTAAGCTACCACTCATATAAAATTCATAGCTATATGGTAAATTTGATAAATATTCTCTTTCTTCATCGCCTAACAATGATTGATTCCAAATTATTCTCTTTTGTTCTATTTCAGGCAATTGTTTTATATCATCATGTTTTCTAGCGAAGTGATAATCACAATTTCCCTGTATTACTATTTTACATTTTTTCTTAATTAAGTCTATACATTCTTTGGGATGTACGCCTTTAGCTATAATATCTCCAAGGCAAATTATTTCATCTACGTTTCTTTTTTCTATATCTTTTAGAGTTGCCTTTAAAGCTTCAAAGTTGCCATGTATATCTGAAATTACTGCTATTCTCATTTATTTTCTTTCCTTCCTACTATGAATCAATCTATACAAGTATGTCAAAACTTTCAGCTTAATATATAATTTTACTACTATTCCTTATCCATTTTATTATTAATTTCAGTAATATATCTATATATTTCGCCCCAATTATATAATGTTTTTACATATTCATTTTCTTCCATCTCATATGATGGAGCATCCTTAAGATAAATTGTTTTTATTTTAGATTCAGATATCTTTTTACATTTTGCATAAGAGTCATCTATCATTATATCAATTTTCTCTTTAACACATGCTTCTGCTTTATCTTCACAAGCCCAATAACATTTATCGAAAATATCCATATCTTCGTTTTTAAAGCGATTTTTTGTAATTTCTATCATTTCTTTATTCCATCCGCCTCTAGCAGTTACAAGTATTAATTCATGTCCATCATTTTTTAGCATATGTAAAACTTCTTTCGCACCTGGCATATAGCTAGCTTCTTCATCTATTTTTCTATGATATTTCTTTAAAAATTCCTCTATTTGCTCATCTGTCCACTTAAATCTGTCTTGAAATCTCAACTCTTTATTATTTTCTTTACTATTTTGTTTTAAATCTATCATATCATATAGTTCTGAATATACTCTAAATTCTTTTTCTGAATCAAATACTACTCCATCTAAATCTATCCCTATTTTCATTATATTTGCCCTTTCAATTCATTACTCTTTTTTTTATACTTTGCTTTGCTAACTTATTATGCGTCTACGCTTATTATATAATATTATTTATTTATTGATTTCTTCTTTTACTTTATCTTCACAGCTTCTCATTGCTAAAATTGTTTTTTCAAATAGTTTATCTAAATCCCATCCAAGCATTTCAGCACCTTTTTTTATTACATCTCTTGAGCAACCTGCGGCAAATTTCTTGTCTTTGAATTTTTTCTTTAAGCTTGCTACTTCCATATCTTTTGTACTTTTTGATGGTCTCATTTTTGCAGCAGCCCATATTAATCCGGTTAATTCGTCTGTTGCAAATAATATTTTTTCCATTTCCTTTTTTGGTTCTAATTCTGAGCACAAACCATATCCATGTGAGCAAATACTATAAATCATATCGTCTTCTACTCCTGCATTTTTAAGTATTTCTCTTGCTTTTTGGCAATGCTCCTCTGGATATTTTTCATAATCTATATCATGTAATAGTCCAACTATTCCCCAATATTCCTCATCTTCGCCTAGTTCTTTTGCAAAATATCTCATTACTCCTTCTACTGTATATGCATGTAATAAGTGAAATTCTTCTTTATTATATTCTTTTAATAGTTTTTCCGCTTCCTGTCTATTCATTTCTACCTCCGTAATTTATATTTTTAAAAATTTATATATATAATATCATGTTTTTTTCTCTTTTACCATCTTTATTTGCATTAATTCTAAATTCTTTTTATTCCTACACTTATATTACCTGTTTAATATGATTTATTACATATTTTTCTTTTACTTTATATACTTCTATTACATCTACTCTAATACGTTCATTTTCTAACTTGTTTGAGCAAATATAATAGTTTATTGTTTTTATTAAATGTTTTTGTTTTATACTATCTACTGCATCAATCGGCTTACCATAAATATCATTTGTCCTTGTTTTTACTTCTATAAACACCCATTCATTTTTTTCTTTAGCTATTATATCTATTTCACCTTGTCTTGCATAAAAATTTCTATCTATTATTTTATATCCATTTGCCAGCAAATATTTTTCTGCTATATCTTCTCCTTCTTTTCCTATTTGCTTTTTAAAATACATCTCTATTTTCCTTTAATCATTAATGCATTCATATTTTTTCAACCCAAATACGTTTATTTTTATGTGTTTTCTAATCCACATACATTTAATTTTTCCAATATTTCTTATCTAGATTTCTATACTGTATTGCCTCTGCCACATGTTTTATCTCAATATTTTCTTTATTATCTAAATCTGCAATTGTTCTCGCTACTTTTAGTATTCTACTATACGTTCTTGCACTAAATCCTAATTTATTAAACGCTTTCTCTAGCAAGTTTGATGTTTCATTATCTATTTTGCAGAATTCATTTACTAATTTTTGCGTTAATTCTGCATTTGAGTATATTCCACAGTTTTTATATCTTTCTTGTTGAATTTTTCTAGCTTGATTTACTCTTTGTTTTATTTCTCTCGAAGTTTCAGGCATTTGATTATCTTTTAATTTTTGATATTTTACTTGTTTAACTTCTACCTGTATATCTATTCTATCTAGTAGAGGTCCACTTATTTTGGAAATATATTTTGAAATTGCCTCTGGTGTACATGTACATTGTTTTTCTTTTGAACCACAGAAGCCGCAAGGGCATGGATTCATTGATGCCACTAACATAAAGTTACAAGGATATGTCAAACTCGCATTTAATCTACTAATTGTTATCCTTTTATCTTCTAGTGGTCCTCTCATTACTTCTAAAGTTTTTCTATTGAATTCTGGAAGCTCGTCTAAAAATAGCACTCCATTATGTGCTAAACTTATTTCTCCTGGTTTTGGATTTATTCCACCACCAACTAAAGATGTTATTGATATTGTATGATGAGGAGCTCTAAATGGTCTATTCGCTATTATTGGCATATTTGCTGGCAAAGCTTCAACTATACTATGAATTTTTGTAATTTCTAAGGCTTCGTTGAATGTTAAATCTGGCAATATTGTTGGTATTCTCTTTGACAACATTGTTTTCCCACTCCCAGGACTTCCAATAAGGAGTAGATTATGATTGCCGTGCAGCAGCTACTTCTATTGCTCTTTTTACATTTTCTTGTCCTTTTACCTCTGAAAAATCTACATCATATTCTTGTTCTTTATTCCACAATTCATCTATATTTGTTCTTGTTTTTTCTATTATTATTTCACCATTTAAATACTGAACTAATTCGTCCAGAGTGCTTACTCCTATTACTTCCAATCCATTTACTATTGCCGCTTCTTTTGAGTTCTCTCTTGGAAGTATTATTCTTCTTATTCCCATTTTCTTAGCTTCAATACATATTGGTAAAATGCCCTTTGCCTTATTTATTTTTCCATCTAAAGATAATTCTCCAACGAATATTGTTTTATTGAAAAATTGCCTTTTTATATATCCAAAATTCATTAATATTCCTACTGCTATTGGCAAGTCGAAAAGTGACCCTTCCTTTTTTGTATTGGCTGGTGCTAAGTTTACTACTATTTTTCTACTTTGAAATTCAAATTCTGAATTTCTTATAGCTGTTCTTACTCTTTCTTTTGCCTCTTTTACACTTGCATCTGGTAACCCTACTACATCCCAATTAGGCATTCCTGGCGATACATCTACTTGTACTTCTACTAAATATCCATCTAATCCATGAAGTGCCATAGTTTCTATTATTGATAGCATTTTTTCCTCTTTTTCTTGATTTTTTAACCTTTCTCTAAATATTATTTAATTTTCTTATGCACACAATATTAGGTATCCTTTTTCTATTGTGCGCGCATCCATGGGTATATTATAGTGTACACATCTATAGGTATATTATATATTTCAAATCTATTAGTATATTATTTTAATCCACCACCACATATCCTCCGTTTACACCTTTTATTATTCCTTCTATTTCCATGAATAGTAATTTTTCATTTATGCTTTCCACAGATAAATCAGTATATCTCTTTATTTCATCAACAGTTATTGGATCTTTACTCATTATTTTATATATATCTTCATAATCTTCGCCAACTTTCTTTTTTGGTTCTTCTGGATAGTATTCTAAAATATCTTCGGCCGATGTAACTAAAACCGCCCCTCTTTTTATATATTCATTTGTTAAGTCACTTGTATTTTTAGTAATTTCTCCAGGCACGCAAAATATTTCCTTATTTTGCTCTGTTGCATATCTTGCAGTTATACCTGTTCCACTTTTAAATTTTGCCTCTACTATTAACACACCCATTGCTAATCCACTTATAATTCGATTTCTTACAGGAAAATATTCTGATTTACACCTTTCTTCTGGCCCATATTCAGATATTACACATCCTCCGCTTTCAATTATGTCTTTATATAATTTGATATTACTTGCTGGATATACATGATTAAATCCGCTCCCAAGCACAGCAATTGTATTACCTTTTCCACATTTTGCTCCCAAATGTGCACAACTATCTATTCCTTCTGCTAGCCCGCTTACTATACAGATTCCTTTTTCCGAAAGCTCGTTTGCAAATTCCTTTGCTACCTTTTTTCCATATTCACTAGGCTTACGAGTTCCAATAATGGCAATTGCTCTTTTATTAAGTAATTCTTTATTGCCTTGAACATACAACAATTCTGGTGCATTTTTTATTTTCTTTAGCCTTTCTGGATATTCCGTATCATTTTTATAAATAATTTCTATATTACCACCTTCTCTTTTTTTATTTTGGGGGATTTTTTATTAGAATTAAATTAAATTTAAAAACGCAAAATTTAGATTAAAAATTAATAACCATATTATATATTACTTTCCATATTTTGTAAAGGAAAATCGTTCGACAAATTCTTACATTTTTTGCCTGCACGAACTTTGATACTTATGTTGTTACTGAATATACAAAAGAAGTTATAGAAAAGTCTCATGAATTAGACGAAGATGTAATGAAAAGTAACTTTAATTTCTCCTATTCAATAAAAACCTTGCATTTTTAAATAACTTGTTTCATATAATTTTTAAAAAGTGAGTTAGAAAGGTTAGTATTATTATGGCAAATTTTTTTAAAGAAAGTAATTTATTAAATAAGGAAAAAATTTCTTATAGCAATAATTCTGTTCAAAATAATTCTAAATTCTCATTTCAAAGAATATTAAAACAATTTTCTTTAATCAGTTTATGTGTCATATTAGCTGTTTTTTTCTATTCATCAAGAACTAGACATCCAGTAGAAATAATTCCTGTAATGGCTGTGCCTGTTACAAATAAAGTTGTTATATTAGACGCTGGTCATGGTACGCCTGATGAAGGTGCTGAAAGCAGTAACGGACTTCTAGAAGCCCCTATTAATTTGCAAATTACTTTGAAAGTTCAAAAGCTATTAGAAAGCAGTGGTTCTACTGTAATTTTGACCAGGTCAGATGAAAATTCTATTTATGAAATAGATGCCAAAACAATTGCTCAGAAAAAAGTTTCGGATATTCACAATAGAGTTAAAATTGGTAATAATTCATCTGCTGATGTTTTTGTATCTATTCATTTGAACAAAATTTCTCAAAGTCAATATTCTGGTTGGCAAACTTTTTACAAAAACGGAGATGAAAATTCAAAAAAACTAGCTACGTCCATTCAAAATAATTTGAATGAAACCATAGCTAGTGATAATAGTCGAATTCCTCATACTTTAAGCAATGTTTACATTATGAAAAATGTTGAAATCCCGATAACAATAGTTGAATGTGGTTTTCTATCTAATCCTGAAGATGAAGCAAAACTTCAAACTGATGAATATCAAGAAATGCTTGCTTGGGGAATTTATAATGGAATTATGAATTATTTTGAGTAGATGCCAAGTCTTTCTCCCTATTTCTCTCATTTACAAAGTCATCTACAATTACTTTTATAAGAGTAAATACTGGAGCTGCTAAAAACATTCCTAATACTCCAAAGTAAGCTCCACCAACTGTTACTGCAAACATTATTAGTAATGGACTAACTTTTAGTGAAGAACTTGTTATTCTTGGGTTAATTAAGTTTGCATCCAATTGCTGTAAAACTATTACAACAATTCCCATAATTAATGCTTGTTGCCATCCACCAGTAAGTATTGTTATTATAATTGCTATCGCTACACCAAATATTGCTCCAAAGTATGGTATTAAGTTTGAGAATCCTATTAATGTTCCAAGTAAAACTGAATATCTTACTCCCATTAAGCTCATTGCAATACTTGTAATAAGCGCCACAACTATTCCATCTAACATTTGGCTTGATAAATATCTAAAGAATATAGCATTTCCTTCTGTAAAATATTTGTTAAATCTAGTATATCCTTTTTTAGTTAAAACAGCTTTAGTAAACCTATTTATAAAGTTTACGATTCTAGTTCTTTGCGCCAAAATATATACTGAGCATATTATTGCTATAAATATGTTTACTACTCCTTTTATTAATCCCATTGCTGAAGATAAATACTCTTTTATTTTGTCAAAAGTAAACCATGCTTCAAAATCAATATTTTGTATCCAATCAACAACTGGTTTTAATATATTATCTTGAATAAATGGCGTTATAGTTAAATCAGGGCTTTCTGAAATTACTGCATTATAATAGCTTTGAACATTACTAATTAAATCAGATATACTACTAGCAATTGTAGGTATAATTGCTGTCATAAACCATACAATTAGAACTATAACCAATATAAACACAATAGTTATACTTGTTCCTCTTGCATGCTTTTTTATGAATTTATTTTTTCTCTTTTTTAAAAATCCTTCGATTTTCTTACATGGAGTATATAAAATATATGCTATTAAAATACCTTCAATAAATGGTGCTAATACTGAGAAAAAGTTTCCTATCCATTCTCCTATTCCGGTGAAGTTATCTAATAGTTTATAAATTATTATCAATACCACACCTATTGAAACCCAGTAAAACCATCTTTTTGTTCCCATAACCTTTTCTTTTTTCATCGAAATATATCCTTTCCTATTATACATATGTATTTTTCTTCATAAACATATTTTGATTAATTTATTTTTCTTATTTACATTTTAGTGATTTCTTACATATCTATATCCAGCTCTACTGGACAATGGTCACTTCCCATTACATCTGCTAAAATTTTAGCATCTTCGATTTGAGTTTTTATTGAATCAGAAACTATAAAATAGTCTATACGCCACCCAGCATTGTTTTCTCTTGCATGGAACATATATGACCACCAAGAATAAGCACCTGTTTTTTCCGGATATTTATATCTGAATGTATCAATAAATCCTGAATTCAATAGTTCTGTCATTTTTGAACGTTCTTCATCCGTAAATCCTGCATTTCTATGATTTGAAGATGGATTCTTTAAGTCTATTTCATTATGTGCTACGTTTAAATCTCCACAATATATAACTGGTTTCTTTTTGTCTAGTTCTTTTAAATAATTACGTATTTCATCTTCCCAAACCATTCTATATTCTAATCTTTCAAGCTCTCTCTTAGAGTTTGGAGTATAGCAATTTACTAAATAAAATTTTTCAAATTCTAGAGTTATAACTCTTCCTTCTTTATCGTGTTCTTCTTTATTTATTCCATATGTAACATTTATTGGCTTTAGCTTTGAAATAACGACTGTACCCGAATATCCTTTTTTCTCTGCACTATTCCAATATACGTTTCTATCTTTAAACATTTCATTAATATCAATACTTACCTGTTCTTGTTGCATTTTTGTTTCTTGTAAACAAATAATATCTGCATCAATATCATTATAAAAATCTTTAAATCCTTTATTTATGACTGCTCTTAGGCCATTTACATTCCACGAAATTAGTTTTAGCATCTTATTCCATCCTTTTTCTAAAATTATTTGCATTAATTTTTTATAATTTACATTAGTTTTTTATCTTTTCTCAAATTTTATCTATCTAATTTTATTATTATAACATCTTTACAAATCCTTGTAAACAGCCAAAATAGAATAAAAAAATCCAATAGCCAAGTTTATTACTTATGCTATTGGATATATTTTAATACCATCCCTTGTTACATGAATGGTTCCATGCTGCTGTTGGAGTGCCATATCTTGATTTAATATAGCTTAATCCCCATTCAATCTGTGTTTTATAGTTTGTTAAATAGTCTGTTCCATAAGTAGCCATTTTACTTGCTGGTAATGCTTGAGGTATACCATAAGCACCTGAGCTTGAGTTACTTGCATATGGATTCCATCTACTTTCTTTATTCCATAATTTTACTAGTGCTTGGAAATCTCCATCACTCCAACCGTAATCAAAACATCTTTTTTCTGCATATGCTTGATATTCGGCTACTGAACCTGTGGCAACTCCACCTCTTGATGTAACTTGTTTTGTTCTAACCTCAACGATTTTTTCAACTGGTTCTTTAACAATTTCTGAAGATATTTCAGTTTTTTCAATTTCAGCACCGTTTTGGTACTTTATTTTATATGTTACTACTTTTAAACCATTTTCACCTTTTTGTACTACTCTATTTTGAGTAGATGAGCTTCCGTTTGAAACATCTTTTGTAACAGTTTCATATGGAATTTCAACTTCTTCAGTTACTATTTTTTCAACTATTTGAGTATAGCTTGCCAAAATTTCTTCAGCAGACATATAGTCTTCATCACTTTTTGACTCGCTTGCACCCTTTGTTATTGTAATTGTTTTATTGTCTGATAATTCTTCATCAATACCTGGTGTAACATTTTCACCTTCTAAAACAATTATGTGATTTTCTGCTAAAATGTCTGATACTTTTGTGTTTGTAGTCATTACATTCATTTCATAACCACTTGAAAGTAATATCTTAACAGATGTAAGCTTTTGATTTGTAGCCATAACACTCATTGTTCCAGCTAATATTAAAAATATTAAAGCCATAACAAATATCTTTTTGAGCGATATAGTTGCTTTCTCCTGCTTGCTTTGTTTACTTATTCGTTTTCTCATAAAACCTCCTTTAAGTAACACAATTCTAATTATAACACTTTTTCTCTAATATGTCAAATTTAGTAGCATTTCTTGTATTTACGCTATCCGTAGCAGTTGGTGCACAGGCAACATAATATTTTCCGCCTATACTTTATAATACAAGCATTACAATTTTTTTGTTAAATATTTTTCTAACTTTTCTATTTTTTATTGTTAAATCATATTTTATGTGGTATATTATATAATATATAAAAAATAATAAGGAGGTTATTATGGGCTGGATTATATTAGCAATAGTTGTAGTCATCGCAATTGTAATCATAGTAATATACAACAATTTAGTGACTCTAAGACAACGTGTTCAAAATGCTTGGAGCCAAATTGATGTTCAACTACAAAGAAGATTTGACTTAATACCTAACTTGGTTGAAACAGTTAAAGGATATATGACTCATGAAAAAGAAACACTTACTAAAGTTACTGATTTACGTTCAGCATGGTCAAATGCTCAATCTGTTGAAGATAAGCTTAACCTAGAAAATGAATTAAGCAGTACTTTAAAAACAATTATGGCAGTAGCTGAAAATTATCCTAATTTAAAGGCAGACCAATCATTTAACAATTTACAAAATGAACTATCTGATACTGAAGATAAAATATCTTACTCTCGTCAATTCTATAATGACACTGTAACTATTTATAACACTAAATTAGAAACATTCCCTTCTAATTTAATTGCAAGTATCTTTGGTTTTAAAGCTTCTACTTTATTTAATGTAGATAATGAAGAAGCTAAAAAGGCTGTTAATGTTAAATTTTAGCGCGTCAAATTTAACGTGTTATACTTTTAGCATTCAAAATTTCAGCATGTTAAATCTTAATGTAGACTTTTAAGATATACGAGGCAAAATATTTTTATATACTTTGTCAACATTCTAAAACCACTTTAGTTTTTAAGCTAAAGTGGTTCTTTTTTCGCTAATGTTAAAACATTTCATTGTATTATCATATGTTGCTTTTGCAATTTCTTCGACTGTTAATCCTTTTACGCTTGCTATTTTTTGTGCTATATATTTTAAATTTCTAGAGTCGTTTCTTGTACCTCTTACTGGCTCTGGTGCCAAATATGGTGAGTCTGTTTCTATTAATATTTTATCCAATGGCACCATTTCAATTATTTCATTTGCATTTTTTGAGTTTTTAAATGTCACAGGCCCAGCCATTGATATATAAAATCCTAATTTTAAAGCTTCTTTTACAAGCTCTCTATTTAATGGGCAACAATGGAAAACGCCTTTTTTATTAACTGGTTTTTCTTTTAGCATTGTTAAAGTATCCATTACCGCATCTCTAGTATGAATCACTATTGGCAAATCATATTTATTAGCTATGTCTATTTGCTTCGAGAATGCCTCATTTTGGATTTTTTTATCAGTATCATAATGATAGTCTAATCCAATCTCTCCTACCGCCAAAACCTTTTTTGAGCTCAAATTTTGGCTAATTAATTTATCTGCCTCTTCAATTGCTTCCTGCCAATTATATTTTTTATCACTAGACTCTAATTCATCATCTTCAATTTGATTATTCTCTTCTTTATACTTATAAGGAATTAAATCATTTGGTGAAATTCCTATTGTAGAATATATAAAATCAAATTTACTAGATAATTCTAAGCTTCTTTTACTTCCTTCAAGGCTATAACCTGCACTTATTATTTTTGTTACGCCTGAATTATATATTTCTTTTATTGTTTCTTCTCTTCCATCATCAAATCTATTATCATCATAATGTGCATGCGAATCAAAAAATTTCATAATATCTCCTCTTAATACACAACCACAACACTTGCAATAGCATAATCTTTTATATGTGACAAACTAATATCTATATTTACATTTTTTATTTTATCTGTTTTGATTGTTACAAATGGTCTCCCCTGGCTATCATTTAATATTTCGGCATCTGTCCATGAAATTGAGAATTTATCTTCTAGCCAAGGTGATATTGCCTTAAAGATGGCTTCTTTACCGGCAAATCTAGCTGCATAATGTTCATATTTAGTAGCTTTTTTTGATTCACAATATTCTATTTCATTTTTTGTGAATACTCTCTCTAAAAATTTATCTCCTGTATTTTCTATACATTCTTTTATTCTATTAACTTCAATAATATCTGTCCCTGTTTTTATTGTCATTTTAATTATTCCTTTCACTCTTTACTCTTATTCACACATATTTATAGAAAAATACTTTTTAAAATAATGCACACATATAAACCGTGTGCATTTCTTTTATAGCCTATTTAAGCAAGGTAATTGCCCAAATTAATTGTTCCTATTATTATTAATACTACTAACAAAATAATAATTATTCTAAACATAGTATTATGGCTATCTAATTTTATATTTCTATATAATAAATCAAATTTATTTTCAACAGAAATATAGAGTTTATCTAATTGTAGTTTTTTCTCCCATTCATTGGCCAGTTTGTTTCCTGAAATATTATCAGTAACCTTCTTTGTATATATTTCTTGATTAAACTCCACAAAAGCATTTCTATTTTTATCAAAATAATCTTTATCTTCCATTGCTTTGTCTAATTTACTAAGCATTACATATTTATACAAAGTTATTATATAATTGTACAAATCAGCTATATCTTCACAATCTATCTTATAGGTTTTGCTTTCGTCAATATTTATTTTAGTTATATCTTCTAACCCACTATATTTCTTTATGCTGTCTATTTTTTTAGAGTCACTGCCTATTACAAAAGCTATCCCTGTATGAAATATTGCAATTAGCATATCTTTATTTTCGAAAAATGTACAAGAATAATTATTACATACAGCAGCTTGTAATTCTTTGCTCATTTCTTTGAATTTTTTATCATCTTTTAAATTAAAAGTCCAAAACATGTAATCTCTAATAGCTGGCAAAAAGTATTTATACATATGTGCATCTTTCTTTTTGTCAAATATTTTAACTTCATAGCCTTCCCCAAGTACAAACTCATAAAATTTGTATACTTCTTTTTCATTACTAATTAAAGGGGTAATTTTGAAACTTTTATTTTCTTCCATCATTTGTTTCACTTCTTCCTTTTTATTTATTTTTTGTTGACATTTGTTTAATGCTTAATTATACCCGTTCCAGTACAAGTATAATTAAAATAGCAAACTGTATAATAAATTTCTACTCGTTTTCATCAGTATAATAATTTGCATTTACATCAGGAGCCAAATGCCATTTTCCGATAAAACTAATTACTGTATTTTGAGCTAATTCATATGATGGAGTAACTACAGCATTACCATTTGAATCTAAGGCTCCCCATACTCCATTTTGTTTAACTGCTACATAGCCATAATCGTTTTGCTCTGTTGCGTCATCATATATATAATCTACAATTACTACACCATTTTTATCTACATAGCCATATTTACCATTTTGTCTTGATAAGAATAATGTATTTGTTGTAAATATTTCTTGTGAAGTTCTTTCTTCTAATCTAAAGTTATAATATTTATACTCATTATCTACTCTAACTTTTACATAGCCCTTATCTGTGTTAATCTCTGATACAATTCCTGTAACTTTAACAGTGAAAGTAGTATCTAATAAATCTGTTTGTCCATCAGTTCTATCAGCTTCTATAAAATTTTCATCTCTCATATAAGAAATATACTTGTATGTAAAATCAAGTCTCGTTTCGTTTGAAGTATTAATTATACCATAATTTTCTCCATTTTTTGCAATATAGTTTCCATCAAAAGCATATGTTAATTCATCATAAGTAGGTTCTATTAAAACTGTTCCATCTGATGACATTACTCCATATTTTCCGCTTCTTACAAAAGTAATATTTGAATTATCTATACTTGTTACTTCATCTATTCCACTTGAAATTAGGACCTCACCACTAGAATTTACAACTTCTAAGTTTCCATTTTCTCTTACAACATATAAGTCATTTCCACAAACATTTTCTATTTCAGAATATTTACACTCTAGGACTTGTCTTTTATTGTAATTAATTAGTCCATAATTTCCATTTTCATCTCTAACAATATATCCATCTTCATATCTATCAGTTAAGATTGTTATTTCTGTATACAAATTATCAATTATAACATTTCCGCTATTATCTACTAATCCATAAAGTCCATTTGATACTGTAACAAAACTATTTCTAACTCCTTTTAATGGAGTAATTGAGTCATAAGTACAACCAAGTATTTCTGTTCCATTAAAATTTATTAATCCATATTTGCCATCTTTTGATACTTTTAAAGCATTTGTATCATATGTAATGTAATTATTTGAATCAACATTTTGTAATGCTTCTACTCTATCATATGATGTAAATAGTCTTTCTCCCTTTTCATTAATTGCATAAGAATTATATGTATTTTCTGCAAGGTTTACATCTGATTGATATATGAATATGGCCTTTGTATAATCAGGTATAATAATCATATCATCATATGTTGTATCTATTATTGTTTCTCCTTTTGAATTAATTACTCCCCATTTTCCTCCTGAGTATGCACTTAAATATGAATTAGCAACTATTTTTGTTTCTGAGTTTCCGTCATCTGTTGCAAATTTTACAATAAGTACAATACACATAATTATAACAATAAGTACAATTAAAACTGCCAATACTTTCTTTACATTTAATTTGGGTTCTCCGTCATACCTTCTACCTCTACTAGCCATGTATAATCCATTCCTTTCTATCCTATTAAATCTATCTTCTATTTTTGTACATATATAATATATCAGTTTTAGCGCATTTTTTCAATACCCATAATAACAAAAAATAGTTACTGTTTAATGGTTTGTATGCATTTAAAGTCTGCATAGGGTATAGTTATAAAAAATCTCACTCCGTCCCAACGGAGCTACCTGCTTCGTTCGAGTTTTTTATAACTATACCCATACAAGACAAATGTATTTAAAATACCATTAACCAGTAACAAAAAAGCTGTAAACTGTAACTTATTATTTTTTATTAACTTTAAAGGCTATGACTGTCATATCATCTTTAGCTTTTCCAAAATCATTATCTATTGCCTCATGTAAAATAATGTCTGAAATTCTTTCAGGGCTATCTGTTTGAACTTCTTCTAACAAATATTTTACCCATAATTCTTTATTTGCATATTCTTTATTAGATTCTATAATTCCGTCACTGCAAATTACTACTATATCTCCATCTTGCAAATCTTTATCATATGTATCAACATTAATTTCATCAACTATTCCAGCTGGCAAAGATGTTGATTTTATCATTGAAACATTTTTATTTCTTTTAATATATGTAGGGCAAGCTCCATTTTTTAAGATTTGTATTTTACCTGCATATAAATCTAACACTTCTATGTCTAAAGTAGCGTACATTTCCTCTTTATTTGCATTCATAATTGCTGAATTTATTAGATTTATTGAGGTTTCTTTATCAAAGCCTGTACTAAATAATCTTTCAAGCATACTAATAGCTATTTTACTATTTCTTCTTGCATTAGCTCCAGAGCCCATTCCATCACTAATTGCAAGCATATATTTTCCATCACCCAATCTTATCTGAGATATATTATCTCCTGAAACAATTGAGTCATCTTTTTTAGCTTTAGCAACTCCAGTTTGAATAATATATTTATCATCTGAAATAAATGTATAGCTACATGTATTTTTATTAAGCCTTATTCCACATTGTTGGTCTTGAATCATAAATTTTTCATCAAAAACTTTATTCAATGCCTTATCTATTTGCTTGATTGGACAATTTTTTCCATTCATATCATCACAAACGTCTGTATACGCATTAACAATTACTCTTCCAGTGTTTTCTTTCTTAATATTTACATCTTTAACAAGAATATTTTTTTCTTTTAAAAGATCTTTAATTTCTATTTTCTCTGCATCATATACATCTTTTTCAGATTCTATTTTGCTTTGATTAATTCCACTAGCTATATTATTAATCGCTTTTGATACATTTTCTAGTTGTTTTGATACACTTCTATTATTTTCATCCATTTTTTTCTGCCATATAAAATTATTTTTACTAATTCTATATGCAGTATTAATTGCTTTTATGATTTCACGTATTTCATCTCGATCTTCTGGTTTCATATAGTCGTTTTCTGAACTCATAAGATATACATTATGCTTTGCAAATACACTTATTATACCATTATCAGTCATAACGCCATTTTCTAGTACATAATTAAATATATCTTCTATAATATTGTCTTCATTATTGTAAATATCATCATATAGGCTATTTCCTTCAAGTCCTTCTAAACTACTCAATAGTTCATCTTCAAAAATTTCTAAATTCTGAGGATAAGACTCACTTTCTGCGAAATTATTAGCCATATCTGAAATAGTTTTAGATATACTATTCAATTTTGCTAATGTTTCTGAGCTTTCTTCAAGGCTTCTTCCCGCTTCAGGCAATAACTTAGTAGTTGGAATTACATCTTCTATATTAATCTTTGTAACTTTAGGAACAAATAATAATCCTATTGCAGAGATTAATATTTCTTGAAACATAATGATATTACTTACTCCACCATTGGCTGCATAAGCAACTGCAATATTTCCTATTACAAATCCGACTATTACTCCAATTTTTCCAAATTTATTTAATAATCCTGCTATTAAACCTGAAATTGCATATGCTGCAATTAATATTTGACTTTCTCCACCTATAATACTTAGCACCACTCCAACAGTAATACCACTCGTAGCACCAATTAGCATTCCATTTTTCCATCCAAGATATAATACTATAAAAATACAAATTATATTTCGTATTGAAAAAGAATATATATTAAGATTTCCTAATGATGATGCACTAATCGCAATAAGCAAGCTTGCTCCTATTACTTCTTCTACTGTGAAAGCCGTTTTTACTCCATATTCGCTAATTACTGGTACAGAATTAACAAATATTTTATAGAATATGTAACTAGTGATGCTTATCATTACAGCAGTTAGAAAATCATATAAATAAAATCCTGTAAATAATATGTAAATTAATTGGACTATAAATACTGAAAAAGCTAGCCTTCCACCTAATTTTATTTTTTCATTTTCGCCATCATAATTTCTTTTAGGTTTTGCTATTATTGACAAAAGCAAAACAATTAAAGAAGTAACAATATATACTAGAGCTCCATTAAATCCAAATTTAATAGTAGTTCCTATTAAACTACATATAAATACCATAGCAAGTGGTATTCCACTGCTTATACTAGCTGCAACTAATGCTATTCCAAATGGTGCAATTAAAACATCTTCTCCTAACCCAACCATTGAAATCATTAAAGTCAATATGTATACAGCCAAATTTTGTTTAGTAAAAATCTTTTTAGCTATTCCTAAATATTCTGCTTTGCTACCTGCCTCTTCAGCCTCTTCGTTATAGCCTAATCCTTTTGATACATTTTGCAACATCCTTCACACCTCTTACTTTTTTAATTTACAAATATTTTAATACTTGTCCTATTACTTTTTTGTCAAAATTAGTAACGCAAATCAAAAAAGTATTTTACAATTTGTGATATTTTTTTACTTATTTTATCTTAAATCTCTTAAAAATACAATATTTTAGAGAAAATATTGTGTAAAAAAGGTTACTAATAAAAATAGAGTACGACTAAATTTTAAGTTTAGTCTGTACTCTATTTTTTACTTTTATCCAGCTCGGACAGTCATTTTTAGTCTATTTTCATAAACTTAAGTGACTATTTATTTTTGAAATATCTTCTTATTAAGAATATTCCTCCAGCAACTATTCCTAATGCAATTACTCCTATTACTATCCATAGTGTGTAATTTCTATTAGCACCTGTTGGTGGTAATATTAATATTTCTTGTGAGCTATCTGAGTCTATTTCTTTTGGTGTTACTAAATCTACTTTTGTATAGATTTCGTCTTCTTCATCTACAGGTGTATCGTCACCTGCTTCTTGGTCCGCCATTGGTTGGTTACCAGTTACTGAATATTTTAATCTTCTACCTACTGAGTTAGAAACTTGTAGTATTTCACATAAGTTGTTATATACCATTGTTTCTTCTCCAGAATCTGGTGTTAAAGTTGTAGATAATCTGAATGTTTTTTGTGTATAACTACTTACTTCTTCAGTTTGGTCTTCTAGTACATACTTATCTGGATATAATCCCTTAGATAAGTCTTTTGTTGTTACTATATTGTTGTAAGTATTTAATGTACTATAGTATTTGTTATTAATTAAGTCTATATTATCTCCAACATTATTATCTCCATCTTTATTACTTGTGTAATTTGTGTTTTCCTCATCTGGGTTTGATGTTAAATCAGTTACTGTTCTTATTGACCAGCCTTGGTTTGCATCACTCGTTGGTATGAATTGAATATTGTTAGATATATAGTCTACTACTGTGTGAGCTTTTGTTGTAGCTATATTATCTGAACTATCATTACTTGTTACACCTGTATAGTAGAATTGATTATCCATATAATCTACTTCACCAACATTGGTTACTGTAAATGTATAATCTACTTCAATTCTTGCACCATACATTAACTCTTCGTCCATGTATGTTGTAATTAATTCTGGTGTGCTTGCTGTATTATTTGCAATTGCTACACTTATTAATCTATAAGCATCTTCTTTACCAGGGTCTTCTGGGTTATAAGTTATGATGTGTCCTGTATGGTCTGCATATGACATATTAGTTACTGGTCTATTTGTATCAAATAGTATTGTTCCATCTTGTAATGTTATTCTTACATTTGATACTTCTTTATTCATTACTAATTGTGCTATTGGTCTTTCTTGTAATCCTAAATCTATATCATCTAATACATAAGTTTGTGAGTTGCTGTCTCCTTGTCCATCTGTATGAGCTGTATTCCATTCAACCTCTGTATTGATTACACCAGTTTGAGCTACCATTACAGTATTATTCATTAACTCTTTTAACATAGCTATTTGTTTTGCTACACTTGTAGTTTCTCCATCTCCAAGGTATTCGGTACTTGCTACTTTTAGTCCAGCTGTAAGAACTTCTGACCTTCCATTTACTATGGTTTGTTCTTCTTCGCCATCTATTCCAGTAATACCTTTAGAATAGTTGTTTCCATCTTCTCTGAATGGATTTACGTCTTTTGCATCTGATAAACCTACTGTATTATCTGTTTGACTTACTCCTATATTATAGTAGTAGTTTACTGTTTTGTCTTTACCATCTGCCCCATTTACTACTCCAACTCCAGTTTGAGTTCCCCTTGTTATATAGTAGTTTTGTGTATCATATTTACCAGTTTGTAATTCATCAGATTCATTTCCATATCCAAATCCATAGATATCATTGTATGAACCTACCACTGTTTTGTTTTGGTCTATTCCTGCTTGATATGTTGTACTCTTATAATCTTGACCGTTATAAGATTTAGCATTTAATCCAGATGTTGTTATATAACCTTCTTGATTATCTGGTGTTTCACCACTTAATAAGTCTGTT
This sequence comes from uncultured Clostridium sp., assembly GCA_930986425.1. Taxonomy (GTDB): domain Bacteria; phylum Bacillota; class Clostridia; order TANB77; family CAG-508; genus CAG-793. Next base: position 16,675 of record CAKNJR010000002.1, on the reverse strand, counting down.
ACTTCTGCTCCATCTCCTGATGTTGTAGTTAAGACTGTTTGTGTTGTGTCACCATATATAAATCTTACAATAAAGTCACCTGCTGGCATACCTTTAAATGCATATTGTCCTTCTTCAGTTAATACTGCACCATCTATTGCTGTTATTCCAGGTCCTGAGATTATTGGTGATACTGTTGTACTTTCATCTGAGTTTCCGTTTATATTGTTTTCAGCTACACCTTGACCACTATAATATCTTAAGCTTCCTGATGTTGAGCTACTATTTGTATCTACCCAGTTGTTTCCATCCCATACTTTGGCATTCCATATATATTCACCTAAGTATTGATAGTTTCCATTGTCGTCTTGTATTGGTATACCATTTTCATCAACATCTTGTACTAACTCGACTAATTGTACTGTTACACCATTTACTTTAACATCTCCGTCGCCTTCACTATATCTACCATTTCCAACCATTGCTTTTGCTGATGATTCTGTTCTATTATCTTCGTATACATATCCTGTTGCAGTTCTTTCATTTTCATCATTATTATCTGTTGGGAATACTAATCTAATATTTGGTGCTTTATCTGTATCGTCTTCAGTTCTATTAGATATATCATTGTCTGTTATAATTAAATTTCCATTTTCATCTAAGTCTTGACTTGATAAGTTACCTACTGTTGAGTCTACATCTAATACGCCACCTTTTTGTCCATCAACTGATACATTATTTACAGTATTATCTGAGTTTAATGTTCCTGGTATTGTTTCATCATTTCCATAGTATGTTGAGTATCCATTTATTTCTGCAATATTTTGCTTTCCTGGTTTCTCATCTCCAGTTGCAACATTTACATCCATTTGTACTCTATTTGGCATACCATTTTCGTCTGTTGTTTTCTTTACTTCGAATGTTAGGTAAATAAATGCCATTCCACCGCCTTTTGTTACTTCAGTATTATATCCTGTTTCACTATTTGTATCTGGCATTACTATTCCTGATAAGTATAGTGGTGATATTGTGTCTCCTTCTGTTGTATATCCGTGACCTATATCTGTATTTCCTCTTCCATTTCCTAAGCTTGACTCTGTTTTTACTGTTAATGGTGCTATATAGTTTCCTGCTCTATCTCCTATATATGATGTTACTGTTGAATGTTCAAAGTCTGAATATTCATTTGATGTATATGTGTTTCCATTTAGCTCTCCATCAAATACATATTCTGATGTATCAAAGTAATCTACTACTTCGTTTACTACTGCATCATATGTTTGTGATTGGTTTCTTATTGCTATTCTATATGTTACATATACTCTCAAGTCTTTAGCATTAGTTGCTCCAACATTATTTAACTCTCCTGTTGCATCATATATTGTTCCATCATATAGATATTCAGATTTACGTATTTCTCTATTATATGTATATCCACCATTGTATAGATAATCTGCTGCTCTTACTTCTATATTCCATGTTCCATCTTCATCTATATCTGCATCTTTTTGGTTATACATATATGTTTGTGTTTTTCCGTTTACCCTAACTGTTGCTTTGTATACGTCTTTTTGAATTATTAAATCTGCTGTATCTCTTTCATTTATACCAAAATCTACATTTCTACTTTGGTCACATGATGTTATATACAATGAATTCCATGTTTGTCCAACAGCTGTCTCTGTCGCTGGTTGACTTCCTGGGTCATCTATATTTTCGATAACAAATTGGTCATAAACTGGATATTGTCTTGTATTTGCATCAATCATACAATCTCTTATGAACTGGATTACACCATTTGTGTCTGTTGAACCTACTCCTTGTCCTTGTAACCAGCTTCTTAAACTATTATATGCATTTTCATACGAACCTGTGCTACTAGCATAGCTTACAAATTGATTCCATGCATCTAAGTAAGTCAGAGCTTTATCTTTTCCTTCGTCATCAGTTCCATTAGAGATATACGTTCCATCATCTCTCTTCAGTCTTACTTCTTTTCCATATGCAATACGCCATGAGTTATCTAAGTTGTAATTTGATGGGTATGAGTCAATTCTATCAAACCTATCATTAAATCCTGATCTATCAACTTCTTGTGCATTCGAGAATCCGCCCGACAAGTCATCTTTATAATATGTTTGTTGATATAACTGTCCATTATATTTAAATACTACTGTGTATTTTTCTAATGCGTTTAGGTTATCAAAATGGTAACTTCCATTAGAATCTGTTATTGCATATCCTACTTGTGTACCATTTCTATCTCCTAAATGAAGTGTTACTTCCATTCCTGCATATCTATAATCTCCAGTATCTGCTCCGCCACTATTTAATCTACCGTTTAAGCTAGATTCCTTAGTTGCTCCTACATCTACCCAAACTTTTCCGCCTATTTCTACTGTACAGTCTGTTCCGATTAAATCAAAACTTGTTGATGATGACTGAGCCCATGTCCAAATATCTAAGGATATTTGACCACCTGAATACATTTTTAAACTAATAGAAATAACATCTTGTACAACATTTTTACTAGCAACTTGTTCTATAAAAACTGGGTTAGTTCCTCTAAAGTTAAATACCCAACAACAAGTTGAAATTATATTCTCATAAATATTGTCTACAGCTTCTTTAGCGTCAGCATCAGCTGCTGCTTCAGCTTCTGCACGAGAGTTATAATCCGTAAAATTATATCTATATCTTTTTTCATAAATAGGCTCTTCACCTATTTGTTCACCTGTTTCTTCATCATATACAGGCTCGCTTCCTACTTCTACATCATGTTCCCATATCGTACTTCTGTTAGCATTTTTATATTCCTGAAGTTTTCTATCATAATACGCTTGCAAGTCAGTTACTACCTCTATATGTCCAGTTTCATCAGGAACATTTACGTGACAGTCAAACTCGGGAGTATGGTAAACTCCAGAAAGATTAAATCCTGCTGCATTAGCCTTTTGTTGGATTCCAAAATATACATATTTTTCCAATTCTTCTTTGTCATATATATTTAACTCTTTGATAGTTTGATTAGTATACCAATATACTGTATTATCTCCTGATGTTTCACCCGGATAAGAATCAGTCCATTCACCAACTTTGTCATTGGTAATTTCATATCTTAATATACTTGCTTTATATTGTGTTACAGTACCAGGTAATTGAGTTATATATTGCACATTAAAGTGTGGTTCTATTTTAGATACAGTTCTAGATTCTCCACTAGGTATTTCCACTCTAATATAGAATATTTCTCCTGGCTTAGGGAATGCTAATGCATTTCCATTTGCATCCAATATTGTTATGCCAGTATATTCGTCTGAACTTCCATCTGTATATGATACTGTTGCAGTCGCTGAATTTAATTTTGCAAATTGAAAAACTCCACTACCTAGGTTCAAACCTGATATTTCTTGATATAATAAATTACCAATTGTTCCTGCACTATGATATTCTGTTGCTGTATTATTTATTATATTTCCAGATGAATCTAATATATTTATCATATAAGGTCCTTCTGTATATGTTCTAGCATTTTGATCAACGTATATTCTTAAATCATCTTCTGAAACTGGTAATACGTCTATATTAAGTCTCATTCCACTTGGTTGAAGTAAGTTATAATAGAAGTTTGCCCAGCCTTCTGCTCTATCATATAGTGCATTTGTCGCTGAAACTGTTGTACCTGTATAATTAGATAAATTATTTACATATCCCGGCTTACCTTCCCATTGTCCAGATGCCCAAACTACATTTTGAAGTTCTTTATTACTTCCTGCTCCTAATCTATATGCATAATATCCAGCTGCAATACTCTGTTCAACTGTTGGTTGAGCCTTAGGCATGTATTCAATTTCCTCATTATAATAGTTACCATTATTTCTATTTCGATACACCATTATTTCAGAGCCTTTAGTTCCATCTACTGTTCTTGTAAGTGGTTTAGAATGGTCAATACAATAGTAATCGCCAAATAGATATGCTTCTGGTCCAGCAGTAATACCTTCACCACCATTAATATCCAAAGACCCCATTGTAAAAGCTTGTGAATCTGAGCCGTTAATTAATATAAAAGCAACTATTATCATTAGTATAAATACTATTTTCTTAAGTAAGCCTTTTTTCCTTTCCATCATATTCTCACCTCCTATATTCTTTTTATTACGTATTTCTTAATTAAGAATACTGCTAATCCTACTATGGCAATAACGCCTAATGTTATTCCTATAAATGATGCTACTTCTCTACCAGTTCCCATTGCAATTAATGTTGTTGCTGTTGCTATATCATCTTCTCCATCTTGTCTATTTCCTGGTGTTGAGTCTCCATCTTCTAATCCATATTCATTGTATGCTTGAGAGATTTCTGCTGTATTTACTACTGTTCCTGTGTTCTCTCCTGTCATTCTTCTTGTTAGTACTAAGGTTATTGTTTTCGTTTCTCCTGGCTGTATTAATGTATTTGCTAATGATGTACTGTATATGTTACCATCTGTTCCTAAGTACCAATTTGTATTTAAGTCTGAGCTAAATGCCATTCCTTCTGGCATATAGTCAACTAATTCTCTTGCATATCCTGCAACTTTACCTTCGTTTGTTATTGTTATTGTGTATTCTATTAATACTGTTGAATATTCTACATATGTGTTTAGTAAACTTACCATTGCAAAATCTGTATCATATTCGTATTCTCTTGGTTCTAATCTTGTGTTTGTTACCGTTATTTTTGTTACCTTTTTATCTAAGCTTAAATCGAATTGTTCTCTTTCTTGTAATCCTAAATCCACATTATATAAGTTATATGTTGATAAATTTAATATGTCTGTTGCTGCAACTGGAGTTCCATCTAATGTTGCATCTACGAAATCTGAATTTTCAGATTCTACAGCTCCCTCTAAATGATATGTTGTTACTAAATAATTAAATGTATCAATATGTGCTACTATTTGATAGTTTCCTGAATTTAGGTTTTCAAATGAATATTGTCCATCTTCATTTGTTGTAACTCTTAATTCATTTCCATTTGAGTCTTTAGCAATATTTCCTTCAGTATCATATAGAGTCATTTGAATATTTGAAAGTCTTGGTTCATCTGAAGTTTTTCTACCATCTTTATTACTATCTATCCAAGCTGTTCCTGCTATTCTATATGAGCCTTCTACTCCTGGAGTATTTGAACCACCTGTTCCTTGTATTGTATGTGTTAAGCTATTTATCGACACTTGCTTTAATACTTCATCCGAATATTGTTCCAATAAATTTACTTGTGGTGTAACTGTTACCTCTGTGCTTGTTCCGCTAGATATTGCTACTGGTTTTGCTACTATTGTTAATCTTGCACTTCCACCAGCTTCTAATTCTACTATTTCTGAAACATAGTTTGATGTAAAGTTATCTCTATCTGTTCTTTGACCATTTGATACTTCTATTCTGTATGAATTATTTAATAATCCTGAAGGTGTTGTATTAGATATTTGTACTCTTGCTGGTACATCTCCAGTATTTTTTACATCTATGTAATATTCAATAGTATCTGAGTCTAATAAATTACCTTGTGAAATATTGCTTGAAAGTGTTGCTTCTACACTTGGTGTTCCAGTATATACTGTAACTGTGTTTGTATAGAAGTCTTCGCTCATTCCATCGCAAGTTAAACTTGCTCTTGTTTGTAATATATCATTTGATGATTCTATTGTTCTTGCATTTATTGCTATATATATACGTTCTCTTCCTTCTAGTGTTCCTATATTAAATGTTAACTCTCTTGAACTCTCATCATAACTTCCTTCATATTCTCCATTAGCAGTTCCAGAAGATACATATTCTAAACCTTCTGGTAATGTAATTCTAGCTACTACATTTGATTTTTCTTCACTGTTTACGTTTTGTACTTTTATTGTATATTCTAGAGTCGTTCCCGGATCTACGTTTCTGTTTTCATATGTCACTGTTAAAAGTCCTGTTACAAAACCTGTTTGTAGGTTAGTTGTAAATACTCCTACAGCTTCGCCATCCATTCTATCAGCTGTAGCTGTAACTCTAACTGTTCTTGCTACATCTTCCTCATTTGTAATATTTCCAGCAATTAAGTCAAATGTAATATTTTTGGTTTCACCAACATTTATTGTTCCTAAGTCTACTTCATATGGAGATGTATATATTGTGTCATATTGTAATGGCCAATCTGGTATATCTAAGTCTGAAACTTCTATTCTTCCAAACCCTTGTGGTAATTCTACTGAAACTTTTGCATTATCTGCCACTTCATTACTTGTATTTGTTACACTAACATTATATGTTAAATAGTCTCCCTCTTTTATGTTACCATCTGCTGGTACATTTGCTCCTGTAAATTTGTTTTGTGCTGTTACTTCTACACTTAGTTCTGCTTTTTCAGCTGTTTTTATTCCAACTGGTGTTGCTAAAACTACGCTCTTGCTTGCTCCTTCTTCAGCATTGTTGTTGTAGTATACACCATAACTTGCTTTTGCTGTGTTTGCATAGTCTACATTTGCAGGTATATTTACTCTATAATTAAAGTTTATTGTTGTTCCATGTGCTACTGCTGAATTTGCTACTATCATATATGATTTTGCATCTGAAGTGTAATCTGTTGTCCATCCATTGCTTTCATTTTCTAAATCATATGTAGCTTCTCCATTTGTTGAATAGTATACTGTTGCATCTAAGTTTTCTACAGTTAATGCTCCTGCAAGCTCTGTATCAAATGTTGTTCCTAATTCGCTACTACCATCTACTTGTTTATTTCCTGCAAATGGTATTCTTCCTAGTATAACTAATCCTTCAGCATCACTTCCTAGGTTATTTACAACTACTCCTGATATATTAGCAGTTCTTGCATCTGATAGTACTGGTAAATTTCCTATTTCTTCACTTTCTTGTGATGTTACACTCTCATCTCCATTATATCCCGCCATACTTTGTGTTGTTACGAATCCTGTTGGTGCAACTACATTTACTGGTACTTCAACTGTATTTGCTGATGTCTCTGAATATGTTTGAATTCCTGATGCATTTGCTATTAATGTATCATTATCATTTGTATATGTTAGCATTATATTTGTTTGGCTACTTGGTGCTAAGTTATTTAAAGTCAAATCTAATACTAATCTTATTACTGTTCCTTTAGATGTTGATTGTGAACTATATTCTGTTTGTGTACCATCTAGTTTTAAGCTTATAGTATTTCCGTTTATTGTAGAATCCGCACTTACTAATTGATTATCATATAGTAGAGTAGCATCTTTAATTCCTATTCCTGTTATTTCATTTGGGAATACTATATCTATTTTTGGATTTGCAAATAAATTATCTGTTACATCATCTCTTTCAAGTTCTATATTCATAACTACGTTTTCGTTTTGTACTACTGTTGAAAGATTTGTATTGCTTAATTGTACATTTACTTTTGATGTTGGTTCTTCTAATGTTATTTCTCCAACTGATTCTCCATTTATTTGTACTCTTGTAGATAATGTTTTAAAACTTGCTATTTCTTCTTTGCTATATTCTAAATTTCCTCTTATAGCTTTTGTAACACTTAAGTTTATTTCTCCTTCTGTTTGTGGCTTACTTGCTACAAAAGAAATGTTTGAATCATTAATTTCTATTTCTGTAGTATCTTTATTTAATGTACCAATAACTGTTCCATCAGCTTTTACAACATCTATTTTTCCATCTTCACCTAATACTTTTACTAGTTCTTCACTTGAAACATTTACTTTTTTATCGTAAATATATTGGCTTGCATTAGAATCTCCTAAGAAATCTCCATTTTCTTTAATTGTAACATCATTTAATGCTTCTGCTAAACCTACGTTTAATCTATATTTAACGCTAAATTCAGTTTCAATTTGATTTTCTGATTTATCTTTATTTGAATACATGTATCCTTTATTAATTGATGTAGTATTTGGAACAACTTCTACTGTAGCTATATCTCCTATTTTTGAATCTATTTCATAATCTTGTTGTTCCATAGCTGTACTTACTACTGTTCCATTTAATAAAGTTGTATTTGTTGTTGTTTCTGTATGGATAGTTAATGCTTCTTCATTTGTATTAGTTTCATATATATATGTAATAACAAATTTGTCTGCTTGTCCTTTTACCCATGAAACTAATCCATTTTCGTCTGCTGTATTTGAAACATTTATTGTAAGCATTCCTGTTTGGCTGTCATAAGAGTAATTATCTTCTGTGAAATTAACTCCATTTTCATCACCATTTGTAGCGATTGTATCTATAGCGGTTACTATTACTTGTGAAGGTTTTAAATCTCTGATTGTAGGAACACTAATTTGAATTTGTTTTGAACCTACTGGAAGTTTTGAATCTTTAATGCTATCACTAAGTAATAAGCTTAGCATTGTTTTTCCATCATAATTTAAATACCTAATTACATTTTGAGTTAATTCCCCAACCAAATTTTCTTGGCTAGTAGTCCAGTTTAAATGAATTGTCATATCTTTTTCTATTGTAGATTCTCTGTTATCTTCATTAATGTATGTTGCTTTAAATTTAACTGTACTATCTTTTCCTAATTCGTCTCCAGCAATCTTCTCATTCATAGTTGGTATAATTGGTATTGCTAACTCAATTGTTTCTGATGTGTTAATTTGATTTAAATCAACAGAATATTCAGTTATGTTTTTGATTCTTTTTTCATCAACTTTCTCATAGTCGAATTTATAATTACTATTTTCTAGGTTTATTGAAATATCTTTTAAATATCCTGTGTTTTTCACACCAATATTAAGATATAAGTTTGTATCAGTAGAATCAATATCTGCTGTATACTCATATCCTTCATGAGATATTTCATTTCCAATTGTTGAATTAAATGTTATATTTTCTTCTGAAGTTTCATCATTTTGTTCAATGATATTTGCTGCATATACTGCTGTTGTGGCGCAATTAAAACCTAATAAAATTGCAATTAGTATGCCAGCTGTAATTTTGTTAAATAATTTTTGCATAGTAACCTCCCATTATTAAATTAACATAACTTAATTATACCTTTTTTTTTGCTATTTTTCAAGGCTTTTCGCTTATTTTAGCGGTATTTTTTAGAGTTTTTTCTTTCATCTGCCTTTTTTCTTTTTTAATAAAAGATAAATATAGTAATTTAATCAATTTAATAGTATTCTAACACATCTTACAATTTATTTTTATTGTTATCAATAGGAAACTTTTTCAAGATTTATTTTTTGAGCTTTTTACGTATACGGAAGCTATTTTTTGGTATTGTTTATTAAATTTTCTTTACAAATTTGTAACATTCTTCTATCTTTTGAATATAATATTATAGTTAAAGATTGTGTACGCGTAAGAAATTTTGATTGTAATATTTGTTTAGGAGGAAATTTTAATGGATGACAATGATTTTGCAAATATGTTTAAAAAAGCTCAAGAGATGATTAACAATAATCAGGTACCAGATGAGTTAAAAAGTTTAGTAAACAATATGAAAAAAGAACAGAGTAATAATCAAAATCATAATTTTTATAAAACCAATCCTTACCCAAATACCGCTCATCGAAATAGCTCTAATAATTCGTCTCATCGAAATAATAATTCGCCTTATCAAAATAACTCTAATAATAGTGCTAATAATAATTTAAATCAAAATAAGGACTCAAATAGTGGAAAAATGAACTTTGATATGAATAAATTAGGTGAGTTGCTAAAAAATATGCAAGTTGACTCTCAAGAGAATAGTAATTCAGAGCAGTCTGACTTTCCTAATATAGATATGAAAACTATGTTAAAATTACAGAATATTATGTCTAAATTAAAATCCAATAACAGCAATGATGATATGTCAAAACTTTTATTATCTTTAAAGCCTTACTTGCGTAATGAAAAAAAGGAAAAAGTTGATGAATATATTAAATTAATTAAAATGGGAAAAATGACTCAATTATTTGATTCTTTTGGTGGTGATAAAAAGTGAATTTGTTTCCAATAGATGATGATGGAACCATTGATTTATTTGGTTTCAAGCTTCATACTGACGATATTATGATAATACTAATTCTGTTAATATTACACAAAGAAGATGTAAAAGATAAATTCCTTTACATCTTCCTAATATTGCTATTACTTAGTTAAATATTACTCCATTTCAATTAATCCATCATCATTTATGTACGCATAAGAATAGCTTTCAGTTTCTATTTCTTTTCTTTCTCTTTCTCTGATTACACTTGCTATTCTAATTTGTGGAGATTCTATAATATTGGCAGCAATTATTGCTTTTTCATTACCTTTAGCTCCTGCATGTGCCATCCCCCTAAGGTTTCCTACAATGGCTATATTGTCTTCTGCAATAACTTCGGCTCCATCATTAACATCTCCAATTATAACTATGCTACCTTCAAATTCCATTCTTTGTCCTGACCTAATTGAGCCTTTATAGAATTTGGTTTCCGAAATTTCTATATCCTTTTTAAATGTTCTTTTAATGTCATGTAATCCAAGGGTTCTAGGACTATCAAAATCGACTTTTACTTTTATAATACTTTGTATCATTTTCTGAATATTATCAATTTCAGCTCTTTTAAGAATTTTTCCAGTTACTAATATTGGTGTTTTTTCTTCTTTGTAAAATTCTTTTAAATCAGGTAGTTTCTCATTTAATTCTCTATAAATTTCATTAGACTTAGCATCTTCTCTTATTTTCAATACAATGCTATCTTTTTTAAAATATATGTTAATGCATCTAGACATATTTTTAATCCCTTTATTTATATTTAGGTTTTGGCTCTCCTATAACCCCCTTCTTCTTTTGTTATATTTTTGACTATTTTATCACATCTAAATATAAAAGTCTATCTTACTGTTTGCATGTAAGAACTTGCTGTCATATCTTCTGTAACTGATGTTGAATTCATTCCTAAATATTGAGCAAAAATTTCTCTTGCTGTTACTGCGGTATATGAACCATGTTGTCCATCTTTAATATATACGGCTACTGCTATTTCAGGGTCATCAAATGGTGCGAATCCAACAAACCACGCATTTGCATTACCATTATCATCAGTAGATGCTGAACCAGTTTTTCCACCAACTTCTATATCGAAGTCTCTAAAATAAGTATACGCTGTTCCAGAACCATCACTTGTAACACCTTTCATACCTTCTTTAATAGCTTGAAGATTTTCATCACTAATATTTATGTCTGAACCACTATTTCCGCTAACGCCTAATTTTTCATTTACATATGCCTCTACTTCATCTTTAGGAACTTCTGTTCCATCTGCATTTGTAATAGATTTAATTAATGTTACTTCTAAGTTTTGTCCACCATTAGCAATCATTGCAACATATTTTGCCATTTGTAGAGGTGTAAAAGAGTTATTTAATTGTCCTATTGCTGCTTGAATTGTATAACCTTCTGACCAAGGACTCATAGTTTCTTTAGAAGCTAATATTCCTGCTTCTTCTCCTGGTAGTTCTACACCTGTTTTCTGTCCTAGTCCTAATGCTGATGCAACTTGTACTAATCTATCTATTCCTGTTCTTCTACCAGTTTCATAGAAGAAATAATTACAAGAAACTTCTATCGCTCTAGTTACATTTAGCCATCCGTGTCCACCTGACCTCCAGCATCTAGGTTGATAATCTCTATAATAGGTATATACTCCCGTATCATTTATCCTTGTATTTAAGTCTATTGCTCCACTCTCTAGTCCTGCAATTGCTGTTACCATTTTGAATGTTGAACCAGGAGGTGAAATTGAACTAATTGCTTTATTCATTAAAGGGTGGTCTTCTGCATTTAAGTAATTATTCCAATTTTCTGTACTTATTCCATCTATAAATAGTGAAGGGTCATAATTTGGATAACTTGCCATTGCGAGAATTTCACCAGTTTTAACATTTAGAACTACTGCTGCACCTTCTTTTGCAGTTTCTGCTCCTCTAAGTTCTCCATCTTGCATCATTTTTATATTATTTGCAAGCGCATCTTCTGTAACTTTCTGCAAATCGCTATCAATTGTAAGCATTACATCAGCTCCGGCAACTGCCTCTTGTGCAACATATTCATCTGTAACAACTCCATCAACTGACATATCTATTTGTTTAACACCATCAGTTCCTCTTAAATATTTTTCTAAAACTTGTTCTATTCCTGTTTTACCAGTTATATCATTTTGGTCATATTCTTCAGGATTTGCTTTCAATTCATCTTCACTAATTGGTCCAACATATCCTAATATATGTGATGCAAGTAACCCATATGGATAATAAAGTGTTGGCTCTGCTGTTGTACTTATTCCTGGAAAACTTGAACTCATCTCGTTAATTTTTGCTAAGCTGCTATTACTTATATTTGAAGCTAATTCAACAGATTTTGTATTGCTGTATCCGTCTTTTTCAATCTCATATCTTAAGGCTATAACCCTTCTTGCATCTTGCACATCATCTATATTAACTTCATATTTTTCTTTAAAATATTTAAAGCAAGCTTCTGCATCATAACTTGTATCTAATTTATTTGCTTCTTTAAAACTTTGAGCTGTTTCTTCATTTTTAAAAGCAAATGGGTCAACTGATATTGGAAAACTATCTACATAACTATCACCATTTTGCTCTAATGTATGAGCTAGTAATAAAAGTGCATTATTTAAAGTCTGTGTATCAACTTTTGTCTTATAGATTTCCACATTATATACCATTTTTGTGGAAACTAATTTTTCTCCACTGCTATCTAATATATTTCCTCTTGCAGCTTTTATTGTTGTTTCTCTAGTAAGTCTAGTATTCGATTCTTCTCTGTACTCTTGTCCATGAACAATTTGTAAATTAAAAAGCTGGAGTAAGAGCACAATTCCGATTATATAGACAATAGCTATTAAAATATTATATCTTAATTTATTTTCTTTTTTTGTTCCCACTATTCCTCCATTCTCTTTATAAGTCAAAAATTTATTCTAAATATTATTAATAACATGGCATTAGGTATTAATTTATAAACTTTAATGGACTTAAAAATACCTTGTTAACAACTTCTTTCCTTTGAAAGATTCTTCTAAATAATATCCCAATTTTTTCATCAAAGGGAAAAATATAATAATAAGCATTGTATTAAATAATATTTCTACCAACAAAGTTAATGTAAAAGTAAGTATTTCTGGAGTAACTCCATTTTGAAAAATACTAATAACATATGTAGCCACTTCATAAATTAGAGTACTCGCTGCAGACATTATTATTATTGTAACTCTACTATCTTTTGAAAAGTTTTTGTCTAAGTATTCGCCAAGTAGACCAATAGCACCTAGTAAAATAGATGTAATACCTAGAGATTTTCCTATATTTAAATCTATAATCATTCCAAAAACTATTCCTAATATAACTCCTACTTTTTTCCCAACAAATAAACCGATGAATAAAACTAAAACAACAATTAAGTTAGGCATTATGCCACCAATATTAAACCATGAGAAAAAATTTAATTGTAGAAAATATATTACAAAAAATAATAGTAATAAAATTAAAATCACTTTAAACTTTTTCAAATATATTCCTCTTTCTAATTTTAATTTTCTGTAATAACTAGTACAGTTTCTAATCTAGAAAAGTCTGTTGAAACTTCTATTTCAGCATATCTATCTGCCTCATTTTTAGTATTAACAACACTTTTTACTGTTCCAATTAATATTCCTTTAGGATATATTCCACCCAATCCAGATGTTACTACTTGGTCTCCTTGAAGTATTGTGCTATCTGCTGGAATATAAGTTGCTCTAACAGTATCAGTATTATTTAGAGTTCCTTTAAGTATTACGCTATCTTGTACATTTGAGATATTAGCACTTACATTACTTGCTGTATCTATTATTGTTTGAACTTTAGCTGTATTATTTGTTGCTGAAATTACATATCCTACTAAACCTGACTCAGATATAACTGGCATATTTACTTGAATTCCATCATCAGTTCCTGCATTTATAACTACTACTTTTTCGTAATTGCTTATACTTCTTTCTATAACATATGCTGGTACAGTAGTATATTCAGAATATTTATCTTTTAAATTAACATATTCCTTTAATGTATTATTTTCAGATTTTAATATTTCTAGTTCTCTAAGCTGTTCTTGTAGTTTACTATTTTCATCTTTTAAGTTTCTATTTTCTTCTTGAAGGCTAGCAATATCACTATTTTCTTGCTCATTTCCTGTTATTTTATTTTTCAAAAATACTATTCCATTTTGTATTGGAACAAAAATTGTTCCAACTGCACCTTCTATGAAAGATAAATTTCCTGTACTTATATTTGAAACAATAACAACTATTATTAAAATAACTACTGTTATAATAATTCCAATTATTCCAGCCTTATTCTTCATTAGCTATTCATTCCTTTCATTAAAACCCCTTTTAAACTATCTATGTTTTCAAGCACTTTTCCAGCTCCTATTGCAACACATTCAAGTGGTGTATCTGCTACAAAAGTTTGAACTCCAGTTTTTTGAGCAATAAGGTTATCTAAGTTTCTAATTTGTGCTCCTCCTCCTGCTAGATAAATACCATTTTGGATTATATCTGAAGCAAGTTCTGGTGGTGTCACAGAAAGAGTATTAATTATAGCTTCCAAAATCTCATTTATTGGCTTTTTCATTGCTTCCTCAATATCTTTTGATGAAACTGTAACATTTTTTGGTAGCCCTGTATCTAAATCTCTTCCTCTGATTTCTTTTGTTAACTCAGTTACTAAAGGAAGTGCACATCCTAATTCTATTTTAAGATTCTCTGCTGCTGTTTGTCCAATTGCAACGCCTTTATGTGTTTTTAAGTAATCTACAATACTTTCATCAATCTCATTACCTGCAACTCTTATTGAATTACTTGCAACTATTCCTCCTAATGAGATGACTGCAACTTCAGTAGTTCCTCCACCTATATCAACAATCATATTTCCCATAGGCTCTTTTACATTAATTCCTGCCCCAATTGCAGCTGCCATAGGTTCTTGAATTAAGTAAACCTCTTTTGCATTTGCTTGCAAAAAAGCTTCTTCAATAGCTCTTCTTTCTACTTCAGTAATTCCTGATGGAACACCTACTACAACTCTAGGTTTACCAGCATTATATTTCTGACAAACCTTTCTAAGCATATTTTTTAGCATTAGTCCTGTTGCTGTAAAATCTGCTATAACACCATCTTGCATTGGTCTTACGGCCTTAATATTTTCAGGTGTTCTTCCTAACATGTCTCTGGCTTCTTTTCCAGTTGCAACAATCTCTCCTGTAACTTTATCTAAAGCTACAACAGAAGGTTCTCTTAGAACAATTCCTTTTCCTTTTAATGCTATTAAAATATTAGCTGTTCCTAAATCCATGCCTATATCTTTTGAATTAAAGTTTAATAAATTAAGATTCATATGCGCATTTCCTTTCTTATACTTTTATAACAGTCTTTTCCTATCACAATATGGTCTAATAAGTTTACGCCAAGTAGTTTAGCACTCTCATCAAGTTTTTTTGTAAATTTGATATCAGCATCACTTGGTGTAGCATCTCCACTTGGATGATTATGTATTAAAATAAATTTACTCAATTCTTCTTTAATTACTTCTTTTAAGATTTCAGCAGGTTGTACTATTATTTCACTGCTCGAGCCAGTTTTTATTTCAATATTTTTTATCACTTCATTTTTCGTATTTAATAATAACAATTTTAATTTTTCTTGTTTTTCATGTTTCAGTTCTTCCATAAACATATTTGCTACATCTTGAGGTCTAGTTATTTTCAAATTCATGTTATTTATTGGAGCATTTATTCTAGTGGCTAGTTCACATACTGCTTTGATTTGAATAGCTTTCACTTTGCCTATGCCTTTTATTTTTTCTAAGGTTTCTATTGGAATACTATTTAGCTCCTTAATATTTTCTGCTAATAACAATATTCTGTTAGCTATATTAACTGATGTTTCATCTTTTGTACCTGTTTTAATAATTATTGCCAAAAGTTCTGCATTTGATAACTTTTTTGCACCATACATTAAGAATTTTTCATATGGTCTTTCTGATTTTGGCAAATCTTTCATTTTTAGTGGCATTTAATATCCTTTCTGCCCCTATTTCAATTAATTTAATATATATAATTCTAAATTTTATGAGTAACTTTAAAGTTTAATACATATAGCCTCAATATTTTTGTTACCATTGTTTTTAATTCTGATAATATATTTATTTTTTCAAAGTTTTAATTATATATACTAAAATTTTCTATATATAAAAATTGCAATGATTATTCCTATTATGCTTGAAATATTTATGTTAAACATAATTCCAAAAGTTAGTTGAACTACTCCTAAATCCAATGATATAGGTTCTTGGATTCCAAATGTTTGTCCATAAGAAAGCCAGCTTAGCCAACTTACTCCTTGTGTTAATTGTCCGATTAGTCCTCCTATAACTAATCCACATAATATAAATATTATTAGTACGAATGTACTTTTATCTCTTGTTGCCATACTTACCTCCATTTTATCTTACGGAAATTTATTTTTTAACATTTGTATTATATATTTTTTTAAGTCAATTTTCAAGGTATTTTAATCAAAAAATACCATAAATTACATTAAGAATTTATTAAGTTTTAAAATTTTATGGTCAATTGAAAAAGTAAAATATATTTAGAAAAAGTAACTTCTAATTACCAGTTA
>CAKNJR010000001.1 GCA_930986425.1 uncultured Clostridium sp. | reverse complement strand
ATTATATCAAAGGATTCTCAATTTTTCTATTCCGATACCATTTTACACTATTAAAAACAAAAACTTATTGACTTTACTGGAAAATAATAGTATAATAATTATATATCTAAAATGACATTGTTCATTAGAACACAAAAAACTAGGAGAGTCGACTCCTAGTTTTTTCTCATTAGATTTAGTTATTCTCATTATTTGATACGATTATGTATATAATAAGAAGAACTAATATCTTTATGGCATTGTTCAAATAGAACACCTCCTTTCTACCTTTTATAGAAAGGTTCACATATTGTACCATATAATGGTAAATATGTAAAGTTTTGTACTTGATAAAAATAAATTTTAAATATATAATAGGTATTAATAAAAAACAAAGGAGAAAATGAAAATGGCTGAAACCCTTGAGGCTGTATATATATATATATATCGTAGGATTTAATAAAATAAACTTATGTAAACATAGAAGAGAAACTATGCTCTTTAGGCGAATCTAAAATTCGCTTAATAGCATAGTTTTTTGCGTGTAAATTTATGAAAAGCAAAATTAATAAATAAAGAGGAGGCAAAAGAAAATGAAAGAAAAAACAAAAGTAAAAAGTTTAAACAATTTTAAGAAACAAGTAAAAGGTATTACTTTAATAGCATTGGTAGTAACAATAATAGTACTATTAATCTTAGCAGGTGTAGCAATAAGTTTAACAATAGGGCAAAATGGAATAATAACAAGAGCACAAACAGCAGTGATAATAAATGAGAATGCAAGTGTATATGAGCAATTGCAATTAAAAATAGCAGATTATCAAATGGATAATATAGAAACAGGAAAGAATGAAGTAATATTAGATAGATTAAAAGCAGACGGGCATGTAAGAGAGATAAATGGTGCAAATATATTGAATGTAACAAGCTTAATGGGAAGAAGTATGCAAACAGGAAACGGAAGTATAGAAACAGGAGATGTATACGTAATAGAACAAAGACAAGTAACTGCTTCATCAGTAACATCAGATACGACAGAAGATATGGACTACTACTTAATATATTATGGAGAAAATAATAGTACTAGTACAAATTTGGGATTGGCTTTTGACGGAAATACTAAGGATAGTTTAGAAGCAACAGGAGAAGAATGGTTTGAATTTAATAAAGAAACAAGTTCCATTTTTTTAATTGATTCTAATGATTATTATGATTCGATAAATCATGGAGTTAAAGTAAGAGAATTAGGCTTAGATGAAATTATTGTACCAGAAACGTATCAAGGCAATAAAGTAAAGAGTATAGGGATAAAAGTTAGTTATGGAATACGTATGGGAATCAATGTGAGTGATGTAAAAAAAATTATATTACCAGACACAATAGAGACTATAATAGATGGCATATATGATCCAAAGTATAGTAAAGGAACAGGGGTATTCGCAGGTTGTACAAGCTTGCAAGAGATAGAATTATCTAATAATCTTAAAACTATAGGCTCAATGTCTTTCTATAATTGTATATCATTAGCAACAATTGAAATTCCAGAAAGTGTAGTTAGAATTGGAGAAAGAGCTTTTATGAATTGCAGTTCTATTAAAGAAGTTACGTTTCCAATGAATGTTAATTATATTGAAAGTAATATATTTGAAGGCTGTGATAATTTAGAAAAAGTAATAATTAAAGGACAATCATTTACTAGAGAAGAACTTGGGCTAGATGAGTCTGTTGAAATAATTTATGATAACGAGGAATATTTGAGTAGAGTTAATAATTTTTTGAAGAATAAAACAACAGAAGAATTAGAACAATATATTCTTTTATCTAGTGGTCAGTATTCAAATTTTGAAGAATGGCTTTATAATGAAAAAGGTATGACCCGAGAACAGTTAGAAGAGCAAGCTAATAGTGAAGGTAAATCATATGATGAATGTTTGAAAGAAATAATTGTGAATGAAGAAACTGAATGGATTAATGTTGAACTTTGGTATGAAAATAGTGAATATTCTAAAATGAGTGTAAGCGAATTAGAAAATATAGTTGCTGAAAAGATAGGATATGATAACTTTGACTCATTCATCGAAAGTGAATTTAATGGAAGAGAAGAATTTGAACAATATTTACAAAGTATAGGACGAAGTGAGAAAAACTTCTTGAAGGAACAATTATATTATAATTGGTAAAAAACTCAAAAGATTGAATTGTGAAATAAGTTTTGGTAAAATAAATTTGCATAATATTAAATATATAAACTTATGTTATATATATCTAAACACTTGAAAAAAACATGAACAAATTATATAATTATGCATAAATAATTAACAAAATAGAAGAGAGTAAAACATGAGAAAGATAACAATAGATTTTGTAGACTTTTGGTCAGGATTTAATAAAGAAAATAACTTCATATATAATATGTTAAAAAAGAAGTATGATGTTAAAATATCTAAAAATCCTGAATATGTGTTTTGCTCTCTTTTTGGCAAAGAACATATTAAATACAATAAAGCAATTAAAATATTATTGATTGGTGAAAACATTGCACCAGACTTCAATTTGTACGATTATGCAATTGGTTTTTATGATATAAAATTTGATGACAGATATTTGAAATACAATATCTTATTTGAAGAAGAAATGATTGAACTAGCATTGAGTAGAGAAGCAAAAATAAAAGAAAAATTTTGTGCATTTGTTTATTCAAATGGAAATCTTAGTAGTAAAAGAAGAGAGATTTTTGAAAAATTAAATGAATACAAAAAAGTAGATTCAGGAGGAAGATACTTAAATAATATTGGAGGGAATATAGGAAAGACTAAACAAGACAAAATAGATTTTCAAAAAGAATATAAGTTTGTTATCGCTTGTGAAAATCAATCTTTTAAGGAATATAATACTGAAAAGTTGCTTGAAGCATTTGCTTCAGGTGGAATACCAATATATTGGGGAGATCCAGAAATAAATAAAATTTATAATCAAAAAGCCTTTATAAATTGTAGTGATTTTAAAAATATGGATGAACTAAAGGAAAAAATTATTGAGTTAGATAACGATGATAAGAAATATATGGAATATTTAAAAGAACCAGTATTTAATAAAGAGTTTGAGTACAGACGAGAAAGAAAAAAGTTTGAGGATTTTTTAAATTACATAATTAGTAGAGATTATACAGAGGCTAAAAAGGTAAAAATGTCAAAGGAATATTATACGTATAATTTCTACAGACCATATTTGAGATTGGATTATATAAGAGGTAAGATTATAAAATTAAAAGGAAAGATAAAGAAAATTTTAAAGAGATAATTAGATGCTTTCATATGAGGAAAACTATTATTTGGAGTTAATAAAGTAAACGAAAAAATCTTGAAAAAAATTGATTCAACATATATAATTAAGAAAAGATAGAAAACAAAGGAGAAAATATAACAATGGCTGAAACCCTTGAGGCTGTATATATATATATATATCGTAGGATTTAATAAAATAAACTTATGTAAACATAGAAGAGAAACTATGCTCTTTAGACGAATCTAAAATTTGTCTAATGGCATAGTTTTTTGTACGTAAATTAAAAAAATATAATTCAATTAATGAAAAAATAAAAGAAAAATTAAAAAGGAGGCAAAAGAAAATGAAAGAAAGAAAAACAAAAGTAAAAACATTACAAAAACAAAAGACGATTCAAACAATTAAGAAACAAGTAAAAGGTATTACTTTAATAGCATTGGTAGTAACAATAATAGTACTATTAATCTTAGCAGGTGTAGCAATAAGTTTAACAATAGGGCAAAATGGAATAATAACAAGAGCACAAACAGCAGTGATAATAAATGAGAATGCAAGTGTATATGAGCAATTGCAATTAAAAATAGCAGATTATCAAATGGATAATATAGAAACAGGGAATAATTTAGCAATATTAGACAGATTAAAAACCGATGGATATGTAAATGAAGATAATTCAGTAAATGTAGCAAATCTGATGGGAAGAAGTATGCAAACAGGAAATGGAAGTATAGCTGACGGAGATGTATATGTACTAGAGCAAAGACAAGTAACTGCTTCATCAGTAGTATCAGATACGACAGAAGATATGGACTACTACTTAATATACTACGGAGAAAATAATAGTACTAGTACAAATTTGGGATTAGCTTTTGACGGAAATACTAAGAATAGTTTAGAAGCAACAGGAGAAGAATGGTTTGAATTCGATGAAGAGACTGGTTCAATTGCACTGGTAGATTCAAGAGATTATTATTATGATGCTATTCTAGGTAGAGAATTAGGGTTAGAAGAAATTGTTGTACCAAAAACTTATCAAGGAAAAAATGTGACTCGTATAGGGATAATTTATTCTAAGGGACCAGATAATGTGACATTAGGAATAAATGTTACAGACGTAAAAAGAATTGTACTACCAGACAGTATAGAAGTTATAAATGATGGTGGAAGTCATGATAAGGCTTCAACAACTGGAGCATTTGTAGGTTGTACGAGCTTACAAAGTATAGAATTGTCAAATAATTTAAAATATATAGGAGATTATGCTTTTTATAATTGTATATCATTAGCAACAATTGAAATTCCAAAAAGTGTAGTTAGAATTGGAGAAAGAGCTTTTATGGATTGCAGTTCTCTTAAAGAAGTTACGTTTTCAATGAATGTTAATTATATTGAAAGTAATATATTTGAAGGTTGTGATAATTTAGAAAAAGTAATAATTAAAGGACAACCATTTACTAGAGAAGAACTTGGGCTAGATGAGTCTGTTGAAATAATTTATGATAACGAGGAATATTTGAGTAGAGTTAATAATTTTTTGAAGAATAAAACAACAGAAGAATTAGAACAATATATTCTTTTATCTAGTGGTCAGTATTCAAATTTTGAAGAATGGCTTTATAATGAAAAAGGTATGACCCGAGAACAATTAGAAGAGCAAGCTAATAGTGAAGGAAAGTCATATGTTGAATGTTTGAAAGAAATAATTGTGAATGAAGAAACTGAATGGATTAAACTTGAACTTTGGTATGAAGATAGTGAATATTCTAAAATGAGTGTAAGCGAACTAGAAAATATAGTTGCTGAAAAGATGGGATATGATAACTTTGACTCATGCATCGAAAATGAATTTAATGGAAGAGAAGAATTTGAACAATATTTACAAGGTATAGGACTAAGTGAGGAAAACTTCTTGAAGGGCCTATTATATATGAATTATAATTGATAAAAAACTCAAAAGATTCAATTGTGAAATAGGTTTGGGTAAAATAAATTTGCATAATCTTAAATATGGCTTTGCTATAAATAACTAAAACACTTGAAAAAAACATAAACAAATTATATAATTATGCATAAATAACAAAATAGAAGAGAGTAAAACATGCGAAAGATAATAATAGATTTGGTAGATTTTGGGTCAGGATTTAATAAAGAAAATAACTTTATATAATAGGTTAAAAAATATGACGTTGAAATATCTAAAAATCCTGAATATGTGTTTTGCTCTCTTTTTTATTTGATGAAATAGTATAAGGAATGGATTTTATTATGAGATTAGTAGTACAGAGAGTTAAAAACGCAAAAGTAGAAGTAGAAAATAAAATAGTAGGACAAATAAATCAAGGCTATATGGTGCTTGTTGGTGTTGGTCCAAATGACACAGAAAAGGAAGCAGATTATTTAGTTAAAAAGCTAATTAATTTAAGAGTATTTGAAGATGAAAATAGTAAAATGAACTTGAGTATAAAAGATGTTAAAGGAGAGTTATTACTTATTTCTCAGTTTACTTTATATGCAGATTGCTCTGGTGGAAATAGACCATCATTTATAAATGCAGCAAAACCAGATAAAGCAAATGAACTTTATGAATATTTTTGCAAAAAATGCGCGGAAAGTGTACCAGTTCAAAAAGGAGTGTTTGGAGCACATATGGAAGTAACACTTCAAAATAGTGGACCTGTGACTATATTGTTAGAGAGATAATTTCTTCGTATATTTGCCTTTTTTGCCAAAAGCCTTGAAATTACCATGAAAACTGAGTATAATAATATATATGTTGAAAATAAAAGCAGAAAGGGCAGTAGAAATGTATAGAAATCATAATTGTGGAGAATTAAATATAAAAAATGTTGGAGAAACAGTAGAATTAGCAGGATGGGTACAAAGAATTAGAAACTTAGGCTCTATGCAATTCGTTGACTTAAGAGATGAAAAAGGAATTACACAATTAGTAATTTCAGACGAAAATCTAAAAGAACAAATGAACGAAATTAACCCAGAATCAGTTATAAGTATAGAAGGAAAAGTTGTTGAACGTTCAAACAAAAATCCTAAAATGCCAACTGGGGAAATTGAAATTGAAACTAGTAAAATCACACTATTAGGTAAATGCAAAAGTACTTTGCCTTTTGAAATAAATTCTGAAAAAATAGATATAAATAATGTAAGAGAAGATTTGAGACTTCAATATAGATACTTAGATTTAAGAAATGATAAACTACACAACACAATTCTTTTGCGTTCAAAAGTTATGAAATCAATAAGAAATAAAATGGATGAATTAGGATTTACAGAAATTCAAACACCAATATTAGCTAATTCATCACCAGAAGGAGCTAGAGATTACTTAGTTCCAAGTAGACTTCATGCAGGAAAGTTTTATGCTCTTCCACAAGCACCTCAACAATTTAAGCAGCTTTTGATGGTTTCTGGTTTTGATAAATATTATCAAATAGCACCATGTTTTAGAGATGAAGACCCTAGAGCAGACAGGGCTCCAGGCGAGTTTTATCAACTTGACTTTGAAATGGCTTTTGCAACTCAAGAAGATGTATTCAAAGTTATTGAAGGGGTTGTTCCAAGTGTATTTAAAGAGCATACAAATTGGAAAGTAGATGAAGGTCCATTTGTAAGAATTCCTTACAAAGAGGCAATGGAGAAGTATGGTATAGATAAACCAGATTTAAGAAATCCACTTATTATACAAGATGCAACTAATTTGTTTAAAAAGACTGAATTTAATGCATTTAAAAATAAAACTATTAAAGCAATTGTTGTACCAAAGGGTGGTTCTCAAGGTAGAAAGTTCTTTGATAATATGACAGAATATGCAGTAAATGAGGCAGAAGCACAAGGTCTTGCTTGGGTTAAAGTTGATGATGAAAATAACCTAAATGGTGGAATTGCTAAATTTATTACAGATGAAATTAAAACTGAACTTGGAGCTAAAGCTGGAGATAGTATTTTCTTTATAGCAGATGAATTCCATAAGGCTCAAAAAATAGCAGGGTTAGTTAGAATAGAACTTGGAAAAAGACTAGATTTAATAGAAAAAGATGTATATAAATTCTGCTTTATTGTAGATTTCCCAATGTATGAATATAATGAAGACGAGCAAAAAATAGATTTTAATCATAATCCATTTTCAATGCCACAAGGTGGAATGGAAGCGCTAGAAACTAAAGACCCATTAGATATTTTGGCTTACCAATTTGACTTAGTATGCAATGGATATGAAGCAGCATCAGGAGCTGTTAGAAATCATGACCCAGAAATAATGACAAAAGCATTTGAAATTGCTGGTTATACAGAGGAAGATGTTAAGAAAAAATTTGGAGCATTATATACAGCATTCCAATATGGTACACCACCACATGCAGGTTGTGCACCTGGACTAGATAGAATGATTATGCTTATTGCAAACTCAACAAATATAAGAGATGTTATAGCATTCCCTAAAAACAAAAAAGCTAGAGATGTTATGATGAATGCACCAAGTACAGTTACTGATGAACAATTAAAAGATGTGCATATAAAAGTAACAGAGTTTGAAGAAGAATAAATATTAAAGGTGAACCTAAGTAAAAGGTTCACTTTTCAAGTGTAAGAGAGGAATTAAAGTGAGTTATCAAGTAAGTGAATTTGAACAAAAACATATAAATAAAATAAAAAATGAATTAGAGAAATTTCCAAATATAAATACAATAGAAAAGGCATACTACATCTATTATAGAATGTGTCAATTTTATATAAAGAACTATGATTTTTATTATGGATATAGCAGAGAATATGTAGAAGAGCAATATACCAAACAGACAGAAGAGGATAGAAAAGCAACTTGTTACCAAGAAAATGCTACTATAGCTGAGGCAATGAAACAAATGGGCATAAATGCCGGATATTTAAAGTCAGATTTTCAGCACCATGTAGATGGATATTTTATGTTAGATAAATATAATATTTATTTCTTTAATGCTTCGGCGGACTTATCAAGGTCTAAAACAGGTAGAATAATAAGGGGCTTTGGACTGGACTTTGAAACTTTAGCTAGCAATAGAGAAGCAGAATATGTAGAATATATAGGTAACTATTTTGCCGATATGGGAATAAATGTAGAGCTTGCAAAAAATAGAAAAATACTAGAAAAAGATATAAGAGATATGAATGGAAAGCTTGACTTGGATTTTCATGGCATTACTCTAGATGATTTCATTCGTAAATTAATATATATTACTAGTGATGAGGAATATATGATAAAAAAGTTTGGCACAAAGGATAAAGGAAGACAAATAGAAATGTTAATAGATATTATTAATACACATAAAGTGCCTAATGATGCCGAATTTGAAACAGATTATACTACTGGTAGCTATAACTATGTTAATATTTTTAGTATATTCCCAAAAAAGAATGTGGAAATTTTTGATGGAATGGAATTTGCGGAAAAAGCAGGAAAAGAAAGAAAAATATTTTTCGTAAAGCAAGAAGGAAATTTGGTAGCATATGAGTTTGATACTGAAACGCAAAAATTAAAGAAACAAAATGTAGATGAACTAGCAAAACAAAATATTTTGGATATACATATATTTGGAGAAGGAACAAAGGTCGATAAAGAAGAAAGAACTATTAGTTATGCGATATATAGAATGCAAAAAGAATGCGAGGTTCCAGAACACTAGAGACAATTAGAACCGTCCCATTTGACAGACCATTTTGCCGATGTCGGCATAATGGTAAAAGGCAGTACTGATAAATATTTTAAATTATCTTGAAATATAACTAATATTGTGATATAAAGTATATGGAAAATTATTTTAAATAAATGAAGGCATTCCTATATACACAAGATAAATTAAGCTAGGAAGGAATGAATATGAAAAATATAAAAGACTACGATTTAGAACAATTAAAACAAGAACTTACAAATATAGGTGAAAAGCCATTTAGAGCAGAGCAAATTTTTAAATGGCTATATGTAGAAAAAGTACATAGTTTTGATGAAATGACTAACTTATCTCTAGAACTAAGAGAAAAATTAAAGCAAAACTATGATATGTGCAATTATAGTATAGTAAGAAAACTTGAATCAAAAGATGGAACAAAAAAATATCTATTTGGTTTAAGCGATGGAAATGCGATAGAATCAGTACTTATGCAATATCACTTTGGAAAGACAGTATGTGTGTCTTCACAAATTGGATGTAAAATGGGATGCAAATTTTGTGCATCAACAGGAATTGCATTTGTAAGAAGTCTAACATCAGGAGAAATTGTAGAGCAAATAATTGCAATTGAGCAAGATATAGGTGAAAAAATATCAAATGTTGTATTTATGGGAATTGGAGAACCTTTTGATAATTATGGCAATGTAATGAACGCCATAAAAATATTAAACAATCAAAAGGGATTAAATATAGGAGCTAGACATATAAGCATTTCAACAAGTGGAATAGTTCCAAAAATTTATCAGTTTGCAGATGAAAATGTTCAATGCACGTTGTCAATTTCATTACATAGTGCAAATAATGAGACAAGAAGTAGTATGATGCCGGTAAATAATGCATATAATATACAAGAGTTAATAAAAGCTTGTAAATATTATATTAGTAAAACTAATAAAAGAATTTCATTTGAATATGCATTGGCAAAAGACAACAACGACAATCAAAAAGCAGCAGATGAACTAGTTGAATTATTGCACGGAATGTTATGCCACGTAAATTTAATTCCTATAAACAAAATTGAAAATGGAAAATACATAAAAAGCTCTAATGAAAACATAATAAAGTTTAGAGATTACTTAAATAGTAAGGGGATTACAGCAACAATTCGTAGAGAATTAGGTTCAGATATAGATGCAGCTTGTGGACAACTAAGAAGAAAGAATTTGAAGTAGATTTTACTTTGGGGACGGTCCTTTTCGTAAAATATTTTACGATGGGGACGGAGCAAAACGTAAAATTTTACAAAAAGGACCGTCCCCAAAGTAAAAAATAGGAGGAAAATATGATACAAGCTTTTGCAACCTCAGATGTAGGAAAAGCTAGACAACTCAATGAAGATTCATATTTTGCTTCCAAGCCAGATGATGAAGTAAAATTATTTATTGTAGCAGATGGCATGGGAGGATATAAAGGTGGCGAGATTGCAAGCCAAATGGCCGTAAATGCAGCGCGCAATTATATTCTAAGCAATTTTGAAAAATCTAAAGGAGATAAAGAAACATTACTTAGTTTAGTAAAAAGTAGTAGCCAATATGCAAATATGGTGGTTTATGAAAAGTCCCGAGAAAATGAAGAACTGAAAAACATGGGAACAACTTTGGATGTTTGCTTAATTTATGAAAATAAAGCCTTTATTTCTCATATTGGAGATAGTAGAATATATAGAATAAGAAAAGAATTTATGCGAAAACTTACAAAAGACCATAGCTATGTACAGCAATTGGTTGATGAGGGAAAAATAACAAAAGAAGAAAGCATGAATCATCCAAAAAAGAATATGCTAATTAAGGCACTCGGATGTACAGAATTTATTGAACCAGATAGCATGATAAAAGGATTTATAAAAGGTGATATAATTTTAATGTGCACAGATGGATTAACAAATATGGTAAGTGAACAAGAAGTATTTAATATTTTAAAAACAAATACAATCGAGCCATCAAAAGAGCTAGTAGAAAAAGCAAATGAAAAAGGTGGACTTGATAATATTACAGCAGTAGTAATTAAGTAAAAAGTTTGGAAAATTTATGAGAAATGAAAATATTATAAATTTGAAATTTTAAATAAGCGAAAAAGTTAAATTAAGAAAAAAGTCAATTAAAGCAATAAACCTAAAATAAAAAATACTAAAATCTTTCAAAAGAGAAAGGAAATTATTATGAATTTGATAGGTAAAATAATAGGAAATAGGTATGAAATCCTTGAAGAAGTTGGTCTCGGGGGAATGGCAACAGTTTATAAAGCAAAAGACCATGTATTGAATAGATTAGTTGCAGTAAAGGTCCTAAAAGATGAATTTACAACAGATACAGATTTTATAAAAAGGTTTAATACAGAAGCACAAGCAGCAGCAAGTCTTTCACATCCTAATATAGTTTCAATATATGATGTAGGACATGAAGATGAAAATAATTTATATTATATAGTAATGGAGCTTGTACAAGGCAAAACATTAAAAGAAATAATAAATAGTGAAGGTATACTTTCTTGGAAATGGGCAGTAAATATAGCAATGCAAATAGCATCAGCTCTAGAGCTTGCTCATAAAAATGGAATAGTGCATAGAGATATAAAACCTCATAATATTATAATTACTGAAGATGGAATTGCAAAGGTAACAGACTTTGGTATAGCCAAAGCAGTATCTAACTCAACAATAACAGCTTTTGGAACAACAATAGGTTCAGTACATTATTTTTCACCAGAGCAAGCAAAGGGTGGGTTTACTGATGCAAAATCTGATTTATACTCTTTAGGCGTTGTTATGTATGAAATGCTTACTGGAAAAGTGCCATTTGATGCAGATACACCAGTATCAGTTGCATTAAAACATATGCAAGAAGACCCAAAAGAGCCAATAGAGTTAAATTCAGAAATACCAACAGCAGTTAATCAAATTGTAGTTAAAGCTATGCAAAAAGAGCCATCAGCAAGATATCAAAATGCAACAGAAATGATACATGACTTAAGTAAAGCGTTAAAAGACCCAGACGGAGATTTTGTTATAATTGAAAATAAAGATGGTGGATATACAAGAGTAATGCAAGCAATTTCAGATGACCAAATAAATAGCGGTAAAAAAGAAGAAGTTCAAACAAAAACAAATTTCTTTACAGAGCATCCTAAAGCTAAAATTGCTATAATAATATTAAGTTTAGTATTATTGTTTGTTATAGTATTTTTAATAACAAAAATTGCAATTGATGGCGGAATAACATCAAAAGTAGATATGCCTAACTTAGTAGGAAAAACACAAGCAGAAGCACAGCAAATAGCAGATGATTTAGGTATAACTTTAGAGATAACAGAAATTGCAAGTAGTGAAGTTGAAGAAGGTAAAATTGTATCACAAGACCCAGAATATACTGAAAGCAAAATTGAAAAAGGCTCTACAATAAAAATAAATGTAAGCAAAGGCCCTGAAGAAACTGAAATGGTTAAATTAGAGGGAATGAAAATAGAAGATGCAAGAAATACTGCAGAAGAGCTTGGTATAAAATTAGAAGAGCAAACTGAAAATAGTGATACAGTAGAAGCTGGAGTAATTATAAGACAAGATACAGCAGTAGGAACATTAGTTAAATCAGGTGATACAGTAGTAGTACATGTAAGTGCCGGAGTAGAAAAAGTTAGAGTTCCAACAGTACTTGGAATGGATGAAGGTACAGCAGTAGCAACATTAAAAAATGCCGGATTAACACCAAATGTTACTTATGAAAGTAACGAAGAAGAGGAAGATGGAAAAGTCATTTCTCAAAGTATAGATGCTAATACAGAAACAGCTAAAAATTCTACAATAGATATAGTAGTAAACAAGATTGTAAAAGAGCAAAAAACAATTAATGTAATTGTTGATGTAAATTCAATAATGGGAAGTAGCTCATCTCAAAATACTAATACTACAAATGAAACAGGCTCAGCTAATGAAACTGTAAATGTTACTATTTTAATAGATGGTGTTGAAAGAACACAAAACTCAACAAGTGTAACAAATTCATCATATAAAGCTTATTCTTACACATCTACAGGAACTCATGACATTACAGTTAGAGTAGGTTCATCATACACAAGAACAAGAACAATTAACTTTGATGAATCAGATAATAATAGAAATGTTATATTTGATAATAATACAACTAGTGATTAATATATATAAACACCAACGCCACCTCGGCAGAAGTCAAGGTGGCGATTTTTAAAAAGGAGTTTTAATGAAAGCAACAATAATACAAAATATATCAAATCAATATAAAGTAGTAGATGAAGAAGATAATGTACATATTTGCACAGCAAGAGGAAAACTAAAAAATAATAATCAAGTATTGAATAAGAGAGAAGAAAATGCACTTAAACTTGCAAGCAATTATGGAAAAATAAACACTTTAACTCCTGTTGCTGGGGATAAAGTTGAAATAGAGAACGAAGCTATTACTAAAATTTATGAAAGAATTAATTTTATAAAAAGGCCTAAAATAGCAAATGTTACACAGGTTGTTTTTGTTGTATCATTAAAAGAACCTGAACCAGATATACTAATGTTAGATAAGCAATTAGCATTTGCAGAGAATATGGGATTAAAGAGTATAATCGTACTTAATAAATGTGATTTAGCAAATAGCCAAGAAATAAAAAGCATATATGAAAAAGTTGGATATACAGTCTTAGAAATGCAGGCTAAAAATAATATAGGAGTAAGTGATTTAAAAAAATATCTAAAAGATAATATTACCGTATTTTCAGGAAATTCAGGAGTAGGCAAATCAACAATTATAAATAGTTTGTTTGAAAAAAATATTACAGAAGAAGGTTTAGTTAGCCAGAAAAATAAGCGAGGAAAAAATACAACAACCGCAGTTACTTTATATGAATTAGAAAAAAATACATATATTGCAGATACTCCAGGTTTTAGTACATTTGATATTAATGAAATAGATTATAGAAATTTAGATAAGGAATTTATAGATTTTATTCCGTTTATAGAAGAGTGTAGGTATGTGGGTTGTAGCCATATTTATGAAGGAGAAAAAGAATGCAATGTAAAAAGAGCAGTACTTGATGGCAAAATATCAAAGTCAAGATATGAGAATTTTGTGAAAATATATAAAGAGTTAGAAGAAAATTTTAAGAGACGTTATAATTAATATTGAATATAATACACAATATATATTCTTTCGCATTTCACTACGCGGGTCGCTATTCGCTCCAGCTTGCCCGCTACACTCTGCAGTCCTACTTAGTTAAAGACAAAAATGCTCGCGTTGCAACAGTTCGCTGAAATGCTTTAGAATATATATTGTGTAATAAATGAAAGGATAAATTTTATGGAAGTTTCAACATCACTATTAAGTGTAAAAAAGGAAGATATTATTCAAACAATATATAATTTAGAAGTAGCCCATACTGATTATTTTCATATTGATGTTATGGATGGGAGATTTGTAGAAAATGATACATCTGAAACAATGCGAATTTATTGTGAATATTTAAATCAAGTAACAAATGTGCCAATAGATGTGCATTTAATGGTTACAAATGTTAAGGAATATATAGATAGCTATTCAATTTTTAATCCTAATATAATTACTTTTCATTATGAAGCTTGTAAGAACAAAGAAGAAGTATATAAATATATTGAACAAATTAAAGGGAGAGAGTGCAAAGTTGGTTTAGCTATTAAACCTAATACAAATATTGATGAAATCGTAGAATTTTTACCAAAAATAAACTTATTATTAATAATGTCAGTTGAACCGGGAAAAGGTGGGCAGAAATTCATAGAAAGCACTACCCAAAAAATAAAGAAAGCTAAAACAAAAATAGACGAACTTAATTTAGAAACGGAAATAGAAGTTGATGGAGGAGTAAATTTAGAAAATTCGAAAGAAATAAAAGAAGCGGGAGCTACCATGCTTGTAAGTGGTACAGGAATAATTAATTCAAAAGATTATAAGTATACAATTAGAAAGATGAAAGAATAGAGAAAGATTTTTAATAAAAAACTATAAAAGTAAAGATAACCAAACCGCTGTGGGGACAGCTAATGACTTTACGTCATAAAGGCTGTCCCCACAGCGGTTTGGTTAGAGAAAGGACTATACATTCATTAAAAATGTGTATTTGTCCTTTCCGTGAGAGTCGCTGAACGCAGAAAACTCGTTCAAACTTTTAAAACCGTAATACACTTTTTCTAATACATCTTGAGCTTCGTCATAGCTCATTTGAATGATGATGTCATTTGAGCTAATAGAGGACTCTAAATGATAGACGCAGTGCTCAGCATCTGTAAAATATGAGAGCGTGACAGTGTTTGCATAATACCAACTCTCAAGGATGGCAGACTGACTCAACATATCGCCAAGTATTGCCATTGTGAGCCGAGTAAATGCCTTGGAATGCGGAGCGTCCGCAAACTCCCTGTTGTTCTTTTTGATTTCTTCTACTAGAGTTTTGAACGCTGAAGAAATCTTTGGCTTTGCTAACTCTAAATTTGAAAACTGCATTTTAATACTCCTTCCAAATGGATGAGGTTTAATATGCTATTTCTAGCGCGTACAGTTATATTATAACACAATTTACATAATTAAGCAATATGCATGTTAATGAATTTACTGTACTTATGATTAATTATATATAAATTAATAAAGGCTAGGATGTAATATAAATTGAAATTCTTAGTAAAGAGATATTATTGGAGTTGATTTTTTATATAAATGCTTATATAATACAATTTAGTAAGAACTTTATGAGTAAGAGAGTAATTTGAAAGAAATTAATTTCATAATTATGAGTGATTATTAAGCCAATGGAGAAAGGAATGGATTTTTAAATGGACCAAGAAAAAGCGGTAAAAATAATAAAAAAATTAAAAGAAATGTATCCAGATGCAATATGTAGTTTAGATTTTGCAACGCCATTTCAAATGTTAGTTGCAGTATGCTTATCAGCACAATGTACAGATGAAAGAGTTAATAAAACTACACCAGCAATCTTTGAAAAATATCCAACAGTTCATGACTTTAATAATATGGATATAAAAGTTTTAGAAGAATTAATACATCCTTGTGGATTTTATAAAAATAAAGCTAAAAATTTAAAAGCCGCAAGTAAAATGATTGTAGAAAAATTTAATGGCGAAGTACCTGACAATATGGAAGATTTGACAAGTATTCCCGGGGTGGGGAGAAAAAGTGCAAATGTAATAATGTTAGAAGCATTTCATAACCCACAAGGAATAGCAGTAGATACTCATGCAAAAAGAATAGCTAATAGAATTGGTTTTTCAAATGAAAGTGACCCATTGAAAATAGAACAAGATTTATTAAAAGTTATACCAAAAGAGTATTATTATGATGTCAATCATTTATTAGTATGGCATGGAAGAAATACTTGCACAGCAAGAAATCCAAAGTGTGAAGAATGTGCATTGAAAGATTTGTGCAATGAATATTTGAGTGTCAATAGGTGTCAATAGGGCCGCTCCTATTTGTCAATAGGGACGCTCCTATTTGACACAGAATTTTTATAAAAATATTTACGCAAACCTAGTTGACATATTATTTCTTTGATAAAAAATTTTGATTTTGAAAATAAAAATTAAACAAATAATTGATTGAAACTTGCCTTTTGACTAAAAAATATATATAATAAAATTATGAGGTGATAAAAATGAGTCAAAAAGTTTATAGTATAGATGAAATAAAAGAAATATTAGCTACTTTATTGGAAAATATGCCAGTATATAGCGTTATTCTATTTGGTTCATATGCACAAAATAAAGCAAATAAAAACAGTGATATAGATTTAATAATAGATACTAAAGGATCTTTAATGGGGTTTAAATTGTATAGTCTTATTACAAAAATAGAAGAAGCTTTTAAGAAAAATGTAGATGGATTTGAAAAAACAGAAATAATTAAGAACTCAGCTATAGATAAAGAAATTAAGAAGACAGGAGTAGTTGTGTATGAAAAATAAAGAATATATATCTTTTATAAAAATGATAGAATATATAGATAAAGCACTTAAATATACTAAGAATTATAACTATGAACAATTTTGTAAAGATGAAAAAACAATAGATGCAACAGTCTTTGCAATTAGCCAAATTGGTGAATTAGTTAAAAATATATCTAAAGAAACAATGAAAAAATACAGTAACATAGAATGGAATATGATAAAAGGGCTAAGAAATAGGATAGTACATGATTATGATGGAATTAGCCTTAAGAGTATATGGTTTGTTTTAGAAAATGATTTAGAACAATTGAAAGAAGATATACAAATGATAATTGATGATGATAAAAAAGAAAAGCAAAAAGATGAAAGCAGTGAAAACTAAAATTTTAGATAAAATTTGTAAATCAAGCAAAGCAGAAAAATCTCAAAACTAGTTGACATATTATTTTTTCGTGATATAATAGATATTGTAAAAGCAGTAAGAGACAAAGTAAAATAAAGGTTGCTTAAAGAGAGAATTAGTCATAGGCTGAAAGCTAATTCGAGTAAACATATTTGAAAAACTACCTCTTCAAGCTTCTAGCGAATAAGTTAGACGGTTGGTGCGTTATAGCCAAAAAATGAAGTGAAATATTCGGGTGGAACCGTGCTTATATAAGTACCCCAGAACATAATTTAATTATGTTTTGGGGTTTTTGTTTGTATAAATTTAAGAAAAAGTAATTGTCCCATGGCATAAATTTACTTTACTTTAGATTAAAAGAGCAAAAACCTCAAACATAGAAAGGAAGTATTTATGATTAAAGTAACTTTAAAAGATGGCTCTCAAAAAGAAGTAGAGAAAGGAATTTCAATTTATGACTTAGCTAAACAAATAAGCGAAGGATTAGCAAGAGTTGCAACTTGTGGAAGAGTTGACGGAAAAGTAGAAGATTTAAGATTTAAACTAGAAAAAGATTGTAATGTTGAAATCTTAACTTTTGACAGTGATTTAGACGGAAAAAAGGCTTATTGGCATACAACTTCACACATAATGGCTCAAGCAGTTAAAAGATTATTTCCAAATACAAAATTAGCAATCGGTCCAGCCATAGATGACGGATTTTATTATGATTTTGATGTTGAAAATAATTTCACAGATGAAGATAAAGAAAAAATAGAAGCAGAAATGAAAAAAATTATTAAAGAAGATTTACCAATTGAAAGATTTTCTTTACCTAAAAAAGAAGCTCTAGAATTAATGAAAGATGAGCCATATAAGTGTGAGTTAATTAATGATTTAGAAGAAGGAGAAGAAATATCTTTTTATAAACAAGGTGAATTTACAGACCTTTGTGCAGGTCCTCATTTAATGAGTACTGGAAAAATAAAGGCAGTTAAGATATTAAATAATTCAGGAGCATACTGGAGAGGTGATGAGCATAACAAAATGCTACAAAGAATTTATGCTATATCATTCCCTAAAGCATCTTTATTAGAAGAGCATTTACAATTGTTAGAAGAAGCAAAACAAAGAGACCACAGAAAAATAGGAAAAGACTTAAATTTATTTATGACACATAAATTAGTAGGCTCTGGACTTCCAATGTATTTGCCAGATGGAGCAACAGTTAGAAGATTGTTAGAAAGATATATTCAAGATAAAGAAATAAAACTTGGATATGAGCATGTTTATACACCATGCTTAGCAAATACTGAATTATACAAAATAAGCGGTCACTGGGACCATTATAAAGATGATATGTTCCCAATAATGAAAATGGATAACGAGGAAATGGTTTTAAGACCAATGAACTGCCCACACCATATGCTTATTTACAAAAATAGCCTACATTCATATAAAGATTTACCTATTAGAATTGGTGAACTTGCTCATGATTTTAGATATGAAGCTAGTGGTAGTGTATGCGGACTAGAAAGAGTTCGTGAAATGTGTCAAAATGATGCTCACCTTTTTGTTAGACCAGACCAAATAAAAGAAGAAGTTGGTAGAGTTCTAAACTTAATAAAAGAAGTTTACCAAAAAGACTTCGGTTTTCCAGCATCAAATTTTAAATATAGATTATCTTTAAGAGATAAAAAGAATAAAGAAAAATACATAGATAATGATGAAATGTGGGAGACAGCAGAAAGTCAATTACGTGAAATATTAACAGAGTTAGGAATAGACTTCTATGAAGCAGAAGGAGAAGCAGCATTCTATGGACCAAAAATAGATATACAAATAAAAACAGCATTAAATCATGATGTTACTATACCAACTTGCCAATTAGACTTTGCACTTCCTGAAAGATTTGAATTAACATATATAGGTGAAGACGGAAAAGAACATAGACCAGTTGTTATACATAGAGCAATTTTAGGTTCTTCAGATAGATTTATATCTTTCTTAATAGAAGAAACAAAAGGTGCCTTCCCAGTATGGCTTGCTCCAAAACAAGTTAAAATTTTGCCTATTACAGATAAACATGTAGAATATGCAAATAAAATTAAAGAAGAACTACAAGAAAAAGAAATAAGAGTAGAAGTTGACGATAGAAATGAAAAAACAGGTTACAAGATTCGTGAAGCACAACTTTCAAAAGTTCCATATATGCTTATAGTTGGAGACAAAGAAGTGGAAAATGCCACAGTATCTGTAAGAGATAGAAAAGAAGGAGATATAGGAAGCATTAAAACAGAGGACTTTATTAAGAGGATTGTAAAGGAAGTAGAGGAG
This sequence comes from uncultured Clostridium sp., assembly GCA_930986425.1. GTDB lineage: Bacteria > Bacillota > Clostridia > TANB77 > CAG-508 > CAG-793. The sequence continues at coordinate 295,784 of CAKNJR010000001.1, read as the reverse complement.
TATAAATAGGATGCAAAGAGGTACATTTTAAAAGTGTGCCTTTTTAGTTTCTGGCAAAATTGTTGATGGTAATTGATTATTTTAATAAAATGTGGTATTATGTTAATATATGTTTTCAATAACAATATTTAGATAAATATTAAAGGAAGATTCTAATGACACTAATAGAACGTATAAAAAGGTTGTTTCATATTGGAGAAAAAGCAGATAATGATATTGAACCAATAGAAACAACCGATGTGTCTATTATAGACACATCAGATCTAGAAATAGATAGAAATTTAACAGATGACGAAAATGAAAGTAGAAAAAAACTTTTTGAAGAGGTATCTTTAGGAAACTTTTCTACTTTTATTATTTATGGAAATGATATTGCTAAAAAAACTAATCATTACATGAATATTGTAAGAAAAAGACTTAATCAAAACATAGAAGAAAACAAAACTTTAAGCAGAAATGTATCATTAGAGCAAGCAATTAGGCAAAAAGTTAAAATAATATTTAACAATGCAGAAATAGATAGTATATTAAGTGATTTAGGTGAACTTAAAAGAAATTGTGAATTAAGAATAATTGCATTAGAAGATTTAGGAAATGTAGAATTAAAAAAATCTAAAAGAAGAATATTTTTTATGAGGGATAAAACAGATGCAAGTAAAATAAACTCAATAAATAATGCAATTTCAAGACTTTCAGCACATATAAAAATAATAAATATGTTATCACATAGTGTAAGAAATGAGCAATTGACATACTATGATGAAAATAATGCTTTAAATACATTTTTAAGTAACACAGATGAAAAAGAAAGCAAAAAAATAGCAAATAGAGTATTAGATGAAACATTTAAAGAATTAAAATCATCTATAAAAGCAATAGCAACTTTTTCAAATATACCAGCATTAGTTATTGATGGTGAGTCTTTAGATAAATTAGATATGGACAAAATGCCATTAGATAAAAAGGTGGAAGTTATAGCACTATCTAAAAGATATTTAGATTTGTATGTAGCAGAAAACAGAGAAAAGTTGCTAGCACCAGGAGGACTTTTAGATAGAGCCAAAGAATATCAAAGCAAGTTATGGGAAGAAATAGAAAGCGATTATTTAGATGTGCCTTTGTGGGCGAAAAAGGCATTTAAAGATAGCATTACAAAAAGCGATAAAAGTATATATCCTAATATTAAAAACAAAGTTTATCATAAATATTACGAAAGATTAAATAATATAGAAAGGCTAGTTTCAGTATTTGGGGAAGAGGTACCAGAAGAATTTAAAGAAAAATTTTATAGAACTAAATTTTATTTTTATGCTCTATATGAAGAAACTAACAGCTTTGACTCAGACACAAGTGAGCCATTTAAAATAAAAAGCGAAGAAGAAAGAAAATATTATTTAAAATTCATAACAGAAATAGTTGATAAAATACATAGAGAATCAAATGATGGTGAATTATTAAAATTTATGGACAAGCATTTATCTTTAAAAAATGCAAATGATATATTAGAACACTACGATAAATTTGTTGCATTATTAAGGATAGAAAAGTATGGACGAGATGGACTTTTTACATTAATGTTATATACTGCAGACTTTAAAGATAATTCTCATTGCTATTGTTGTCTTGACCAAATAAATCCAAAAACTTTAGAAAAAGCTGATTTGCAAATATATCAATATAAAACAAGTACAATGGTAAAAGATATACTTAAAATGTGGAAGTCAACTAATAATCTGGAAAAAATGTATAATGGCTTTTGGGGAGATTATAATGATTGCTGGGAATTTGCAGTAAAAGTAAATCCAGCATTATACCCTCGTTCAAATCCTTCTAATTGGAATTGGGTTTATTACTATGACTTAGATTATTGGTCATTTGTGATTAAAACAATAAAGGAATATAACAAAAATGCAAGAGAAAAGGATATTGATTTTGAAAAACAATTCAATTCTCTTATGGGGTATAAATTAAATAATGGACAATATATAGCAATGTTTGCATATTTAATGGAAAATTATAGCCAAAATGAATTTTCAAAGGAAAGCATATTAGAATATTTTTTAAAGAAAAAAGATTTTTCAACTTATGAATCAATGACTTTTGACGTTTTAATGGAATATTTAGAAAAAAATATAAAAGAAGAAACTGTTTTTCGACATTTTTATAATAAATTTAATAATGAAGGAAAATATTATAAAAGTGCAAAATTGCTTTCTTTATGGAAAAAACGGTATGAATCAATCAAAAGGTGGAGTTCCGTTTGATTATTATAGATTTATAATTGATTCATGTAAAAAATTTGACTATTTATGTTTGCGTAGTTTTGGAAGTCGCGAAAAGTATTGGTCAGACGATATTTGGATACTTATTGAAGCATGTTTAAGGTTAGATAAAATCTTTGGAAAAGAAAATGTTAGAGATGAGTTCTTAACAAAATATGAAATTTACGAACAACTAAAAGACGATTGGGATGAACGAAAAGAATGGGGTAGATTTTATAGACGTTTTACAATGATAAATAAAGAAAATGGCGTGACACTCATTTCTTATTCTAATTTGGATGATGCAATTAACAATATTATTGTGAGTTATATATTTAATAAATTGGTGGACAAAAAGATAATCTCAGATGATAAATGGTTGAAAACGGCTATTTGCGTGGCGGAACTATTCGAAACTTATATTCTAAATAACGTTGTTTATCAAGCATATATGTATGCAAATACTCTACCATGCAATTGCGAGTTGCTTAAGTATTTTTATAAAGAGCGAAATATGAAAATTTATTTTGCTGGTATGCAGACAAGAGAATGGATGAGTAAATATGAAAAATATTTTATAGAAGAACCACCAAAAAAAATACCAGAGTGTCTTCAAAATAGAATAAATATTAATGAAAGAATGACAACATTATTAGAAAATTCTGATAATATAGAGCAATTAATATGTCCAGATTTAGTAAAAGTTGTTTTAGAAGATGATTTTGACCAAAGGTTTAGAAGAAGTTTAGACGAAAATAATAGAGTACGCCCAGAAATATTATTAGAAGGATATAGAAAGGCTGCAGAAGTAGAAGATGGTAGGGTAAATACAGCAAAATCTGATGGTGACTTAGATTTATAAAAATGCTAGAAAAATAATATTTTATATGGTATAATAAATGTATGAGGTGATTTTTATGAAAAATAAAATTCCTAAAAAGATTGAAAAATCAATTAATGAATTTGTCACAGAAGCCAATAAAATGTTCGGAAATAGAATAAAGAAGATTATTTTATATGGATCTTATGCTAGAGGAGACTATAAAGACAGCTCAGACATTGATATAATGATTTTAACTGATATGACAGATGAAGAAATAACAGAATATAGTGAAAAATTATGGGATTTTGCTTATGACATAGAGTTGGAAAATGATGTTTTACTTTCTCCAACTATAAAAAACATAGATAAATTCAATTACTGGCTAAAAGCCTTACCTTTTTATATGAATGTTGAAAGAGAAGGGGTGGTTCTAAGTGGAAAATAAAGTGTCAAAAGAATTAGCATGGCATAGATTAGAGCAAGCAAAAGAAGATATTATGGCTTGTGACCTATTATATAATGGAAAATTATATAAATCAGCAAATAATAGAGCATATTATGCTATATTTCACTCTATTAGGAGTGTCTTAGCACTTGAACCTATAGACTTTAAAAGACATAAAGATGTTATAGCATATTTTAATAAAAATTATGTCAATACTGAGATTTTTCCTAAGTCGATAGGGAGAAGAATTGCCAGAGCAAATCAAGTAAGAGAAGATAGTGATTATGATGATGAATTTATTGTTGACCCTAATAATACTTTGGTGCAGATAAATACTGCTAAAGAATTGGTAAAATTAGTAGAACAATATTTAAACGAAAAAATCGAATAAAATATAGAAATGAGTAAATAAGGGGTACATTTAAAAGTGTACCTCTCTATATTTGTGTATACGAGGAGAAATTGTATTGAAAGAACCATTATTTTATAAAAATGAAATAGCAACTCTAACCTTGCTATTTCATTCTTCTTATAGTAAAATTAAGCTAGCATTTAAGAGAATGTAATAAACCAAAAGAAAAAAAGACTTAAAAACGGCATGAATACAGCTTGCAATTGAGTAAATTTCATATTCAAAGGAAAAGAGGAAAAGTCAAATGGAATACAGTAAATTAGGTAAAGAATTAGAAATATATACAACAGTAGATTATATAGGAAAAGGATTTCCAATCATACTTCCAAATGGTGCAAAGATGATAAAAATACTTAGAGAAATGGTAGAAGACGAGGAAGAAAAGAGAGGCTACATGATAGTTAGAACTCCAAGTGCATCAAGAGCTGAAATATACATGATAGAAGATAGGTGGGAGCAGGAAAAAGACGAAATCTTTACAATAGAAGCGGAAGAAGAACAAAATTCAATAGTTTTAAGACCATATGTAAGGCCATTTCATTGTAGCTTGTATGCCACAAAACAGCATAGTTACAAAGAACTACCTATAAAATATAGCGAAACCTCTACTGTATTTAGAGATGAGCCAACAAGCAAAATAAGAGGGCTAACTTGTATGAGGCAATATTCTTTTTCAGATGCTAGCATATTTACATCACCAGAATTGTTAGAGAAAACATTAAAAGAGTCAGTAGAAATAGAAAAATATTTTATGGACAAGCTAGATTTAAATGTTGAATACAGAATATCGACTTGGAATACAAGCAAAAAAGAAGAATATATAGGAACAATAAATGAGTGGAATATGTGTGCTATAGCAATGGAAAAAGCTCTAAATGAGGCTAAAATAACATATACAAAAAATCAAGATGCAAAAATGTATGGTCCTAGTATACAGGTTTATTATAATAGTAAGCTTTTAGCAAAAATTGAAATAGATTTTGAAATTACACATAGATTTGATTTAAAATATACAGATAAAGATGGTTTAGAAAAATTCCCGCTATATATACACAGGCAAGATTTAGGTAGTTATGAAAGTATGCTTGCAATATTAATAGAAAAATATCAGGGAGAATTTCCAACATGGATTGCACCAGTTCAATGTATTATAATTCCTGAGTATGACGAGTATATTGATTATGCAAATCAAATGAAAGATAAATTAAGAGAAAGACGAGTAAGAGTATCAGTTGATTTTACAGACAAAGATTTAGATGAAAAAATAGAAAAGGCTAAGAAATTTAAAATACCATATATTGTGCTAATTGGAAAAGAAGAATATAATAGCAATAAAGTTTCTGTTATAAGATATGATAAAAAAGATATAAAACATTATACCTTAGAAGAAGTTATGCAAAGATTTGAGAGGAGAAGATAATTTTTGCAATTAGCGATGGAAGAACTATGACAGTGAAGATTTTGGAAAAAAGAATACGCGAAAGGAGAAGATAGGCTTGAAAAATGACGTTCTAGAGTACATAGGACTTGATTTAGAGAATATACCACAAAAATTGCTAGAGGCTGAGCCAATACATTTTAGTGATTTTAGCAATTCAAATGTATATAAAGTATATAATTATGTGTCAGTACATGACTTGGAAATATTAATAACACCTTTAGACAGAACTGCAGAGATTCGCGAAAGATATAAAACAGCAAAGCCATTATCTGCTTATTTACAGACAGATGATAGAAAATCAAAAGAAATATTTAACGATGTTTTAGATTCAGCTTCAGTTAATGAAATCAAGAAACTAGAGAATTTGCAAGAAAAATTGAAAAATATTCCATACTTTGTTAAATATGATAAAAATTACTTGTGGCAAATTTATTATTCTAAAGAAGATAATAAGTATTTTATGCTATTTCCTGCAAATGAGGGTGAAACATCAGTATTATTTTATATTATTAAAAAGAAATTGGAAAAAGAAGATACCAAAATATTTGTACCAATAAATAAGATGGATTATAAAGGCAATCTTTTAACATCAACTCAAATAAATGACATAGAAAATTATATTTGGCTATTTACAAATGAATGGCCTAATATATATGAGGTTTCAGGCAAATATTTATATGTAACAGGTCATACAAAAGTAAAAAAATTGTTTAATACATATTATAGAAATGTTTTTGATAACAAGTTGGATGCGGAAAAATTTTATATGCTTTTGAAAGCGTTGTTTATTTTAACAACTGAAACAAATTATAAATACAATTTCGAACCATATGTGAATGAAAATGGTGAGCTAGAACTTGAGTTTAATAATGAAAACTCTAATGATTTTGTAAAAAATAACAGGAAAATAGAAGGACAAAGTAATGAGGATGAGAAAAAAGTTTTAGAGTCTAAAAAAGGTTTTAAGGCTAATAAAAGTGATTCTGAATTAATTACAGTTCAAAACTTAGCAGATTTTGTAGATAAGCAAGTTGAAATTCAAAGCTTAAGAAAAACAGACTTAGAAGAAGAAATTGTGCGTAATGAAGAAATTTTAAAAGAACTAAAAGAATATGTAAAAAAGCAAAATGATATATATGTAATGCAAGAAAAGCAAATTGTAATGTTTTTGGATTGCAAAAAGAGTTTCTTTAAAAAAATATCTTACTTTTTTAAAGCTAAAAAGTTCGTTATGCCTAAATTAGACAATAAAATAGATAAAAAACTAGAAGATGAATTAGGTGAGAATTCTTTAGAGGATGAATTATCAAAAAAGAATGAAATAAATTTAAGTGGCTCATACACAATAAAAGAATTAGTTTCAGCTTTTAATAGTGCAAATGAAGTTGAAATAAAAGCAAGAGCTGTTCGCGCAGATTTAAAGGCATTAAAACTAAAAAAAGAAAACTATGCTAGAAAAATCGAAAACGCAAAAAAATACATAGATGAAATAGAAAGTCATAAAAAGAGCATATTTGAATTTTGGAAATTTAGTAATAAAGATGAACTTCCTGCGCTAAGTGAGGGAGAAAGTAGAGAGAGCAGTGAAACAAAAAACAACGCTAACTTAAATAAAGATTTACTTGGAGCAAGAGCTGATAGTTTGCAAAGACAAAAATTAAGTGACGAAGAAATAAATGCTTTATACTTATTTTATGTGATGCCAAAAATCTTCAATCGCATAAGTAAAACTTATGCGAAAAGTGAAAATGAGGTTACTGAAAAAATTGAAAAAGATATATTAGAGGGCTTGAAAAATAAAACTTCCAAAAGGTCGCTTGACAACCTTATAAATGATTACACTGCTGTAAAAAAGATAAATTCAAAAGAGCATAGAGAAAATGAAAGAAATGAAATTGCTATATTAAGAATTAATGAAAATACTACAGTCGAAGAATTTGAAGATAGAATTAACCATTTCAAAAAATCACTTGAAAGTGCATATAATAAAATTTATGCTATAACAAGTATGCCAGTATATATCAAAAAAAGTGATGCTCAAAATGAGTTTATTTTAGGTGATATTAATCCAGAAAATTTGATTAATGAAAATCCTTCTAAAGATGTAATAGAAGAAAGAGAAGTTAATTTTAAAAATGGGGCAAAGGCAGAAAAAGATAAAATAGAAGAACAAGAAATAGAGATTGTTAAAATAGATTTGGGCAACGAAGAACATGCTTTGTACTTGACTAATATTGTATTTTTTGATAATCAAAACAAAACTTTGCCAATTGGAATGGATTTGTCTAGTAAAGTGGTGATAAAACTGGATAATGCTAAAAAGAAATTTAGAGAAAAGAAAGAAATTTATTTGATTGAAAAAATAGATGATTTTGAAGTTAAAAATAGGACGATAAAGATATTTGAATAATAAATATATCACAAATGTATTATGGTGTGAGTGATTACATAAATAAAATTTAAATAATATTTGCAAAAGTGATATTAAAATATAAAAGAAAAAGCAGTGGTGGAGAAAATACTCCACCACTGTAAATTAAAGTATAATGCAAATCAATCCGCCACCGCCTTCATTTACAATTCTTTCAAGAGTCTCTTGAAGTTTCATTTGTGCATCCTCAGGCATTCTTTCGAGTTTGTTTTGCAAACCTTCATTAACAAGTTCATGTAGATTCTTTCCAAAAATATTAGATTCCCAAATTTTCTTAGGGTCATTTTCAAATTCTTCTAACAAATATTTTACTAATTCTTCTGATTGCTTTTCACTTCCAACAAGAGGAGATACCTCAGTTTCAACATTTGTCATTATCATATGTATGCTTGGAGCTTTTGCACGTAGTTTAATTCCAAACTTAGAGCCTTGCTTAACAATTTCAGGTTCATCTAAAATAAGTTCATCCATTGAAGGAGTAATTATGCCATAACCTTTAGACTTAACTTCTTCCATAGCAGGTGATATTCTGTCATATTCACCTTTAATTTTAGCAAAACTGTAAAATGCAGAGAATAAATCAAATTCATTATTGATAGTTTCTCCAGAAATTTCGGTAAGTACTTTATAAAATAAGTCGTCTTTTAGTGAAATTGTTATAGATATAGCGCCAGTTCCAAGATTTATTTCATCAATAGTTGTTGAGTTAATTATATCTGTATTTTGTAAGTTACCAACTGCAAAATTTGCTTGCTTAATTATGCTAACACCACCAAAAGTATCTTTAATTTCTTTATTTAATTCCTGTTTTAACCAGTGAGTATTTTCTAAGCCGTCAACCCATTTTGGATATGAAATGTTAATTCTTTCAATTGGAAATTCGTATAATACTTTGCTAAAAATTTCATTAATATCATATAAAGAAAGGTTAGAGCAATCAGTTGGAATAACAGGGCAGTTATATTTTTCTTCCAAAGAATTTGCTAAATCTCTTGAGTAATCTGAGTATGGTGCAACTGTATTAAGCACAATTACAAAAGGCTTATTTAATTCTTTTAATTCTTTAACAACTCTTTCTTCTGCTAAAATGTAATCATCTCTAGATATACCTGAAAAACTTCCATCTGTTGTAACTAAAATACCAATTGTTGAATGGTCTTGAATAACTTTTTTAGTACCTATTTCAGCAGCTTCGCCAAATGGCATTTCTTCATCAGACCAAGGTGTTTTAACCATTCTAGGAATGTCATCTTCTAAATAACCAATTGCATTATTTACTAAATAGCCTACACAATCAACTAATCTTGCTTTAAATTTAACATTTCCATCAAGCGTAATTTCAACAGCTTCATTTGGAACAAATTTAGGCTCAGTTGTCATTATTGTTCTGCCTGAAGCACTTTGTGGCAGTTCATCCAAAGCTCTTTCTCTTTTGTAAGAGTTATCTATATTAGGTATAACTAATAAATCCATAAAATTCTTTATAAATGTTGATTTTCCAGTTCTTACAGGACCTACTACACCTATATAAATATCTCCATCAGTACGATTTGCTATATCCTGATATAATTTTAAATTGTCCTCCATTTTTACCTCCTAAAGAAGATTTGTACAAAACTTTATTAAAGTATATTAGACAAAACTAAAACTTATGACAAAAGTTAAATTTTTTTCAAAAAAGGACCGTCCCCAACTGAAAAAGTTCCCAAGACAAATTTAATTTGCATATTATATACAAATGTGATAGAATGTGCGTGATGAGAACAAAAATTACAATAATAAATAAAAATATGAACTAAAGCAAAGGTAATTAAGAGAATGTTACGTTTGAAAGGAATTGATGAATATGGCTAATTATATGAATATTCTAAAAGAAAATAATCAAGAGCATTTATTGAAATATTTAGAAATGGCTGATGAGAATCAGAAAGTTGAACTTATAAAAGAAATTGAAAATATTAATTTTGATGAATTAAAAGAATTATATAAAATAAGCAAGAGAGATAAAGATAAAGCTATTGGCAGTCAACTTATAGAACATGTTAAATTTGTTGATGAATATAAAATGAATGAAGAAGATTTTAACAAATATAAAGAGGTAGGAGAGAATATTATAAAAAATGGTGAATATGCAGTAGTTACAATGGCAGGAGGTCAAGGAACAAGATTAGGTCATGATGGCCCTAAAGGCACTTTTTTACTTGATGTTAAGCCTAAGCCAAAGTACTTATTTGAAATATTAGCAGATGGAATAAAAAGAGCAAATGAAAAATATGGTGTTATTTTAAATTGGTACATAATGACAAGTACGGAAAATGATGAAAAAACAGAAGAATTTTTTGAAGAGCATAACTATTTCGGATATCCAAAAAATAAAATTAAGTTTTTCAAACAAGGAAATTTGCCTTTAATTAGCGAAGAAGGCAAGCTTTTAGTTGATGAAAATTTTCATATAAAATATGCAGCTGATGGAAATGGTTGTATTTATAAATCAATGAGAATTGATGGTATATTAGATGACATGAAAAAGAACGGCATTAAGTGGATTTTCATTGGTGCAGTAGATAATGCTTTGCTTAATATGGTTGATCCAATTTTGATTGGATTGACTTCATGTGAAGGAAATCAAATAGGCTCTAAATCAGTTGTTAAAAGAAGCCCAGATGAGCCAGTTGGAGTATTTTGCAAAAAGGATGGAAAGCCTGGTGTAATAGAATATACAGAGCTTCCAACAGAAATGGCTCATGAAGTTGATGAAGAAGGAGAATTACTATTTGGCGAATCACATATTATGTGCAATTTATATAGCTTTGAAGCACTAGAAAAAATAAGTAAAGAAAAATTACCATATCATAGTGCAAATAAAAAAGCTCCATACATGAATGAAATGGGTGAAATGATAAAACCTACAAAACCTAATGCATATAAATATGAAGCATTTATATTTGATGGATTTGCTTTCTTCGATAATATTTCAATTTTAAGAGGAAGAAGAAATGAAGATTTCGCACCTGTAAAGAATGCAGAGGGAAATGATAGTCCTGCAACTGCTGTTGAATTATATAATAATTATTGGAAAGTTTAAATTAGACTTATTTTTTGAAAGGAAGATAGCAAAAATGGAAGATTGTAAAATTTCAAATTTGTATAACTTAGATGAATCTATTGCAAAACCATTGCTAGAAAAATATACTTACCCTTGGGAAGTATTGCCACATATAGAAGAATTTATTTTAGAACTAGGAAAGAGCTTAAATAAAGAAGAATATGAACAAATAGGGGAAAATGTGTGGATACATAAAACAGCAAAAGTGTATAAATCTGCATATATAGGAGAAAATTGCATTATATGTGAGGGTGCAGAGGTTAGACACTGTGCATTTATTAGAAAAAATGCAATTATAGGAAAAGATACAGTAGTAGGAAATTCAACAGAACTTAAGAATGTTATTTTGTTTAATAATGTGCAAGTACCACATTACAATTATGTAGGAGATTCAATATTAGGGTTTAAGTCTCATATGGGAGCTGGTTCAATAACTTCAAATATTAAATCAGATAAAAAGCCAATTATTATTAAAGACGGAGAACAAAAAATAGAAACAGGTATGAAAAAAATCGGAGCAATGGTTGGTGACAATGTTGAAGTTGGATGTGGAAGTGTACTAAATCCGGGAACAATAATCGGAAAAAATACTAATATATATCCACTTTCATCAGTTAGAGGTGTGGTAAAACCTAATAGTATTTATAAAAATCAAAATGAGATTGTAGGAAAACAAAATATTTAAATATAATTCACAGCGTAATTTTTTAAACTAAGTTCCAATATATTGTTGATGTAGGACAATCATCTTTAGATACTACTCAAAAAGAAGTTAAAAAAAGGTAAACATAACAAAAAAGTTAAACATTTTTTTAGAATTTATCCTTTACTTATTTTCAAAAATGTGCTATAATAGTATTGTGTTAGAAAGAGAGAATTAGGCTCTGTTATACACAAATGTTGGAAAGGAGTTGACTACAATTGTTTAATATAGGAGATAATATAGTATACCCAATGCATGGCGCAGGTACAATTTCATCAATTGAAGAAAAAGAAATCTTAGGGGAGAAACAACAATATTATATAATCAAAATGCCTGGCGAAGTAATGGTTATGGTTCCAACTGCAAAAGCTGAAGCTATGGGAGTGAGAAGCGTTATTGACGAAAAAAGCGCTAACAGTGTACTTCAAGTATTAGAAAAAGATGAAACAGAGATGTCTAATAACTGGAATAAACGTTACAGAGAGAACCTAGATAAGATGAAAACAGGAAATATTTATGAAGTTGCTGATGTAGTTAGAAACTTAAGTTTCAAACAAAAAGAAAAAGGAAGCTTATCTACAGGTGAAAAGAAAATGTTACTTAATGCAAAACAAATTCTTGTCAGCGAATTAGTTTTAGCAGAACATTCTTCTAAAGAAGAAATAGAAAAACTAATTGATAATAAAATAGATATGTCATACAAAGAATATAGAGTTCCAACAGAAGCAAAAATAGACTTACAACAAAATGCTGTTAATAAATTCATACCATTTAATGGTGCAGCAAATGCTTAAAATGACATTATCTTAAACAATATTAAAATTCTAATATTAAATCAAATACAATTAAGGTGGACTTAAAAAATACAGTCCACTTATATTTTGCACAAAGTCGACTATTATGTTAAGTTGAATAATTTTACATAATTTGTATACTTTTGTATAAAAAAGAAGGATTTAGTTTACATATGTCGAATAATATTAGTATGAGTAAAAAGAAGGATTGTTTAAAGTGAGATATAGTGATGAATTATTAGAGGAAATAAGAAGCCGTAATGATATTATAGATGTTATATCACAATATGTTACATTAAAAAGAAGTGGGAGAAATTACTTTGGTTTATGCCCATTTCACAATGAAAAGTCACCATCATTTTCTGTTTCACCAGATAAGCAAATATTTCATTGCTTCGGGTGCGGAGTTGGTGGCAATGTTTTTCACTTTGTAATGAAAATTGAAAATATCAGTTTTGTTGAAAGTGTGCAAATGTTAGCAGACAGAGCAGGAATAAATCTTCCAACATCAACAAATTACGAAGATGAAAAAATTGCTAAGCTTAAAGCTAAGGTTTATGATGTAAACCAGTTTACTGCTGAATATTATCATAAAAATTTATATAGGCCAGAATCAAAAGCAGGACAAGAATACATAAAAAAGCGTAAATTAGACAATAATACACTTAAGTCATTTATGATAGGTTTTTCTGGACAATTTGATGAACTATATAAAGCTTTAAGAAAAGAAGGTTTTGAAGATGAAGAAATTTTAGCTTCGGGCTTAGTAAACAAAAGTAGAGAAGGAATGTACATTGATAGATACAGAAATAGGGTAATGTTTCCAATACAAGATGTTAGAAACAGAGTAATTGCTTTTGGCGGTAGAGTTTTAGATGATAGTAAACCAAAGTACATAAATTCACCTGAAAATATTGTATATAGCAAAGGTCGAAATTTATTCGGATTAAATGTAGCAAAGAAAAATAACCCTGGAATGATGAAAAGATTGCTAATTGTAGAAGGCTATATGGACGCGATTTCATTATTTCAAAGAGGAATAACAAATGTAGTAGCTTCACTTGGAACTGCACTTACAGATGCGCAAGGCAGGCTTCTTAGAAAATCAACTGAGCAAGTTATATTAGGCTATGATGCAGATGGCGCAGGACAAGCTGCTATTGTTAGAGGAATGGATATACTTCAAAGTATGGGGTGCGATATTAGAGTACTCCAAATCAGTGGAGCAAAAGACCCAGACGAATTTGTAGTTAAGTATGGTCCAGACCGATTTAGAAAATGCATGGACGATGCAATTTCAGTTGTAGAATACAAGGTAAAAAATCTTAAAAAAGAGCTTAACTTAGATAATGTTAGTGATAAAATAAAATTCCTTAATGCAATTGCAAAAATTCTTTCAGAAGTTAATAACAGCATGGAAAGAGAAGTCTATGTAGATAAAATTGCAGATACATATAATATTTCAAAAGAAGCTATTTATGCCGAAATCAATAAACGATTATATTCAAATAAAGGTGCAAGTCAAAAAACTCTTGAAGCAAAACCTAATATTGTAAGGCCAAAACAAGAAGAAAAAGTTGATGAGAAATCTTCAAGAAGAGAACAAATGGTAATATATCTATTAATAAATTATCCAAAAGAAAGTTTAGAAAGAATAAAGAAAATAGTTAGCATAGAAAGTATCAAATCAGAGAAAAATAAAAGTATAGTAAAAACTTTGTATGAAAAATTATCTACGAGTGAAACAGTAGAAGATGTACTTAATTGGTTTGATGATGATGAAACAATTAATTATATTAGTGGCATTTTAGCATACGATTTTGAAATTAGTGATGTCGAAAAAGGAATAGAAGACATAGAGAAATCTTATCAAAAGAATGATTTAGTTGCTAGAAGAAATGAAATAATTAATAAACTTAATGATAAAGCTCTTCCTAAAGAAGAAGCAATGGCATTAGGAAAAGAATTAAATGATATCATAATAAGCTTAGCTAGAATTAAGTAGGGGGGAATTATGAATAATAAATCAGATAAAAAGAAAGTAGAAAAGAAAGAAAAGAAAACAGATTTAAAAGCAGCAATTAATTCAATAGATAGTGCTAGAATTGCTCATAAAGAGCAACAGGCAGAAGAAAAAAAAGCTAAGGAAAATAAAACAACTGCTAAATCAAAAGAAGGAAAATCAGCAGAAGATATAGAAAAAATAATATCAGAAGTAAAGGCAAAAGGTAAAATAACATATGGAGAATTAGCATCAAAATTGTGTGATGCTAGTGCAGACCAAATAGATGAAGTATTTAATGCATTTGAAAACAATGGTATAGATGTTTTAAAAGATGACATAGAAGATATAGAGCCTGATGCAGAGGACTTAGAAGAAGTCGAAGATATTCCTATAGAAGAATTAGATGTAGATAATTTAGAAGGCGTAAGTATTGATGACCCTGTCAGAATGTATTTAAGAGAAATAGGAAAAATACCACTTTTAACATACAGCCAAGAATTAGAATTAGCAAAGAAAGTACTAGAAGGAGATGAAGCAGCTAAGCAAAAATTAGCCGAATCAAACCTTAGACTTGTTGTAAGTATAGCCAAAAAATATGTTGGAAGAGGAATGTTATTCTTAGACTTAATACAAGAAGGAAACATGGGCTTAATTAAAGCTGTTGAAAAATTTGATTATACAAAAGGATATAAATTTAGTACTTATGCAACATGGTGGATAAGACAAGCTATTACTAGAGCAATAGCAGACCAAGCAAGAACAATAAGAATACCAGTTCACATGGTTGAAACAATAAATAGACTTATTAGAACATCTAGACAATTGCTACAACAAAATGGTAGAGAGCCTACACCAGAAGAAATAGCAAAAGAAATGGATGTATCAGTAGAAAGAGTATTAGAAATACAAAAAATAGCTCAGGACCCTGTATCACTTGAAACACCAATAGGTGAAGAAGATGATAGCCATTTAGGTGATTTCATACAAGATGAAGATTCGCCTTCTCCACAAGAAGCAGCATCATATACAATGCTTAGAGAGCAATTAGATGAAGTAATGTCAACACTTACTCCAAGAGAGGCAAAAGTGTTAAGATTAAGATTTGGTCTAGATGATGGCAAAGCAAGAACACTTGAAGAAGTTGGTAGAGAGTTCCAAGTAACACGTGAAAGAATTAGACAAATAGAAGCAAAAGCTTTAAGGAAATTAAGACATCCAAGTAGAAGCAAAAAATTAAAAGAATATATGTAAAAAACGATTGGGGGGCAAGCCTCAATCGCTTTTTTCAGTTGGGGACGGACCTTTTTTGAAAAAATCAAAACTAAAAATTATAAAACTAACAATATTATAGATATATAAAATAAACTTTTCAAGATAAAGAAAAATAAATTATTGATAATCGCCTAGAAATATGGTATAGTAACTTTGAAATAAAATTTGAAATACTGATTTCAATAAAAAAACTAGGGGAGATAGAAGTGAAAAGATTTTTTAGCGTAATAGGAATAATATTTTTAGTTATAGTTGTACTTTTAAATATATTTTTAACTGCAAATTTAGATGCTTCAGAGCATATAACAATAAGTTTTAATAATATTTTTTACATTATAGGACTAATAATTACAGGTTTAATAATATATTTTGCTTCAAGTGCTTTGAATAAATATTTATATAAAGATGAAAAAAAGAAAAAACTAAGAAAAATCCTATTTATATCTGCAATAAGTATTTATATAATAGCAGATATACTTTGGACGATTTTGGTAAGGGCTCCAATAGTTGGTGACCAAGTTCATGTAAATTCAATGGGCCAGCTATTTTACAGGGGATATGATGAGGCAATCATTAATAGTAATACATATGCAGGAATTCCACTTGGAGAATATATTCAAGCATATAATCAACAAATACCACAAGCATTTTTATATAGTTTATTTTTTAGGCTTATTCATATTGATGAATTTGGAACTCCTAGAGCATTGAATGTTATAGCAATCATTATAATACTTGTAGCAATATATAAAATAGGTAATATGATTTCAAAAAGCCATAAAGTAAATAAGGTAAGGCTAATGGTATTATTCTTGACATTTTTATCATTACCAATGCTTTCAACTTTTGTGTATGGAGATATACCTAGTTTGGCATTTGCTTTACTTAGCGTTTATTACATGATGAAATTTGTGGATTATTTGAATAATAAAGATAGAAATGTAAATATCAACAATCCAGGAGCAATTGTCGTCAAAGAAAAAATGTCAAAGTATTTAGGAGTAAAATACTTTACTCTTGCCACAATTTTTTCAATGATTGCATATATGTTTAGAATGAATAGTTTAATATTTGTAATAGCAACAGTAATATATCTACTATTTAATCTATTCACGAAAATAACCAGTAAAACTGCAAAAGAAAATATTATAAATGGTGTAGTTATTGTACTTTATGCTTTGGTGTCAATTGTGCCAGCGCAAATTGTAAATGATTATTACATAAACAAATATGACTTAGATAAAAGCAAGGCATATCCCAATATAAGCTATATTTTAATGGGAATGAGCGAAAGCTGGAGGGGAAATGGTTGGTATAATGAAGATATAGGTGAGCCAGCACTTAAGAATCCAGAAACTAGCAAAGAGGAGTATGCAGATAGAATAAAAGATAGACTTACATATTTTTCACAGGACATGGGATATACATTTAGATTTTATACAATGAAATTAGCTTCTATGTGGGCTGAAAATACCTATTCTGCCGTAAGACTTAACTTATTAAATGAAAGTGAAGATGACTATTTGAATGTAGTCAAGGAACCTTTAACATTTTACCAAAAGGCTTTGTTAATACTTACTTGTGTATGTGTAACAATTGTGCTTATACAAAATAGAAAAAATCTATCAGTGAATGTAATCTATTTATTATTAATCTTCATGGGGGGATTTGCATTTCATATTATATGGGAAGCAAAATCAAGATATATAATTCCTTACATAGTTGTACTTATACCTATTGCAAGTATTGAGATTAATAAATTTATTAAGAAGGAAAAGAATAAAAATTGTTGACATATTATGAAAAAACAAAATAGAAATTTAGAATCATATTTTATTAAAACCAAGTCATGATTATTCCTATGATGGAATTTAATTTTAAAATGAAAGGTGCCAAAATTTTCAAGAGAAAACACTTGCAATTATGTATATTTTGTGATAAAATAGTACTGCTTGAAAAGAGATTAAATCACTTTTCATATCCTTGCTTGCAAATAAATGGCAGGCTATTATCCATAAGGAGGTGAATGTAATGAACAAATACGAAAGTGTTATCATTATTAATCCATCTGCAGATGAAGATAAGGTAAAAAGCCTTGTAGACAGATTCTCAGATTTGATTAATAAACAAGGTAAAGTTGAAAAAGTAGACAACTTAGGTAAAAAGAAATTAGCTTATGAAGTAAAGAAAAACAAAGAAGGTATTTATGTTGTATTCTACTTTGAAGCAGAACCATCTTTAATCGCAGAATTAGAGAGAAACTACAGAATAACAGATGAAGTTATTAAGTTTATAGTAGTAAGAAATGAAGAATAATCTAAAGAAAACCACAGTCTTAGTGGGGAGCCGAAAGGTAGGTAAAAATGAATAAAGTAATATTAATGGGTAGATTAACAAGAGACCCAGAAGTAAGATACACACAAACTAATAATACACTAGTTGCATCTTTCTCATTAGCAGTAAATAGAAGATTTACTAGAGAAGGAGATGCTCAAACTGCAGATTTTATAAATATTGTAGCTTGGGGAAAAACAGGTGAGTTTTGTAGTAAATATTTTAAAAAAGGTCAACAAGTAGCAGTTGTTGGAAGAATACAAACTAGAACTTGGGAAGACCAATCAGGACAAAAGAGATATACAACAGAGGTTATTGCTGAAGAAACTTATTTTGCAGATAGCAAAAGAGATTCTAACGGTGGAAGTTTCGATAATACCTTTGGTGGAGATACTCAAGTATCAAGTGGTGATACATCAGATTTTGAGGTTTCATCAGGAGATGATTTACCATTTTAGTAAGTCATTTGAAAATTAATATATTTCATTATATAAGAAATTTATTATAGAGAATATATCAAATTTATAGAAAGGGGGCACTTAAAACTATGGCAGACAAGAAAAATAACAGAAATAGAAGAAATAATAAAGATTACGATGATGATTATAAAGTAAGAAAAGTTAGAAAAAAGGCTTGTCCACTTTGCAGTGACAAAAATCTTGTTTTAGATTACAAAAATCCAGAACAATTAAAGAAATTTGTTAATGAAAGAGGAAAAATTCTTCCAAGAAGAACAACAGGTGCATGTGCAAAACATCAAAGAGATATAACAACAGCTGTTAATAGATGTAGACATATTGCTATGTTACCATATAGCCAAAACTAATTTCTAAAATTTAATGCAAAACAGTAAAGTTAGAACACGAATATAGCAGTTCTAACTTTATTTTGTAAATAAGGAATTAAAAAGGATTGATTAAAAAGTGAAAAAAAGAAATATTATAATTATAGTTGCAATTGTGCTAATATTAATAGCAGGAATTGTAATAGGAAATTTAAATAGAAAAGATGATATAGAGGGTGATAGTTTAAAAATTGTAACATCTTTTTATCCAATTTATATTATGACTCTTAATATAACAAATGGTGCAGAAAATATAGAAGTAAGCAATATGGCAGAAAACTATGTTGGATGTATTCATGATTATACATTGACAACTACCGATTTAAAGAAGTTTGAGAATGCAGATATTTTTGTTCAAAATGGTTATGACATGGAACAATTTTCGCAAAAAATAATAGATTCTTATCCAGATGTAAAGATGGTTGATTCAAGCACAAAAATTACAGATTTTGTACAAGATGGTGAAGAAGTGAATCCACATTTTTGGACAAGTATAGATAATTATATATTGCAAGTAGAAGCTATAACTGAAGGACTTAAAGAGTTAGATTCCTCAAATAGTGATTTATTTGAACAAAATAAAAATATATGTGTACAAAAATTACAAGAACTAAAATCTAGTTATGAAGAATTTAATTTTGAAGGAAATTCAGTAGTATCATTAAATGAATCATTTTCATATTTGTTTAAGTTTATAGGTGTTAATGAAACTTTGATAGAAACAGACCATGAGCAAAGTTCACTATCTGCTGAAACAGTAAGAGGAGTAATAGAAGAAGTTAAAGAAACAGGAATACAGGCAATAGTTATAGGACAAAATGATGACGACCAAAATGCAAATTTAATAGCTAGCGAAACAGGAGCAAAAGTATATAGATTAAATGATGCTATGAGTGGAGATGGCTCTTTAGACTCTTACATAAATACTATGAAAGAAAATTTAGAAATACTTAAAACAATGTTTTAAAGAAAGGACTATATTATTGATGGAAAGTTGTGGTTTTCATTGTACAAAGATTGAAAATTTATCAGTAAAAGTAGGAAAAGAAGATATAATAAAAGATATAAACATAGAAGTACATTGTGGAGAACTTTTGATGATTATAGGCAGAAATGGTGCAGGAAAATCCACATTATTAAAGTCAATTCTAGGAGAAATAAATCATACTGGTAAAGTAGAATTTTTTGATATGAAGGAAAATAAAAAGAAAAAAATTAAAATAGGCTATGTTCCACAACATTTAAATGTTGAAAGAGATATGCCAACTACTGTGTATGATATGTTTGCATCATATATTTCCAATAAACCGGTATGGCTTATGAAGGATAAAAATTTATATAGAAAAATAAGAGAAGCCTTAAGAATGTTTGGCGCAGAAAAATTGATAGATAAAAGAGTTGGAAATCTATCTGGTGGAGAGCTTCAAAGAGTATTACTTGCAATAGCAACTTCTCCAGTACCTAATTTATTAATCTTAGATGAACCAGTATCAGGAGTTGATAGAAATGGAACAAAAGATTTTTATGAAATTCTATCAAATTTGAAAAAGCAATATGATATGTCAATAATACTTGTATCTCATGACTTAGACTTGGTAAAAAAGTATGCCGATAGAGTAATATTGCTAGATAAAGAGGTTGTAAAAGAAGGAACAGCAGAGGAAGTTTTTAAAAGTGATGAATTTATAGAAAGATTTGGAGAGATAGGATAAATAATTAAAAAAAGCTTTAATGAAAAAATAAAGAAAAATAGGGGAAGGAAGCAACAAAAATGGAAGTAATATATAATTTACTAGAAGTAATATTACCTTTTGATTTTATGCAATATACATTTATGAAAAATGCTTTTTTAGCAATACTATTAGTTTCACCAATTTTTGCAATAATTGGTACAATGATAGTAAATAAAAAAATGGCATTCTTTTCTGATGCACTAGGACATTCTGCTCTTACAGGTATAGCAATAGGAATGCTTTTAGGAATGACAAACATAAATATATCTATGATAATATTTGCCGTAATTTTTGCACTTTTATTAAATTTTATAAAAAGTAAAACAACCTATGGGGCAGATACCATAATAAGCGTATTTTCATCAATAGCAATTGCACTTGGACTTGCAATACTCGCTCAAAGCGGAAGTTTTAATAAATATTCTAGCTATTTAGTTGGAGATATTTTAAGCATTTCAGAATCAGAAATATTGTACTTATTTGTGGCTTTTATATTAACCTTTATATTTTGGTTTTACTTATTTAACAAAATAAATGCAGTAAGTTTAAACAGCACATTAGCTAAAAGCAAAGGAATAAATGTAAAAGCAATGGAAAATATTTTTGCTATATTAATTGCAGTCATGGTAATGATTTCAATTAGATGGGTTGGAATTTTACTAATAAATTCATTAATAATTTTGCCAGCAGCATCAAGTAGAAATATTGCAATGAATATGAGAAGTTATCATTTATTTTCAATAATATTTGCACTATTTTCAGGAATTAGCGGACTTATCATTTCATACTACACAAATATACCAACAGGACCTATGATTGTAATTATTTCAGGAATTATATATTTTATAACTTTTGGAATAAAGAAAGTGGGAGTGTTTGACAAATAATGGAATATATGATATAATATAATGTACTACATTATTGAAAGAGGTTGGTTATATGACATATTTGAGCATGGCTTCTAATCTGACAAAGGCTTATGGCTTGGAGCCAGACGGACGATTTATTGAAGTGGCTGATGCCATCATGCAGGAAGCACATCCTGCAATGGCAGAAACCATACACGAGTTAGTCGATAGCGCCTTAGAGCAGGAGGAGGCTGAAGCAAACGACATTGACCTTAAAACTGAGGTGGGGTAATTCCCACCTCTCTTTTTTTGTTGAATAGGAAAAATCAAGTTTTTCCTGGGCCAATAATATTTACTAAAATTTTGCACATAATATTTACGAAAAATTTGTTGATAAACGTCATATGTTATGATAATATAGCATATGGAAGAGCAAGAAAAGATAACATAATAGCGTATCTTTTTTTGAAAATCATGAACTTATGTATAGTTTATAGCATAATGCAAAAAATAAATTGAAGTAAAAATAAAGGAGGTAGAATTATGGATTTTAAAGAATGGGAAGGTTTTAATAAACAAGGAGAGTGGACAAAAGAAATAGATGTAAGAGGCTTTATTCAAGCAAATTATACACCATATGATGGTGATGAAAGTTTCTTAGCAAATGTTACTGAAAAAAGTGCTAAGTTATGGGATAAAATACAGGATTTATATAAAATTGAAAGAGAAAAAGGAGTACTTGATGTAGATACAAAAACTCCTTCAGGAATAAATAGATATGAAGCGGGTTATGTTGATAAAGATTTAGAGACAATAGTTGGACTTCAAACAGACGCTCCACTAAAAAGAGCAATTATGCCAAATGGTGGTATAAGAATTGTTGAAAAATCTTGCGAAAGTTATGGATATAAAGTAGACCACGAGATTGAATATATATATCATGAGTTAAGAAAAACTCATAATGATGGCGTTTTTGCAGTATATACACCAGATATAAGAGCAGCTAGAAGTTCACACTTATTAACAGGACTTCCAGATGGATATGGACGTGGAAGAATTATAGGTGATTACAGAAGAGTTGCTTTATATGGTGTAGACGTATTAATTGCTGAAAAACAAGATGAGCTAAACATATTAGATACAGATGAATTTACAGAAGAAGTAATTCGTGATAGAGAAGAGATTCATGACCAAATAGAAGCTTTAAAACAATTGAAAGCAATGGCTGAAAAATATGGATTTGATATATCTAAGCCTGCAAAAAATGCTCACGAAGCATTCCAATGGACATATTTTGCATATTTAGGTGCAATAAAAGACCAAAATGGTGCAGCAATGAGCTTAGGTAGAGTTTCCACATTTTTAGACATATATGTGGAAAGAGATTTGAAAAATGGCACAATTACAGAAGAATTTGCTCAAGAATTAATGGACCAATTTGTATTAAAACTAAGAATGGTAAGATTTTTAAGAGCTCCTGAGTATAATGCTTTATTTAGTGGTGACCCAGTTTGGGTAACTGAAAGCATTGGTGGTATGGGGATTGATGGAAGAACATTAGTTACAAAAAATTCATTTAGATTACTTCATACATTAGAAGATTTAGGACCAGCTCCAGAACCAAATATAACAGTATTATGGTCAAAGAATTTACCAGAGGGATTTAAAAAGTATTGTGCAAAAATATCAATTGCAACATCTTCAATACAATACGAAAATGATGATTTAATGAGAATTACATTAGGAGATGATTATGGAATTGCTTGCTGTGTATCTGCTATGAAAATAGGAAAGCAAATGCAATTCTTTGGCGCTAGAGCAAATTTAGCCAAAACACTTCTATATGCAATAAATGGTGGAAAAGACGAAATGTCTGGAAAACAAGTAGCTCCAAAATTTGAACCAATCACTTCAGAATATCTAAATTATGATGAAGTAATGGAAAAATTTGACCAAATGATGGATTATGTTGCAAAAATTTATATAAAAGCATTAAATGCAATCCATTATATGCATGATAAATATTCTTATGAAGCCTTAGAAATGGCTTTGCATGATAGAAAAATAAGAAGAACTATGGCTTGCGGAATTGCTGGTTTCTCAGTAGCCGTTGACTCTATTTCAGCTATAAAATATGCAAAAGTTAAAGTAATTAGAAATGATGATGGACTAGCAGTTGATTATGAAGTAGAAGGTGATTTCCCTAAATTCGGAAATGATGATGATAGAGTTGATGAAATAGCTGTAAACTTAGTTAAAACATTTATGAAGAAAATAGAAAAACATCAAATGTACAGAAATGCAGACCCAACATTATCTATTTTAACAATTACATCAAATGTTGTATATGGTAAAAATACTGGAAGTACACCAGATGGAAGAAAAGCAGGAGTTGCATTTGCACCTGGAGCAAACCCAATGCATGGAAGAGATGAGTCAGGAGCGCTTGCATCAATGAACTCAATAGCAAAACTTCCTTATGAATATTCAGAAGATGGTATTTCTTATACATTTGCTATAACACCATCTACACTTGGTCATAGTGAAGAAGAAAGAATTAATAATTTAACAAGTATGTTGGACGGATATTTTATGCAAACAGGACATCATATAAATGTAAACGTGTTTGACAGAAGCTTACTTATAGATGCAATGAATCATCCTGAAAATTATCCTAATTTAACAATACGTGTATCAGGATATGCAGTAAACTTTGTAAAGCTTACTCGTGAACAACAAGAAGAAGTTATAGCTAGAACAATACAGGAAAAGATCTAAGGAGCAAGCAATGAATAACGAAAACGTAACAGGAAGAATACATTCTTTTGAAAGCTTAGGTGCAGTAGATGGACCGGGAATAAGATTTGTAGTATTTATGCAAGGGTGTCATCTAAAATGCAAGTATTGCCAAAATAGAGATACTTGGGATATTAATTCAGGTGAGCAATATACAGTAAAACAAGTTGTAGGAAAAATAATGAGGTATAAAAATTATATTGTTGCATCAAATGGAGGAGTTACCTTAAGCGGAGGAGAGCCACTTTTGCAACAAGATTTTGTAATAAGCCTATTTCAAGAACTTAAAAAACAAAACATCTCTACATGTTTAGATACTTCTGGAATGTTCACAATTACTGATAAAATAAAGCAAATTGTTGATTTGACAGATATATTTTTATTAGATATTAAATCTATTAATGATGAAACTTGTAAATGGCTTACAGGGTCTTCAAATAGTTTAGAATTAGAGTTTGCAAAATATATTAATGAAAAAAATAAGAGAATATGGATTAGGCAAGTTTTAGTACCAGGTATTACAGATAAAAAAGAGGATTTGCTTAAATTAAAAGATTTTCTAAAGACAATTAATGTAGAAAAATTTGAGTTTTTACCTTATCACGATTTAGGAAAGTATAAATGGGAAAAGCTTGGACTACCCTATGAATTAGAAGATGTAAGAGTGGCAAGCAATAAAGATGTGGAAAGAGCAAAGAAGATTATGGGAATAGAGTAACCATTATATTTGATTTTTACTAAATAATAAAATACCAAAGTTTAAAATAACTTTGGTATTTTTATGTTTTAAAATACATCCCAAAATAGTTTGTATGGGCTATCTATACTGTTCCGAGCCTAACAATTTTGAAGCTTCCTCACGCAACTGCTGATTGATTCTTGCTTTTTCAAATATAACCATTGGGACGTCTAGTCCGGCATTTTTCATTTGTTCTTTTATTGTATTAATATTTTTTCTTTCTTCTTCTGAACTTAAGTTATTAGATTGTGAAATGTACATTACATAAGAAGGTTTTAATGAAGATTCAAAAGTGTTTCTAAAAAGTACAACTTCATTATTTCTTATATCACGATTTTTAGGATTTGTTAAATCAGCATAAGATGCTGAAAAATCTTGAAATTGATTATTACTTTCCACATAGTCAATGCCTTTATTTGAATGTATGTTTTTATTTGATATCGTTGCAATTAAATCTGGTGTTAAAGTTGTTTTAGAAAAGCCTAAAGCTATATTTCCGCGTGTACCATAGCCTTTGGCAATATCTTTTGCAGTAACAATCATTGCAGATTGCTGATTTGATGTGTTTGTAATATATCTAGTGTCAAAATCTCCCATTTGTCCTAGTCCAACCATATCTAAGGATCTACTTGGAATATAATGATCTTGCGCTCCTTCATAGGTTGACTTTAACTTCTCTTTTTCTTCCTCACTAAAATGAAAAGCTTTTCCTAGTTCTTGGGAACGTTGTTCTTCTAAATCTTGTACATAATCATCAAATGCAAACATTTTACTATCTGGGTTAAAAAAGTGAAGCATTGCACCAGATGGCATTTGGGAAATATCTGATATTATAACCATCTCTTGATTTGGTGGGGTGTATACATTATTTATTATATCTTCTCTGTTTGCTACTTCATAATCTGTGAATATTGAATCCATGGTTTTAGCTATTTCTTGAGCATGGGCAGGTAACTCAGATGGGGCTAAAGCTAAAATTTTATTTATGGAATCTAGTTGATTTTCATACTTAGATGATAAGCTAGAAAACCTAGATTTTAACAATCTTAAATTTTGATATCTTTGTAAATCATCATGATTCCAAATGTTGGATAGTGAAGTGAATATTTTTCTATCTTCATTAGAATATTGATGGTTATTAACAACAATATCATTAAAAATCCCAATGCCTATTTCTGATTTTATATAATCGGAATGATTTAATAAGTGGGGAACTGTATATGTGGAAATCAAATCACATTCTTTAGTCAATAATCCAATAACAATAGCTTGCTCAGTTTTTGAAAGCTGTTCATCTCTTAAATATTTCTGAAATACGTTATCTAAATCTTTTTCAGAATAATGGGTTACATGGTCTTGCAAACCACCAACTGCAATTATATTGGAATATTTACTATCCAAAGCAAGAATGGATTTGTTTCTTAAATAGTCATCATTATAAAATTCATTAATTATTTCTTTACCATAAATTCCATATAGTTGTTTTAAAGTGTCTTTAGTTACATTGTTTCCATAAAAAATATCAAGCATTGTTTTACCATTATATGATTTTCTAGAAAAACGTGTAGGATTAATTCCAGATGTAATATCTGTTATATCAAAACCTGTAGATTTATTTAACATAATAGAATCACTTATTCTTGAAGCAACTGCTATTTTTCTGGTTTCAGTGCGAAAATTTTCAAAATCTTTATTTTTAAATAGTATAGAAGCTATTTCCTGAGTAGTGGCTTGCTCGTTTTGCATTGCAGTTTCTAAAGTTTTTTTACCAAAGTAATCAAATAAGAATTCATATTCGTCTGAACTATCCATAACCTTAAAATGCTTATAAAGTAAATCTCCATACTTTCTTTGAAAGTTTTGTAACTGAATAAATCTAAAAAGATTTCTTCCTTTAGATTTAGACAATACTAGAGAATGTGAATTATTAGATTCTATGTAATCTTTATAATCTTTAAAAAAATCAATTAAACTCATATATTTTATCCTCTTGTTTTTTTATATTTTATAATATACGAAGTTGCATTTCAATAGGAGAGATAGTAAATTTATAAGTTTTTTACGGCTTTTAGGATGTGTATACTAAAACACTCAAAAACAAGCCTTAATAAATTCAGACTAAACTAACAGTCGACCGCACATATCTTGCAAAAATAACCTATGTATTATAAAATATGCATAGGTTATTTTTTTACACAAAAAAGAAAAGCCTAAAATAAAAGAAAGAATAGTAGCAAAACAAATGCAAGTTGCTATTATTTTGAGGTAAAAAACATGAAGAAGTTTTTGATTGTATTACTTTGTATCTTAGTTATAGCGGGTATTGCAGTTGGAATAATAGTATATAATACTAATCAAACAGAACCATCAGTTAGCTTAAAAGAATATTTTGAAAAGCTATCTAATGGGGAATATGAAGCAATGTATGACTATGTTATTACAGATACTTCAAAAGAAGATTTTGTAACTAGAATTAAAAACATTTATGAAGGAATAGAAGCAAAAAACATTGCAACTACTGTACTAACAAACGTAGAAGATGAAGATAATAGTAATATAGTAAATGTGACATATAATAATTCAATGGATACAGTTGCAGGAAATATGAATTTCATGAATACTGTTAAATTGCAAAAAAGTGATGACGGTTATAAAATTCTATGGGATTCATCAGTTATTTTTCCAGATTTAAAAGAAGACTACAAAGTTCGAGTAACTACTTTAGATAGTACTAGAGGAGCAATATATGATAGAAATGATATAGCAATTGCAAAAGATGGAGAAGCCTATTCTGTTGGACTAGTGCCAAGGAGTATGGATGATACAACAGATTTAGCTAAGCTTGCAGAACTTTTAGGAATAACAGAAGAAACAATTAATAACGCATTAAATGCAGAGTATGTTAAGGAAGATACATTTGTGCCATTAAGAAAAATTTCACGAGACGAGCAAGATTTGAAAAACGAATTATTAAAAATAAAAGGAATTTTAATAACAGATGTAGAAGCAAGGGTATATCCATATAAAGAAGCAACATCTATACTTACAGGTTATGCACAGGATGATGAAGGAAAAACAGGATTAGAATATGCATATAATGATAGGCTAAAAGGAGAAGATGGAACAGAAATTTATATAGAAAATGCAGAAGGTGCAAAGGCTAAAACTTTAGCAATTAAAGAGGCTAAAGATGGAGAAGATATAAAGACTACAATCGATATAAATATACAACAAAAATTATATGAAGGATTTAAGGATGACGAAGGTGCCTCAGTTGCCATGAATTATAATACTGGAGAAGTTTTAGCATTAGTTAGTACACCATCATATGATGCAAATGATATAACTCTTGGAGTTACAGATGCAGAATGGAATGAATTACAAAATAATGAAAAAAAGCCGATGTTTAATAGATACTTAGCTACATATGTTCCGGGTTCATCATTAAAACCTGTTGTTGGAGCTATCGGATTAAAGTATAATAGCTTTACGGCAGATGATGATTTCGGGACAAGTGGAACTAGATGGCAAAACGACAGCTCTTGGGGCGACTTATATGTAACAACACTTACAACATATTCTGGACCAGCAAATTTAAGAAATGCTCTAGTTTATTCAGATAATATATATTTTGCAAAAGCAGCTTTAAGAATAGGTAGAACTAATTTGCAAAAGGGACTTGATGATTTTGGATTTAATGATAAAATATCTTTTGTTCAAGATGTGTCAAAATCAACATATGGCTCAATGGATAGTGATGCCGCAATTGCAAACTCAGGTTATGGACAAGACCAAATGCTTGTTAATCCAATACATTTGGCAATGATTTATTCAAGCTTTGCAAATGGCGGAAATATGGTAATGCCAGTATTAGAATATACAGAAAATTTAAACAGTACAAGCAATGTAATAAATACGACTACTAATAATAGAAGCAATAAAGTAACATATTATAAAGAAAATGTAATTTCTTCTGAAATTGCTAATACTATAAAACAAGATTTAATAGCTGTTGTAGAAACAGGAACTGGTAGAGGAGCAAAAGTAGAAGGAAAGACAATTGCAGGAAAAACAGGAACAGCAGAAATAAAGGAAAACCAACAAGATGAAAATGGAACTGAAATTGGTTGGTTCAATGCATTTGATGAAGATGGACTTTTAGTAGTTTCAATGTGTGAAAATGTAAAAGATAAAGGTGGAAGTCACTATTTACTTCCAAAAGTAAGAACAGTTTTTGAATAAATTTTACGATGTGGACGGTTCCTTTTCGTAAAATGAAAAATTTTACGTTTAGGTCCGTCCCAAAAGTAAAATACAGTAAAGAAAGGAGAGCGTAATGAGTAAAGTAAAATGGAAAGCAGGTACATTTGAATATCCAATCCCAGCAGTTATGGTAAGCTGTGGAGATATGGAGAAGTCTAATATTATAACTGTTGCATGGACAGGAATAATAAATACAAATCCTGCAATGGTATATATTTCAGTAAGAGATTCTAGATATTCATACAATTTAATAAAAGAAAACAAAGAGTTTGTAATAAATTTAACTACTGAAAAATTAGCATATGCAACTGATTGGTGTGGTGTAAAATCTGGAGCAAATGTAGATAAATTTAAAGAAATGCATCTAACAAAGGAAAAGGCAAATATGGTTAAATGCCCTTTAATAAAGGAAAGCCCTGTATCAATAGAATGTAAAGTTAAAGAGGTAGTGCCACTTGGAAGTCATAACATGTTTATTGCAGAAGTTTTGTGCATAGATGCGGACGAAAAATATTTTGATGAAAATGGTGCTTTTGATATTTCTAAGTGCAATTTAATAGCTTATGCAAATGGTGGATATTATACCTTAGGCAAAAAGATTGGTAAGTTTGGATATTCAGTGCAAAAAAGGAGAAAAAAGAATGGAAAATTACATACATAAAGTACAATATTATGAAACTGATAGAATGGGATTAACACACCATTCAAATTATATTAGATGGATGGAAGAGGCAAGAGTGTACTGGCTTGATAATATAGGATTTGGATTTGATAAATTAGAAGAAATGGGTATTACATCACCAATTTTATCTGTTAATTGCAAATATAAATATGGCAGTACATTTGGAGATAGTGTAGAAATTGAAACTAAGGTATTAAAATATAATAGCGTAAAAATAACAATTGGTTATGTAATGAAAAAAGTAGGAAGCGGAGAATTGGTTGCAACTGGAGATACAGAATTATGCTTTATTAATTTAAAAACTAGAAAACCAGTTATTTTAAAGAAAGAGTTGCCAGAGTTTGATAAAATAATGAGAGAAAGCTTAGAAAATAATTAAAAAATGGAAAAGGAGATATTATTTCTAATATCTCCAGAATTAGTTGGTATTTGGAATGCTTCCTAAATTTACTTTAGTAAATTTATTCCGCTACAAATAATTTATCATATTTTGTCGAATAATGCAATATCTTGTTGAAAAAAATTTTAATTTTTTTTATGCAAATGACTATATTTTAATTTTGTAGCCATACCACCCCTAATATGTCTTTCAGCTTTATTCTCATCTAGAACTTTCCTTACTTCAAATGCCAATGTTGGACTGATTTCAAGTAAACGCTCTGATACATCTTTATGTACAGTACTTTTGGATATTCCAAATTTCTTTGCAGTTCCTCTTACGGTATCTTTTGAATCTATGATATATTGTGCCAAATTTATTGCACGTTCTTCGATTGAAACACCTTTCATATAGCTTTTGCTCCTTCTAATTTGAAAT
The DNA here is from genome assembly GCA_930986425.1 of uncultured Clostridium sp. GTDB lineage: Bacteria > Bacillota > Clostridia > TANB77 > CAG-508 > CAG-793. The sequence continues at coordinate 265,035 of CAKNJR010000001.1, read as the reverse complement.
ACTTTTGCTTAATTGTATTCGTGAGAAAAATTAATTAGAACTTTTTAAAAGATTTATTTCTGCGGTTCACCTAATATGCATAAAGACTTAAATAGAATAATGATGAAAATATTTACTAAAAACTCCAACACTATGTTGACATAAAACAAACAAACTTGACTTTTAAATTAAAATATTGTATAATAACAAACAGTTGTTATCTTATGGAAAATGCTATTTTAATGCAAGGCAGACTATGTAATAAAATATCATCTGTAAGATAAAGAAGAGATTTATTTATAATGTTTAAAGAATGAGATAATTGAATATTTTGAATTATTTTAAATTATATTAAAGAGACTATATAATTTAAAATTAGATAGTTTAAGATGCTAAAACTATCTTTTTTGAACGTATAATTAAATTTTTTAAAGTATAAAATTTTGGGTTTTATACGATATTATTATGCAAATAAGAGAATTTGCATGGGGGATAGGCACCAAAATCGCCTAAATATAATATAGAAGGAGAAGATAATTTTATGGAAAATAACACAAAAGAAATATCTGAAAATGCTTCGGATAGAAAAAATAATGAAAAAAAGAAAGGTTATAGAAGAGCTTATAAAAAGCAAACACAAGAAACAAAACATGATAAAAAGCAATATCCAAAGAAATCAAATAAATTAGATTTTGCTTTTAAAAAGAGCAATTTAAAAATAATTGCTTTAGGTGGACTTGATGAAATTGGTAAAAATATCACAGTATTTGAATACGAAGATGAGATTGTATTAGTTGACTGTGGATTAGAGTTCCCAGAGGACGATATGCTTGGAGTTGACTTAGTAATTCCAGATGTAACATACTTAATAAAAAATAAAGATAAAATAAAAGGTTTAGTAATAACACACGGTCACGAAGACCATATAGGTGCTATACCATATGTTTTAAAACAAGTTAATATGCCTATTTATGCAACTAGATTAACTGTTAAACTAATTGAACATAAGCTAGAAGAACATCATATAAGAAATCAAGTTAAGGTAAATGTAGTAAATCAAGGTGAAACTGTAAACTTTGGTAAAATGCAAGTAGAATTTATTAGAAGTTCACATAGTATTCCAGATGCTGTAATGCTTGCAATTCATACACCAGTAGGAACAGTAATTCATACAGGTGACTTTAAAGTAGACTATACACCAATAGATGGACAAGAGATGGATTTAGGACGTATAGCTGAAATAGGAAATAGGGGAGTTTTAGCTCTACTTTCAGATAGTACAAACTCAGAAAGAAAAGGTTTTACAATGTCTGAAAAATCTATTGGTCCAGTTTTTGATAACTTATTTGAAGGATGCAAAAAGAGAATAGTTGTAGCAACATTTGCTTCAAATGTTCATAGAGTTCAACAAATAGTTAATTCAGCTGTTAAATTTGGTAGAAAAATTGCCGTTTCAGGTAGAAGTATGATAAATATGATAGAAGCAGCAAGAGAATTAAATTACATTGATGCACCAGATGACTTATTTATCGATATAGATATGATAAAAAATTATACAGACGAACAGTTAGTAATTATTACTACTGGTAGCCAAGGTGAGACAATGTCAGCATTAACTAGAATGGCAAATGGAGAGCATAAAAAAGTTACTATTACAGGAAATGACTTAGTAATTATTTCTGCAAACCCAATCCCAGGAAATGAAAAATCGGTATCAAAAGTTATAGACCAATTAATGAAAATAGGAGCAGAGGTTGTTTACAGCACTCTAGCTGATGTACACGTGTCTGGACACGCTTGCCAAGAAGAACAAAAATTAATCATGGCATTAGTAAGGCCAAAATATTTCTTGCCAGTACATGGTGAGTATAGACAACTAATGGCACATAGAGATACAGCAATAGAAATGGGAATACCAAAAGACAACATTTTCATAACAGGCAATGGTAGAGTTTTAGAATTAAATGAAAATGAAGCTAAATTTAACGGAACAGTACCATCAGGAAGAGTTATGGTTGATGGACTTGGCGTAGGTGATGTTGGAAATATAGTATTAAGGGATAGACAACATTTATCTCAAGACGGATTAATAGTAATAGTTATGACAATGGATAATCAAACTGGGGAAATTGTAGCTGGTCCTGATGTTATATCTAGAGGATTCGTATATGTACGTGAATCAGAAAACTTAATGGAAGATGTAAAATCATTCATAAGAGAAGAAATTCATGAACTAGAAAATAATCATATTAGAGATTGGTCAACAATTAAATCTACATTAAAAGATGATGTTAGAGATTTTGTATTTGATAGAACAAAGAGAAACCCTATGATTTTACCAATTATTATGGAAGCATAGGAAAAGGAGGTCATTATGGATTACAAGGATTTAGCAAATGTTATATATCCAAATGCTAAGAGTATAGAGTATTATGAAGAAGTGTACAAGCCAAGAAATTTACCTCAAGGAGCAGAGGTTACTAGGTTTGCCCCAAGTCCAACAGGGTTTGTGCATATTGGTGGATTGTACCAATGTATTATTAATAGAGCAATAGCAAAGCAAACAGGAGGAGTATTTTTCTTAAGAATAGAAGATACTGACCAAAAAAGAAAAATAGAAAATGGTGTAGAACAAATTATTGATGCTCTTAAGAAGTTTGATTTTGTTCCAGATGAAGGTATGATTTCTGAAAATGAAAGTAGAGGAGATTATGGACCTTATAAGCAAAGTCAAAGAAAAGAAATATATGATGCTTTTGCTAAATATTTGATTGAACAAGGTAGAGCTTATCCATGTTTTGCAACTCCAGAAGAAATTGAAGAAATTAGAAAGAAGCAAGAGGCAGCAGGCTTAAGAACAGGTTTTTATGGAGTATGGGCTAAATATAGAAATTTACCAGTTGACGAGGCAATTGAAAGAATTAAAAATGGTGAAAGCTTTGTTATAAGACTTCGTTCAAATGGTAGAGAAGATAGAAAAATAAAAGTTAAAGACAGTGTAAGAGGACATATAGAATTCCCGGAAAATGACCAAGATGCTGTTTTAATTAAAGCTGATGGACTTCCTGTATATCATTTTGCACATGTTGTTGATGACCATTTAATGAGAACTACTTTAGTTGTTCGTGGAGAAGAATGGATCTCATCAACTCCACTTCATATTGAATTATTCCAAGCTTTTGGATTTAAGCCACCTAAATATGCTCAAGTTCCAAATATTTTAAAAATGGAAGATGGCAAAAAGAGAAAAATTAGTAAAAGAAAAGATCCAGAAGCAGCTGTTGATTATTATCATGAAGAAGGAATACCAAGTGATGCAGTTAATGAATATTTAATGAATATTATAAACTCAAGTTTTGAGGGTTGGAGAAGAGCAAATCCAGATAAAGATATGTCTGAATTTAAGTTTGAACTTTCTAAAATGGGGGTTAGTGGTGCAGTTTTTGATATGGTTAAATTGTTAGATGTATCAAAAAATGTTATTGCTAAATATTCAGCAAGACAAGTTTATGATTATGTAAATACTTGGGCAAAGCAATATGATAAAGAATTAGCTAAAATGCTTGAAAATAAAGAATATGCATTAAAAGTTTTTGGAATAGAAAGAGAAAATAGCAAAAAGCCTAGAAAAGATTTATCAAAATGGTCAGATGTTAAAGAAAATATCATATATATGTATGAAGAACCTTCAAATTATGACTTTGATAAAATTTCAGACGAAGATGCTAAGAAAGTAATAGAAGAATATTCTAAAGTTTATGATTACAATGATGATAAGCAAGTTTGGTTTGATAAAATCAAAGATGTAGCTGAAAAATTGGGTTATGCTAGAGAAGTTAAAGAATATAAGGCAAATCCAGAAAATTGGGCAGGACATGTTGGAGATGTAAGTACTGTTATTAGAGTTGTTTTGACAGGTAGAAGAAATACTCCAGATATGTATGAAATTATGCAGGTACTTGGAAAAGATGAAATCGAAAAAAGATTTAAAAATTTCATCGCTTAAGATAAAGTTGGCGTACGAACAAAGACGCGGGCAATGAGGATTTTAAATAAACAAAAAGTTTAATAAAGCCCGCTTTTGTTCTAAAAGTAACAGAAAAAAATAAGCAGTGAGAGAAAGGAAAATGAACAATGTCTAATGATTTTTTAGACGGATTGAAAGTTAAAGTTGAACCTAGAAGCAAAGTATCAGAGTTTCTTGATGTTGCAGCTGCTTTGCATAGTGAAGGATATAATTTAAGAAAAATTCCACAAAAAATGGGTGGAAGAAAAGAGTCTAGATGGACGACAATTGCTGATTTAGATTTACCTGAAACTATTTTTAATAAATATCCACAATTGAGAGCAGAATATCAGATAGGTAGAAATATTAATGATATGAAAAGACTTATGGCTGGAAAAATAAAACTACAATGTACAGAAGAGCAATTGTCGATGCTTAATGATTATTTAGGGGGAAAAAAGACAGCGATGCAAGAGTTAGTTGAAGTGATGGAAATTTTGGATTCAGACATAAAAAATGAATGGAAAAGTATAATAGAGTTACAAATACAATTAAGAAATAAAAATATAGGAATTACTCTAGGAAGACTATTTTTTGATGGATTAATTAGTCAAGAAGGAAGAAATCGTTTAGTAGAGAAAGGATATGATGCTGATTTTCCAATAGGCCAAAGAATAATCGGGGCAAGAAGACTAATTGATGGTAGTAAAGCAAACTATGTTGCTACACCTAAAGAAATAGAGGAATTAAAAAAATATATTAGACCATCTAGAACATACACAAAAGATAATTAATATCTTAGAGATATTACTAAAATGTGAAAAAGTTAAAAGATCAAATAAAAAGTTTTTTAGAAAGGGAGAATATGTATAACATAGGAGATATTGTAAGAACTAAAAAGCCTCATCCTTGTGGAAGTAAAGAATGGGAAATAACAAGAATCGGGGTAGATTATAAATTAAAATGTCTTAAATGTGGAAAAATGGTTATTCTTCCTAGAGAAAAGGCATTAAAAGCGATAACTAAGAAAGCTAACGCTGTTTATATTGACATTACCTCTTAAACAGCATATAATATATTTTAAGGGGAGACAGAAAAGATGGCATAAAAATGCTATCTAAAATGTTAATATAAATGGAGTATTTTAATGAAAGAAAAATTAAAATCATTATACAGAGCAAAAGATAACTCAAATTTATATAGTAAATTTGATGATGTAGAAATGGTGATAAACCAAGAAAATGAATATTCAATAGGCGAAAATAAACTTTTCTTAGAAAAAGCAATAAATGATAAAGAATATATGCAAATAGTCAAAGACATAATCAATAATGAGACTGTTGCTGAGATGAAAAAATACAGACAACATTATGATATAAACACATTTGAACATTGCTTAAATGTATCATACATAAGCTATAGAATATGTAAAAAATTAAAATGGGATTATAAATCAATGGCAAGAGGCGCAATGCTACATGATTTGTTCTTGTATGACTGGAGAAATAGCAAAAAAGAATTAAATTTAGACGGATATCATGCATTTGTACATCCTAAAATAGCATTAGAAAATGCGTCTAAATTATATGACTTAAACGACAAAGAAAAAGACATAATAGTGAAACATATGTGGCCAGTAACGTTGTCACTTCCAAAATACAAAGAATCATTTGTTATAACTTTAGTAGATAAATACAGTGCTCTTCAAGAATCAGCACAGTATTATAGAAGTAAAATTGAATCTAAAAAATTATTTAGATATGCATACATATTCTTTGGACTAATATTCCTAAGAAAAATAATATAACAAAAAGGAAAGAAAATTTATATGATTAGAGTATTAATTAATGGATGCAATGGAAAAATGGGACAGGAAGTAATAAAAGCAATACAGAATAATGAGAAATTTGCAGTTTTAAATGGGGTAGATAAAGAGGAAAATGCGGATTATATATTTCCTGTTTACACAGATATAAGTGATATAAAAGAAAAGCCAGATGTAATAGTAGATTTCTCTGTACCTGTTGCAACTATGCAAATTTTAGAATATGCTAAAAATAACAAAGTTCCAATTGTTATTGCAACTACTGGATTATCAGAAGAAGAAAGACAAAAAATAAAAGAATATAGCAAAACAATTCCAGTTTTTCAATCTGCGAATATGTCTTATGATATAAACTTAATGAAAAAAATAGTTGCAGAGGTAGCAAAAAATTTAAGTGAAACAGATATCGAAATAGTAGAAACTCATCATAATAGAAAAGTAGATGCTCCTAGCGGAACAGCTTTGCTTCTAGCAGATAGTATTAATGATGTCTTGAATAATTCTAAGGAATATAATTTTAATAGATTCCAAAATAGAGAAAAACGTAAAAAGAATGAAATTGGTTTTTCTTCAATTAGAGGTGGAAATATAGTAGGGGAGCATACAGTTTGCTTCTTTGGAGAAAATGAAAGTTTTGAAATAACTCATAAAGCTTATTCTAGAGGAGTATTTGCAGAAGGCGCTTTAAAAGGAGCAGAATATATTGTAAATAAAGAAAATGGATATTATACGATGGATGATATAATATAATTGATTAGAAAATCCTGAATCATAATCTGATTCAGGATTTTTGCATTTATATATTTTCATATTATTTTATATCTAATGTGTTTGCAATTTCATTCCATAAATCTTCTGAATAAATTTTTCTTTCAGAAGAGAAAGGCATAAACTTTAAATCATGTAAAGGATTAAGGCTATCTTGAATATTTTTTACATTATCATTAACTTTTGTCACAGCGATTTTATCTGCTTTATTAGCAATGATTATGCAAGGCAGGTTTTGACTTATAATGTAATCATACATTAATTTATCATTACTAGTTGGGTTATGTCTAATATCAACAAGAAATAGAATTAAAGCAATGTTTGGAGATTTTTGCAAATATTCTTCAATAAAATTGCCAACTTCTACTTGTTGAGCTTTAGACATTTTGCTAAAACCATATCCGGGTAGATCTACAAAATAAAATTCATTATTAACTTTATAGAAATTAATTAATCTTGTTTTACCAGGCTCACTACTAGTCCTTGCTAATTTTTTACGATTAACCATAGTATTAATAAAAGAAGATTTACCTACATTAGATTTACCAACTAATACAATTTGAGGTAAATCATCTTTAGGATATTGTTTAGGGTTAGTAGCAGATATTGTAAATTCTGCATTTTTTATTATCATAATTTAATCCTTTCTGTAAAAAATTATGGTACTAATTTCTTTGTTCCACCCATATATGGCCATAAAACTTCTGGAATATCAACACTTCCATCAGGATTATAGTGGTTTTCAAGAAGTGCAATAAGCATTCTAGGTGGGGCAACAACAGTGTTGTTTAAAGTGTGTGCAAAATAGTTTCCTTTTTCACCTTTTATACGTATTCCAAGTCTACGAGCTTGGGCGTCTGTTAAGTTTGAACAACTGCCAACTTCAAAGTATTTCTTTTGTCTAGGAGACCATGCTTCAACATCGCAAGATTTAGCTTTTAAATCTGCTAAGTCTCCACTGCAACATTCTAAAGTTCTTACCGGAATATCCATACTTCTAAATAATTCAACTGTATATGACCATAATTTGTCATACCAATTCCAGCTGTCTTCCGGTTCGCAAACAACAATCATTTCTTGTTTTTCAAATTGATGTATACGATAAATTCCACGTTCCTCAATACCATGTGCACCTTTTTCTTTTCTAAAGCATGGAGAGTATGATGTCATAGTATATGGCATATCTTTTTTATCTAAAATTTGTCCTTTAAATTTTCCTATCATTGAATGCTCGCTTGTACCAATTAAGTATAAATCTTCGCCTTCAATTTTGTACATCATTGCATCCATTTCTTCAAAAGACATAACTCCACTTACAACATCTCCATGAATCATAAATGGTGGGATGCAATAAGTAAAACCTTTATTTATCATAAAATCTCTAGCATAAGCAAGTACTGCTGAATGAAGTCTTGCAATATTGCCTGTTAGATAGTAAAAGCCATTACCAGCAACACGACGAGCTGCGTCTAAGTCAATACCACTAAGCTTTTCCATAATATCTGTATGGTAAGGAATTTCATAATCTGGAACAACTGGTTCACCGAACTTCTCAATTTCAACATTATGAGTGTCATCTTCGCCAATAGGAACACTATCTGCTATAATGTTAGGAATTTTCATCATTCTAGATTTTACTTCTTCACTGTACTCACCTTCTAATTTTTCATTTTCTTCTAATTCTTTATTTATATTTTGAACTTCAAGTTTTATTTTTTCTGCTTCATCTTTTTTTCCATTCTTCATAAGCATTCCAATTTGACTGCTTAAGGAGTTACGTTTGCTTCTAAGTTCATCACCTTTTAAAGTAGCTTCTCTGCTTTTTTTGTCAAATTCGATAACTTCGTCTACTAGAGGAAGTTTGTAATCCTGAAACTTTTTCTTAATATTTTCTTTAACAATATCAGGATTTTCTCTTAAAAATTTAATATCTATCATAAATACCTCCTAAATGCAGTCAAGAATATGAAATTATATAAAATGTAATATAATTTTATAGACTATAACTGATATTATTATGTAACTATTTTACCATCAAATATGCATTTTTACAATAATTTTTGGAATTTTTTTGGTAGGAACATTCCAAAAATAAAAAAATAGAAAATTTATGCATAATTGGTATTTAATGTGAATATAATTAGAGAAGGAGGAGAGCGTATTTATGGAAGAAAAGTATTTGAGAGATAGATATTTAATAGAAATGACACCAGAGGAGGAGAAAAAAGATATTCTTAGAAATATATTGCATACAAAGGCAGAACTTACTAATGCAAATAAAAATTTTGAGTTTGCTAATACAAATGAATTAATAGACTATTATGTTTATAAAATTAAATCTATGCAAGCGCAATTAGACAGTTTAATAAAATTAGCAAAGGAAAAGGGAATTGAAGTGGAAAAGTTAGCATAAAAATAATTTGTCCATCATACATTTAAAAAGGAAAGCAGGCTTCATGTTAAAACTATTAGCATATGATGAAAGGAGCAATTAGTATGGTGGATATAAATATACTTATTTCAGCAGTTATTTGCATAATTTTTCTATTGATTTTTGGAAAAATCTTTTTATTTCCTATGAAGAAAATTTTTAAGTTTCTATTAAATTCTTTTTTAGGAGCTTTAGTAATTTTTATAATAAATACAATTGGGACATCTTTTGGATTTCATATTGGATTAAATCTAATTAATGCAATTGTTATTGGAATATTAGGTGTACCGGGAGCAATATTGCTAATTTTATTAAAAGTTTTTTGTAATATAGGGTAATATATGTTTGACAAGATTGAATATCTTAGTTGAAATTTACAATGGAATGGTGTATAATGAAAAGTGGTATAAACCAAAAATACTTCGATAGTGTTCGGAGGAGTAAACATGAAAAAACAAGTGGTTGTCATCTCGCTAAGTGCAACAATAGCTCTTATTCTTTGCGGTGTAATGTTCGTGTTCCATCAGAGCAGGCATCTTCCGTTTTTAACCCTGGTTGTGTTCTGCCTCACTATAGCTCTCATGTTTCTTATAAAAAGGATACTTGATAGACGGAGAGAGGAAAGAATACTATACAAGAAGGTTAAGCGGAAATACAGGGAACTTAAGGCGTTGGAGGTCAACAAGGCAAACCTACGCTACAGTGAGTTGTATTACGAATATGCCGAATCTCCTAACAGACTAATAAAGATAGAAGGAACTGCCATCTTGCGCTATAAAAGAAAAGTAGATGAAAGTTCTTTCTTAACCGCTAAAGAGAATGAGGAGCTAAGACGTATCTTTGAAGATACGAAGGTAGTGATGATGAATAATTGCTGACGGCTGATGGTGAGAGGGTTTTCTGAGACCTTCTCACCATTAGCCGCATAAAAGACCTATCTATTAAAAAAGGGAAAAATTGGATTTTACAATAGAACGTTTTGACTAAATACATAAATTATGATATAATTAAGAGTACCGGAGTGGTAAACTAAACACAGGAAGGGTTGAAAAAATGATTAGGATTCCGACATACGATCACGAGATTTCTAAGAAAAAAGCAGCTCAAGCAGAAGCTCGGAGAATAGAGCTCTGTGAGAGTAAGGAGCCAGCACCGGAGGTGAGACAATTTCTGATAACCCAAGTCGTATTGACTGAAGAAGGCGTGGAAATCCATGTCGAAGACCATAATCCTCTGATTATAATTAGGGGATATTTGTACTACAATGGATGGACGAGGGAGGAAGCCGAGGAATATCTTAGATATGCCATGGCGCTGGCAGACGAGTTATACTTTTCCAGTGCAGACACTAAAAAGGTCTGCTTGAGAAGTGTAAAAAGAGTGGAAGGAAGGATGACGTTTGAGTGGAATGATTAAACCCTCTGTTGGGGCAATGGTCCCAACAGTACAGCCTTAACAGGCGAACGAGCAGGACTGTAAAGCGAAAGCTGAGCAGTCCTTGCTCGTTTTTAGATTTTAAAATTTGAAAATTATTATTGGTATTAGTTGAAAATAAAGATTGTGAGAAAATCAGTAAAAATATTGACTTAGAAAATAGGGCTATATTATAATTTGGTTATGAAAAGAAAGGAGATTAACTATGATATCAATTAAAAATTTATTTGAAAATGATGATGTAAAAATAATTGAAAAGAGAAATAACATTTCAATAATAGAATATCAAAGAGATGTTAGTGTTAATAAGGCTACAGCTGTTAATGAATATTTTGCTTCAAAAATGAATGTGAAAAGAAGACAGGCATTAATAGAATTAAATAATAGTGAATTTGTAACATCAGCAGGAGCTATGCAATGGCTTGCTGGTAATATAGAAAGCAAAACTGATGTAAAAGGAGTAGGAGACTTTTTGGGAAAAGCAATAAAAGGTTCTGTTACAAAAGAGTCAGCTGCTAAACCTAAATATTATGGAACTGGTTTATTAGCACTAGAACCTACATATAGCTATATTTTGATAGAAGATGTGGGAAGTTGGAATGGAGGAATGGTTTTAGAAGATGGAATGTTCTTAGCTTGTGATGGTAGTGTAAGTAATAATGTAGTTATGAGGTCAAATTTATCATCAGCTGTACTTGGTGGAGAAGGCTTGTTTAATTTAAAATTGAATGGCCAAGGATTAGTAATTTTAGAAAGTCCTGTTCCTAGAGACGAATTAATCGAAATTGAATTAAATAACGACCAAGTTAAAATTGACGGAAATATGGCAGTAGCTTGGTCAGGCTCATTAACTTTTACAGTTGAAAGGTCGACAAGAAGTTTAGTAGGCTCTACTGTTGCTGGAGAAGGTTTTGTAAATGTTTATAGAGGAACTGGAAAATTGCTAATGGCACCTGTTAGACCAGAAACAGTAAGCAATATATTAAATTATCAAACTAGAGTTAAAGTATAAAATTTATTTATGTAATATTAAAAACGAATAATCTACGAAAAATAAAAAGACTAATCTTGATAAAATCAGGATTAGTCTTTTCTATTATTCAACTGTTACAGATTTTGCTAGGTTTCTAGGTTTATCTACATCTAAATTTTTGTTTTTAGCAATATAGTATGAGAATAATTGTAATGGTACAACAGATAAAATAGGTGAAAGCATAGGAGAGCATTCAGGTATTTTTATGTTACAACTAATTTTTATGTTAGGCAAAGCTTGGTTGCTTACAACCATAACGTTTGCACCTCTAGTAATTACTTCCTCTAAATTACTCATTGTTTTATCTACTAGATTTGGATTTGTAGCAATTCCGACAACTGTTACACCATCTTCAATTAATGCAATTGGACCATGTTTTAATTCGCCAGCTGCATAAGCTTCAGAATGAATGTATGAAATTTCTTTTAGCTTTAAAGAGCCTTCCATTGAAACAGCGTAGTCAGTATATCTTCCTATGAAGAATATGTCTTTTTTATTATAAACTTCTTTTGCAAAGTCTTGAATATTTTTAGTAGAGTCTAAAATTAATCTCAACTTGTCAGGGAGTTCTAAAATCTCAGTTTTAAAATCTTCTAATTCTTGAGATGTTTTGCCAAGTAATTCAGCAAAATATACAGCTAATATGTTTAATAATACAACTTGACATGTATATGCTTTTGTAGAAGCAACTGCTATTTCAGGACCTGCGTGTGTATAAATAGTGTAATCTGCAATTCTTGTAATTGAGCTACCAATAACATTTACTACCGCCAAAGTAGTAGAGCCAGCATTTTTTGCAAGTTTAAGTGCTGCAATTGTGTCAGCAGTTTCACCAGATTGGCTTACAAAAATACATAAAGTGTGATTATCAATCAAAGGGTCTCTGTATCTGAATTCAGAAGCCATATCAACTTCGACTGGTATTTTGCAAAAATGTTCAAATGTATATTTTGTAGCTAAACCAGCATGCATAGCAGTACCACAAGCTATAATATAAATTTTATTTATACTACTTAAATCAATATCTAAATCATCAAAATAGCATTTTTCATTTGGTTTTAATCTTGAACCTATTGTTTCCATAACAACATTTGGTTGTTCATATATTTCTTTAAGCATGTAGTCTTCAAATTTACCTTTTTCACTACTTGCACAGTCCCATTCAATATCTTTTATGTCTTTAGAAATTTCTTCTAAATCATAATTATAGAAAGTAATTTCATCTTTTTTTACAATTGCTAATTCCTTATCTTCTAGAAAATAGAATTTACTTGTATAATTTAAAACAGCTGGAATATCTGAAGCAATAAAGTTTTCGCCTTCTCCAATACCTATAACTAAAGGGCTATCTTTTCTAGCAACGATTATTGCATTCTTTAGGTAAGGTGTAATTACTTCTATGGCATAACTGCCTTTTAAAGATTTTATTGCTAAATTAACTGCTTTAAGTACATCTTTTTCTATATCATAATAATATGAAATAAGGTTAGGTATAACTTCTGTATCTGTCCCAGATTTTAATGTATATCCTTTAGTTGCTAAAAAATCTTTAAGTTCAGTGTAGTTTTCTATTATACCATTGTGAACTACTGCAAATTTACCAGTAGAGTCTAAATGAGGGTGAGCATTTTCTTTTGATGGAATACCATGTGTTGCCCATCTAGTATGTGCAATACCTATATTTCCTAATAATTTTGAAAGTTCAGGGTTTTCCTCTAAGTTTTTTACACGACCTTTGTCTTTTACAACATCTAATTTGTCATTATCTAGTACACAAATACCAGCAGAGTCATAACCTCTATATTCTAATGAAAGCAATCCTTTAATAAGCACTGGTACTGCTTTCTTTGTACCAATGTATCCTACAATTCCACACATATGGACCTCCTTATGAATATTACTTTAAGTCTCAATCTAGTTGAATAAATAGAGTGGACTATATAAGCACAATTTTTTACTTAGGTTCCATAGACTACTGACATTATTTTGTTATACTATTACTAGTATGTTTTGTAAATGTCTTTGGCAATAGTGTGCCATAGAGTATCCGCCGAGTATTTCGATAAACTCTATCCTCGTCAACAGCTATTTTGCTAATTATTTAAAAAATAAATTGATTTTTTAGTAAGTTTTTGAAGTTAGCTGTCCAGGCGCTAAAATTAATTTTTAGTTACTTTAAGTTGTATGTAACTTTTTTGACACTAAGAAACCTAGTATATTTTATACAATAAAATTAATAAAAGTGCAAGTACTTTGGGAAATTTGATTTTTATGAAAAAATATGTTAGGGTATAAAAAACGTTAGGCTAAAATTTAGTAGCGCTAAGATATATTATTCAAATTATTAGGAGAAAAAGATGTTTTACAAAATATATAATTTCGAAATAGGGAAGTTAGCAATATGCGAAGAAAATCAAAAAATAGTAATGGTAAATAGGGTAAAAACAGAAAATGATGTAGATGAAATAATAAAAAATAATGTTCAAAAAGAAACGGAGCTAATAAAAAATACAAGAAAGCAATTAGATGAATATTTTGCAGGCAATAGAAAGCAATTTGATATTCCAATAAAATTTAATGGTACAGATTTTCAAGTAAAAGTGTGGGAAGAACTTTTAAAAATACCATATGGCGAAACTTGTTCATATTTAGATATAGCAAAACGTATAGGAAACCCGAAAGCATCTAGAGCAGTTGGAATGGCTAATAATAAAAATAAAATAATAATTATAGTTCCTTGCCATAGAGTAATTGGAAGCAATAAAAAGTTGGTTGGTTATGCATGTGGTTTAGACGTTAAAGAAAAATTATTAGAGTTGGAGAAAGAAAATGTGTAAGTAAAAACTTTATAGAAGGGAATGTAGTTTTTATGAATAAAAATAAGCTTCATATAGTAATGCAAAAGGTAATAGAAAATAAAGAGCAGAATTTTGAAATGTTTTATAGAGAGTGTAAAGATTACGTTTTCAAAATAGTTTTTAGCATTATAAAAAATAAAGATGATAGCGAAGATATAATGCAAAATTTATTTTTGAAATTATATAAAATACCTGAAAACAAGTTTCCTACCAAAAGTGAGGCATCTTGGCTTTATGCAGTAGCAAAAAATGAAACTTTAAATTATATAAAAGCTAAAAAAGATGATGGAAATAATACTCTTAAAATACTTATAACTAATTTGTGCATGTTTGCAATTTCTGTAAGTTTAATAGGATTAATTAATAATAATTTAGAAAAGGAAAGCAATGAATCAGTTGAGATAGAAGAATCTCAGGATAAAACAAATACTGAAATAGGAAATGACTCAATGAATGATGATAATATAGCAGAGGATAATTCTCAACAGAGTCAAAGTGAACAAGGAAAAAATTTAATAGAAGGTGAAACAGATAGCATAGTAATAGATAATGATATAATGGAAAATTTTATAGAAAACAGTATACAAATTATAAGATAAGTGGACATATTTATTGAAATTTATGTAATTTTTTGATACAATATAATTGTGTGTAAGAGAAGAAATTGAAGGAAAAGAAATGTTTAACATAGAAGAAGAATTAAAAAAATTACCTAATAAACCGGGCGTGTATATAATGCACGATAAAAACGATAAAATAATATATGTAGGCAAGGCAATTTCTTTAAAAAGAAGAGTTACATCATACTTTAGGAAAACTAAAAAAACACAAAGAATACTTAATATGGTTGCATTAATAGACCATTTTGAATATATTGTTTGTGATAATGAAGCGGAGGCATTAGTTTTAGAGTGTAACCTTATTAAAAAGAATATGCCTAAATTTAACGTACTTTTAAAAGATGATAAAACATATCCATATATAAAAATAAATGTTAAAGCAGATTTTCCTGATGTGTATATGACTAGAAGAGTGCTAAATGATGGTGCAAAATACTTTGGGCCTTATCCTAATTCAGGCGCTGCAAAAGAAATGTGTGAATTTATAAAATCTAAGTTTAAAATCAGACAATGCAAAAGTTTTAAATATAAAGATAGACCATGCTTAAATTATCACATAAAAAGATGCTCTGCACCATGCCAAGGATATATTAGTAAAAAAGATTATCATAAACAAATTAATCAAATTATATCTATATTAGATGGTAAGACTGATGGTGTAAGAAAAGAACTAGAGCAAAGCATGAAAGAAGCATCAGAAAAGATGGACTATGAAAAAGCAGCAGAATTAAGAGACCAAATAAATGCAATTGACAGAATTTCACAAAGGCAAAAAGTTTCAAATATATCTGAAAATGACATAGATGTTATAGGACTTTATAAAGATGAATACGAAATTTGCATAGAGATTTTTTACATAAGAAATAGTAAAATGGTAGGAAGAGACAATTTCTTCTTAAAAGGTTTAAATGATGAGGATGATAAAGAAATAATATCTGACTTTATAAAACAATATTATATGGGAAGAAGTTTCTTTCCTAATAAGATTATGATAAAAGAAGATATTGAAGATAGGGAGCTTTTAGAAATATGGCTTACTCAAATGGCTGAAAGAAAAGTTGAAATCAAAGTCCCACAAAAAGGCGAAAAATTAAGACTAGTTGAAATGGCTGAAAATAATGCAGAGATTACTTTAAAAAATAAGCAAAAGAGCAATCAACATATTATTGTGGAAATGAAAGATGCACTTAAATTGGATAAATTACCTAGAAAAATTGAGAGTTTTGATATATCAAATATTTCTGGAACCTATATGGTTGCTGGAATGTGTGTTATGATAGATGGCATTATAAAAAAGAATTTATCAAGAAGATTTAAAATTAAAACAGTATTTGAGCAGGATGACCCTAGATGTATGCAAGAAGTTGTTGAAAGAAGATTAAGGCATTCAATAGATAAAGAAGATGATGGATTTGGAAAATTACCAGACTTAATATTTGCAGATGGAGGTATTACTCAAATAAGAGCAATCCTTACAGCCATCCACAATGTGGAGAAAGAAAGTGGAAAACAGCTAGGAATAAGAGTATTCGGTATGGTAAAAAATGACAAACATAGGACAAGAGCTTTAATTGATGAAAATAGAAATGAAATACAAGTATCTGATGAAATATTTAATTTGATTACGCAATTCCAAGATACAGTGCATGATACAGCAATAGGCTATCATAAGTTTTTAAGAGATAAGGCAATGAGTAAATCGGCTTTAGATGATATAAAAGGAGTAGGAACGACTAAAAAGGCTTTATTACTAAAGAAGTTTGGAAGTGTGCAAAAAATAAAAGAAGCAACAGTAGAAGAAATTAGTAAGGTTAAAGGAATAAATGACGAATTGGCTCAAAAAATAAAAGACGAATTAAATGAGAATTAATACAAAGTTAGAATGCGAATAAAAGTGAGAAAAAACGCAGAAAATGAGAGACGAATTAAGTAATAAATAGGATAAGCCCTGAATATAATTTAGTATACTTAAGTTATTAGGAGGGGATTATGAGCAAAAAAATAATAACAGGTTTAGTAATAAGTTCTGTAATTGTACAAGCAATATTGTTTTCACTTTTATATCAGTTTGTACAAGTACTTAGTACGTTGTAGGAGGGAAAATGGACGTAGCAAATAATTGGAAAGATTACGAAATACTAGATATGGCAAATGGCGAAAAACTAGAAAGATGGGGAAATATTACACTAATAAGACCAGACCCACAAATAATATGGAAAGAAAAAACTTTTCCTGAAAAATGGAAGAATGCAAATGCCAAATATAATAGAAGTAACACTGGTGGTGGAAATTGGAATTTTATTAAACCATTACCAAAATCTTGGCAGATTAAATATAAAGATTTAACTTTCAATATTAAACCAATGGGATTTAAGCATACTGGTATTTTCCCAGAGCAGGCAGTAAATTGGGATTGGATGATGAACAAAATAAGAAATAGCAATAGAGAAATAAAAGTATTAAATTTATTTGCTTATACCGGAGGTGCTAGTGTGGCTTGTTTAAAAGCTGGCGCCTCTGTTTGCCATGTAGATAGCTCAAAAGGAATGTGCGAATGGGCAAAGGAAAATGTAGCATCATCAGGATTAAGGGAAAGGCCAATTAGATTTTTAATTGATGACGTTGTAAAATTTGTTAACAGAGAAATCAGAAGAGGAAATAAATATGATGGAATAATTATGGATCCACCTTCTTATGGAAGAGGAGCAAATGGTGAGGTATGGAAGTTTGAAGAAAATATAGCTGATTTAGTAGAACTATGTATGAATGTACTTTCAGATAAACCTTTATTTTTCTTAATTAATTCATATACAACAGGAATTTCAAGTCAAGTTTTAGAAAATTTGTTAAGAATAAACATTTCTAAAAAAGTTGGTGGTAAGTTTAGCCATGGAGAATTAGGTTTACCTATGACTAATTCAAAATTGATTTTACCTTGTGGAATTTATGGTAGATGGGAAGAGTAAAATAAAAGATTATAATTGACAGTCATAAAATGAATTTATATAATTGACATATAAGAAATATTAAGTGAAAGAGGTAAATATATGCCTGCAAAACAAGATAATGAAATAACTGTAAAAATTAAAGGTTCTATGGAAGACTTTATAGCTAATATTAAGGAGAAAGGATTTAAGCTAATAGAGGAATTTAAAATGGAAGATGCATATTTTATCCCTAAAAGTTTAAAGCTGAATGAAATGACTTGTAGAGAAATATTAGCAAAAGCCATTCTTGTTAGATATATAGAAAACTTTACTGAGAATATTGAAACCAAGTTAATTACATTTAAAAGAAAAGAAATCGATAAAAGTGGAGTAATATTAAATCAAGAAATATTTGATGTTAAGGTGGAAAATTTAGAGGATGCAAAGAAATTTTTACAAGCGATAGGTTACGAAGAAATAATGCAAATATACGAGCTGGATAAAGTTTATGAAAAGGAAGGTTTTTCTTTTGCGATTAAGGATATAAAAGATGGAGATAATCTTATAGAAGTTGAATTAAGTGAGAACAATGAGAAATTAAATACAATAGATAAATTAAAACAAACTTTAAATAGTTATAATATTCCAATATATACAGATAATTATTTTGTGAAAAAAGCAGAAGTAGAATTAGAAAAAGAATTAAAGAATAGGAAGATATAATGAAAATTTTATATGAAGATAATCACATAATAGTAGTAGAAAAAATAGTAAATATACCATCGCAATCAGATAAAACTGGTGATGAAGATATGTTAACTTTAGTTAAAGGATACATAAAAGAAAAATATCAAAAGCCAGGAAATGTGTATTTGGGTTTAGTACATAGACTAGATAGACCAGTTGGTGGAGTAATGGTATTTGCGAGAACTTCAAAAGCTGCATCAAGATTAAGCGAAGAAGTAAGAAATAAAACTTTTAAAAAAGAATATTTAGTTATATGTAATGGCAAAATGGAAAAAGAAAAAGACATACTTGTAGATTATTTGTGGAAAGATGAAAAGAATAATACAAGCTATGTAGTAAAACCAACCAAGAAGAATGCGAGAGAAGCGGTTTTGGATTATGAAGTATTAGGATATAATAAAAAAGAGAATCTTTCAATTCTAAGAATAAATTTGCATACAGGAAGGCATCATCAAATTCGCGTTCAACTTTCAAGTAGAATGCATGCAATATATGGTGATAGTAAATATCATGGAAGAGGAGCAGGAACTGGTATTTGCTTATGGGCATATAAGCTAACAATAGTTCACCCAACAACAAAAGAAGAAATGAGTTTTATAGATTTACCAGAGCCAAAGGGAATGTGGAAATTGTTATATGAAAATGAAATACAAGGTAAGATAAATGAAACAAAATAACAAAAAAGTTTGGAGCAAAATTTTTAATATGAAAGGAAATGAATTATGAGCAGGTCAATTGGTGTTTTAATGGATATGGAAGGTATTTTACATGATATGCAAAATATAGAAAGACAGATTGATGGAATTGATAGTAATGTACGTAATAGACCATATACGGCAAAAGAATTAATGGAGGAAAGGGCGCTTGAGACTGAAAAAGCAGAAAAAAGAGAACAATTAAATGGATTAAAACAAATGCTAGCAAGATTATTAGAAGATAAGAACGAAAGTGATATATTAAGGACAGAATTATTAGGAAAGTATCAAAAAGCTGACAATAGCGAAGAAAGAAGTAAATACGGATTATATTTAGAATGGATAAAAGAGGCAAGTTCTATAAATACTAAAAAAGGTCAATTAAATAGAGTTAGAAATTCTGGTGGTCAGGCAGATAATGCAAATAGGCAAACAAATAATTCTATGGACAGAAATAGTTCAAAATCTATACAGGGCTTGAATATAACAAAAGATGACTGTAATGACGATGAAAGATAACAATATTAGATTTTTGATTTTGAAGATATGAATAAAATATAAATTTTTAAAGTTTTGCTTAATAAATAAGTTTAAAGTAAAAGACTGACTAGGAAGAAAATGATTCCTAGTCAGTCTTGTTTTTATATGTGTAAGGAATAAAAGAAAAGTACTATTTTTTATTTACTTTTTCATTTCTTTCATATATAATTCAAAGTAAGCTAATTTATAAAAAGCGTTACATAAAATTAATGACACAATATTTAATTTAGAGAATTAAATGTTACAATTCACAGTTTAACTTTTCTAATTAAAATACAATTAGTTGTGAATTGATACAATTCAATTGTGAAAGGAAGGTATTATGGCAAAAGAAATTACTGAAAAAGAGGAACAAGAAATCAAGAAAATGATTGATGACTTGGTAAAAAGAGCTAAAAAAGCATCTGAGGAGTACATGAAACTATCACAAGAGGATGTTGATAGAATAGTAAAAGCAATGTCTATGGCTGGTGAAGAACATCACATGGAACTTGCAAAATTTGCGGTTGAAGAAACAGATAGAGGAATATATGAAGATAAAATAACTAAGAATATGTTTGCAACAGAATATATTTATCACAGTATAAAATATGATAAAACAGTTGGCGTAGTTAGCCAAAATGAAGAAGAAGGATATGAAGAAATTGCAGAACCAGTTGGAATAATTGCAGGTGTAACACCAGTAACAAATCCAACATCAACAGTTATGTTTAAATCACTTATTTCAGCAAAAACTAGAAATGTTATAATATTTGGATTTCATCCAAGTGCTCAAAAATGTAGTACTCGTGCAGCGGAGATTGTTAGAGATGCTGCTGTGGCTGCTGGAGCACCTAAAGATTGTATTTTATGGATTGAAAAGCCATCTATAACAGCAACTAATATGCTTATGAATCATCCAGATGTTAATTTGATTCTTGCAACAGGTGGAACAGGTATGGTTAAAGCAGCTTATTCATGCGGAAAACCAGCCCTTGGAGTTGGTCCTGGAAATGTTCCTTGCTATATTGAAAAATCAGCTAAATTAAAAACTTCAGTAAATGATTTAGTTATGTCTAAATCTTTTGATAATGGTATGATTTGTGCTTCTGAACAATCTGTAATTGTAGATAAAGAAATTCATGAAGAATTTGAAAAGCTTATGAAGGAAGCGGGATGTTATTTCTTAAATGCCGATGAAACAAAGAAATTAAGAGAGAAAATGTTTGATGAAGATAAACTTAATAGCTTTGTAGTTGGTAAATCTCCATATTTTATTGCAAAAATGGCAGATATAGAAGTACCAAAAGAAACAAAAGTATTAGTTTTAAAAGAAAATGGAGTTGGAATTGAATATCCATTCTCTAAGGAAAAATTAAGCCCAGTTCTAGCATATTATGTAGTTAAAGATTCTAAAGAAGGTATTGATTTAGCAGAAAAACTAATTGAATTTGGTGGAATGGGACATTCAGCAGTAATTCATTCAGAAAATGAAGAGGTTATACAAGAATTTTCAAAAAAAGTAAAAGTTGGAAGAATTATAGTAAACTCACCTTCTACTCATGGTGCAATTGGAGATATATACAACACAAATATGCCTTCACTTACACTTGGATGTGGAACATTTGGAGGAAATTCAACAACATCAAATGTTTCAAGTGTTAATTTAATAAATATTAAAAGAGTAGCAAAAAGGAGAGTTAATATGCAATGGTTTAAAATTCCAAATAAAATATATTTTGAAGCAGGCTCACTTCAATATTTAGAGAAAATGCCTGATATTACTAAAGCTTTTATAGTAACTGATGAAGGAATGGTTAAGTTAGGTTATGTAGATAAAGTTCTATATTACCTAAGAAAAAGAGAAAAATATGTACATTCACAAATATTTGCAGAGGTAGAATCAGACCCATCTTTTGAAACAATTAAAAAAGGTGTTGAAATGATGAATAACTTCCAGCCAGATGTTATTATTGCACTTGGTGGTGGTAGTCCAATAGATGCTGCAAAAGGAATGTGGCTATTCTATGAGCATCCAGATGCAGATATAGAAGGAATGAAACTTAAATTTATGGATATTAGAAAAAGAACATATAAGTTCCCTAAATTAGGCACTAAAGCTCAAATGGTTGCAATACCTACAACTTCAGGAACAGGTTCAGAAGTTACATCTTTTGCTGTAATAACAGATAAAGAGAAAAATAAAAAATATCCATTAGCAGATTATGAATTAACACCTGATGTTGCAATTGTTGATACTGACTTAGTTATGAGTCTTCCAAAGAGTATCACTGCTGATACAGGTATGGATGTTTTAACACACGCACTAGAAGCTTATGTATCAAATATGGCATCAGATTATACAGATGGATTAGCTGAAAAAGCAGTAGAATTAGTATTTAAAAATTTAAGAGATGCGTACAATGATGGAAGTAACAAATATGCAAGAGAAAAAATGCACAATGCTAGTACAATAGCTGGTATGGCATTTACAAATGCATTCTTAGGCGTATGCCACTCAATGGCACATAAAATTGGTGCTGAATTCCATTTACCACATGGAAGAATAAATGCAATTTTACTTCCATATGTAATTAAATATAATGGAGTGGATGACCCAACAAAATTTGTGTCATTCCCAAAATATGAATATTATGTTGCAAAACATAAATATGCAGAAATTTCAAGAAGAATGAACTTCCCAGCATTTACAGATGATGAAGGATTAGAGTCATTAGTTAGGGAAGTAGATAAATTGAGAGCAGATGTAGGTATTCCAAAATCATTTAAAGAGGCTGGAATTGATGAAAAAGAATGGCTTGCTAAAGTAGATATTTTAGCAGATAGAGCATTTGAAGACCAATGTACATCAGCAAATCCAAGAGTACCACTAGTAAGTGAAATTAAACAAATATTATTAGATAGTTACTATGGTAAATAATTTTTTTAGTTGATTTTCATTTGGGGACGGACCTTTTTTGAAAATTATTTAAACTTATTGATTTCTAGAATTTTATGTAATTTAGGAGGACATATTTCTAAGACAGGTTAGTAAATTTACTGTTTTAGGGATATGTCCTCAAATTTAATTTGCATAAAATTATGAAGTAACGATAAAAAACATCAAAATACGGTTAATGGAAATTATTGTAAAAAATAATTGACATCAGTATACTTTTGTTATATAATGGGAATGTAAAATTATGGCAACATAATATAGTGATTTTTTCAAAACTTATTTTGCTCTAGTTAATAATTTATTCTTTTGGTAAACGAAAGATAAAAAAAGACGACATATCGTCAACTATAAAACCAAATATAGAAAGAATGATTTTTGAATGGAAAAAACTGTTAAATTTAATCTAGCTTTTTCTTAAAAGAATTTAAAAGTTCATCGGCTGATGTGTTTAATACTTTTGCTAGGGCACATAATTCATAATCTAAAACAGTTCGCTTACCTACTTCAATATCGTAGATTGACTGTGTCGAAATATCTATGCCTAAAAGCATAAGTTTGTCAGAAAGTTTTTGCCTAGATAACTTTAATTCACTTCTTTTCAAATTAATGTTTTTTCCAACAGTATTAAGTCTACCATCAAGTTCTTTACTGTATTTTCGTTTGTTAGTAATGTTTTTCAAAAAATCACCGCCTATAAATTTATTTTGAAAATTCTATCATCTTTTTATACTTTAAAATTAAGCATAGGTGGTTAAAAAGAAAGGGGAATGAATATGAAACTTACTCAAGACGAGCAAAAAGAACTAATGAGCATAAAAGATGATGTACAAAAAATGTTAAATGAAAATGAAAAACTTAAAAGATTATATGTGAGAAAACAGCAAATTATTAATTACTTAACTTTAATGACAAATACAAAAGAAAATAAAGATTTAATAGAAGAATATAACAAATTAGATGTACAGCTTAGAGGGTTTGAGGTAGAAGCAGGCTATATTATAGCCAAAGAAGAACAAGCAAATACTGTTGTAAAAAAATCTATTTTAGGAAAAAAGAAGCGTATCGAGAGATATGATGATGATAAATACAATGATAGATTTAATGAAATACTAAAAGAAACGGAGTATTCACAAATTGTTAAAAAAAGAAATAAATGTTTTAAAGAATTAACTGAATTAAATAATGGATATAGCTATTTGCTATATGAACTTGATAGTATTGAAACAGAAATTTCAATTATTGAAACAGATACTTTAAGAAAAAAATTATTAGAAAATGATTAAGGAAACAAAAAATTTAATTTCATATAAATAAAAGTTACTCATATAATTACAAAGGAGGTAATTGTATGAGTAATTTTTGTTCTTGGTGTAATGAAACTATTATAAAAATTATTGTTGTAGTATGCTTACTTGCTTTTATTATATTTGTAATATTTGTTGCTGGAATAAGTAACAATTTTCAAGTATTAGAAGTAAATTCAACAGCATTAAGTACTAAAAAAATAGAATGGGGAATTTCAAGAGGAAAGAATCATGAACAACCTGATTTAGGAAGTGAAAATTTAAGAATAATAAATGAATTTAATGGAATGGCAATGGGAAGTGATGAATATAAATATATATATTTAACTTTTGATAATGGCTATGAGGCAGGCTATACTGAGAAAATTTTAGATGTCTTAAAAGAAAACGATGTGAAAGCAACTTTTTTTATTACAGGCCAGTATTTGAAAACTAGTGAAGATTTAGTGAAAAGAATGATAGATGAGGGCCATACCGTAGGAAATCATACTGTTAATCATAAAAGTATGCCGGGGCTTGATAATGAAACGATTAAAGAGGAAGTAATGAATTTACATAAGTCGGTTTATGAAAAATTTAATTACGAAATGAAATATATAAGACCGCCTAAAGGTGAATATAGCGAAGAAAGCATTGCATATACAAATACACTAGGTTATACAACAGTAATGTGGTCATTTGCGTATGATGATTGGGAGGAAAATAAACAAGGCAGAGAAGATTATGCCAAAACTAAGATTTATGACAATTTGCATAATGGAGAAATAATGCTGCTTCATGCTACTTCTAAAGATAATAGCAATATATTAGACGAAGTCATAAAAGAAATAAAAAATCAAGGATATGAATTTAGAAGTTTGAATGAATTTGTAAGGTAAAATATTATGTGAGGAGAACAATTATGGGAAAATTTGATAAATTATTTGATATTCCTGAGGAATTAACGTCAGATATAGTAAAAATCACAATTTTAGGATTTAATAAAATGCTTGTTGAGAATTACAAGGCAATATTAGAATACCAGGATTTTTTTATCAGAATTAAAATGTCTACAGGTCTTATTAATATAAATGGATTCGAACTGTTATTAAATGAAATGACAAAAGATGATTTAATAATAACTGGGAATATTGAAAGTGTAGATTTCGAAAAATATGAGTGAAATTTTAAATTTATGTTTGAAATTTGAGCAAGGAGTATATATTCGATGTTTTTGAAAATACTAATTAATTTTTTATTCGGATACTTAAATGTTGAAGTTGAAGGATATTATGTAGAAAGATTTATAAATAATTGTATTAGCAAAAATATTTTCTTTTGGAAAATGGAAAGAAGTAAATCAACTATAATGCATATGAATATTGGCGCGAATGAATTTAAACAAGCAGCAAAAATAGCCCAAAAACATGGTTGCAGAATAAAAATAAATGGTAAACATGGCTTACCATTTGTGCTAAAAAAATATAAGAAAAGGAAAATATTTTTTATACTATTATTACTCCTATTTATAGTCATTTTTACATTGTCAAAATTTGTGTGGAACATTGAAATAACAGGAAATACTACAATTGACTCAAATGAAATAATGGAAGTTTTAAATAATGATGGATTAAAAATAGGAACATTGAAATCTAAAGTAAATACAGAGGAAATAATTAATAAAATAAGATATCAGAGAGATGATATTGCATGGATAGGAATTCAAATAGAGGGTACGAATGCTATTGTAAGAATTGTTGAGGCAGAAGTTAAACCAGAAATAGTAGATGAAAATGACTACTGTAATATTGTGGCGACTAAAGATGGTGTTATAGATAAAATAACTGCACAAAACGGAACTTTGATGGTAAGCGAGGGAGCAGAAGTAAAAAAAGGAGATATACTAATTGCTGGTTATATGGAAGGAAAATATACTGGAAAAAATTATGTTAATGCAACAGGAACGGTATTAGCAAAAGTAAAATATGAGGAAAATGAAAAAATTTACAAAAAAGAGACGAAAAAAGAACAAACAGGTAATTTTGAGAACAAATATTCAATTAAATTTAATAATTTTAAAATAAATTTTTATAAAACCCTTTCAAAATACGAAAATTATGATACAATGTATACGAGTAAAAAAATAAAACTATTTTCTAATTTTTATTTACCAATTGAAATTATAAAATACACTAATTATGAGGTTAATAATACTGAAATATTATATAATGAGGAAGAAGCAAAAGCAGAGGGTGAGAGTAGAGCAGAAGAAAAGTTAAATAGCCTTATATCACGGTGAAATTGCAAATAAAGAAGTTTCTATAACTGATGAAGGTGATTACTATAATGTAAAAGTTGTTTATGAAGTTATAGAAGATATAGGAACAAAAGAGAAAATAGTATTTTGAAAGGTGGTATATATGGAAGCAAGAGAAAAAAGTTTAAGAATTTATGATACAAAAAGGACGTTTTTTTCAAAGTTAAGTAGTACTTTTGAAAAGTTATTAACTCCTACAAAAACAGGTATAAATAATTTATTAATTAGTATTAAAAGAACAAGTGTGCTAAAAAGTTTTAGTCAAAGTATTGAATGCAAAGATGAAAGTAAAAAAGAAACTATTGATAAAAAATTTGAAGAGGCATATTCTTTATACCTAGATTCAATAGACCAATTAGTAATTGACACAATATATAAAAGAGTAAAAACTGACTCAGCAACTGAGTTTGAGAAAGATGCCTTGTCTAAATATTATAATGTAATAAGATTAAAAGAAACTGATGAATTAGAGTACAAATTAAGAAAACAAAAATATTTATTAGAATTGGATTATAATAATGTTTTAGAAACAAAAAAACAAAAATTAATTCACTCATATGAAGAATTTTATATGAATGAAATGGATAAAATATTTAAGAGATTACTAAAACATTATTCAATGAAACTATCTGAAAAGCTTACGGAAGCTCAAAAAGATGAAATGTATGATAAAATATTTGATACACTAGAAGATTATATTACAAATATTTTACCACTTAGAAAATTAACAGATGTAGAATTAATTAAACAATGTAGTTTGTTTGAAACATATGAAGTTGGAAAATTAGACCAAGTAGATTTATTAGACAAAAGAATGATTTTACTTGGAATTAGTAGAAAACTATTTGTTCACAGTCTTCCAATGGTTATTGCAGAAAAATGCTATGTAAAATTGATGAGAGATGTAAGAAATTTGATAGTAGATACAAAAGTTCCTAGAAAAAGAGAAAATGCCTATCAACTTTTACTTAGACTTTTTGAACAATATAATAATAAACTTCTTGCTGTTAAAATTTATTGGGACAAGCCAGAAGAAAAGAACGAGTATTTGAGATTTGCAGATAAATGTAAAGCATTAGAATCGTCAAGAGAAAATGGACTAAAAGATTACGATATTAAAAAGCAAATTTTATATATTCGTGAAGATATGAAAAAATTAGAAAAATATAATGATAAATATTTCAGAATTTTACAATTTTATAGAAATAGATTAGTAAACTTAGGCGATATGAGAGCAGTAAAAAATAAATGTAAAACAGGTAAATATAAATTGATTCAAGATAGAAGAGTAAGAAAGGAAGTACAAGATGGAGCAGCAAGCTGAAATACAGTATAATGGGCTTGAGGAAAATTTAGAATATGAAAATCTCATTAATAGAGTTGTAAATGAATGTTTTAAAAATGAAGGGCTAGATAAGTTAAAGTTATACATAAGTATAACTTTAACTATTCCTGATGTAATAAAGGAAATAAACAAAGAATATAGAAATATTGATAAACCAACTGATGTTCTTTCATTTCCAATGTTTCAAAGAGATGAAATACAAGAATTAATAAAGAAAAACTATGAAGTAGAAGATGTATTAGGAGATATTATAATATCTATACCAAGAGTTAAAGAGCAAGCCATCGAATATAATCATAGTTTCGAAAGAGAACTTGCGTATATGGTTGTACATGGATTTTATCATTTGATGGGATATGACCATATGGAAGAAACAGAAAAAAAAGAAATGAGAAAAAAAGAAGATGAAGTATTAAATAAATTAGGAATCACAAGAGATTAAAATTGAAAATTACAATAAAATTAATTTAGCAAAATAGAAACTTATTGTTACATTTCAAGGGGAGATAATGTATGAAGAAAAAAGATGAAAGGCTCTATAATCATAACTTTATTGAAGCATGTAATAATGCTGTAAATGGAATTGTTTATTCTGCAACGACTCAAAGTAATATCAAGAAACAATTGATTATAGGCGCAATAGTAATGATTTTAAGTCTGTTCTATAATTTCTCAACAGCAGAATTCTTATGCTTAACGTTTGCAGTATTTTTTGTAATATTTGCAGAGATGATTAATACTGCAATTGAAACGGTTGTTGATTTATATGTTGACGTATATCATCCAAAGGCAAAAATAGCAAAAGATGTTGCAGCTGGAGCAGTAGTTCTTGCAGCTTGCAATGACATAGTTGTTGCTTATTTCTTATTCTTTAGAGAAACAGAACTTTCAAATTTTAGTACAAGTATTTTTAGCCAAATGATTTCATCTCCGACTCATTTAGCTTTTGTTGCAATAATATTAACTGTTATAGGCATAATTGCTGTAAAAGCGGCATCTAGTTATAGAAATCAAAAAAATCCAGCAAAAAAATTTGTCCCTAGTGGTCAAACAGCACTTGCATTTGCAATACTTACAGCTATTTGGCTAAACACACAAGACCCAGTGGTGTTTTGCTTAAGCTTAGCGTTGTCAATACTTGTAGCAGGAAACAGACTAAATGATTCGAGAAATTTTGGGGAAGTTGTTTTTGGAGCATTTATGGGACCATTAATAGTAATAATGGTTTATGGATTAACAATCTTTCAATTATAAAAATTTTAAGAAAGTTACTGTTTAATGGTATTTTAAGTATTCTAGTTCTGTAACGGGTATAGTTATATGAAAATCTCACTCCGTCCCAACGGAGCTACCTGCTTCGTTCGATTTTTATATAACTACACCCTACGCGGACTTTAAATGCCTATGCACCATTAAACAGTAACAGATAAAACTTTTTATAAATAATTTAAAGGAGCAACTTATGAAAAAGAAAATCGGAATAATAGCAGTAATTTTATTGATTATAATAATAGGAGTTTGCAGTGCTGTTTTATATAATAGGATGCAAAATGAAAATGCAGTGTTTCTAGGAACTGATGTGGTAAATAATTCAAGTAATGAAGGAAATACCATCATAGCTGAAATGCCAGAGGTGCAAATATTTAAAGGAAGCGATAGACCAATTGCTGTAATGATAGATAATAATATTGATGCACAACCTCAGGCAGGGTTAAATAATGCATATATGGTATATGAAATAATAGTTGAAGGTGGAGAATCTAGACTTATGGCACTTTTTAAAGGTGTAAGTTTAGATAAAATTGGACCAGTCAGAAGTTCAAGACACTATTTCTTAGATTATGCTTTAGAAAATGATGCGATATATGTACATTATGGCTGGAGTCCACAAGCTCAATCAGATATATCTACTTTAGGTGTTAATAACATAAATGGTATATCAGAAACTACAAAGGAATTTTGGAGAGTAAAAGATAAAAAATCACCACATAATGTTGCAACTTCAACTGAAAAAATATTAGAAATTGCAAATAGAAAAGGATATAGAACAACATCTTCAAAAGAATCAGTTTTGAATTATACAACTGATGAGGTTAATTTAGAAGATGGTCAAGTTGCAGAAGATATAACAATTCCATATTCTGCATCAAATAAAGTAGAGTGGATTTACAATAGTGAAACTAAAAGGTATACAAGATATTCAAAAGGAGATAAACAAACTGATTGGACAACAGGAGAAGATATTACTGCTAAAAATATAATAATAGAATTTATAGCTAATTCAACTTTGAATGATGGAGAAAATAAGGGAAGACAAACAATGACGACAGTAGGAACAAAAGATGGATATTATATAACAAATGGTAAAGCTATAAAAATAACATGCGAAAAGATAACTAGGTCATCTCAAACTGTTTATAAAGATGAAAATGGAAATGAAATTGATGTAAATGATGGAAATACTTTTGTACAAATTTGCCCTATTAATGCCAAAGTTGAAATAGGTGCAATTTCACAAGAGTAATAGAGTATGGTTAGTTAAATAAGAGTTATATTATAGAAAGCAATAAATGAAAAAGGAGTAAAATGGAAAAATTTAAATCAGGTTTTGTAGCTGTGATTGGAAAAACTAATGTTGGAAAATCAAGTATAATAAATAGGCTAGTTGGAGAAAAGGTATCAGCAATAGCTAATAAACCTCAAACTACCAGAACAAGAATAAGAGGAATAGTAAATAGAGAAAATTCACAAATTATCTTTTTAGATACGCCAGGACTTCATAAATCAAAATCTAAGTTAGGAAATGTGATGATAGAAAATGCAATATCTACTATTCCAGAAGCAGATATTATTTTATATGTAATTGATGCTAGTAAAAATGGCATAGATGAAAAAATAATAGAAAAAATAAAAGAATCAAAGAAGAAAACAATTTTAGTAATAAATAAAATTGACTTGGTAAATAAAGAAGAATTAATTGAAATAATTAATAAATATAAAGATTTGTATGATTTTGAAGCAATAATACCTGTTTCAATCAAAAAAGAAAAGAATGTTGAAGATATTTTAAATGAAATAGAAAGAAACTTAAATGAAGGTCCTGCATATTATGATATTGAAGAATATACAGACCAAACTTTAAGACAAATTGCAGAAGAAACAATTAGAGAAAAAGCCTTGAAATTGTTGCAAGATGAGGTTCCACATGGAATATTAGTTGAAGTAAGTAAAATGAAAACTAGAAAAACAAAAGAAATGGAAAAAATTTACGACGTGGAAGCAACAATTTTTTGTTTAAGAGAATCACATAAGGGCATAATAATAGGGAAGAATGGTTCGATGTTAAAAAAGATTGGTACATATGCTCGTCAAGATTTAGAAAAAACTTTAGATACTAAGGTAAATTTAAAACTTTGGGTTAAAGTGAAAAAGGACTGGATAAATGATATGAGCATAGTAAAGAAATTTAAGGCTGAAGATTAGCTTAAGTCTTAAAGGCATTAATCTAAAAAATGATAGCTGTTAAGTCTTAAGCCTACCAGAAAGGATACAGACATGTTAAAACAAATTGCATGGAATACATTTAAATCTACTGGAAATATAAATACACTTTTAGAGCTTTTAGAAGTGGATAAAACTTTGGAGCAAATAGATAAAAGTGATGGTATACAAAGTGAAAGTAGTATTATGCAACAATTTAGAGAAAATTTAAAAAAGTCAAATGATGATAATAAATTTAAATTATAATTATATTTTTAAATGTATAATTAATTGTAAGATAATTAAAGTATAATAAAAAATCATCAAAAAATAATCAAAAAGCAAGAGAGAATGAAAAAATGGGGCTAATTAAAACAAAGGGACTAATACTCGCACAAAACAATATGGGAGATTATGATAAAATGTGCACCCTACTTACTCCAGACTTGGGTAAGATAGGGTGTAGCGCTAAAGGCGCGAGAAGAGCAAAGAGTACACTAATGGCAGGTACTCAATTTTTGTGCTTTGGAGATTTTTTAATATATAAAGGTGCAAGTTCATATCATATTAATTCGTGTGAACCAATAGAAATATTTTATAATTTACGATTAGATATAGACAAATTAACATATGCTTCACGAGTTGCAAAAATTGTTAATGATGTTACAGATGAAAATCAAAATACGTATAGAATACTTCAACTTACATTAAATACAATATATATGTTATCTGAATCAGATAAGGATATGGATTTTATATATTCAATATTTAAAATTAGACTTTTAAGCATAATAGGATTTAGACCAATAATAGATAAATGTGCAAATTGCGGCACAAAAGAAAATTTGAGGTATTTCAGTTTTAGAGATAGTGGCTTTAAATGTGAAAGCTGTGGAAGACAAGATAAAGGAGCAGTAGAGATAAGTGATACAACAATTAAGGCTATTAGATATATTGTAATGTCAGATGCTAAAAAGATATATTCTTTTGAATTATCTGACGAAAATAAAAAAGAGCTAAAATTAGTTAGCAAAGTTTATTTAAATGATTGTTTGGATAAAGAATATGAATGATTGATATTGACATCATATAATTTAAGGAAGAATGAGGAAAATGATATGTTAATTGAATGATTTGTTGAGACTTGTATTGAAGAAAACAAAGTGAGGAATATATAAAAGAAATAGATGAAAAGAAGTAGCATAAAAATTAATAATGTGGTAAAATTAAAGAAATAATAAAGGAAGAAAAGACATATGAAAAACGCTGGAAGCCTTGTGGCTGTATATATATATATATATATATCGTAAGATTTAACAAAATAATTTTATGTAAACATAGAAATAATAGGCTATGTATTTTAAGCAAAGCAAAATTTGTTTAAAGTATGTGGCTTTTTTGTGTGCCTATAGAATAAAAATAGAAAGGAAGAAGAAGTAATGAAAAAAGAACAGAGGAATAGGAAAATAATAGTGTTAATTGCAATAATAGTGATAGCTGTTATAATAGCAATTTTGATAACTACTAATATAATAAGAAATAATAAGCAAGTTGCAAGTGAGCAATATTTAGTGACAACAGCAAATGCAGGGTCAAGCTTGGTCGCAAGTTATATCAAAAAAGGGATAACAATAGGAGGGATAACAGGAACATTAGAAGTTCTAGACACATCAGATGCAACAGCAATACCAGAAGATATAACTAAAGGTAAAACCGCATATGTTAATGGAGTGAAGATAACTGGTACAAGAGTTAATAGAGATATGCTAAAAATAGGAGACTATGTGGAATATACTCCAGATGAAGCAGGAAATTATGAAATTGAAAGCCAATATAGTGGATATACAAGTAATCAAACAATTTCACAAGAAGAGTTGAAATGGAGAATAATGAGCATAAATAACGATGGAACAGTAGATTTAGTTGGAAACACGCCAGCAACTCAAACGTTTAATTTAGTTGGAGGATTAGGATATAATAATGCTGTATATTTTATGAATGATATATGTAAAAAATTTTACAGTAATTCAAGTTTGGGTGTAGAAGGGAGAGCCTTGAACATAGATGATATTCACAATAATATGAGTGAAGAAGGAATTACTGCAAGAGATGGATATGTAGGAGCTGCAAGATTACATTATGGAGAAACAGAAATGTTTACAATTGATAGAGAATATCCAGCTTTGGTGGAAAATGAAATAGGTGTAGCAATAGGAGATAATGAAATTAACAGTATAGGCGTTGCACCAAGTAATAGTTATTATAGCCAACCAACAACAGAAGATATAAAAGAAACTGATAAACTTGTGTTAACACAGACATGGTATGGTGGACTAAATTTAATAGAATCATATTTTAAAAGCCAAGAGTTTTTTTATTTAATATTCAATGCTGATTATAGTCTAGCATCTCGACAATTTTATATATTTTCATCTTCAAATTGTGAATTTCGAATTGCAACTATATATGGAAAAGCAGTTTCTGGAGATGATTTTGTGCATGATATGTTTGAAACCACAGCTATAACATCTAATGTTAGCATTAAATACCGTCCAGTAGTAACTTTAAATGCAAATGTAAAATTTGTAGAAGGAGATGGAACAGAAGAAAATCCATATAAACTTTCTTTATAAATAAATAATAATAGGATAGCTCTTAAGTGAAAAGATTTACTTAAGAGCTGTCTTTTTTTTTAGCTTTCCATTGAAAAATATTCGTAAATGAGGTAAAATATAAACAACAAGAAAATAAATATAAAAAAACAGTAGTTAAAGAAAAAAAGCTACTGTTTATAATAAATTTCAATGAGAGAAAAGAAATTTATAAAAAGGAGAGAATATATAGAGAGGAAATTTTAGATGAATAAAAAATGGAAGCTGAAAGAAAATGATGAGAATAGAATATCAGATATATCTAAGAAATTTAATCTAACATATATAGTTGCACAAAAACTGGCAGAAAAAAACTTGAATGACAAAGAAATAGAAATATTTTTGAATCCAACGAGAAAGGACTTTCATAATCCTTTTAAATTGCCAGATATGGAAGTGGCAGTTGATAGAATTCTAAAGGCAATGGAAAATAAAGAAAAAATAGTTATATATGGTGACTATGATGCAGATGGAATTACAAGTACAACAATTTTAAAAAGATTTATGAGAGATAGAGGAATTGATGTTGGAACATATATTCCAAATAGATTAGATGAAGGATATGGTTTAAATGAAGAGGCAATAAGGGAAATTGCGAGCGAAGGATATAATCTAATGATTACAGTTGATTGCGGAATAACAGCTGTGAAAGAGGTTGAACTTGCCAAAAGCCTTGGAATAGATGTGGTTATAACAGACCACCATGAAGTACCAGAAGAGTTGCCAAAGGCAATTGCAGTAGTAGATGCTAAAAGAAAAGATAATGAATACCCTTTTAATGGGTTAGCAGGTTGCGGAGTAGCTTTTAAGTTAACTCAGGCATTAAGCATTAAATTAAACTTAAACGAAAATGAATGGCTAAAATATATAGACATAGCTTGTATTGGAACAATTTCAGATATAGTGCCATTGATTGATGAAAATAGAGTTATTGCTAAGTTAGGATTGAAATTAGTTGCAGTTACAAAGAATGTTGGTTTAAAAACTTTAATAGCCATGGTTGGTGCTAAAAAAATAGATTCAAGTTTTATTTCCTTTGGAATTTCTCCAAGAATTAATGCTTGTGGTAGAATGGGACATCAAGAAGATGCATTAGAGCTTTTCTTAACTAATGACCCTATTGAAGCTAGAAATTTAGCAATTAAACTAGAAGAATATAATAGGCAAAGGCAAGATATTGAAAAGAAAATATATAATGAAGCTTTAGAGTTAATTTCTAAAGAAAAAGATGAGCCATGTATTGTACTAGGAAAAGATGGATGGCATCATGGTGTTATAGGCATTGTTTCATCAAAAATAACAGAATTAACATATAAACCAAGTATATTAATTTGTTTTGAAGGAGAGAATTCTAAAGGTTCAGGGAGAAGCATACCAGGTTTTGATATTCATGATGCTGTATATAATTGTAGGGAGTTTTTAACAGCTTGTGGTGGACATAGTATGGCAATAGGATTAAGTCTTAAAACTGCTAATTTTGAAGCTTTTAAAAATGCAATAGAAAATTATGCAAAAACAAAAGGTATAGAAAACTTAGAGCCAGAACTTTTAATTGATGAAGAGATTAATTCATCAGATATAAGCATTTCAGGAATCGATAAAATATCACTATTAGAGCCATTTGGTGAAAGTAATAGTATGCCAGTTGTTTTATATAAAAATTTGAAAATTATATCAATTAGAACTTTATCAGAAGGAAAACATTTGAAATTAGTTCTATTAGATGGCAATAATTATATTGATGCAGTTGGATTTAGTATGGGAGATTTAGCAGAAAAGTATCAAATTGGCGATAAAGTAGATATTGTTGGAAACATAAGTGTAAACAGGTATAAAGATTTAGAAAATGTACAAATTACTTTAAAAGATATGAGGACAAGCATTTAGGATTAGATATATAATACACATCACATACATTCTCTCTTATATGATGTGTAATAAAATAAACAATTCTAAATGCAGATAGGGGGTATATATGTCAGAAGTAAAAGAGGTTACAATAAAAGATGTAATAAATGAAACCAAAAAACATAATAGGAAATCAGATTCAAAGTTAATAATGAAAGCATACAATTATGCTGTGACTCATCATGGAGACCAAAAGCGTAAATCAGGTGAACCTTATATAATTCATCCAGTACATGTGGCATATATACTATCTAGCTTAGGATTGGATGATGCTACAATTTGTGCAGCTTTAATGCATGATTTAGCAGAGGATACTGATGTTACTATTGAAGATATTTCAAAAGAGTTTAGCCCAGAAATTGCTGAAATGGTAAATGGTGTTACTAAACTTGGAAAAATCAATTATGTTAGTGCAGAAGAACAGCAAGTTGAAAATTACAGAAAAATGTTTCTTGCGATGGGTAAAGATATAAGAGTAATACTTATAAAATTAGCAGACAGATTACATAATATGAGAACTCTTAAATTTTTAACTAGAGATAGACAAATAGCTATTTCAAAAGAAACAATGGATTTATATGCTCCACTTGCAAATAGACTTGGTGTATATTCTTTAAAATGGGAACTTGAAGATTTAGCTTTTAAATATCTATATCCAGAAGAGTTTAGAGAAATAGCCCAAGGAATAGATAAGAAAAGAGAAGAAAGACTTAAATTTATTGATGAGATAAAAGAAGAAATAAAAGTTAATTTGAAAAAAGAAAGAATCGAAGGCGAAATTACTGGTAGGGCAAAACATTTATATTCTATTTATAGAAAAATGCAAAGAGATAACAAAACTTTAGACCAAATTTATGATTTATTTGCATTAAGAATACTAGTAAATTCGGTAAAAGATTGTTATGCAGCACTAGGTGTTGTGCATGAACTTTATACACCTATGCCAGGAAGATTTAAAGATTATATTGCGGTTCCAAAGCCTAATATGTATCAATCACTTCACACAACATTAATTGGTCCAAATGGAACACCTTTTGAGGTACAAATAAGAACATATAATATGCATAGAATTGCTGAATTTGGTATTGCAGCGCACTGGGCATATAAAGAATCAGGGTTTTTAAAAGGCAAAAAGACAAATGTTGTTGTTACAGATGATAAGCTTGCTTGGATTAGAGAAAGCTTGGAATGGCAAAAAGATATGCAAGACCCTCAAGAATTTATGAAAACACTTAAAACAGAGTTGTTTGAGGATGAAGTATATGTGTTTACTCCAAAAGGAGAAATAAAAACACTTCCAAAGGGCAGTACACCAATAGATTTTGCATATATGATACATGCAGAAGTTGGAAACAAAATGGTTGGATGCAAAATCAATAGCAAGATGATGCCAATAGTAACCAAATTAAAGAGTGGGGACATTGTTGAAATCATTACAAACGATAACAGCAAAGGCCCAAGTAGAGATTGGCTAAAATTTGTACAAAGTACATCTGCAAAAACTAAAATCCAGCAATGGTTTAAGAAAAATGAAAAACAGCAAAACATTGCAAAAGGTAAAGATTTAATAGAAAAAGAAATTAAAAGAATTGGAATGTCGGAAGAGGATTTATTTGTACAAAAGTATTACACACCAGCCCTTCAAAGATACTCATTTAAAACTTTAGATGATATGTATGCAGCAGTTGGATTTGGTTCAATAACTGCAAATAAAATAATTGCAAGAACTTTAGAAGAATATAGAAAATTCCATGATGAGGAAAATGTTGAAGAAAAAATTGTTGAATTACAATCTACTCCAAAAACAAAATCTTCTAAAACAGGCATTATAGTAAAAGGAATAGATAATTGTTTAGTAAGACTTTCTAAGTGTTGTAATCCAGTACCAGGTGATGAAATAATTGGATATATTACAAGAGGTAGAGGTGTAACAGTCCACCGTAAAGATTGTAAAAATGTTAAAGATTTGCTTGAAGATGAAGGCAGAATTATTGATGTTTACTGGGATGAAAAGAAAGAGTCAGCATATAACGTTGATATAACGGTATTTGCTAATGACAGAGAAGGTTTACTTGCAGATGTTATAAGAGTAATTGGAAACACAAATGCAAGATTAATTGCTGTTTCTGCAAAGGCTAGTAAAGAGAAAATTGCAACAGTTGAGCTTACTTTGGAAGTTAAGAATATAGAAGATTTAACTAAAGCTCAAAGAGAATTAGGAAAAATAGACAGTGTTTATGATGTAAAACGTAAGAAATAATGCAAAAACAATATAAAAATTATCTTAATAAAACATAACAAGGCAAAAACGAAAAATAAAAATGCTACAATATTGTAATTTTAGAATAAAAAGATAAATGATATGTAGGAACTAAAGAAAGGAAAATCATGATACTAAAGCAAATTGAAGTAAAGTCGAGTTTAATAGATGATTACACCAATTGTTATATCATGCAAGATGAAGAAACGAAAGAAGCAATATGCATAGATCCAGGTGGAAGCATAGAAAAAATAATAGAAATGCTTAAAATTTTAAATGCAAAGCTAAAATATATATATTTGACTCATTCACATATGGACCATATAGAAAAAGCACAAGAGCTTAAAAATACTTATGGTGGAGAAATTTTAATTAGCAGAAAAGGTGCTGAAAACATTAATAATCCAAAGATTAATTTGTCTAGTATGAGTGGAGTAGAGCTTTTTACCACAGTAGATTCAAGAGTCGATGATAAAGATATTTTACATGTTGGAAAATTAGAATTTGAAGTAATTTTAACTCCGGGACATACTGATGATGGAACAAGTTTGTATTGTAAAGAAGAAGGAATTGTTTTTACAGGCGATACATTAATGTATATGGGATATGGTAGAACAGATTTTCCAACAGGAAATCTTAGAGAATTAAAAAAATCGTTAAAGAAGTTGTTTGCATTACCAGAAAATACTTTTGTTTATCCGGGACACGGAATTGCAACTACAATTGGTGATGAGAAAGGAGATAACTATGATACAAAAATTAAAAGGTACTAGAGATATATTGCCAAAAGAAGTAGTTACTTGGCAATATATTGAAGCAAAAGCTAAAGATTTATTTGAAAAATATGGATATAATGAAATAAGAACACCTGTTATTGAAAGTCTAGATTTATTTCAAAGAGGTGTAGGAGAAACAACTGATGTTGTACAAAAAGAAATGTACAACTTTGAAGATAAAGGTGGAAGAAAAATAGCTTTAAGACCAGAGGGAACAGCAGGAGTTGTTAGAGCATACATAGAAGACGGTTTATCAAGCGAGCCATCACCACTGAAATTATGGTACAAAATGTCTATGTATAGATATGAAAATGTTCAAAAAGGTAGACAAAGAGAATTCAATCAAATTGGTGTAGAATTGTTTGGCTCAGATTCATATATGGCAGATGTAGAAATAATCCAAATGTGTACTAAATTTTTTGAAGAATTAAACATTAAAGATATTGAATTAAATATTAATAGCATAGGATGTCCAAAGTGTAGAAATGAATATAAAGAGGCACTAAAAGATTTTATTAGACCTAATTTAGATAAATATTGTGATACTTGTAAAACTAGATTTGAAAAAAATCCTATGAGAATATTAGATTGTAAAGAAGAAACTTGCAAAAAGTTAAATCAAAATGCTCCAAAAATTTTAGATTACTTATGTGAAGAGTGCAAGGCTCATTTTGAAAATTTAAAAAATGCATTAAATGAACTAGGCATTGAATACAAAGTAGATAGTAAT
The DNA here is from genome assembly GCA_930986425.1 of uncultured Clostridium sp. Lineage (GTDB taxonomy): Bacteria > Bacillota > Clostridia > TANB77 > CAG-508 > CAG-793. The sequence goes on along the minus strand of CAKNJR010000001.1, from coordinate 225,484 downwards.
ATAGTGAGAGGATTAGACTATTATACAAGAACTGTTTTTGAATTTGTTTCAAAAATAGATGGCTTAACTGTACTTGGAGGAGGAAGATATGATGGGCTAGCAGAAGAGCTAGGTGGACCAAAAACTCCGGCAGTAGGATTTGCAACAGGTATGGAAAGATTAATAGACGTATTTCAGGCTAATAATCCTAACTTGAATTTAGAAAAAAATATGGAAATATTTGTAGCATATATAGGAAGTCAAGCAAATTTATTTGCAACAAAATATGTCGAAAAATTAAGAATGGCTGGTATTTATGCTGAAAAAGATATAATGGGAAGAAGTTTGAAAGCTCAGTTAAAATATGCAGACAAAAAGCAAGCTAAATTTGTTATAACAATTGGAGATAATGAAATAGAAACAGGGAAAGCATCTTTGAAAAATATGGCAACAGGCGAAGTTGAAGAAATAAATTTGAACGAAATTGCTAGTGTAATGAAAAATAATTTATAATATCTTGATTTCTTTAGCGAATTATAGTATAGTTATTTTCATAGGGAATGAAATAAGCAGTGTGGGTGCTACCACCTTACATACACAGTTACATCTGTGAGAAAGCGAGGTGGTGCTATATGGAACAATTATTATTATTACAAATAATAAATCTACTATTCTTTAGTTTAGTAGGAGTTACTATCATAGCTATTGCCTTGATTATTGCATTGGTAATAATTTTGAGCAAATAATAAAAAGCACCACATTACGCTTTGCCTAGCTATGTGGTGTTTTTATCAATATAATTGGTAGCACACATTTCTGTGGCTTCATTTCCTATAATTATTATACATACTTTTGGTATATTTGTCAAATATAAAATTTACACAAATGACCGAGAAGGTTAAAAAATTGTAATTTAGAAAAGGATAGAAAATGTATAATTTATTAGTTATATTATTTGCAAAAGTTTTGAATTTTTTTGCAAATATTTTATGCAAAATACTACATAAAGATAATGGAAATATGTTGGGAAAAATAGTAAAGAAACTAAGCCCAGATATTTTAAAAAGTATAAAAATAGATTGCCCAGTAATTGCAGTAACTGCTACAAACGGAAAAACAACAACAAATAATGCAATTAGATATATGTTAGAGCAAAATGGCAAAAAGGTAGTAAGCAATAGAGAAGGCAATAATATGGAAACAGGAATTATAACGGCCTTAATAAAGAATTGTACATTAACAGGCAAAATTAAAGCAGATTTTGTGGCATTTGAAGTAGATGAAAGTTATGTACCAATAGTTTTTAAGAAAATACCATTAAATACACTTGTCGTTCTAAATTTCTTTAGAGACCAGCTAGATAGAAATGGAGAAGTTGAAAGCTTGATATTAAAAATAAATGAGTTCTTAAAAACTTATGATGGTAATTTAGTATTAAATAATGATGACCCAAATGTTGCAAGATTAGGAAGAGCAAACGAAAATAATAAAAATGTATATTATTTTAGTGTAGATAAATATAAATATGCAACTGAAGAAGCAGTAGAAGCAGGGGAAGGAAAATTCTGCCCATTTGATAAAACAAGGCTTGAATATGATTATTATCAATATTCGCATATAGGAAAATTCAAATGCCCAAAATGTGGATATGGTGAGGAAAACTTGTATACAAAAGTAGAAAACGTAGATTTAGACGAAAAAACTTTTAAAGAAGATGGCATCACTTATGAATTTTTAGCTAATAACATCTATACAATTTATAATTATGCAGCGGTTATAAGTGTGGCTAAACTTTATGATTTAGATGCAAAAGAAGCTATAAAAACATTTAAGTTAGATAACGGAAGAGCAGAAAATGTTAAAATAAATGGCTGTGAGACAATTATAAATTTAGCAAAAAATCCAACAGGAGCCAATGTATCACTAAGAACTTTAAATGAAGATAAAGAAGAAAAAGAATTATTGTTTGTATTAAATGATAATTCAGCAGATGGACATGATGTATCTTGGATATGGGATATTAATTTTAATGTGCAAAATGTAACAAGAATAGTCACTGCTGGAACTAGAGCTTATGATATGGCAATAAGAATAAAAACCAGTGGATTTGATGAGAATAAAATAGAACCATATTTGAATTTGAAAGAAGCGGTAGAAGCTTTATATAAAACCAACACAAAAAAATATGTAATTGCAAATTATACAGCATTACAGCCAACGAGAAGAGAAATTTTTAAGGAGACATTGAATGAAAGAAATTAAATTACTGTATTTATATCCTGATATGTTAGAACTTTATGGAGATTATGGCAATATACAGGTTCTTAAATATAGATTGGAAAAAAGAGGATTTAATTTAATAGTAGATAAGTATAGTATTGGTAATGAAGCTCCTGATTTTACTTCTTATGATATAGTTTTTGCAGGTGGTGGAGCAGATAATGAGCAATCTATACTTTCAAAAGACTTAATAAAATACAAGGATAATATTAAAGAAGCAGTAGAAAGAGGTGTATTTTTCCTACTAATTTGTGGAGCATATCAACTATTTGGAAAATATTACAAAGGTGTTGAAGGTGATATTATTCCAGGGTTAGAAGTTTTTAATTATTATACAGTTGCTGAGCCTGACAGAAAGAAAAGATGTATTGGGAATATTGTTTTAAAAGTGAACAACACAGAAGTAATTGGATTTGAAAATCACGGAGGACAAACTTTTGACATTGATTCACCATTTGGCAAAGTTTTATTTGGTAATGGCAATAAATTTGGAGATACAGAAGAGGGATTTTTCAAAGAAAATGTTATTGCTACATACCTTCATGGACCATTACTTGCAAAAAATCCAAAGATTAGTGATTATATTATTTCTTATTGCTTGGAAAGAAAATACAATGAAAAAATAGAATTAGAAAAACTCGATGATAGTTTTGAGGAAAAATGTAGGAAACAGTTGCTTGGAAAATTTTTAGGAGAGAAAGAATAAAAAATTATATTAAACAAGCTAAAATAAGATAAGTTATAGTAAGCTAAAAAATTAGAGGGCATAAGCATTGCCCTCTATTATAGTAGAAAATTAATACAACTTAATAATTGAATGCAATATACTATCGTCCTGGCTTTTTAAAACAACAGTGTACACATCATTATCTTTATATAAATAAGATTTAACTACATTTCCATATCTTAGCTCTTTTTTGTAAAGTATTTCCACATTATTTAATTCTTCTCCATCATAAACATCTTCAGGTAATAGTTCATAAGCAATATTTAAATAATTTAAGTTATGAACATGTTTATTTAAGTCCAAATCAAATCTACGTATTTTATAACTATCAGATGTAATAGGAGAAGATGTAGGCTCAGTTAATTTTGGAATATCTTCAATTCCAAATACGGATTCATCATGAAATCCACCATATATTTCGGGTATATCGTCAGGCATTTTGGCGATTTTTCCTTTAATAGTGTCCACTAAGCACCATTTAGATGTTGCAATTGCACATAATTCATTTTTAGAGTTATATATTTTAAAGTCTCTTAAAACAAATATTTTTGTCATCATTCTGCCCCAAGTTTGAATGCGAATATTTTCTTCTCCACCAATTCGCTTTAAAACTTGAAGTTTCCAATTTAAAAGGACCCAAGTTAAATTATATTTTGAAATATCTGTAAAAGTGAAATGAACGTAAGCACTGTGTCTTCCAGCTATATTTTCTAAAATGGATAATATTGATTTATTTGTTAAAACATCATGTATTCCCGTTTGAGAAAAACTTGTTGTATATGTATCTTCGAAAACCCCATTTTCTAATTTTGGTTGTGATAACATTTTGGCCTCCTATATATCTTTTAAGACAAATATATATTTATAATTTATGTCAAAATCATAAGCTATATATTGTTGCTTTAGTTAATGAATTAATTTATTTAAGCAAAGTTATTATACCACAATTATACAAAATGTGCTATAATATTTGTATTATTTTGTGTTAATAAAAATTGATTAAGGGAAAATAGATATGGAAATTGAAGAAATAAAAAAGCTAGAAAAGTGCGAGATTTGTCCAAGAAGATGTAAAGTAAATAGATTAAAAGGTGAAAAAGGATTTTGTAATTTAGGTACCGAAGTAAAAGTAGCTTTAGTGTCTTCACATGACTTTGAAGAGCCTTGCATAAGCGGAGCTAGTCAAGATACGAAATCATCTGGCACAGTATTTTTTAGTAACTGTAATTTAAGATGTGTATTTTGTCAAAACCATGAGATAAGTGCGGAAGGAAAAGGCAAGATAATTACAGTAGAAAGACTTGCTGAAATCTTTATAGAGCAACAAGAAAGAAATGTAAATAATATAAATCTAGTTACACCAACAATGTACGTGTATCAAATAATAGAGGCTATAAAGATTGCTAGAGAAAAAGGTTTACATATACCTATAATATATAATTCAAATGGATATGAAAATGTTGAAACAATAAAGGCATTAAATGGATATATTAATGTATATTTGCCTGATTTAAAATATTATGCAGATGAATTAGCTGAAAAATATTCATCAGCACCACATTATTTTGAAATAGCTACAAAGGCAATAAAAGAAATGTATAATCAAGTTGGAAGTCCAGTGTTTGATGAAAGTGGCATTATTCAAAGTGGTGTAATTATTAGACATTTGATTTTGCCAAATCATGTACAAAACACAAAAAGAATTTTAAAGTGGATAAAAGAAAATATGCCAAAAGATATATATGTAAGTGTTATGGCTCAATATTTTCCAACTTATAAAGCCAAAAATATAGAAAATATAAATAGAAAAATAAATATAAAAGAGTATAGGGAAGTAGAAAATTATTTGTATGCATTAGATTTAGAAAATGGCTATATGCAGGATTTAGGTAAACATGAGGAGGAATATGTGCCAAAATTTGATTTTAGAGGCGTGGAATAAAATTCTTTGACTTATTTTTTAAAATTAGACTTTGCAGGAGAATAGAATGAAATAGGTAATAAATATAAATTGTAATAAAAACGTAATATGCAATTTATTGACTAAAGTTCTAATAATGTATAAAATAATAAAGGTAAAGGGATAATAAAGGAGCTAAAAAATATATGAAAATCAATGAAACCCTTGGGGCTGTATATATATATATATATATATATCATAAGATTTAATAGAATAAAAAATAATGAACATAGAGCAAAAGCTATGTATTTTAGGCGAATATAAAATTCGTTTAGAATGCATAGCTTTTTCGTGTAGTTTAATTAAATGCTTTGTTTTATAAAATTATCGTAAATAAAAACAAAGTAAATAAAAACAAAGTAAATAAAAAAGGAGAATTACAAAAATGAAAAAAATAAGTAAAAAAGAAAAGATAATAATATTAATTGCTATAATAGTAATATTTGTTATTATTGGAGTTATAGTAGGAGCTAACGTTATAAATAGAAATCTAGAAAATACGAAATATGAGTCTGCTAATTACGATTCAAATAATAGAAATTTAATACCAGAATATATAAAAGAAGGAATAACTTTGGGAGGAGTTACAGGAACTTTAAAAGATTTAGATACGTCAGATGCAACGGCAACAGCAGAGGACATAGCAGAAGGAAAAACTGCATATGTGGATGGAAAAAAGATAGTAGGGACAAGAAAAGAAAGTGTAGAAGTGAGTGAGACGGAGGAATATAGTGGATATTATGCAGATATAGATGGAGATGGAACAGTAGACGGTATAATATTCGCTGACTTAGCAAGAGAAAAATCCGGACAATGGAGTAATAGTTGGGGAATATATAAAATTTCAAAAGCAACAAATTTAAAAAAATATGAAATAAGTGAAAGAAATTATGATGGACCATTTGGAACTAAAGATGTTATAAAATCAACTAGTGCCGGTAATGATAGGTTTTATGTCATGGATTTGACTGATTTTGGATATAATACATGGTATGACAGTTCATTTTTTGATTATGTAGACCTTATTACTGATGATTCAGTAAATGATTTTGGACAAGGAAAAAGTAAAACAGCAAAAGCATTAGCAGAGTGTCCTTATGAAGGTTTTTGGAAATTAATTAGAGAAGAAGTAAGTGAAGGATGGTTTGTACCATCTAAATCAGAATGGGCAGCCTTTGCAGTAAATTTAAATATTAATTTGAAAAATTATAGTGAGTTTGGATTAAATGATAAATATTGGGCAGCTTCGGCGAGTACTACATCACATGCTCATATAGCTGATTTTAGCAATGGATATATAAGTTATGATAATTTTAAAAATAGAAATAGTACTCGATTATGTACCACATTTTGATAATCTGGAATAAAGCTAGTATATAATTTCTAAAAATTCACATAGAATTTACATATTTTTTCTAGATTTTTGGTTTATAATATTGTATAGTAAAAAGAGTTTGCTAGTAAAATAAACATCATTCAAATTACAGTTCATATTATTAGCAACTATAACGAAAGGGGCTTACCATGTTAGAGTTAAAAAACATAAAAAAAGATTATAAAACCTCCACGGAAACAGTTCATGCTCTAAAAGGAATAAGTATTAAATTTAGAGAAAATGAATTTGTTGCAATATTAGGACAAAGTGGTTGTGGAAAAACAACACTTCTTAATATTATAGGAGGATTAGACCACTATACAAGTGGTGATTTAATCATAAACGGAAAATCTACAAAAGAGTTTAAAGACAGGGATTGGGACAGTTATAGAAATCATAGTATTGGATTTGTTTTTCAAAGCTATAACTTAATACCACACCAAAGCATACTATCAAATGTAGAACTTGCACTTACAATTTCTGGAGTTTCTAAAAAAGAAAGAAAAAAGAGAGCAATTGAAGCATTAGAAAAGGTTGGACTCGGAGATAAAATTCATCAAAAACCAAATGAATTATCTGGTGGACAAATGCAGAGAGTTGCAATTGCTAGAGCTTTAGTAAACAATCCAGATATAATACTTGCAGATGAGCCAACTGGTGCATTAGATACAAAAACTAGTGTGCAAGTTATGGAAATTCTTAAAGAAATTTCAAAAGACCATTTAATAATAATGGTAACTCATAATCCAGAATTAGCTGAGAAATATGCTACAAGAACAGTAAGAATTCTTGACGGAGAAATTACTGATGATAGTAATTCTTGCGATGAAGAAAATAAAAATATAGATGATGGCAAGAAAAAGAAACCATCAATGAGTTTTCTTACAGCTTTATCACTTAGTTTAAATAATTTAATGACTAAAAAAGGAAGAACAATATTAACTGCATTTGCGGGAAGTATTGGAATTATAGGAATTGCTCTTATTTTATCTCTATCAGCAGGTGTACAAAATTATATTAACAGCATAGAAGAAGATACGCTTTCATCATATCCTGTAACAATTCAAGAATCTACAATTGATATGAGTGGAATGATGTCTAGTTTAATGGACACTAACGTAGAGGGTAGAGCAGAAAAAGAAGACGGGAAGATATATACAAAATATATTACAAACTCAATGCTTGATACATTTGCAAATGATGTTAAAAGTAATAATTTAACTAAATTTAAAGAGTATTTGGAAACCACTGATAATATAAGTAATTATGCAAATGCTATACAATATTCTTATGATTTGAATTTAAATTTATATAAATCAGATACATCAAATGGTGCAGTTCAAGTAAATCCAAGTACAGTTGCAGAAAAGATGGGAATGGAAACTATGGTTGAAGCTGGAACTGATATGCTTGGCTCTAATTCAGCTATGATGAGCAGAGTAGATGTATTTTCAGAATTATTTGATAATCAAGAAATGTTAGATAATCAATATGATTTATTAGAAGGAAAATGGCCTGAAAATTATAATGAAGTGGTCGTAATAGTAGATAAAGATAATGAAATAAGTGATTATACATTGTATTCTTTAGGAATTATGGACCAAGCTGAAATAGAAGAAAAAATGAATAAAATTGAAAATGGAGAAGAAATAGAGGAAACAGAAGAACAAAAAAGTTACAGCTATGATGATTTCTTAAATTTAACATTTAAAATTTTATTAAATTCAGATTACTATGCAAAAGAAAATGGAGCTTGGGTAGATAAAAGTGATAACAAAGATTATGTAAAAGAAAAAGTAGACAATGCAGAAAAAATTAAGGTTGTAGGAATTGTAAAACAAAAAGAAAATAGTGTAAGCAGTAATACTCAAGGTGGAATTGGATATATAAAAGCTTTAACAGAATATGTAATTAACAAAGTAAAAGATGCTGAAATTGTTAAAGAACAGATGGATAATCCAGATGTAAACGTATTTACAGGACTAGATTTTCCAAAAGATGGCGAAGAGGAAGAGTTTAGTTTAGATAGCCTATCAACTGAACAAAAAATGCAATTAGCCAATATGTCAACTGAAGATTTAAGAAATTTGATGAATGCTTATGCAGAAAATAATGAAGCATCATATGATGGAAATTTAGAAAAATTAGGTGTAATTGATTTGAATTCACCAACTACAATTAGCATTTATCCAAAAGACTTTGATGCAAAAGAAACTATATCTAATGCTATTACAGAATATAATAATTCACAAGAAAATGAGAATGACAAAATCAATTATACAGATACAGTAGGAATAATGATGGATTCTGTTTCTACAATAGTTGATACAATAAGCTATGTGTTAATTGCATTTATTGCAATTTCATTAATTGTTTCATCAATAATGATAGGCATTATAACCTATATATCAGTATTGGAAAGAACAAAGGAAATTGGTATTTTAAGAGCAATTGGTGCTTCTAAAAGAGATATATCAAGAGTATTTAATGCAGAAACATTTATTACAGGTTTAGTTTCTGGACTACTTGGCATAGGAGTTACAGTGCTACTTACTATTCCAATAAATGCAGTAATACTATCTATTACAGGAGTGAATGTTGAGGCATTTTTACCATGGCAGGCAGGAATAATACTTGTATTAATTAGTATGTTCTTAACTATAATTGCAGGTTTAATTCCAGCTAGAATGGCAAGTAAACGTGACCCAGTAAAAGCTTTGAGAACAGAGTAAGGAACTATTATTAGAAAAAGTGTTGAAATATGTAGAATTAAGGTATATAATCACTTTCAAGTAATTCGGTGTATACTGAATGGCTAACATTCAAAAATATTAGTGTAAGGAGTGAGCGTTATGGTTGGCAGTATATCTGCTGGCAGATTACAAGAAGCAGATATTCGCTATGAGCTATGTCCTCAAGACCGGAAAGTTGATGGCTACAATTTTACTGTAACTCACTTGAATTCATTGGATTCGCTCAACGAATTGCTCATGCTTCGCTTGAAAAAGTATGAACAGAGTGGCGAGTGGATTCAAGAGCTTGTGGTAAATGGAAAGCTACTGCTGACTGGTAGAGGGACTGTTCAAATCATCTATCAAGCAAATATCTGTGGGACAATGAAAGTTCCGATGGTTATGACTTGGAAAGAATTCACAAGAATTGCATCGTCGATTAGAACGAGAGAAATCCACATTCCAAAAAAATGGGATATTTGCCCAAAGTGTAGAAAGCAGTTCACGATCAATGAGGTTTTGTCTGGAAATATATCGCTTCGCGATAAGAAACAGCTAACCTTATTGGAGATTAGAGAAGGTAAACTGCTGGCTCACACCAATTGTCCGTGATAACACAACACTTCATATCTGATACAGTGGGAAGGCTATTGCCTAGATGTAGGTTGTAGCCTTCTCGCTGTTATTGTATTTTAAAATTAATTAAATTATGTTGCAAACAAACTAAAATTGTGATATATTATAAAAGTACATATTGGGGTATCGCCAAGCGGTAAGGCATCGGACTCTGACTCCGACATTCCTAAGTTCGAATCTTAGTACCCCAGCCAAAATACATTATATGAGCGCTCTGAGAGTAGGTTTTGACCTGCTCTCTTTTATACAAAAAAGAATGGAGAATAAAATTTATGGATAAGCAATCAGAAATTACAAAACAACAAAAAAATGAAGATAAAATTCTAGTCGCAAGAATATTAGATAAATTAAAATTTGCTCAAAGCAGAAATAAACTTGAGTCAACAGATTTTTTAGATTTAAGACAACAATCTATTATAAGAGAAATGCTCGAATTAAGAAGATATGATAACTACATATTCTTTGGTGGCTATGATGATGCAGAAAGGAATATTGTTGCTTTTTCTAGTAATTTAGAATATATAAATCAAGAGGAAATAAATAATTTATTATCAATAATTAGAATAACATTGCCAAATAATTTACAAGGACAATATGAGCATAGAATTTATTTAGGTGGACTAATGAAGTTGGGCATCAAAAGAGAAAAAATAGGTGATATAATTGTAAGAAATGATGGTGCAGATATAATTGTAAAGCAAGACTTAGCTGAATATTTAAAAGATAATTTAAAAGGTTTAACAAGATTTCAAAAATCTAATATTGAAATACATAAAATAGATGAGCTTATATATATTAAACCTAAAAAAGAGATTATAAAAATTAATATACCATCTATGAGATTAGATTGTATTGTTGGAGAACTTGCCAGATGTTCAAGAAATGATGCTAATAAAATTTTAGAAGCAGAAAGAGTATTTGTTAATTTCAAAGAAGAGATAAGACCATCTAAAAATATTGTAGAGGGAGATTATATTACAATTAGAGGAAAAGGAAGATTTAAAATTAACAAAATATTAGGTACAACTAAAAGTGGAAGAATTTCTTTAGAAATAGAAAAATAAAAGCATTATAGATAATGCTGAAAGGAATTATGATATGAATGATGAATATTTAGGACAGTTAGTCAATGAATTACAAATTTTTGTAGATATAAGCAGAGATGGTAAAACAAATAAAGAGATAATTTTAGAGCATTTTGGTGAAGTACTAGAATATGTGAAATATAGAGAAGACATATTATTTGATTATATTATGGATGAATGTATTTACGATTCAGATTATGATAAAGTTATTGAAAAATATTTACCAGATTTATTAAAAAGAATACCACTATATAGAGGAACTATCTTATCAACAATTGCAATGTATAATCCAAATGCAATTTTGACTAATTTTGATAAGATCTTTTCACAAGAGAATGAGGAGAAAATATTTGATTATTTTCAAGCTATTAAGGGAAAAAATAGAAACTTAGATAAAGCTATAAATAGTAAAATTAGAGAAAATTCTAAAAATTTTGTGATGGGATTATGGTTTGGCTCTTTATTTGAAACAAAAGAAAAAAGAGAAAAATGTAAATTTTGGAGAGATGCTTTTGACGAAAAGGAAAAGGAAGAATGTAAAACTGCTTTAGATATTGTTTTAAGAGAAGTCTTAGACGAAACGAATAAAGATTATACAGATATAGAATTTGTAGGAGAAGGCTCTTATTCAACTGTTTATAGAATAGGTAATAAAGTTATTAAATTCGGAGACGAAATTTTAAAATATCAAATTCCAAATCATAGAAGATTTTTGCAACCAATAGCAAGAGCCAACTATACTCTAGAAGATAAAAGTGTAATGGCTTATTTTGAGGTAACCTCTTATGCTGATACTTTTTTTTCTGAAAAAGAGCAAGATGATGAAAAATTATATCAAATATATAAGGAACTTAGAGATAGTGGTATTGTATGGATTGATGCAAAATGGGAGAATGTAGGCAAACTTTTAGATGATAATGTTACAAAATGGAGGGGACAAGTAATTGATGTTGCACCTAATTCAGTAGGATTTTCTAAATCTTATGAAGGAGAGCCGTTAAAAAGAGGAGATATGGTTATAATTGATTTAGATTATTTATTTAGAGAAGATGACCCAAATTTACCAAGAATGATAGATGGATATAGTTCACCATTAAGTATAGAATTCGAAGAAAAGTATAAGAGAGAAAAAAAGAGAGAAAAAGAAAGAGATGATGATGAAAGATAACGCTGGAAGAAACACATACTTCTTAGCGAAACCATAGCTAAAATAAAATAAGCTTAAAAGTATATATTTTCAAAATTTGGAAATAATTTGTATAAAATATCATATTAGCCTTATTGATGTATGAGTGGGCTAATAAGAAGGAGAGGATTATGTATACAGATTATATTGAAAATGTAGAAGGAATGCAAATTTTAGATTCAAGGGGAAATCCAACAATTCAAGTGAAAGTTACTTTAGAGAGTGGAATAGAAGGAATAGCAATGGTACCATCAGGTGCATCAACGGGAAGTTTTGAGGCTGTTGAATTACGAGACGGAGATATGCAAACATTTAATGGGTTAAGTGTTTATAAAGCTGTGGATAATGTTAATAAAAAAATTGCAAAGATATTAATTGGTATGAATGCAATGAAGCAGAGAGAAATTGATGAGGCCATGATAAAATTAGATGGTTCATTAAATAAATCAAAATTAGGAGCGAATGCGATTTTAGGAACTTCACTCGCAGTTGCAAGGGCAGCAGCTAATAGTATACAATTACCATTATATAAATATATTGGAGGAATTAATGCATGCAAGTTACCTCTTCCAATGATGAATATATTAAATGGTGGAAAACATGCAAACAATAATTTAAATATTCAAGAATTTATGATTGTACCAGTAGGTGGAAAAAAATTTAAAGAAATGCTTCAAATGTGTACAGAAGTGTATAAAGTGTTAAAAGAAGTATTAAAGAAAAAGGGATTAGTAACATCTGTTGGTGATGAAGGAGGATTTGCACCAGACTTAGAAAATGATGAAGAAGCGATTGAATTAATTTTAGAAGCAATAGAGAAAGCAGGATTTAAAAGTGGAAAAGACTTTAAATTGGCTTTAGATGTGGCAAGTACAGAAATGCATGATGCAGCAAAGAAAATAAATAAAGAGGGATATTATTTTTGGAAAACTGATATTTATAAAACTAAAGCAGAGATGATTGATTATATAATTGATTTGGCAGGTAAATATCCAATAATATCAATAGAAGATGGATTAGCAGAAGAAGACTGGAAATCTTGGAAAGAACTTACAAAGAGAATGGAAAATAAAATACAGCTAGTTGGAGATGATTTATTTGTTACTAATTCAAGTAGATTACTTAAAGGAATTGAGGAAAATGTAGCAAATGCAATATTGATAAAACCAAATCAAATTGGAACTTTAACAGAAACTTTAGAAACAATAAGAATTGCAAAGGAAAATGGATATAGAACTGTTATTTCACATCGCTCTGGGGAAACAGAAGATACATTCATAGCTGATTTAGCAGTTGCAACAAATAGTGGACAGATAAAAACAGGAGCACCATGTAGAACTGATAGAGTTTGCAAATATAATAGATTGCTTAATATAGAAGCAGAATTGGACTGAATAAGTGAAAAGTATAAATTAGAAAGAATAAATAAAAATTGAAATAAAAACAACGGGGAGGTTATAGCCTCCCCGTAATCCAGGCCGCACAGATGAAGATAACTGTCAAGATGAATGCAGCTACAAGAGCTAGCACTAAAAGTTTTAGAATCATTTGAGGAAACCGAAACAGGGCATATGGGTTTAGATACCCAGTTCGTGTCCGTGTAATGTTTCCGTCATCATCAAAAGTGAACATAACAGCCTCAGAATGAGGCTTTTCTTTATTATATACACTTATGGTGTTTCCACTCTTTTCTGCTACTAGGGTGCTGTCATCAGTTTCTCCTTCAAATGAGCTTATCGCATAAGCTTTGTAGCTATTAAGCTCTTCTGTTGAAATTGGCTGGGGCATGATACTTGCGAACATTCCAACCATGCAACTGATGCCAAGGCACAGAGCCAAAATGATTCCAAACGTCCTTGAAAGTTCCTCGTGCCTAAACTGTTTCATTGTTCTTTCCTCCCATGCTAGAACACAATGAATTTGAAAAATGCGGTTCTTATATTATACAACTTTTGACAGTGAAATTCAACTATTTTACTAAGAAATTCAACTATTTTACTAAATTTCTGTACTTGAAAAATAATACAAATATATGTTAATATATCTTTATGAAATTATAGTAAACGTTAAACTTAGACAATTTAACATAAAATTTGAATTAATATATTTAAAACAATCATTGAAAGGAATAGATGTAGAAATGGAAAAATTAAAAGATTTATTAAAAAAAGTATTAACTAGAGAAATAATTATGTATTTAATTTTTGGTGTATTAACTACTGTTGTATCTTTAGCAGTATATTATTTGTTAATATTTACGGTATTAAACCCAGAAAATGCGATTCAACTACAAATAGCTAACATTCTATCTTGGGTTGCAGGTGTTGCATTTGCATATATTACAAATAGAAAGTATGTATTTGAAAGCAATGAAAAAAATAAAGTTAAAGAATTAGGAAAGTTTGTAACGTCAAGATTGGTTACATTAGTTTTGGACATGTTAATAATGTTTGTGGGAGTTACTTTATTAAAAGGAAATGATAAAATAATAAAATTAATTTCACAAGTGCTTGTAATTATAGGAAACTACGTATTTAGTAAAATATTTGTTTTTAAAAAGAAAAAATAGAATATATATAAATTAACAAAAAAATTAATAGGGAAAGGAGAGACTTCGCATAAGTAAAACTTATCTAAATAAGAATTTTATCGGATTGTAAAAAAGCAAAAAATATATATTATAAAAAACAATATAGTTTATTATAAAAGCAAAAAGTAAAAATGATATAGCCTTATGCGAATAAGTAAATATGTATAAAAAGAATTCTTTTAAAGATTTTGCCGCTAATGAAAACAACCCAAAGTGGAATCAAATGATAAAAAGAGAGCAGGAATTGTATACCAAACCAGGAGATATTCGCTCACCATTTGAAAGAGATTTTAATAGAATTTTACATACAAATGCATATAATAGATTAAAACATAAGACTCAAGTTTTCTTTTCGCCAGAAAATGACCATATATGCACGAGAATCGAACATGTAAATTATGTTGAGTCTATTAGTTATACAATTTCTAATTACTTGGGATTGAATAGTGAATTAACTAGAGCAATAGCATGTGGACATGATGTAGGACATGGACCTTTTGGTCATAAAGGAGAAAGAATACTTTCTGAAATTTCTAAAAGAGAGTTAGGAAAATCGTTCTGGCATGAGCAAAATGGCTTGCATATAGTAGATAGAATAGAACTTTTAGATGACTATGATGGTAACAAGCAAAACTTAAATTTAACATATGCTGTTAGAGATGGAATCATATCTCATTGTGGTGAAATTGATGAAGAAAGCATAAAACCTAGGGAAGAAGCAATTGATTTAAATGATTATAAAAGCCCTAATCAATATTCTCCTTTTACATGGGAAGGATGCATTGTTAAAGTTTCAGATAAAATTTCATATTTAGGAAGAGATATAGAAGATGCAATTGAGGAAAATTTCTTAACAGATGAAATGTTAAGAGAGTTACAAGATATTACAAAAGCTCCAAATAAAACAAGCAATACTAGTTTAATAAATTCTTTTGTAACAGATATATGCGAAAATTCTTCACCAGAAGATGGAATAAGACTTTCACATGAATCACTTGAGATGATGAATAAAATTAAAGCTTTTAATTACAAATATATTTATGGTGCTAAAAGGATGGAGCCTTCACATAAGTATTTTGAATTAGTAATAAATCAAATATTTGAAATATTAAAAAGTACATTTGATGGTGAAAATACTCAGAATGAAATAAAAAATATGGCTAAATATTATCCTAATTTATTAAATAATTTTTATAGTTGGATAATTAAATATTGGAATATAGAAAATAGAGATGGATTGAAAAATAGAGTATTTTTTGATATTAATAATGAAAAAGATTACATTCAAGCTATTATATATTATATATCTGGAATGACTGACAAATATGCATTAGAGACATACAATGAACTAATACATTTTTAAAAAATAAATGATAAGTAAAACTACCACAGCATTATAGCTGAGGTAGTTTATTGTTCTAAAGGTCTTCTATATGACTTAGGAATGTTATCGAACTCTCTTTTTATAAATGTGTTTTTTACATCACGTATCTCTGATTCAGTAATTTCACTTTGTAAAATTAGGCTTTGAAAATCAGAAAAAGAGATAAATGGGCGGTCTGCTGTTGAATTATAGCCTAATATAGTCGGAAAATACATCAAAGAATTTATATGCTTAGAAAATATTTCAATGCGCTTAGTTTGAGAATGGTGAAATCTTGTTAATCTATCTAATGTATCTAAATACTGAATTTCAGGGTATGTTTTAGTATTTTCTTTTAATAATAGGTAGAAATCAGCATTTTTCATATGTGCTAAATCTCTTCTTGGTAATAAATAAGTTTCAAAAAAACTTTTAATGTCCATTTTTTTACCATCTTTTGTGTAAAAATTACCGAATTGAGGTAATTTATTCATTATGAATGATTTTGATAAAAAGTCTCTAAATGTCAGACCATTACCAATAGTTTTATTTAAGGTTTTTTCATCAAATGCACGATAAATTTCAGTTACTGGAACTCTAGTTGATTTACCTTTTATTTTAATAATTGTTGTAGAATCATTATAAGGAGCTTGAAATGAGCCCGGTTTTCTTTTAGTTTTAGATTGTGTAACAGCAATTGTTTTTGCATCAAATTGATTATCGAAGTATATTTTCATATCTGTAAGAACTTTATTAATTCTAGTTTTCCCGAAGTCTGTTAAGATTTTGGACGCTTCGTCTTTTGAACATTTATCAAGTGCTCTAATAAGTAATTCGTAGTACATTTCTCTAGAATCTTTAATTAAAACAAGTCGCTCTGATTCAGACAAATCAGGGTTTTGTGTATATTCAAATTCTTCTGCAAACATATTCTGAAAAAGTTGATAAGCAGTCTTTTTTGAACCATCCGCATTATATTCTTTGCTTAGAATAGGATATTTTTCAATAACTTGAGTATTGCCTCTTTTAGTGATAATATCATCTAGAATGTTAATTGAAACGATATCTCTATCTTTAAAGCCATGGCTATCCCAATGGTAATTACCATCAACTGAGTAAGAATCAGCTTTATACATACCTACTAATTTTCTTCTAGTTCCTAAAGCTTTTTGTCGTAGAGTTTGATTATTATTTATGCCAGTAATGTCCATAAATTCAATTGCTTCAGATTCATTAGCATCTGCTTCTAATGCAAAATTTTTATAATTATTAGTATAAAAATCGTCTTCTATAAAGTCAGTTAGAACAAAATCTCTAGCAAAACTTAAAGCTTCAGTGCTACTTATATTTAATTGAGTCATTAAGAATTGTCTAAAATGTCGTAATTCATGAAAAACAGTTTTAATAAATTCTTGACAAGCCTTAATTCTAGTCATTGCAGAGTCGTCAGATAAATCAGACTCTATTGGCCCAATGTTCATTGTAATACAGGTTCTTTTTATTCCATAATTATTTGATTTATCTTTAGACACATCTGTTAAGCACTCTCCTAAGAATTCCTTAGATGAGTTATTTATGAGTTTAAAAACCACATCATTATTTTGGGGATTTTTGAAATCAATATTAATACCCATATATGACAATTCACAATATGAAATTAAAACAAAAGCAGCTTTTATAAATGCTATATCATTAGTATCAGCTGCATTAAATTTATGAGTTTTGAAATATTCAAAAAAATCAAAAATAATTTCTCTTTGCTTTTCAACTTTAGTTTTTTTATCCATTAGTATTATCCTCATCAATATTTTTTAATATATCTTTATAGATTTCTTCAACTAAATCATTGTTTTCTTTCTCTTCATTTTCAGCTTTTCTAAGTTTTAAATATTTTTTTATTTCTTCTGCTTTGGGCATGGACAAGTTCCTTTCTAAAAAAGGCTCTACTAGCTTTATAGAGTTTATACAAAAATTAAGCTATTAGAGTTCATAAATAATTTTTATGGTGGAGGTGGCGAGAGTTGAACTCGCGTCCAATTATTCTTCCATATTTACTTCTCCGAGTGCAGTTCATTTATATTTTTCTGAATAAAACAATAAATGAACAAATTGTTTTATTCATATCCATTTAAAATACCCATTGCTTAAGTGGAATAAGCAACTTTGTTTCCTACTAGATTCGACGCCTTATTCTTAGCCGTAGGAAGCTTAAGGTAAGACGACGCTGCTATTAAGCAGCAGCGTAAGCTAATTCTTTCTTGTTAGCCTTTATATTTAATTTGCTTGATTTTAAGTGGCCAAAGCAACCATCCACTACTCGCTATAAATACTTCTAAATAACTGTCGAAACCATTTACACCCCCGTGTAAACGATATGATAAGTGTTAAAACTTTTTCATACACTTATTATTATACTATATTATATGATAAATATCAAATAAAAACACTAAAAAATAGAGGAAAAAACAAACAAAATTCTATAAAATTATAGTAAACTAAAAAATAATATGATATAATTATTATGTTAAATTGTTATTATCAAAGTTTTTATAAAAAACAATATTTGATTAAAAAGGAAATTAGAAATGGCAAAAAAAGTATTATTAGGAATGAGTGGAGGAGTAGATAGTTCTGTTTCAGCAATTATTTTGAAAGAAAATGGCTATGATGTAACAGGCATTACTTTTTCTTTATGGGTAGATAGTGAGAAAAATGAAAAAGATGCAAAAGCTGTTTGCGAGAAACTTAATATTCCACATTTAACACTAAATTTAAAAGATGAGTTTAATAAACATGTAATTCAAGATTTTATATACAATTATAAAAATGAATATACTCCTAATCCATGTATTGAATGTAATAGATTTATTAAGTTTGGAGCGATGTTTAGAAAAGCACAAGAATTAGGAATTGATTATATTGCAACAGGTCACTATGCGAAAATAGAATATAGTGAAAAATATGGAAAAGATGTATTAAAAAAATCAAATTCTATTATGAAGGACCAAAGCTATGTTTTATATAATATTCCTAAAGAGTTATTAAGCAATATTGTGTTTCCTTTGGGAAAATTTGAAAGCAAAGATGAAATTAGAAAAATTGCTGAAAAGAATGGTTTAGAAGTTGCAAATAAGCCAGATAGTGAAGATATATGTTTTATACCAAATGGCAATTATAAAGAATTTTTGGAGAATTATGCTAATTTTAAAGCAAAAGAGGGAAATATTGTTAATAAAGAGGGAAAGGTTTTAGGAAAACATACAGGTCTTTACAAATATACAATTGGACAGAGAAAAGGATTAGGAATTTCAAATCCAGTTCCACTTTTTGTAATAGGTTTTAATAAAGAAAAAAATGAATTAATTGTTGGAGAAGAAAAAGAATTATATAAAAAAGAATTAATTGCAAGCAATGTAAATTGGCTAGTAGATGATGATTTGACAAATACAAAAATAAATAATGACAAATTGATTGTAAAAGCAAAAATCAGATATGCTGCGAAAGAACAAATAGCCAAATTGGTCAAACTTGAAAATGATAGTGTAAAAGTAATTTTTGAAGAAGAGCAAAGAGCTATTACACCAGGGCAGTCAGTTGTATTTTATGATGATGATATTGTTCTTGGCGGTGGTAAAATAAAGGAATAATATGTTGACATTGTATTGTTAAAAATGCTAAAATTTATTTTAGAAAAATGAGGAGAGTTAGACAGGAGAGGAAAATAAAATGGCAAAGAAAAGAAGCAAAAAGAATAATCAAGTTGAAAAAAATAATGAAGTAACAACAAATACGGAAAAGGTAGAAGTAAAAAATAAAAAGAAACATAAAAAGTTTGATATTAAGAAGAATTTCGGAAGATTAATAGCTTTAATTATGGTAATATGCATATTACTTGCTTCATCAGCAACTTTAATTTTCTATGTAATGTGGTATATGCAATAATTTAACAGCAAATAAAAGTGTTATCAAATTTTATAAAATAATTGTTATATGAAGGTTTATAGGGAACCTTTTAAAAACCTAAATATATAATACAAGGAGTAAATGATATTTAATATCATTAAGTAAAAAATGTTTGAAAATTTATCAAATTTGAATTTCGATTTTGCAGACTATATAAGAGATTTACAAGCACATCCTTGGCAAATAGTAACTTTTATATTAGATATTACAATAGTTATATTTTTAATAGTATATTTTGTAAAAGTAGCAAAAAAATCTAGAGTATGGCAATTAATAAAGGGAATTGTATTACTGGTTTTAATAACAGTTTTAAGTAATTTATTTGAATTACGATTACTATACTTTATATTAACTTCATTTATGAGTTATGGTGTAATAGCACTTTTAATTATATTTCAACCAGAACTTCGTAGAGCAATAGAACAATTAGGCTCAAGTACTTTTTCTAAGTTATTTGGAATAGATAAGAGCTTAAGAGACAAGACGAAAGAAGATATATATAAAGTTGTGATTGCAGCTGAAGAAATGGCTAAATCTAAAACTGGTGCATTAATAGTATTTGAGAGGGATATAAAGATTCAAGATATAATTGAAACTGGAATAAAGCTAGATGCAGAAATATCACCACAAATATTGGTTAATATATTTGTACCAAAAACACCTTTACATGATGGAGCCGCGATAATAAGTAGTAATAAAATTACTGCAGCAGCTTGTATATTGCCACTTGCAGACGATAAAGATATAGCAAAAGAGTTAGGAACAAGACATAGAGCAGCAATAGGTATTTCAAAAGAATCTGATGCGATTGCAGTAGTAGTTTCAGAAGAAACAGGAAAAATATCAATTGCAAAAGATGGAACACTAATTGCAGATGTAAAAGAAGATGCTCTAAAACGTATATTAATAAAGAACTTAGTTACAGCTCAATTTGGCTCTGAAAAAAGAGTTAGTAGAATAAATAAAATGAAAGAAAAATGGGCAATCAAAAAAGCAAAAAAATCTAATGAAAATAAGGAAGCAAGTAAATAATTTTTATTAAATGGAAAAAATTAAGTTTTACTATTCATAATACCAAGCAGGGAGTCTAACGAAAAGGACGCCCTGCTTGGTGTAATATTTGAATTTCAAAGACTGTAAAAATATACTTGGTCTATAAAAGGTATATACTATTAAGCAGTAATCCACAAAATATGATTTAGAAAAGTAAAAAATGCGTAAAGTTGAACGGAGAGTAAGAAATGAGAAACATTAAACTAACAATAGAGTATGATGGAAAAGATTTTAATGGTTGGCAAAAACAACCTAATAAGCTTAATATTCAAGGAGAAATAGAAAGAGCAATAGAAGAAGTAACAGGAGAAAAGGTTGACTTAATAGCCTCAGGAAGAACTGATGCAGGAGTACATGCAATTGGTCAAGTTGCAAATTTTAGATTAGAAAAAGATTTTCCAGTAGATAAAATTCCATATGCTTTAAATTCAAAACTAAAAAAGTCAATTAGAATAAAAGAAGCTGAGGAAGTACCAGAAAAATTTCACAGTAGATATACTTGTAAAAAGAAAACATATAGATATGTAATTAATAATTCAATTCAAGGAACAGCAATTTATAGAAACTTACAATATCATTTTCCAGAAAAGTTAGATGAAAATAAGATGAATGAAGCTGTAAAATATCTAATAGGTGAGCATGATTTTAAATCATTTAAAGCTAGTGGTACAAGTAGTAAGAGTAGTGTTAGAATAATATATGATGCTAAAGTTACAAGGGAAGGAGAAATTGTAACAATAGAATTAACTGGAAATGGATTCCTATATAACATGGTAAGAATTATTGCTGGTACTTTGGTTGATGTAGGAATAGGAAAAATAGAACCAATAGAAGTAAAAAAAATATTAGAAGCTAAAGATAGACTTAAAGCTGGAAAAACATTGCCCCCTACAGGACTTTACTTGGTTAATGTGGAATATGGGGATGTTACAGTTCAATAATTTGATTAAAAGTTTCCACATCTTTGTTACACTCACAAAAAAACATTAATAAGAGCAAAATGATATTACATTTTGTGTCAAAAAAAGAGCAATTGACATAAAATATACAAGGGGATAATATGAATATAATTTTATTTTTATTTATATTTCCTATTGCGACAATCATATTTGCAATTGCTCTACAAAAAATTCTTTGTAATCCATACTTAGTATCAGCAATTGTATTGGCAATTTTCTTAATTGTTACATTTACCGTATATGGAGTAAGCTTCTTAATTGCAGCATTTATATATGCGATTATAGCTCTAATTACGGCATACATTGTTAGTATCTTCTGTAGAATCGCGAATAGAACTATAGAAATTAACTTTATAGGTGATAACGGAAATCATGATAATGACAATTGCTCATGTTGCAACTCAAATAATGGCTTGCAAAATAGAAGTGGAAACAATTGTAATTGTGGGTGTGGCACATTACGCAATGGTGACCCGAATACAACTGCTTGCAGAACTTGTGCTTGTCAAAGACAATTTAGAAATTGCTTGAGAAGAGTGTAGGAAATATAAGATAAAGTAAAAGAGTAGGGCAAAAGCTCTACTCTTTATTTTAATTCCACAATTGTTACACCATAGTCACCTTCACCATAGCCTGCAATTCTATATGAGCTAACATATTTAGATTTCTTTAAGTAATTGTGTATGCCTTCACGTAGTTTTCCAGTACCTTTGCCGTGAATTACTCTAACTTGTTTTAAATGAGCCATTGTGCAATTATCTAAATATTTATCAAGTGACATTATTGCTGTATCAACATTTTCCCCAATGAGATTTATTTCAGAAGAAATACTCATTGAAGCTGTATTTTCAATATGAACGTTAGCTTTGCCACTAGGTTTATTTGTTTCCTGATTATTTAGTTTTAATAAGACACTTAAATCTAAGCCATTGCTAGATTCTGTTTCTTTTAAATCGCTATTTAACTTATTTCTTAATTCGTTTGCTTTTTTTAAATCTTTTGAACCTAATCCACTTAATTCTCTTATTACTCTATTAGCTTCATCTTTAGCATCTTGCAATATTTCTCTAGCTTCTTTTTTAGCCTTTTCAACTTTTTCTTCTTCACGAGCTAACCTATCTGAAACTTGGTTTTCCAAAGATTTTCGCAATAGAGTAATTTGATTAAGATTTTTTTCTTCTTCTTTTTTTAAGTTTTCTATTGATATTCTATCATCATAAATTTCTTTCATTAAAGTTTCAATATCAGTGTCAGGTTTTTCCATTAAACTATTTGCTCGATTTAAAATAGACTGCTTTAGTCCTAAACGTTTACTTATTGCGAAAGCATTGCTTTTGCCTGGAATACCTATAAGTAGATGATAAGTAGGCTCTAATTTTTCTATGTCAAATTCAGCGCTTGCGTTTTCAAATCCTTCATGAGTTATACAATAGTTCTTTATTTCTTGATAATGAGTTGTAGCAACTGTAAGTGCTCCTTGATTATGAAAATATTCAAGCAAAGAAATAGCTAAATTAGCTCCTTCTAATGGGTCTGTACCAGAGCCCAACTCATCTACTAAAACTAAACTTTTATCATTTACTATATCTACTATTTTTACAATATTAGTTATATGGCTTGAAAAAGTACTTAAAGATTGTTCAATACTTTGTTCATCACCAATATCTGCAAATATATTTTCAAAAATTTTAACTGTGCTATTTTCACCAGCTGGTATAAATAGACCAGATTGAGCCATAAGACAAAGTAGCCCTACAGTTTTTAAACTAACAGTCTTTCCACCTGTATTAGGACCTGTAATTACTAAAGTTGTAAAATCTTTTCCAACATAGATATCTATTGGAACAACTTGAGCTTTAGAAATCAATGGATGTCTTGCTTTAATTAAATTTATTTCTTTAGAAATAATAGGTTTATTTGCATCCATTTCAGTTGCGAGTTTTGCCTTAGCATTAATAAAATCTAGTTTGGCTATTATTTCAACATCTTTTTCAATTGATGAAACAATTGGAAATAATAGTTTTGAAAGCGCATTTAAGATTCTTTCTATTTCTTTATTCTCTACAAGAGTTAAATTGTTTATTTTATTGTTAATCTCAAAAACAACAAAAGGTTCCATATATACAGTTGAACCGCTTGCAGATGTGTCATGAATAAGCCCTTTTAGATATCCTTTATATTCATCTTTTACTGGAATTACATATCTACCATCTCTAATTGTAATGACATTATCCATAATATATTTACTATTCAAATGCATGATTTGATTTAATTTGATTTTTATATCGCTTTCTAAAATCTTCTTTGACTTTCTAATAGAAAAAAGTTTAGAAGAGGCATTATCTGCGATTCTATCTTCAGATAATATGCATAAGCTAATTTTCTTTTCTACATCTTTATTTGAATAAAGCATTGAATAATAATCTTCTAAAGTAGGAATACTGATTTCTAAATCTTTAAAATATTGGGTTAACTCTCTGGCAATTCTTAAAACATTATTTATTTCGAGTAATCCTTTAGCTGTTAATGAAAGATTACTTTTTAAACTTTTTATAAGGAAGCTGACATCATTTATTTGTGAAATTGGTAATTCACCTTTGACATTTCTAGTTTGCATACATTCGTCAGTTTCATTAAGCCAAGATGCAACTTCCATACTTTTTGAAGAAGGCTCTAAATTTAATGCTAAATTTTTTCCTTCAAAAGTATTAGTATAACTTGCTAATTTTTCTCGTATATTATTAAATTCTAGTTTATCTAAGTTAAACATTGTAAAAATCCTTTCATTGATATATTAAATATTATATAATAAAAGCTTTGAAAATTCAATTCAAAGAGCGAAAATCATTAGGTTACACGATATTATTCAAAAATATTTATTAGAGCATAGACAAAAAAATAAAAATAGTGTAATATAATTGTGAGAGTAAAATAATAATACAATATAGGAGACAAAAACAGAAAAATTTGTAAAGGGGAAAATATGAAAACATTAAAAAAGATAATTGTTTTAATAGTGCTTCTATTTGCTACATTAGCTTTTTATAGTAATGTGGAAGCAAGTTCAGACTTGTATTTAAATAGTTTGAACTTTGATGTACAAATTAATAGTGATGGTTCTATGGATGTTGTAGAAACATGGAATATTGATGTAAGTGATACTAATACTTTGTACAAAACATTCAAAATTGATTCTACTAAGTATACTAGCATAACTAATGGCTCAGTAAGTAGAATAACGAGTAGTGGTTTAGAAATCTCAATGGAGGATTATGGTGATTATGCATATCATTTACCAACAGATGAATACTACTTTTTAGACATGGGGTCTAATTATGAAGTTGCTTGGGGAACAGGGTATGAAAATTCTTCAGGAACAGCAACATACAAAATAAGCTATCATGTAAATGATGCTATTGCAATATATAATGACTGTGCTGAAATGTACTGGCAGTTTTTAGGAAGCGATTTTGAAATACCTGCTAAAAAAATTACAGGTACTATAAAATTACCATCAGCTGTTTCAAACTTAGACGAGTTAAGAGTTTGGGGACATACACCTGATTTAAATGGTACAATTACGAAAGCAAGTAATGATACTGTAACATTTGAAGTAAATAATAATCAAGCTGAAAAAATGGTGGAAGTAAGAATTGCTATGCCAAATGATGGGGTGGCATATTCTGGAAGAATGTATAATGCAAATAGATTAAATACTATTTTGCAGGAAGAAAACTCATGGGCAAATGAAGCAAATGCAACGAGAATGGGAAAAATAATTATTACTGTAATAATATGTCTTGTTATATTTGGAGTGCTAATATATTTTGCTGTTAAAAATATAAGAATTCTAGCAACTGTAAAACCAGTTGTTCCAACAACACATTATGATTATTTTAGAGATTTGCCAAGAGCAGATGCAACACCAGCAGAAGCATTATATATTTTAAATGAAAATTATCAGGGATTTAATCAATATGATATAGGAAGAGTATTTTCTTCAACTTTATTAAATTTAGCATTAAAAAAGTTTATTAAAATTGAAGAAATAAAAGATAGCAAAGGAAAAGAAGATAGCAGAATAACAATATTAAATAACAATTCTAATCAAGTACAATTAAACAGTGATGAAATATATGTATATAATTTCTTGATTACAGCATGTAAGAATAAAACTAAAAGTGTATTTAATAAAGGAAACTTGTCGGATAATCCTGATGAAATAACAATGCAAGAATTAAAGAAATATATAAATGCTAATAGCTCAAGAGTAGTTAATTTGAAGAATGGATTAGATAAATCTATAAAGAAAAAACTTACAGCAAATAATATCTTAGATTTAAAAGGTATAAAGAGAAGAAATGCCAATATGGCAGGATGCTCAATTGGTGTAATAATTCCATTTGTAATGATATTTTTGTTAGACAACATAGATTTTGTTACAAATACAGTAAATAGCATTGGCATTCCATGGTATGTACTTGTATTAGCGTTAGTAATGTTAATTGCAGATTTTGTTTTAATTAGTAAAGCAAATAAGAGAATAAGTGTATACACCCAAGCAGGTGTAGATGAACAAGATAAGTGGAAAGCATTTAAAAAATATATGGAAGACTTTTCACTACTTAAAGAAAAA
This sequence comes from uncultured Clostridium sp., assembly GCA_930986425.1. Classification (GTDB taxonomy): domain Bacteria; phylum Bacillota; class Clostridia; order TANB77; family CAG-508; genus CAG-793. The sequence goes on along the minus strand of CAKNJR010000001.1, from coordinate 198,960 downwards.
GATGTACCAGATTTAGCTGTATGGGAAAGGTATCTAGTATATGCAACAGCTTTTGGAATATCTGAAAAAGTTATTAAACAATTAAAAATTGTATATCCTGATTTTGATAACTATGATTATAATATATATCCAACTATATTTATAATGTCACATATGGACTTTTCAAGTAGTTTTAAATCAGTAAGTAATGCAATGTCATCATCATTCTCGTCAGGCTCTGGCGGAGGCGGAGGCTTCTCCGGAGGAGGCGGCCGGCGGCGGAGGCCGGTGGTGGAGGAGGAGGAAGGTAAAACTTCCTCTTTTTCTTTGCATATTTTACGTTTGGGACGGCCCTTTTTTGAAAATTTGCATTCATTGAAAATGCATCTTCAAAAGAAAAAACTATTGATTAATTAACATAAAAATGGTATAATATAGCCATTATGAAAGTTAAATTTTATACATTAGGTTGCAAAGTAAATACATACGAAACAGAAGCTATGGAACAGCAGTTTATGACATATGGATATGATTTAAGTGAGAGTAACGCTGATATATATGTCATAAACACATGTGCCGTAACTAATATTGCTGAGAGGAAATCAAGGCAGATGATAAGAAGAGCCAAGGAGTTAAATCCAAAGGCTATTATTGTTGTGTGTGGTTGTTATGCACAAACAGCTAAAGAAGAGATTGAAAAAATGCCAGAAGTGGATATTGTAATTGGTGTAAATGAAAAGACTAATATAGTTAAAATTGTGGAAGAATTTTTAAACGAGAAACATGGTTTAGTCAAAGTAGGTGATGTAATGCATCAAAATAACTACCTAGACTTCGGTACAACAACTTACACAGAACTTAACAGAGCGGTTGTAAAGGTGCAAGACGGCTGTGATAGATTTTGCTCATATTGCATAATTCCTTATGCAAGAGGAAAGGTAAGAAGTAGAAACCCCGAAAGTATTTTAAGAGAAATAGCGCAAATTGCACAGGATGGAATAAAAGAAGTTGTAATTACAGGTATACATTTAGCTTCTTTTGGAAAAGATTTTAGTATGGAAGATGCTAAAAAATATAGAGAGACTTTTGGATATAACCAAAATTTTAAGCCGTTTGACCCAAAAGATGATTTGCATACAGGTGGTTTTAGATTAATTGAATTACTAGAACAAATAAATAAAGTAAAAGGCATAGAACGAATAAGACTGGGTTCACTAGAGCCAAAACTTATTACAGAAGATTTTGTAAAAAGATTAAGCAAATTAGAAAAAATTTGCCCACATTTTCATTTATCACTTCAAAGCGGATGTGATAAAACATTAAAAGAGATGAATAGAAGATACACAACAGAAGAATTTGAAAATTCGGCAAATTTGCTGAGAAGGGTCTATCATGAGGTGGCTCTTACAACAGACATTATTGTAGGATTTCCAAATGAAACAGATGAAGATTTTAAAAAAACTTATGAGTTTCTAAAAAAAATAAAATTCTACAAAATGCACATCTTCAAGTATTCTCCTAAAAAAGGAACTGTTGCTATAAAGATGAAAAATCAAGTTGATGGCAAAATAAAAGAAGAGAGAAGCAAAAAACTTATAGAACTTTCAAATAAAAATCAAAATGAATATAATGAAAGTTATATTGGAAAAAATGTTAAAGTCCTATTTGAAGAGTACAAGAATGGATACTTTAAAGGTCATACTGCAAATTATATTATGGTAAATGCAAAAGGAAAAAAAGAAGACGAAGAGAATGTTATTGATAGAATTTTGAATGTTAAAATTTTAGAAAATGATAAAAAGGCTATTGAATTATTAGGTGAGATTAGTGATAAATAATAACTAAAACAATTGACAAAACACAATAAAATGGTAAAATATAAATGTTAATAAAGGGAAAGGACTGACATATAAATGAAAGCAATAGATATTAGAAATAAATATTTGAAATTTTTTGAAAACCATGGACACAAGGTTATTCCTAGTAGCCCATTAATACCAGAAAATGACCCATCAGTATTATTTACAACTGCTGGTATGCAACCATTAGTACCATATCTTTTAGGTGAAAAACATCCAGAAGGAAAAAGATTAACAGACTATCAAAAATGTTTACGTACTAATGATATTGATGAAGTTGGGGATAATAGACATTTAACATATTTTGAAATGCTTGGAAATTGGTCATTAGGAGATTATTTTAAAGAAGAATCAATACAAATGAGTTATGAATTTTTAACAAAAGAATTAGGAATTCCTTCTGAAAAAATTTCTGTTACATGCTTTGCTGGAGATGAGGATTGTCCAAGAGATGAACTTACAGCTTCTTGTTGGGAAAAAGCAGGAATTCCAAAAGAAAGAATATATTTCTATGGAAAAGATGATAATTGGTGGATTGCAGGTGAAGAAGGACCTTGTGGACCTGATACAGAAATGTTTTATGATACTGGAAAGCCAAAATGTTCAGAAGATTGTCAGCCATCTTGTGATTGTGGAAAATATGTGGAAATATGGAACAATGTTTTCATGGAATACTATAAAAAGGATGGAAAATATACTAAATTAGAGCAAAGAAATGTTGATACAGGACTTGGATTAGAAAGAATGGCAATGCTATTACAAGGAAAGCAAACACCATTTGATACTGAAATATTTAGCCCAGTAATGGAAAAACTACAAAGTTTAGCTAAAAATGATGATATAGCAAGCAGAAGAATTGTTGCAGAACACTTGCGTGCAAGTATGATGATTATTTGCGATGGTGGAAGACCTTCAAATTTAGATAGAGGATATATTCTAAGAAGACTAATTCGTAGAATGACAAGACATTTAAATAAATTACAAATTGACTTAAATGAATTACCAAACTTGATTAATTTAAATATTGATACTTTACATGAAATGTATCCAGAATTAGAATCTCATAGACAAGAAATAAAAGATGTAATTGTAGCTGAAAAAGATAAGTTTATGAAAACTTTAAATAATGGAGAGAGAGAATTTAATAAAGTTATTAATAGACTTAAAAATCAAGGAATTAATAAAATTGATGGAAAAACAATATTTAATTTATATGAAACATATGGATTTCCACCAGAAGTTACAAAAGACTTAGCAACAGAAAATGGATTTGAAGTAGATTTAAGTGAAGTTGATAAATTGTTTAAAGAGCATCAAGAAAAATCAAGAATGGGCAGTGACCAAAAGTTTAAAGGGGGTCTCGCAGAACAAAATGAAAAAACAATAGCTTATCATACAGCAACACATTTACTTAATGCAGCATTGAAAAAAGTTATAGGACCAGATTCACATCAAAGAGGTTCTAACATTACAACAGAGAGAATGAGATTCGACTTTAACTGTGACCATAAGCTAACTCCAGAGGAAAAGCAAAAGGCAGAAGACTTAGTAAATGAATGGATAAATGAAGATTTACCTGTAACAATAGAAACTATGTCAAAAGAAGAAGCTTTAAAATCAGGAGCTGAATGTATGTTCATTGAAAAATATCCTGATGAGGTAACTGTGTATACAATAGGAAATGTTTCAAAAGAATTATGTGGAGGACCTCACGTAAAGCATACAGGAGAACTTGGACATTTTAAAATTGTTAAAGAAGAAGCTAGCTCACAAGGAGTTAGAAGAATAAAAGCAATACTTGAGTAAGATTATAAATCTGATACTATAAAAATATTGCAAACATTATTATTTAATGTTAAAATTTTTATGATATATTATTGTTACTATTTTGAAAAACAATATTTTATAGATTTTTAGTAAAAAGAGGAATGATTATGGAAGATTGTGTATTTTGTAAAATAATTAAAGGAGAAATTCCTTCAAAAAAAGTATATGAAGATGATGAAGTTCTTGCTTTTTATGATATTAATCCAATTGCCAAAATTCATGTACTAGTAATACCTAAAGTTCATATAGTAAGTTTACTTGAATTAAAAGAAGACCATAAAGAGTTATTATATCACTTATTTGAAACAATAAATAAAGTGGCTAAAATTGTTGGCGTTGATAAAACAGGATTTAGAGTATTGTCTAATGTTGGTGAAGATGGCGGACAAGCTGTTAAACATTTGCATTTTCATATATTAGGTGGGGAAAAACTACCTACAAGATAGTTATTAAGTAATTTACAAAAGCATAAATCATAAAAACTAGGGAAAAAAGACTAGATTAATTGTTGAAAATGTGGTATAATAAATATGATTAGTCTAGTAAAGAAGGGATGAATTATGATAAATTCAAAATATAATAAAATATTAACTGTAATACTAATAATTGTAGTTATAGTTATTTTTGGACTATTAGGATTTTGGGGATATCAAACTTATCAAAGATATTTTCAACAAAGAGATTTGGATAAAGCATTAAATGAATTTAATGAAACTATAACAGGACCAATCATAGGTGGGGGAACTGTAAGCAATACAGAAAATCAATCAGGAAACTATACAGTAATAGATAATGGTGTAACTAATAATGGCAGTGGCTCTTCTCAATCAAATGTTGTAACATACAAAGGATTTACAGTATTAGGTAGAATGGAAATTCCAAAGATAGACTTAGACTTACCAGTACTTGAGAGAGCAACAAAAAATTCTCTAGAACAATCAATAGGTGTACTTATGGGACCAGGACTTAACCAAGTAGGAAATACATTAATAGTAGGACACAATTATAGAAATGGTACATTCTTCTCAAGAAATGATGAACTAGAAAATGGAGATTCAATATACATTACAGATAATTCAGGAACAAGAATTGAATACGAAATATATAATGTATATACAACTTCTTCAGAAGACGTATCATACATGACTAGAGAAACAGCAGGAAAAAGAGAAGTATCACTTTCAACTTGTACAGATGATTCAAGATATAGATTAATAATTTGGGCAAGTGAAAAAGAATAAATAATAGACAGAAATAACTTAAAAATAATAAATTAACAAAAAATATTGACATTATTAAAAAAATGGGGTAGAATATATATTGTTGTTACATTTTATGGTGGATTTAGCGTAGTTGGTTAACGCGCCAGTTTGTGGCACTGGAGACCATGGGTTCGAGTCCCATATTCCACCCCATTATATAAACATTGGGCTGTAGCCAAGCGGTAAGGCATTAGACTTTGACTCTAACATGCGCTAGTTCGAATCTAGCCAGCCCAACCAAATAAAAACCTACCAATAGAATTTGATTCTATTGGTAGGTTATGTTTTTGAAGATTAATTATAATGAACTAATAGCTTTATTAAGCAATAGTGTAAATTTAGCTAATTAGCAGCAACCTCTATTATTTCCACCACAGCAGCAGAATATTAATATTAAGAATATAATTAAGCAACAGCAGTCATTATCTCTTCCGAAAAAACTGCATCCACATTTATCTGGCATTACAAATCCTCCTTTCTTAATAACTACTTTATGAGTAGTTTTACATTACAAAAAACGCATTTTTTGATTGTAAAAAATACTAGCAACCACAATTGTTGTCATTTCCACATCCGCAGTTGTTTCCACCGCAGTTGCAGCAAAGTAATAAGATTAATATTATGAACCATAACATATCTCCGTTACAACCTCTCATACTATACCTCCCTCATAAAGAATTTAACTTCTTTTGTATAATATATACTATTCATATTAAAATAAATTGGTTACGAATACTGTACAAAAATATTAACAAATGATATAATTCATATACAAAAAAGAGTTTTTAGAGAGGTAATTTGGATAATTCATAATTTTTATGAAGTCAATGAAAGGAATGAAATTATATAATGGGAAAAATAGTTTTATTAGACGATTTAACAATAAATCAAATAGCTGCAGGAGAAGTTATCGAAAGACCAGCTTCAGTAGTAAAGGAACTTGTTGAAAATTCAATAGATGCAGGAGCAAAAAATATAACAGTCGAAATTAAAAATGGTGGAATTTCATATATTAGAATTACTGATGATGGTAGTGGAATAATGCCTGATGATATGGAAATCGCTTTTGAAAGACATGCTACTAGTAAAATACGTAAAGCTGATGATTTGGATACAGTTAAATCTATGGGGTTCAGAGGCGAGGCTTTAGCAAGTATAGCTGCTATTGCGAAAGTCGAATTAGTTTCAAGAACAGAGCAAAATGATATTGGCTACAAAATAGAGATTCAAGGTGGAGAAATTTTAGATAAACATGAGGAAGGTTGCCAAAAAGGTACAACCATTACAGTAAAAGAATTATTTTATAATACACCTGTAAGGTATAAGTTCTTAAAGAAAGACTTTACCGAGTCAGGATATATAGAAGATGCCATTACAAGAATAGCTTTAGCAAATCCTAGTGTTTCAATTAAACTTGTAAATACAGGAAAAATTTCAATACAAACAACTGGAAGTGGAAACTTAGAAGATGTTATTTATAGTATATTCGGAAAAGAAATAGCACAAAATTTATTACCTGTTGACTATGATTATGAAGATATGAAAGTTACAGGTGTTATCGGAAAGCCTTCTGTTGCACGTTCAAATAGGTCAAATCAGTTATTCTTTGTAAATAAAAGATTTATAAAAGATAAAACTTTAACAAGTGCTGCTGAACAAGCTTTCAAAGGATTGGTTACTGTTGGAAAACATGGATTTCTAGTATTAAATTTGGAAATGGACCCTAAGAAAGTAGACGTTAATGTTCACCCAACAAAACTAGAAGTTAGATTTCAGGAAGACGGTAAAGTTTTCAAAGCTATATATAACAGTATAAAACAGTCATTATTAAAATATGATTTAGTACCATCTCCAGATAAGGACTATGAAAAATTAACTCCAAATGATATGTTAAAGAGTATTAATAGTAGTGCTAATTTATTTAGTACGAAAATTACAGAAAATAAAAACGAAAGCGATTTTGAGAAGAAAACTGTTAATAGCGAAAATAGAGTAGATTTATCTAGTAATAAGGTAGCAGAAAATAGCGAGGAAAAAAGCTCAATACCTAAATTTAGTGAATTTAGGAGTACAATGAGTGGTTTAGATGCAGAAACTAGAAGAAGATTTATTGATGAGATAACTCAAACTAAGAGTCCTGAAGAAATAGGTATGAAACTTGCTGATATGACTAAGTCTTTAATGGAACAAAAAGAAAAAACAGACAAGCAAGAAACTACGAACTTAGTAGAAAACGAAGAAAACTTAGCTAACCAAGAAACTGCAGACATAGCGGAAAACGAAGAAAACTTAGCTAATCAAGAAACTACAAACCTAGTAGAAAGCGAAGAAAAAGTAGCTCATCAAGAGATTGCAAATCCAGTAGAAAATGAGGAAAATGTAACATTAAATAGTCAAAATGCAGAGAATGATGCAAATGCCACACAAGAAATAAGCACAGAAGAGAATAACCAAGAAGCAAATAATTCAAATATAAATACTCTAAGCAATGATAGTGAAGAGAATAAAAAGACTGAATCAAGTACAACTCAAAAAGAAGATGAAGAAACATTTGAAGAAATGTATAAAAGATTATTTGGCAGGGATATAAGTGAGGCTAAAAAAGAGTATGCTGAAAAGCTTGCAGAGGAAGATGAAAAGTATCCTATTTCACCAATAACAGGTGAAGAAATTTCAATGTTTGAAAAGGAAGGAATAGATAATAATCCTCAATACAAATTTATTGGAATTGCTTTTAAAACCTATATAATATTAACAATGGGTGATGACTTATACATATTAGACCAACATGCAGCTCATGAAAGAATTATGTATGAGAAAGTTAAGGCTAATTATTATAGTGAAGGAGAAAAAGACTGTCAATTAATGTTACTTCCAGATATAATAAAGCTAAGTACAAGAGAAATGGGCATATTTAGAGACAATAAAGAATTGTTCAATAAAGCTGGCTTTGAAGTTGAAGAGTTTGGCGATAATACTGTTAAATTAACTGGCGTTCCAGAATTTTGCTTAGATTTTGATACTCAAGAAATATTTTTAGAAACATTAGATGAAATTAATACAGTAGCAAGAACAGCTAAACAAGAGTTAGAAGACAAATTTTTAGCAACAATTGCTTGCAAAGCAGCAGTAAAAGCACATATGGCACTTACTAAAGAAGAAGTTGATAGTCTAATGAATCAATTGTTAAGATTGCCAAATCCATTTACTTGCCCTCATGGAAGACCAACCGCAATTAAAATGTCTAAAAACGATATTGAGAAAAAATTCTCTAGAAGATAGAATATTAACAAGAAGGGAGCACTAAAGAATAGCATGGAAGGAAATGGCGGAATAATAGTTGGAATAGCAATTTTTATAAACATCGTAGCAATAGTTATAGCATTTAGGCTATTGTCCACTATAGAACTAAAAAAACGAATACTTATTGTAATTTTGAATGTTGTTGTAATTTTTATAATTTCAAGTATTCTTTATGGAGCTTGCTCAGCAGGATTTGATGATAGGATAATACAATCGTCTAAAAATATTATAATGTTGGCGATTTTCCCTATAAATCTAATTTGTATAGGAATACCAATAACATTGAAATTAAAGAAGTTTGGAGAAAAAGATTATAATAAGAATAAAATATATGTTGAAATTTTAACTTGCATTATAATTGCAATAATAGTTTTAATTTTAGAAAGTAGCTTTATTACAAATTCTTTGGAGATTGCGGCTCATTCTTTAGAAGAATTAAATAATTAGCATTTTGAGGTGAAAATGGAAAAAGAAAGAGTAATTGTAATATGTGGACCAACCGCATCAGGTAAAACAAAATTGGGTATAGAATTGGCAAATAAGATAGATGGAGAAATAGTTTCATGTGATTCTATGCAAATTTATAAAGATATGACAATTGGAACAGCAAAACCTACTGAAGAAGAACGAAAATTAGCACCACATCATTTAGTAGATTTTGTGTCACCTGATGAAAGGTATAGTGTAGCAGAATATAAAAAAGATGCTGAAGCAGTAATGGCTGAAATTCTTAAAAGAGGGAAAAAGCCTATAATAGTAGGTGGGACAGGCTTATATTTAAATTCTCTTATTTATGGAATAGAATATCCGGAAATAGAAGTAGATTTAGAATATAGGCAAGAATTAGAAAATAGAGTTTTGACAGAAGGATTAGATGTATTATATAATGAGGCAAAGAAAATCGATGAAGAGGCATTAAATAAAATAAGTCCTAATGATAAGAAAAGAATTTTGAGAATTTTAGAAATATATCATTCTACTGGAAAAACTAAAACAGAATTGGAAATAGAGTCTAGAAAAAATGGTCCAAAATATGATTATAAAATATTTGTACTTAATATGGATAGAGAGATTCTTTATGACAGAATAAATAAAAGAGTAGACATTATGATTAATCAAGGATTAATAGAAGAAGTAAAATATGTAATAAGTAAATACAAGAATTTCCCAACAGCAATGCAAGGATTAGGATACAAAGAAGTAGCAGAATATTTAGAAAATAAAATTTCAAAAGAAGAAATGATTGAAAAAATTAAGCAAGAAACAAGAAGATATGCAAAAAGACAAATAACATGGTTTAAGTCATATGAAAATGCAATTTGGCTTGATGCTTTAAATCAAAACAATGTTGATATTATATTGAAAAATAGTTACTTTACGGAGGAAGTAAGTGAAAAAAATCACTAAAAAAACTAAAAGAAGAGAAGAACTAAATAATTCAGAAACAGAGGTTAAGGATTATAAGAACCTTGTATTTGAAGACAATATTAATTTTGAAAGTGGAAGAATAAAAATATTTAATAAAAAGAAGAAGGTTGCTAATAAAAAGAATACTCGTAAAAATAATGCTAATAAAAATAATGCCGACAAAAAGAAAAATGAAGTTAAGAAGAAATACAAAGAAAAGATAGAGCAAAGAGAAAGCATTTTAAATGATGTACAAGCACCTGAATTAAATATAAAAATTAAAAGAAAAGTTAATAAAAAGAGATTAGCAATTTTAGTTATTTTAATTATAGCTGTGAGCGTATATATTGTTATGTCAGTTTATAATTTAATTAAGAATCCTACTGACTCTGTATTAGTTAGTGAAGGAAGAATTTCACAAGAAGAAACTGTTGATGGTTATGTGATAAGAGATGAAACAGTTATTAGAGGCGAAAATTATAAAAATGGTATGGTTGAAATAAAAAGTGAAGGTAGCAGAGTTGCTAGCGGAGACCCTATTTTTAGATATTATTCGACAGGAGAAGAAGATTTAAAACAAAAAATTGCTGATTTGGATGTGAAGATTCAAGAGGCAATGGAAGAAAACAACGAAAATTTATTTTCTACTGATACAAGATTATTAGATTCTCAAATAGAGGAAACTTTGGATGAGGTTACAAAAACCAATGACATTCAAATGATAAGAGAATATAAAAGGAGTATAGCTGAAAATATTACTAGAAAAGCTAAAATAGCAGGAGAATTAAGCCCAACAGGTTCATATTTAAAGAAACTAATCGATGAAAGAAGTGGATATGAAAATGAACTAAATTCAGGAGCTGAATATATTAATGCTACTAGAAGCGGAATTGTATCATACAGGATAGATGGCCTAGAAGAAGTTTTAACAACAAACGACTTTTCTAAGATTAATAAAGAATTTTTACAAAATTTAAATTTAAAAACAGGACAAATTATATCTGCAAGTAATGAAAGTGGAAAAATAGTTAATAACTTCATTTGCTATATGGCATGTACTTCAAAAAGTAATGAAGCAAATAATGCTGAAATAGGTGATACTGTGAAATTAGCATTGCCAAGCCTTAGAGAAGTTGATGCAAAAATTGAATATATTACTAGAGAAAGTAATAATGAAGTAACAATAATATTTAGTTTTACAGAAGGAATAGAAGAATTATTAAATTATAGAAAAGTATCTATTGACATAATATGGTGGGACGCAAGTGGTTTTAAAGTACCAAATACATGTATATTTGAAGAAAATGGTCTAAACTATGTAATTAGAACAAGAGCTGGATATTTAGACAGAGTATTAGTAAAAGTACAAAAAGCGACAGATAACTACTCAATTGTTACAAATTATAGCACTTCAGAATTGGAAGAATTAGACATTGGAAATAATGTTTCAACATCAATAATATTGTATGACGAGCTGCTTTTGAAACCTTCTGATGAACAAAAAAATCAAACTACATAATATTACAAAAATATTACAAAAACATTAAATAATCATTACATATTACAAAAACTATTGACATTATTTCTAAAAAGTTAGATACTAGGTATAGTCGTAGACACGAATGAGAAATTTAGGAGGTTGTTTATAAATGTCGAACGCGGTGTTAAATAAATTTATGAATATTTTTGGGATGGGAGCAGCTGAAGAAGCCGAAGAAGAAGACTACGAGGATGTAAACGAAGTATATGAGGAAGAAGAATTAGAAGAACCAAAAGGATTATTTGGTAGAAAAAATAATAGCAAAGTTGTTAATATGGCTCAGCAAGTGAGAATGGTAATTATGCAACCAACAGCTTTTGAACAATCAGAAGATATATGTGATTTACTAAAAGAAAAGAAATCAGTTATTATTAATTTAGAATATGTAAATAAAGATATTGCTAGAAGAATAATTGATGTTGTTAGTGGAGCAGCTCATGCTTTAGACGGACATATGCAAAAAATATCTAGCTCAATATTTTTAGTAGCACCATATAATTATGATATAACTTCAGAAACAAAAGAAGAGACCAAGAGCAAATTGCCTGTATCTTGGCTTAAGAGTAATGCCAATAACTAATTAGATATGGGGGAAAGATATGATAACACCTTTAGATATAGAAAATAAAAGATTTTCAAAGAAAACTCTTAATGGATATGACCCAGAAGAGGTTGATGATTTTTTAGATGAATTAACTAAAGATTATGCTAATATTTACAAAAAAGTTAACGAAAATGATAAAGAATTAGAAGAATTAAGACTTAAAGTTGAGCATTATACTCAAATTGAGTCTACTTTACAAAACACTTTATTAATGGCTCAATCTGCTGCTGATGAAGTTAAAAACGCTGCGCAAAAACAAGCTGACCAAATAATTAGAGATGCCGAAAGCAAAGCTAAACAATGTACTGAAAATTTAGATGTACAAGTTGCAGAAAAGAAAAAAGAGTTAGAAGACGTTAATAAACAATTTGATGTATATAAAGCCAAAATGGAATCTTTACTTATTTCACAATTAGAACTTTTGAAAGAAGTTAATAAAGAAGATTAAAAAATTACAAAATTGTAATAAAATAGAGGGATATACGCAATTTTTTAGCGGATATCCCTTTATTTTGCTGTAAATTTATGCTAAAATAACTGTATTACATAGATGTTAAGGGAATATTACATTTTTATTAATTGTCTTGACAAGAAGGGATTTATAGATAAAATAGTATTATGAGAGTTATAAGTGGTTTAGCGCGAGGGACAAAATTAAAAACAATTGACGAAATGACAACTCGTCCAACATTGGACAGAGTTAAAGAATCATTATTTAATATTTTACAAAATCAGATAAAAAATTCTGTTGTTCTTGATTTGTTTGCTGGAAGTGGTGCATTGGGTATAGAAGCATTAAGCAGAGGTGCAGCAAAAGCATATTTTTGTGATACTAACCGTGATGCAATTAATGTTATCAAAGAAAATCTAAATAAAACGAGATTAATCTCAAAAGCAGAAGTTTTTAATGTAGATTATAAAAAAGCATTAAACAATATTAATGAAAGTTTTGATTTGATTTTTTTAGACCCTCCATATAAACTTGATATTGCAGTAGATGCACTAAAATCGATTATAAATAATAATTTACTTAAAAGTGAAGGAATTATTGTAATCGAAACAGATGAAATTGATAGAGATATTAATGAATTATATAACTTGAGTGAAATAGACATTATAGATAAGAGAAAATATGGCAGAGCAAACCTTATTTTCTTGAAAAGGAAAAATTGATTTTTCATAGAAGAAAGAGGAAAATAAGAATGGAAATATTTACATTACTAGAAAATTTAGAAGAGAATGTCGAAAATTCTAAGAAAATGCCTTTTACAAACAAAATTATGATTGAGCAAGATGAGATTTTAGACATCATAAAAGAAATTAGACTAAAATTACCAGAAGATTTAAAACAAGCGAAATGGGTAAGGGAAGAAAGAGACAGAATATTAGAAGAGGCTAAAAAAGAGGCTGATGACGTTGTTAAAGAAGCTGAAAACAGAATTATATCAATGATTGACGAGCATGAAATAACTAAAAAGGCCTATGAACAAAAAAATCAAATTATGGAGGCTGCTAACGAAAATTCTAGACAAATAACACAAGGGGCAAAAGAATATGCAGACAATATTTTAGCTGATTTGGAGAAGAAATTAGAAAAGGTACTTAAAGAAATTTCACTTGATAGAAAGGAACTAAAATAAAAGTACTATTAGTATTATTGTTTGTAGTATGTGAAAAATTAATTTGCAATATAGATTAATTGTGAAAGGAATGGAAATATAATGGAACAAAATACTAATTTTACAAAAATAATAATTGTTACGGCAGTAATAATTATTATTTTTGTATCTGTAATTGTAGGAATTATAATAGCATTTAATTCAAATAATAATTCAGATGATATTTTGCAAAATGTAGCTCAGAACAATACTCAAGACGAAGAAAAAAGTAATATAATATTAGACGAGGAAAATGTTGTTATTACTGATGATGAAACAGCGCAAATTACACGTAGGTATGGCAGAGTTGAAGTAATATGGATAGATGAAAATAATAATGAAATAAGTGAGCCTTTAAAACCAAATTTAAATGGGCTTACACCAGTTAAGTTTAATTCAAGCAGAGTAACTTTTGAAGAAACAACAGAAAATGATAGTGATTGGTATAATTACAGTTTGCAAAATTGGGCTAATGCAGTAAATTCAGATGGCAGTTATTTTGTATGGATTCCAAGATATGCATATAGGATTATATATTATTCAGATAGCCAGTATACAAATATTGTAGGATTTTGTGATGGAAGAGGAATAATGAAGTTAAATGAAGATGGAACTCTTTCAAGAATTAGTAGAAATAATACAGGAATTAGGGAAACAAGCAATCATTATATAGTTGCACCAGCTTTTTCTAAAGATACAGCAAGTGGATATAGAAATGGTGGATGGGATAGTGATTTATCAGGAATTTGGGTTGCTAAATATGAAATGAGTATGGAGACAAATGGAAATCATACAGAAACTTCTGATTCAGAAATAGGAAATGTCTTAATAAGTGATACTGTAAAGGCAGTAAGCAAGCCAGGAGTAAGTAGCTGGAGAAATATTAATATTAGAAACTGTTATTTGAACAGTTATAATTATGACAGAAATCGAGATAGCCATTTGATGAAAAATAGTGAGTGGGGAGCAGTAGCTTATTTATCTTATAGTAGTTATGGGGTAAATGGTAGAAATATTACAACAAATACAAGTTCTCAATATATTACAGGAGGAACTACATCAGAAGAGAGTATATATATATCAAATGGAAACCAAAGTACTACTGGAAATGCAACTGGAATATATGATTTAGTAGGTGGTGCCTGGGAGTATATTTCAGCATATATAGATAATGGATATGTAGGTCTTAGCCAAAATGGCGGAGAAAGCGAAGAAGATATTTATGGAAGCAGAAATTCTAAATATAAATTAGTTTATCCTCATGATTCAGGTGATTTAGGAAATTTTTATGATAGAATTCATTCAATAAATAATTATTCTTTAATTTCAAGATATAGAGGAGATGCACTATATGAAACTTCTAATTCAGGATATGGAAGTGATGCATGGAATACTAATACTGCATATTTCATGCAAAGTGATATACCTTATCTAATTAGAGGTGGAGATTACAATAGCACAGTTGGAGCAGGAATATTTAGCTTTAATGGATTTAGTGGAGCTAGCAATAGCGGAGAAAGTTTTAGAATAGTGCTAGCATAATTTATTAGTTAGAATATATTAAATAAAAAATGTTGCTGTTTAATAGTATTTTAATTATCCTAGTCCTGTAATGGGTATAGTTATATAAAAATCTCACTCCGTCCCAACGGAGCTACCTGCTTCGTTCAATTTTTATATAACTACACCCTACGCGGACTTTAAATGCATAATATCATTAAACAGCAACAAAAAAGGTTCGTTCAAAATGAAAAATTAATAATAAATCATGTAATCAATATCTGGGAATATGCAATCTTTTTCCTCAATATCTTTTAAGAATCTATCATCTAACTCTTCATTATTGATTAAAGAATTATACATTTTAGTAAATCGACCAATATGGTCTTTTATTCTTTTCTTAGCGTAATCAACCATTGTTCCATTTGTTATAATAAATAGCCAGTCACTGCTTTGTGCTAAAACAAGTTCTCGTGCGCATTGATTAAGTATTCTTCTTTTTCTAGATTTCTTAGGCTCATTAGGAAACATTTTTGCTAATTTACACATTCTGTCTCCAGCAGTATGTAAATGTTTATGTACATAATCATTTGTAGGGTTAAGCCATACTTCAGAATAACCTTTAGCGCCCCAACTAGAACGACAAGGTGCACATTCTTGTATTTCAGGATATTTATCTATATACTCTCCAGGAGTAATTAATTTAAAATTGCAATTATCATAATATACTTTCTTTGCTAAAGTATATAAGAAATCAGGACCTTCATACCACCAGTGTCCATAAAGTTCAGCATCATAAGGGCAAACTATAATTGGTGGCTTGTCCATATGTTCAGATAAATAATTTATTTGAGCATTTCTACAATCAAAGAAATGACCAGCATTATTATTTACTGAATCCTGTGCCCACTGTAAGTCATAAATATCTTTATTTTCAGTTTTTCCAGTTATTCTATGATAACGTATACCAGTAGAAACTCTGACTCCATTTGAGGCAATATAAGGCTTTATATAATCATATGGAGCATCATAACCGATGTCTCTGTAAAATTCTCTATAATTAAAGTCTCCTGGGTAACCATTAATAGATGACCATACCTGTCTTGATGATTCTAAATCACGACCAAATGCAACTACGCCATCAGGAGATACAATAGGTGCATAAGTTCCATAAATAGGGGTAGGGTCAGCATAAAGAATACCGTGTGTTTCTGTTAAAACATATTGAACACCAAATTCTCTTAAATATTTATCAGCCTCTGGAACATAACCACATTCAGGAAGCCAAAAACCACGAATTGGTTTATCAAAATATTTATAATATGTTTGTACACCAATTGCTATTTGTGCTCTAACAGTTTTTTCATTTACATATAGTATAGGGAAATAACCGTGTGTTGCACCACAACCTATTATTTCAAGAACACCTAAATCTTGAAATTTTTTGAATCCATTAATTAAATTGCAATTATATACATCTTTAAATACGTGTAAATCGTTTGAATATCTATCAAAATAGTAATGAGATAATTTGTTTATTCTAGGATTATCTTTAGTTCTTTCAATTTCTTTTTCAGATAATTCAATATGCTTTTTTAAGTATTTAATATATCTTTCTTGAAGCATTTTGTTGTCTAACATATTTAGCAGAGGTGGGGTAAGAGACATAGTAAATCTAAAATCTACACCTTCATCTACCAACTTTTGAAATCTCAAAAGAAGTGGAATATATGTTTCAGACATTGCTTCATATAGCCATTGTTCTTCTAAATAATCTTCACTTTCTGGATGATGCACAAAAGGTAAATGTGCATGAAGAACGAAACTTACGTAACCTTTTATATTTTTCATGTTATATTTATTCCTCTCATTATAATTATACCCATAATTTAAAACTTAGGTTTTCTAATATAAGAAAACCTAATAAACATTTGATGTTGGATTTTGCGATGATGGATTTTTGAAATCAAAACTTACATTTTCTTTATCTAAATGAAGTGATTTATAAAGCTCATATATGTTTCTTAAGAATGGCTTTATAACTTTTGTAGTATATTTATTAGTATGTATGTTTTTGAAACGAATTTCTCTATATTGCTCTGAATCGTAAAACAATACATGGTCATTTGGCGATTCAATCATATTTGATGATGTTACGTATAAATAGTTATCTGGAAGATTATTTATATAACCTTCTTTAGGTCTTCTACCAAGTTCAATAACATATTGTGACTTTGTATCATTTACATGTATATACCAATTATTAGCGAAATCGTTTACATCTATTTCAAAAGAATACTTGTCTGTTAAATTATGAATTACTAAAACTGGTTTTGTAATATTGAAAAAATCTTCTCCGTATTGGTCTTTAAAAGATTGAACATCTTCATCAGAAATTTCCCAATATACAAATAATGTATTTGGATTTTGAGCAAGAGCTTTCAAAACAGTTTTGTTGTACTTATATGGTAAATCATAATATTCTAAAACAAAAGGTGCGTGTTTTTTACTAATTGATTTTTCATAAATCTTATTCTCAAGTGATTTATAATTGTTTTTTAAAGTGCGTGAAGCTTTTGATTTTTTTGTTCTTCTCGTTGTTTTTGTAACCTTACTTGCACTCACTTTTGAAGAAGTTTTGCGAGCTGCTGAACTCTTTGTACTTGTCTTTCTTGATGACTTAGAAGCTGTTTTTGTAGTTTTACTAGTAGATTTTTTAGCTGCAGAAGAGGCTGTTTTACTAGCAGACTTCTTAGCAGTACTAGATGATTTACTAGTAGATTTTTTTGTCGCAACTTTTGGCTCATCTACTTGGGCTTTAACCTTGGAAGGCTTGGCTGTAGTAACTTTTTTATCTTCAACTATTTCTTCATTTATAATTTTTTCCTTTGATTTTCTTGGCATCATTCTCCTCCTTAGTTAAAGTATAATATACTCATAATATAATATAACAAAGCAAAATTTTTATCAATACAAAAATGAAAAAAATATTAAAAAAATTTGTCTTTTTTTATTTACTTTTGTAGAAAAGTTGTATACAATATGATGTAGAAAAAATTAAAAAATCTAAACAAGGTTTTAAGCAAAAAACTAAAGAAAATAATGAAAGGGGCATAAAAGTATGAAAATTTTAATGCTAACATGGGAATATCCACCAAGAATTGTAGGAGGTATAGCAAGAGTTGTACATGATTTGTCGCATAGAATGATAAAGGACGGACATGAAGTTACTGTTGTAACATATAAGGACGGAAATGCCCCATATGTTGAAGATGACAAAGGTGTTAAAGTTTACAGAGTTGACAACTATATGATAAATCCTAATAATTTTATTGATTGGATAATGCAACTTAACTTTAATATGCTATCAAAAGCAAATGAAATTATTGCAAAAGAAGGAAAGTTTGATGTAATACATGCACATGACTGGCTTGTTACATATGCAGCAAAAGCATTAAAAGAATCACATAATATACCAATAGTTGCAACAATTCACGCAACAGAAAATGGAAGAAATAGTGGTATACATGATGAAACTCAAAGATATATAAATGACACAGAGTGGATGCTTACATATGAAGCAACAGAAGTTATAGTTAATAGTAACTATATGAAAAATGAATTACAAAGAATATTTGGTTTACCATTTGAAAAGATAAATGTAATACCAAATGGAATTAATTTAACTAATTTTTCAGGTGTTGAAAGAGATTATGATTTCAGAAGACAATTTGCAATGGACAATGAAAAAATTATATTGTATGTTGGAAGATTAGTTTATGAAAAGGGAATCCAAAACCTAATTGGAGCAATGCCAAAAATCCTTAACAATTACCATGATGCTAAGTTGGTTATTTGTGGAAAAGGTGGAATGATGGACGAACTTAAACAAGAAACAAGAAATTTAGGAATTGAAAATAAAGTATATTTTGCAGGTTATTGTGATTCTAAAAAAGTTCAAAAAATGTACAAATGTGCAGATATAGCAGTATTCCCAAGTACATATGAACCATTTGGAATAGTTGCCTTAGAGGCAATGCTTGCAGGAGTTCCAACAGTTGTATCAGATGTAGGTGGTTTAAATGAAATAGTTGATCATGGTGTTGATGGAATGAAGAGCTATGCAGGTAATTCAAATTCAATTGCAGATTCAGTTTTAACATTATTATTTGATGCAAAATTATGCAGTGCCGTATCAAAAAATGCTGTTAAGAAAGTTAAAGAAATGTATAGTTGGAACAAAATAGCACAAGATACACACTATGTTTATGAACAAGCAATTTGCCAAACAGAAGCACAAAAACAAGCAGAAAAAATTGCTCAAGAAAAAGCAGAGAAAACAAAAAAATCTCAAAATCCGGCAAAAGAATTATCAAACCTATTAACTTTCAGAAAAAGAAATGCGTACGCATAGTTTTAGTTTAATAAGTTGTAAAATATTAATATAGAAAATTAAATAAAGTAAAGCAACAAAAATATTAACAAATCTTGAAAAGTATTAATAGTAAAAATATGAATATTTTACGAAAAAGAAAGGCAAAATAAATATGGAAGTTTACGATACAGCAAATAGACTAGCAGAGGAAATAAAAAATTCTAAGCAATATAAAGATTTAAAGGAAGCAAAAGATAGAATTTTTGAGGATAGCAATAAAAGGCAACTAATCATAGAATTTGAAGAACTAAAAAAAGAAGTTCAAATGATGGAAGTGCAAAAGATGCAAGATAAGCCAATTGATGAAGAGGCAAAAAAGGAAAAACTTGCAAAAATGTATAATGTACTTATAGATAATAAAGATATTAAAGAATATTTTGACTATGAAATAGCTTTCAATCAATTAATGGTTGATGTTAATAAAATTATAGGAAATAGTATAAAAGATGTTTTATAATGATTTTATATTTATAGGAGAGAAGCATGAAAATGAATACAAATGAAAAAGGAATAACTTTAATTTCTTTGGTTATTACAGTAGTTGTTCTATCAATTTTAGCTGGACTTTTAATTGAAACTTCTTTAGATGATAATGGTGCTGTTGAAATAATGAATCAAGTACAAAATTCTTATTATACACAGCAAGAACAAACTCAAACAAGAGTCAATGAAATGACTAATGGATGGGAAGATGTATTAAATTAAAAAATAATTAAATTGGTAATGTGGCTATCTAGTAAAATAGAAAAAAGCATTACCAAAGATTTAGGAGGTAAACTAATGAAAACAAATGTAGCATGGAGTACTGATGAAAGTGCTTATTTAGCAGGTAAGGCGTGTGCTAAAAAAGTAGTATTAGATTTAATTCAAACAAAAGTAGCTTTTATTTTCACATCAGTAAAATATGATGTACAAAAACTTGTAGAAGGTGCAAAAGAAGAATTAGGCACAGCACCTATAATAGGATGTACATCAAATGGCGGAATTTTGGTTCCAGATGGATATATAACATCTGAAAATGGTTTTGCAGGTATAATGGCAATAGGAGATCCTGATACAGCAGTTGGGGTTTCTGCATCACCAAAATTACTTACTGCAAGAGAAACAGGTAGACAAGTAGCAATTGAAGCTATGAATAAAGTCGGAACAACATTTCCACCAGCTTATTTCTTTATGATTGCAAATCCAGGAGAAGAAGAAGAATATGCAAAAGGAATCCAAGATGTAATTGGAGATATACCAATGTTTGGAGGAAGTTGTGCAGATGATGACTTATCTGGTAAGTGGAAAATCTTCACCGGAGACAAAGTATTTTCAGAAGGTGTAGCAGTAGCATTTTTCTATACCAATAAGAAATTAGTAAATGAGTATACTGGAAAATATCATGAAACAGTTAATTCAGGAATAATCACAGAAATAGAAGGAAAAAGAACTTTAAAAGAAATAAATAATATACCAGCTATGAAGCAATATGCTGAATGGACAGGCTTTAAAACCAGAAATTTAATGGGTGATAAAATTCTTACAGCTTCAATATTGAAGCCACTTGGAGTTAAAACTCCTACTGGAAATGTAACTTTAATTAGACATCCAATGGCAGGTAATAGTGATTACAGCATAAATGTTGGAAATGATTTAGCTGTTAATACTGCTGTAATTCAAATGCAATCTAGCTTAGATGAATTAATAAATGCTCCAAAACTAGTATTAAGAAATTTAAAAGCAAAGCTAAAAACAGAGCCAGCAGGTTACCTTTTAGTACACTGTGGAGGTAGAAAGATTGCAATCGGAAATAGAATAGATGAAGTTGCAAAACTTGTAAAAGAAGAAGCAGGAGACGTACCATTTATTATGCCATTTACTTTTGGTGAATATGGTAGAGCAGAACATGAAGCTAATAATATGGGCGGATTAATGCTTTCAGAAACAGCTTTTTGTAAGTAATGTTAAGTTTTCCGTTTTCAGCTTTTCTGATTTCTCAGTTTTTTAGTTGGGAACGGTTCTTAAATAAAAATAAAAATTTTAAGGAGGAAAATTTTATGGATATTGAAAAGTTTGTATTAAATGAAACTTCATATTTTGGAGAAGGAGCTAGAAAAGTCCTTCCAGAAGAAATAAAAAAGAGAGGATTTAAAAAAGTATTAGTAGTAACTGATGAATCTTTATATAAAGCAGGTGTTAGCACAAAAATAACAGATTTATTAGAAGCAAATAAAATAAATTATGTATTATTTCACGATGTAAAACCAAATCCACCAATTAAAAATGTATTAGATGGTGTTGAAATGTGTAAAAGTGAAAAATGCGATTTAATAGTTGCAGTAGGTGGAGGCTCAAGTATTGATACAGCAAAGGGAATAAGCATAATAATAACTAACCCAGATAGAAGTGATGTTGTATCATTAAATGGTGCTTCAAATACAAAAAATAAAGGATTACCAATTATAGCACTTCCAACAACAGCTGGAACAGCAGCAGAAGTTACAATAAATTATGTTATAACAGACCCTGAAAAAGAAATAAAAATGGTTTGTGTAGATGAACATGATATTCCAATTATAGCAATAGTTGATACAGAGCTTATGGCATCAATGCCAAAATCAGTTGCTTCATCAACAGGAATGGATGCATTAACACATGCAATTGAAGGATATATAACAAAATCAAGAAATATAATGTCTCAAATGTTTTCAATGAAAGCTATACAATTAATATATGATAACTTAGCAAAAGCAGTAAATGAAAAAGACCAAGATGCAATAAATAAAGTTGGTTTAGGACAATATATAGCAGGTATGGCATTCTCAAACGTTGGACTAGGAATAGTTCACTCAATGGCTCACCAATTAGGAGCTGTTTATGATACACCACATGGACTAGCAAATGCTATATTACTTCCAACAGTTATGGAATTCAATGGTGAAGTAAGCTATGAAGAATTTAGAAAAATATTAACAGAAGCTATGCATATAGATGCAACAGAATTCACAAAAGAAGAAGTTATAAAAACATTCTGTGAATGCATTAGAAACTTATCAAATGATGTGGGAATTACTCAAACAGTAAAAGATGTAGGCGCTAAGAAAGAAGATTTCGAAATGCTTGCAGATAAAGCAATGGTTGACCCATGTAAACCAGGTAACCCAAGAGACGTAACAAAAGAAGACTTCATAATGCTTTACAATAAAGCTTGGTAAAATATATTTTAGAATAAAAGTAAAAAGGACATAGGTTATTAAAATCTATGTCCTTTAAATTGCAAATTAAATTTTCAAGAGTTTAATGAGAATTAAAATTCACAGTTATTTGGTGTTCTAGGATAAGGTATAACATCACGAATATTTTCCATACCAGTAATGTACATAAGTAATCTTTCAAATCCTAAACCAAATCCAGAATGTATATCTGTACCATATTTACGTAAATCTAAGTACCAATATAGTGGGTCTGTTGCAATTCCCATTTCATTCATTCTTTTAACTAGTTTATCATAATCTTCCTCTCTTTGAGAGCCACCCATGATTTCACCAGCAACAGGGACTTCTAGGTCAACTGCTGCAACAGTTTTTCCATCAGGGTTTAGTTTCATATAATAAGATTTTATATCTTTTGGCCAGTTTTTAACAAATACTGGACCATTGAAATATTCTGTAATATATTTTTCATGTTCTTTTGCTAAATCTCCACCATATTCAGGTTCGAATTCCCATTTTCGATTAGCCTTTTTCAATAAATCTATTGCATCCTTATGGTCTAACCTTACAAATTCTGAATCTAATAGTTTATTTAATTTATCAATTAAACCTTTAGAAATAAATTTGTCACAGAATTCCATTTCTTCAGGACATCTTTCTAAGACTGCTCTTACAATGTATTTTAAGAAGTCTTCTTCAATATCCATAAGCTCGTCCAAATCACAGAATGAAATTTCAGGTTCAATCATCCAAAATTCATTAGCATGTGTTTTTGTGTTAGAATTTTCAGAACGTAGAGTAGGGCCAAAAGTATAAATTTTTCCAAAACTTTGAGCAAATGTTTCACCATGTAATTGACCAGAGCCTGTAATATATGCTTCTTTTCCAAATAAGTCTTCTGAAAAATCTGTTTTACCATCTTTTTGAGGAAGAGGTTTGCTTAAGTCTAATGTTGTCAATTTAAACATTTCAGCAGAACCTTCACAGTCTGCACAAGTAATTATAGGTGTATTTACATACACATATCCATTCTTTTGGAAATATTCATGTATTGCAAATGCTGCAACACTTCTAATTCTAAATACGGCGCTAAAAGTATTGGTTCTAGGACGTAAATGAGCTTGAGTTCTTAAAAATTCAAAAGATGTATTTTTCTTTTGAATAGGGTAAGAAGTGTCTGCTAAATTGAATATTTCAACCTTATCTGCGTGAATTTCAAATGGTTGTTTTGCATTTTCAGTTTTAACAACTTTTCCATTTACAATAATTGAAGAACTAATTGTTAATTTATTTACTTTTTCAAAATTATCTAGTTGATTATCAAAAACAATTTGCACATTTTTAAAAAATGAGCCATCATTTAATTCTATAAAACCAAAATTTTTAGAAGTACGAACTGTTCTAACCCAGCCAGCAACTTGTACATTATTATTAATGTAATCGCCAGTCTTTCTATATAAATCTTTTACTGCTGTGTATTTCATAATTACTCCTTTCTCAAGGTAAATTTAATAAATCATAGATTGTAAATTTATAAAATGATTACCTTTTGTTAAAATATGATGATATTATATAATAATTTACGTAAAAAAACAATACTGCAATTTCAATTTATTGGCAGTTTATAGAGGTTTTATTGATTTTTACTTTGGAGAAACTAAAAAAGTTAGTGATTTGAAATTATCAGACCACTAACTTTTTAATATAACTATTTATATTTTACATTTGCACATTTGTTAAATCAATTCCACCATTGTTTGTAGTATTGTTATTTTGAGGAATACTATTTGTAGAATCGTTATTTAAAGATGTGTCATTTTCATCTTGTTGAGTTTCATCAGTAATAGTTTCTAACATTCCTAATACTTCTTCATGAATATTTTCAGGTATTACAGTATCATTATTAGATAATATAAATTCTATGAAAATATCTTTTTCAGGGATTACTAAAAAGTAACATCTTTCAATTGAAGTAGCATAAACTAAATCTATATATGAATAGTATAAGCCACCTTGATAAATGAAAGAACTTTGTCCTAGTTCTAATGTAGTAGTTGTTGCATCAATTTGTGATGAGAATAGGTTGTATAAGTATGTGTGGAAGCCTGTTCTTCCTTCTGGAAGGTTTGTATCATATCCAAAGTTTGTAAGATTTTCTAATGATTGAATATATGATAAAGTATAATTTCCATTTACTAATGCACCATTTTCATTCTCAAGCCAATTTGTAGAATCATATTCAAAATAATAATTTCCATAGAAATTAAATGTTTCCATTGTACCAGCTGTATTATCAGAGGCTAAGTCATTTAGAATGGCTTGATTTGAATTAGGTGTCTGTTGTGTATTGGTATTTGAATTAGGTAAAAAGCTATCTAACAAATCTAATACAACTGAAATGCCAATTGTTGTTATTGCTATACCAGTTATTATTGTGTTTAATAAAATACCAAGTACAACAAATAGAACAGATTTACCACCTTTATTCTTTGCTATATCTAATAATTGGTTAGGACTTTGAACTTCATTCTTTGATTTTGCTAATTTACCATTGATATGACTCTTGTATAAAGGATAAAAAGCGAAACCATATATAATTTGCATAATTAAAGCTATTAATGTAGCTATTAAAGGTGCAACAGGTAGTGTTGGTATTAGCGATAATCCTATAATAGGTATTAAGCAAGATATTAATAAGAAAACAAATCCTGGTAAATATAGCTTTCTGTATAAGTAATATAAACTTCCAAAGAAAAATGCTGGAATACTAAATTTCTTTGTATTAGCTTTTTCGTACAATTTGTCCATCCAGATTTTTTTGAAATCCTCATCATTATCATTTCCAAAAGAATTCATTTGGTTGTTGTTAAAATTTTGAGGCTCTCCATTGTTTTCAATGTTATTGTTATTGAAAGTTTGTGGCTCTGTATAATTTTCAAAACCATTATTATTAGGATTTTGTGGCTGGGCATAATTGTTATTTAAAATTTGGTTAACTGCTCCAAACTGAGGCTCAGTAGGTTGTTGATTTACAAATTGTGAATTATCAACATAATTTCCTGTGTTAGAAAATGGTTCATTTCCTAAATTTTGTGGATTGGTTTCAAATTGATTATTGTCAAAAGCTTGAGTATTATCATTTAAGTTATTTTGAGGTTCTGGTGTATTTACAGTTTGACTTAATATAGGGTTTATATGTTCTTTTTTATCCTCATTAGCACCCATATTAAATAAATCAATAGACTCATTACTATTTACACTCTCATTTTGTGTATTTTCAGGAATAGGTTCATCTGGTGTATTAGAATCTTGACTAATATCTCCATTTGAATAAATGTCCATATATGATTGATTATATATATCATTATTTAAAGCGACATTTGAACTATTCTCACTTAAATAAGGTGAGTTAGACAAATCATCATTTTGAAAATAAGGATTGTAATAAGGATTTTCTTCAGTGTTTTGCTCAACTGGATTTGTGTTATTCCCTAATCCTGAATTATTTGGCTGATTATTGCTAAGGTTTGGATTTTGCATGTTATTAAGCCCATTATTTAAGTTTTCTTTTTCATCCATGTTAATTTCTCCCTTCGTTTTAATTACAAATATTATAAAATAAAAAAATTAAATATACAATAAAAGATGGAAAAAAATAAAAAATAATTGCAAATAATAATTTGATTATGTTAAAATTTAATTAGATTTGAGAAGAGAGGAAATGTATATGATGAGAATCCTTGAAAGCCTTGAGGCTGTATATATATATATATATCGTAGGGTTTAAAAGAACAACATTATGTTTACATAGTAAAAGAACTATGCTTTTTAGTGCTATCTAAAAGTATGGTTCTTTTTTGTGCTTTTTTCAAAATTATATTTTATAAACATAGGAGGACAAAATGAAAGAAAAAATTAAGAAAATTAAAAAGGATGTACGAGGAATCACATTAATAGCACTTGTTGTTACGATCATAGTTTTGCTTATTTTAGCAGGTATTGCACTTAATCTAACAATAGGACAAAATGGAATATTTAGTAGGGCTCAGGATGCAGCAAATACTTGGAGAAACGCAGAAGCAAATGAGCAATTAGCTCTAGGAGAAGGAGCAGATTTAATTGATGAGTATCTAAACGGTAATAATGATAATCCAAGTACTGGAATTACAACAGTAGATAATGTACCAATTCCAGATGGCTTCTATTATGCAGGAGGAAGTAAAGATACAGGCTTAGTTATATCAGATAATCCGGCAGATAAAAAAGAATTTAGTGAAGAAACAAAAACAGATGCAGTACCAAACACATTACAAGGAAATCAATTTGTATGGGTACCAGTAGAAACACCAAGTAATTATTTTATAGATGCAGAAGCAACATTAAGTACAACAGCTACAGGCTCAGAAGAAGAAAATAAAGTAAAAACAAATGTATATAGTAACTTAAAAGTAAGAGAAGATGATAAATCAACATATACAGCAGGAGTACCAGGAGATGAAAGTTCAGTAAGAGAACCAGATGTATTAAGTAGGTATGATACAGATCCACAATATCATAGTACTATATTAAATTTTGCTAGTCCAAAAGCTATGGCAGAAAGTTTTGTAGCAGAATATAAAGCTATGTCAGACAGTATTAAAAAATATAAAGGATTTTATATAGGAAGATATGAATTAACAGCAAATGGAGAAAAGAAAGGTGCATCACTTACAAATACAAATTGGTATAATTTATATAAAGCATGTCAAAATGTAGTACAAGATGAAACAGGAATAGTAAAAAGTACAATGATATATGGAGTGCAATGGGATGCAACAATGGATTGGTTAAAACAAAATGAATTTAATACAGATACAGATTCAAGCAGTTGGGGAAATTATGGTTCAAGCTCAAAAATAGATACGGGTTCAGATACCAAATATGAAGCTAATGGAATATTTGATTTAGCAGGAAATTGTAGGGAATGGACACAAGAGGCATACTCTACTAGCTTCCGTGTTAGTCGCCGGTGGTAATTACAGCATTTCCGGTTCGAACAGTCCAGCTTCAGACCGTAAAAGCTACTATCCGGACATTTCGAGCAACAGCACCTATTCTTCTCGTGCCACACTTTATGTAAAGTAGTACTGAAAGCTGTTGTGGCATTTCAAATGCCACATACAGAAATGAGCAAATTAGTGTCTTGCTCAAAATAAAAATTTATATACAAAGTAGGTAGAAACGGTCTTATAGCGTAGCTTTAGGTCGTTCCTACCGGACTAGTCCTTATTTTTTTTCAAAAAAATTCAATTAACTTTTCAACGATTTGTATAGCATTAGAAGCGGCACCTTTTCTAATATTGTCTGCAACGCACCAGAAATTTAAACCATTAGGAATACTAAAATCCCTTCTAATGCGACCAACTAAAACATCGTCTTGCCCAGTAGCATCAGTTGCTAATGGATATTTTAGAGAAGAAATATCATCAATTACTTTAATTCCTGGGGAATTCTTCAACAAATCTTTTACTTCCTCTAAGTTATAATCGTTTTCAAATTCAACATTAATACTTTCACTGTGAGAATTAAGAACAGGAACTCTAACAGTAGTTGCTGTAATCGCTAGGTCAGGTCTTCCTAAAATTTTTCTCGTTTCATTAATCATCTTCATTTCTTCTTTAGTATAACCATTGTCTAAAAATACATCTATATGAGGTAAGCAGTTGTTAAATATAGGATAAGGAAATTTCTTTAATTCATATTTGTTTGATGAAGCAACATTTATATCTGAACTTTCTTTAAAGTTTTTGATTCCATTTTCTAAATCATAGATTCCATCTCTTCCAGCTCCTGATACTGCTTGATATGTAGAATAAACAATTCTTTTTATTTTATATTTGTCATCTAAAGGTTTCAAAGCAACAACTGCTTGAATTGTAGAACAATTAGGGTTAGCTATAATTCCTTTATTTTTCTTTATTTCTTCAGGGTTTACTTCAGGAACAATTAATGGAACTTGGTCATCCATACGAAAAGCACTGCTATTGTCCACTACAACACATCCGTGTGAAGCGGCAATAGGTGAATATTTTTTTGAAGTATCTCCACCTGCTGAGAAAATTGCAAAATCAAATCCTTCGTCAAAAGAATGCTCGTTTAATTCTTTTACAACATATTCCTTTCCTAGAAAACTAATTTTTGTTCCGGCTGATTTTTTAGAAGCGAAAAAGACATATTCGCTAATTGGTAATTTTTTTTCTTCTAATATTTTTAGTGCGGCTCTTCCAACAACACCAGTAGCTCCAACTACTGCTAATTTAAAATCTTTCATAAATTCCTCTCTTTCTAAAATTGTATAAATATACAATTGATTTCAGAGTGTTAGTATAATTATATAGTCATATTAGTTATACATTTTTATTATATTATAAATTAATATTAAAATAAAGATGTAAATATTCTTAATTAAAAATGAATATTGTGTAAATTCAAATTAGTTTACTTGAAAATTAATATCTATTAGTATATAATTTCTAAAAACAAGGCAACAATATAAATAACAAATTCATAGAATAAATAAGAAAGGAAATCTTATGCAAATAGAAAAAGTTTATTTCAATTCAGTAGACAACTTAAACTTAATAGGATTATTACACACTCCTAAAAAGAAAACAGATACAGTAGTTATATCTATTCATGGTATTACAAGCAATTGTCTCAAGAGAAGAGATGATATTTTAGCACAAAAATGCACAGATTTAGGAATAGCATATTTTTGCTTTAATAATAGAGGTCATGAAATAATATGTAACTATGGTAGAATAGAAGATAATAATATGCATTTTTATGGCTCAGGTGCAGAGAGCATATATGACTCATACTTTGATATAAAAGGCACAATGTTAGAAATGCAAAAAAGAGGATATAGCAAAATTATTCTCCAAGGACATAGTATGGGCTGTACAAAAACGGTGTACACTTATAACGAATTTTTAAACAATAATGAAACTACAATGTTAGATGCAATAACAGGAGTTATTTTACTTTCAATGGTAGATATTCCAACAGCATTAAAAGAGTTTTTAGGAAAAGATTACAAAAAGATAATTTCATATTTTCAGTTACTTAAAAAGAGAGGCAAGGGAGATAAACTTGTTGTATTAGATGCTAATACTCCACCAGTAAGACCTAACTCTATTTTAGAGTATGCTGAAGATAACAAGAAGATTGATTTCGCTAAATTTGGAGATAATAGAACAAGTTTTAAAGAATTAAATAATATTAAAGTTCCTCTATTTATGAGATGGGGAAATATAAATGAACTTATTTTTCAAAGTCCAGATGAAATTGTGGATAAATTAAATGAAAAAATAAAGAATGAAAACAAAGATATATCATATATAAAAGGTGCAAACCACAATTATACAGGCAAAGAAGAAGAGTTGGCTGAAGAAATAGAAAAATTTATTGAAAAATATGATTTAAATAAAAATTAATTAGTTAAGAAAAAATACGATTTATATAAGAATAAATTTGTTTAATGAAAAAAATAATATAAATACAAAAGAAAGGAATCAAGGTTATGAAAATTACAAAAATAGAAGCACTAGAAAAAATAGCAAATAGAATTAGAATGGATATCATTACAGAAGTTTATTATGCAAAATCAGGTCATCCTGGTGGTTCATTATCAATAGCAGATATTATGGCAGTTTTATATTTTAATGAGATGAATATAAGCGAAACAATGCCAGATAACGAATCAAGGGATAGGCTAGTTTTATCTAAAGGACATGCCTCAGCAGCATTATATGCAGCTTTAGCAGAAAAAGGGTATTTTCCAAAAGAAGAATTAATTACTTTTAGGAATATTAATAGTAATTTACAGGGACATCCTGATATGACAAAAGTAAAAGGTGTAGATATGTCAACAGGTTCACTGGGTCAAGGGTTATCTATTGCAAATGGAATGGCTTTGGCATCTAAAATGGATTCAATGGGATATAGAGTATATTGTATCTTAGGCGATGGCGAATTAGATGAAGGAGAGGTTTGGGAAGCAGCAATGACCTCAAGCAAATACAAACTAGATAATTTATGTGCGATAGTTGATTGCAATGGACTTCAATTAACAGGTGATACAGATGAAATTAAAGGCTTAAATGTAGAAGATATAGAGCATAAATTTAGAAGTTTTGGATTTAACACAATAACTATTAATGGAAATGATATTTTTTCTATAATAAATGCTTTTGGAGTCGCAGATATGACTAAGGATAAGCCTTCAGTTATACTTGCAAAAACAATAAAAGGAAAAGGAATATCTTTTATGGAAAAAGATGTGAATTGGCATGGAAAAGCTCCAAATGATGAAGAGTACAAGAAGGCACTTGAGGAGCTAGTGGAAAGAGAAAAAGAAATAGACAGTAAGATGATAAGTCAATCAAATGAAAATAAATAGAATAGATAATTTAAAAACTTTGAAAAAAGTAGAAAGAGGTATACAATGGAAAAAATAGCTACAAGAGAAAGTTTTGGAAGAGCTTTAGAAGAACTTGGCATGGAAAATGAAAAAGTTGTTGTACTAGATGCAGATTTATATAATTCTACAAAAACAGAATATTTTAAAGAAAAATATCCAGAAAGATTTATTAATTTAGGTATTGCAGAAGCTGATATGATGGGAACAGCTGCTGGATTAGCAACTTGCGGAAAAATTCCTTATGCTAGTACATTTGCAGCATTTGCAACTGGAAGAGTATATGACCAAATAAGAACAAGTATAGCTTATCCAAAGTTAAATGTAAAAATTTGTGCAACACATGCTGGAATTACAGTTGGAGAAGATGGAGCAACACATCAAATGCTTGAAGATGTTAATCTTATGAGAGGATTACCTAATATGACTGTTATATCAACAGCAGATGATATGGAAACAAGATGGGCAGTAAAAGAAATAGCAAAATATAATGGACCAGTTTATTTACGCCTTTCAAGATATAAAGTACCAAAAATTTATGATGATAAAACAAAGTTTGAAATTGGAAAAGGAATACAAATAGGAAATGGTACTGATGGAACAATTTTTGCGACAGGAATAACTGTGGCAGAAGCATTGACAGCACAAGAAATTTTGAAAAATAAAGGAATAGATGTAAGAGTAGTTGATATACATACAATAAAGCCGATAGATGAAGAATTAATTATAAAATGTGCTAAAGAAACTAAAAAACTTGTTTCAGTAGAAGACCATAGTGTTATTGGTGGATTAGGAAGTGCAATAAGTGAAGTTTTGACAGATAAATATCCTAAAAAAATAGTACGTATGGGAATAGAAGATACTTTTGGTAAATCAGGTCGAGCAGAAGATTTGATGAAATATTATGGTATAGATAGTAATTCAATAGTAGAAGAAATGGATGAATAGATAGTATATAAAAAATAAAAATGAAATAAAATACAAAATTAATAATTTAAAAAAGAAAACCCGCCAGGATGTAGATTCCTGGCGGGAAAGACTTTACCCAGTGTAAAACTTGTACAATGCGTATGCTGGAACAAAAAATATCCAACTGTGCAGATATTCATATCCCAGGAACATGCAGCATGTTGTGCCAATTAAGGTTACAATGCCGTAACCAATCCGGACATTGACTATGGAACGATAACCTAAGTCGATGAGCATTGTAAGCTCAAAGGCTAGCGTTATATTTCCAGTTGTCATGACTATGGCGCCAGCGATGACAATGTATAGCATAGTTCTAATTAATCCCAACTCCAATTCATCTTTGATAGCAATTATTATAAATGCTAAGATGATAGGAGGGAGAAAGCTAGAGACTCTGCCATAGTTTAGGACAACTGCTGTAGTGATTGCTCCCCACAAAAGTGCTCCCAAAATGCTCAAATGCTTGAGCATAAACCAAAGGAGCATGATGAGGGCAACGATTCCTAAGCAGATTTCCCAACCAATCTTGTCAAGCCTAATGCATGCAATGCACAGCTCAACAAATTTACGGAAAACGAACAGTGCGATGATGCAAATGCTAGGCATTGCAATAGTCACATTTTCACCTTTACAGTCAGAGGATATGTTACCTATGACTATCAACACAATAACCACGATTGCGATAACTGTGAGGATAACTTTCAGTCCACTTACTGATAAAGAGTTAAAGATGATTTCGAACATTATATGACCCCATTTCTTTTTGTTGGGTAAAGTCTTTTTTGGGGTGCCTGAGTATAACTAAATTATACCACAAATTATGTTAATAAGCAAATTAGATAAAGTAGATTTTGTATAGAAAACATATTTTTAAAAAGTAAGATAATAAAATTAAAAAAAACTAAAAAAAGACTTGCTAAAAGGAATTTTTTAGTATATCATATAACAAAGTGTAAATAATAACACATAAGAATATTTGAAAGGAGAAATATAATGGACGAAAATAATGAAGAATTAGATAATATTGTAACTTTAAAAGATGAAGAAGGAAACGATGTAAAATTTGAATTCCTTGATGTAATCGAATATGAAGGAGAACAATACGTAGTATTATTACCAGCTGAAGAAGCTGAAAATTCTGAACCAGATGAGGTTGTTATATTACAACTAGAAAGCGAATCAGAAGATGAAGATGGTGAAGAAACATACGTTAGTGTAGACGATGAAAATATTTTAAATGCTGTATTTGAAATATTCAAAGAAAAATTTAAAGATGAATTTAACTTTGTTGACTAATTTTAAAATTAAATGTGGTTAAAGTTTTATAAAGGTCTTTTGGGTGATTTTAACCAAAAGACTTTTTAAAAATATGTTTATTTACTATTTAATAAGAAGAATATTAATAAAGTCTTATTTAGAATAAAGTTAATTAGGAGGAGTAGGAATGAGAACATTTGCAAATTGGATGATTGCTATGTTTATGATATTATATTGGGGATTTAGAGTTGTTGTTGCATATCAAGCATCAGTATATGCAGAATTTTTCGTACAACCAATAAATTTGACTGTTGAAATAGTATTATTATTTGTTACTGTAATATGTATAGTATTAGTATTTAAAAGAAAATTAATTGGTGGAATTATATATTTCTTATCATATTTAGCATATTTCGGAACTGATTTATTTAAACAAATATTACCAGCATTTCAAGGTGCTTCAGCAGAAATTCCAAATTATATGGGAGCTTTTACTTCGTTTTTAGGAATAATTTTAGCATTTGCAGTTTTAGTTGATTTAGCAGTAGATAAAGGAAGAAAACCAAAAGATAAGAAAACAGACTGGTTCTATGCAAATGAACAATATGATAGACAACTTGATGATAGAGCAGATAAGAATAATTATAGGACGTTGTAATTATAAAAATATATCATAAATATCAATAATAATAAGTATTAAAAAATAGACTAAATGTAAAGGTTAAATCTATTAAAAAAATGTATAAAAATAGCAAGTAGTTAGTTGAAAACTACTTGCTATTATGCTATAGTGGAGATGTAGGGGAGAATAATTTTAACAATTAAGAAGAGGTCGAAAAAATGGGAGTAATATATGTAGTAGCATTTATAATTATTTATTTAGAAATGATATTTAAAATAGCAGTTCTAAAGTCGGTAAGAATAGATGATATAGCATTTACATTAATCTTTTCAGTACAGATTATAATGGTACTAGGATTGCTATGCAATGTGTTTAAAAAGAGGGCTTCTAAAGTTATTTTAATAGTTTCAACATTAATTTTAACCTTATACTTTATGGTACAAACTATATTTTATAAATTATTTAGTGTACCATTTTCTTTTATGACATTAGGGTTAGCTGGAAATGCATTAGATTTTACAAGTATAATAAAAGATGCTATTTTGCAAAATTGGTTTATTTTGCTTTTGATTGCCATACCTTTAATATTAATAATTTGTCTGCATAAAAAGATAAAGTTCAGTCAGTTTAATGGAAAACAAATTGGAATTTGGATATTAAGTATTGTAATGTACTTAATCATTCTTGTCGGAGTAATTTTTGTAGATAGTAAAGGTGTTTACTCATCATATAATTTGTTGTTTAACATAAATGCTCAAGAAAAAAATATTGCAAAATTTGGATTAATTAATTCAACTATGATAGATATAGAAAGAACAATATTGGGATTTGAGGAGAAGGCTGTAATTGAGGATGATGGGGTAAGTGAAGAGCAAAATGAAGTAAATGGTGAAGAAGTAACTGAACCAGAAGAGCCAACTTATAATGAATTGGACTTGGGGCTAGAAGAACTTATAGCACAAACTAGTGATGAGGGGCTTAAAAATGTATACGAATATATTGCAAATAAGGAGCCTACAAATAAAAATAAATACACAGGTTATTTTAAAGATAAGAATTTAATTTTTATTTTAGCAGAAGGATTTAATAGTATTGCAGTAGATGAAAATTTAACACCAACATTATATAAGCTTGTTAATTCAGGATTTGTATTTAATAATTTCTATACACCGGTATTTTTAAGTACAACAGGTGGTGAATTTCAAGCAACAACGGGCTTAATTCCTACGCAAAATATTTTAAATTTATGGAAAAAGAATAAACCAAGAATTTCGTATGCATTAGGCAATAGCTTTAGAAAAATAGGGTATACTGCAAATGCTTACCACGATTGGACTTATACCTATTATTCTAGGCAAGATACAATGAAAACATTAGGCTTTGACTCTTATATGGGAATTGGCAATGGATTAGAAAAGCTAATGGATGGCAAATGGATTCCAAGAGATGTAGATATGATAAATGTAACTACTGATATGTATACATTAGAAGATAAATTTGTTACATATTATGTAACTGTTAGCGGACATGCTCCTTATAATTATGGAAGCGGAAATTCAACTGCAACAAGGTATAAGGCTGAAACAGAAAATCTGCCATATAGCACGCCAGTCAAGGCTTATTTAGCAACACAAATGGAATTAGATAGAGCAGTAGAAACTCTTATAAATAAATTAAATGATAAAGGAATATTGGATGATACAGTAATAGCTTTAGTTGGAGACCATTATCCATATACATTAACGATTGACCAAGTTAATGAAGTAAGTGATTATACTAGAGATGAGGTAGTTGAAGTTAATAGAAGTAATTTCATACTTTGGAATAGTGAGATGGATGAGCCAGTTCAAGTAGATAAAGTGGGTAGCCAGATAGATGTTTTACCAACATTGCTAAACTTATTTGGTATAGAATATGATTCTAGACTTATGATGGGACAAGATATTTTGAGTGATAACCCGGGAGTAGCTATTTTTTCAAATAGAAGTTGGGTAAGTGATTATGGTACATATTTTTCTTCTGGAAAAGAATTTTTACCAAAAGAAAATGTAGAAATTCCAGAAGATTATGTTAGTGAGATAAATAGAAGTGTTGCAAATAAATTTACTATGAGTCAGTCATTCTTGAAATACAATATTTATGAAAAATTGGTGAAGTGATTTTAGTAAATAAAAATGATAAATATAAACAAAATACCATATAGAAAAGAATTAAAGCAAGCAGTTTGGTTGAAAACTGCTTGTTTTTATGGTATGATATATACATAGTTTTAATGAACGGAATAATAATTAAAAGAAGAGGTGGTATTTATGGACAATAGTAAATTAGAAACGATTTCAAATTTATTTGAGGGAAAAGAAATAAGAAGTGTATGGGATAGTGAAAAGGAAGAATACTTTTTTAGTGTTGTTGATGTTGTAGGAGCATTGACTGATAGTAATGAACCTAGAAAATATTGGTCGGTACTAAAAAATAGGTTAAAAAAAGAAGGTAGTGAACTGACTACAAATTGTAGTCAGTTGAAAATGTTGGCTCCAGATGGGAAAATGCGTTTGAGAGATGCTATGCTTACTAAAGATATATTAAGATTAATTGAATCTATTCCAAGTCCAAAAGCGGAACCTTTCAAAATTTGGCTTGCAAATGTAGGAAACGACAGAATAAATGAAGTATTTGACCCTGAAATAGCAGTTAGTAGAGCAGTGAATTATTATCGAAATAAAGGCTATACTGACGAGTGGATAAAAGCAAGGTTAATGGGAATTGTTGATAGGTTTAAATTAACTGATGTATGGAAAAGTGGTGGAATATCAAAACCAATAGAGTATGCACTTTTAACTAATGAAATATATAAAGGTTGGTCAGGAATGAAAGCAAGCGAGTACAAAAAACTAAAAGGACTTAGGAAAGAATCGCTTAGAGATAATATGACTGATATAGAAGTTGCTTTAGCTAACATTGGAGAAATCGCAACAAGAGATATTGCTATTTCAGAGCGACCAAAAGGGCTAAAAGAAAACTTAAAAGTAGCCCAAAGAGGTGGAGGAGTTGCCAAAGGAGCAAGAGATGTGTATGAAAAGGAAACGAAAAAGTCGGCTGTTTCTAAAGATAATGCTTTACAATATGAATATGTTGATGATGTTAAATTAATAAAAGAGAAAGAAGGCAGAAGATGAGTGATAATTTAAATATTAATTGGTATCCACGGTCATATGAAAAAGACCAAAGAACAAATAATAGAGGACTTAAAGTTAATAGACATAGTTATTGAAATATTAGATGCAAGAGTGCCACTTGCTAGTCAAAACCCGGATATAGAAGATGCAATTAAAAATAAAAAGAAAATAATTGTACTAAATAAAGCAGACTTAGCAGATAATAATGCAACTAATAAATGGATAGAGTATTATAGAAAAGAAGGCATTAAAGCTGTCGCAGTTGAAGCAAATACATCAAAAGGAATAAAAGATGTAATAGAAGCCATAAAGGAAAAGTATTCGGAAATAAAAGAAAAATATGCTCAAAAAGGCAGAATTGGTAAAGCCATAAGAGTAATGGTTGTGGGAATTCCTAATGTGGGAAAATCTACTTTTATTAATAGTATTGCTAAAAGGAATACTGCAAAAGTTGGAAATAAGCCGGGTGTTACTAAGCAAAAGCAATGGATAAAAGTTACTAATGATATTGAACTTATGGACACGCCTGGTATGTTATGGCCAAAATTTAAAGATAATGAACAAGGGGTGCATTTAGCTTTTGTAGGAACAATAGGAGACAATGCCATAGATAAAGAAGAAATTGCGTATTATTTATTAGATTATTTAATAAAAAATTATCCACAAAAATTAGTAGAAAGATTTAATGTAGAAGTACATAAAACTGGTAATGAGCTAGATGTAGACACATCAATTAGCAATGAAGAAATTAAAAAAGAGCAAAAAGAAACAATGGAAGTTTTAGAAGACATTGCAAGAAAAAGAGGTGCACTTCTTTCTGGTGGAAATATAAATATGCAAAAAATATCAGATATAATATTAAATGAATTTCAAAGTGGAAAATTAGGGAGGATAACAATTGAATTACCTAGATGAAATATTAATTAAAGATGAGTCACAAATAAATATGATGTCACCACTTACTTGGGCGTATGTGGGAGATAGTGTTTATGAGCTCTATATAAGAGTTTATTTGGCAAATACAACAAATTTAAACCCACATAAAATGCATGTTGAATCAATAAAATATGTTAAAGCAGGAGCTCAGGCAAAAGCTGTAAAGGAACTAATTGAAACTGATTTCTTAACAGATGATGAAAAAGAAATAGTTAGAAGAGGTAGAAATACACAAAATCATCATTTACCTAAAAATGCAAGTTTAGAAGATTATGCCTACTCAACAGGATTTGAAGCTTTAGTTGGATATTTGTTTTTGAATAAAAATGAAGAAAGAATAAAAGAAATTATAAAGAAAGTGATTGGACAATAATTGGATAAACAACAATTGAATATATGATTTATAAACATTTGATGGGTAATAATTGAATAGGATATAAAAAAGCTAGTAATTATATTTTATAATCGCTAGCTTTTTCTGAAGATATGTTTTGTAGTGAACAATTTGGTGACCCCTACGGGAATCGAACCCATGATTCAGCCTTGAGAGGGCTGCGTCTTAACCGCTTGACCAAGGGGCCATAACAAAATCTATTATACAATAGAAAAGCACTTAAGTCAAATGTTTTTTCAATTTTTTTCAATTTCTATTGACTATGGAAAAATCATTCAATATAATAAATCCGAAAAGTTAATAATTGTTTTTTAGTAGTAAACAAGGGGAAAATAAAATGGAAAAATTATATGTAGGAAAAATTGTGTTTTTTAAAGATGGAAAAGAACTTGAGTTACCACTTTCATATTCAGATTTATCAGATTATAATTTTAAAGTTAAGCAAAGTTTATTATCAAAAGAAGAAGCAAAATTTTTATCTTTTCAGTTAGGAACCACCATTAAACAAGGTGAGTCCTTTGATGCAAAATTATACGAAAAAATTATTAAACAAGGATTTTCCATTATTAGAGTTATGCCTTTTATAAAAGGTGGTAATATTATTCCTGGTGAAACATTAGTTACATCTTATATTTCAGATAAAGTGCAAGAAAGTGATGCTGTTAACTTTGCTAATTATGTAAGAAAATTAGAAGCTAATACCATTGATTCAAAATTATCTGAGCAAATATATGTTGATGATAAAAAGAGATATTACTATTATGAAAGAAGTCTAGGAAAAGGAGAGAGACAAGCTTATACAGGAGAAAATCAAGATAATGCTGTAGACTTATTTTTGAAATATAAAACAGGTAGACTTTCTCCAAATGAAGCAAAATTAATGGAAAAATATTTTAACTTTGATATGCAAGATGTATTTTTAGCAGATACACAAGAATTACCTTTATCACATAAAAATGCTGCTGTTATTTTAATATCCCAAAGAGGTAAAAGATATTCAGCAACTAAAAAAATGGAACAACATAGGTTAGAAGCCACAGAGATGTTAAAAGAAATATTGGGACAAGATATTAAAGATGATGAAGTTGATGTTTTATCAAAGAAGTTTAATATGGTAATAATGAGAATATATAAAACAGATAGAAATGCTGTTGCAATTTATTGCCCAGAAAAAATGACTGTCCCACAAATAGATGAACTTGTAAAATGTATGAATGAATTTAATGGAATTAATTTAATGTTGAAATTAGAGAATAAACCAGAAATATTGCCTTTAATTGGTGGAAATGAATATTTAGAAACAGATTATGCAGAATCTAATGGAATTGAAATGATTAGGCAAAAGGCAATAGAATATGAAAATAAACAAAAAGCCGGACTAGTTGGAACAGG
Organism: uncultured Clostridium sp.; assembly: GCA_930986425.1. Classification (GTDB taxonomy): domain Bacteria; phylum Bacillota; class Clostridia; order TANB77; family CAG-508; genus CAG-793. Next base: position 159,188 of record CAKNJR010000001.1, on the reverse strand, counting down.
AATAAATTGGGTGGCAACAAGTGTAAGCAATATAACTAGATATTTAGGCAGATTAAAAAGAAATCTAGTACCAGAAGAACCAAGCGGAAGATAATAAATTTGACACAATTAGACAAAAAATTACAAATATTATTTTAATATGACAAATTTGTAATATTATCCACAAAGCTGTAATAAAATGTGGATAAGTATTTTTAAAAATCAAGTTTAATGTTATAGTTTATTATAATATGGATAAAAATAATTCGATTTGTATTTTATACAATTGTAAATTTGAAAGGAGCTTTATTAGATAATATGAAATATTTATTTACTTCAGAAAGTGTTACAGAGGGACATCCAGATAAATTATGTGATTATATTTCAGATAGTGTATTAGATGAATGTTTAAAACAAGATAAGAATTCAAGAGTAGCTTGCGAAACTTTAGCAAGTAAAGGAGAAGTGTATATAACTGGAGAAATATCATCTAAAGCAAATATAAACATAGAACAAATTGCAAGAAATACTATTAAAGAAATTGGGTATAATAATGCAAGCTTAGATATTGATTACAAAACTTGTAAGATAATAGTTAATATTTCTAAACAATCATCAGATATTGCAATTGGAGTTGACAAAAGTTTAGAAGATAAGGAAGGAGAGAACATTTCATCAGAAGGTGCAGGTGACCAAGGAATAATGTTTGGATTTGCCTGTGACGAAACAGAAAACTATATGCCATTACCAATTAATTTAGCACATAAGCTAGCAAAGAAATTATCTGAAGTTAGAAAAAGTAAAGAAATAAGAGGTTTAAGGCCTGATGGAAAAGTTCAAGTTACCGTTGAATATGATGATGGAAAACCAATAAGAGTGGATACAGTTGTACTTTCAACTCAACACGTAGATGGTAAAGATATAGAAGAACTTAGAAAAGAAGTCAAGGAAAAGATTATTTTTAAGGTTATACCAAAAAAATTAATAGATGAAAATACAAAATATTATATTAACCCAACTGGTAGATTTGTAATAGGTGGACCTCTTGGCGACAGTGGACTTACTGGAAGAAAAATAATTGTAGATACTTATGGTGGTTATGCAAGACATGGCGGTGGTGCTTTTTCAGGTAAAGATGCAACAAAAGTAGATAGAAGTGCTTCATATATGGCAAGATTTTTAGCGAAGAATATTGTTGCAAATGGCTATGCAAAAAAATGTGAAATACAGTTATCTTATGCAATAGGCGTTGCAAAACCAGTTTCTATATTTGTAGATACATTTGGAACAGAAACAATACCATCTACGGAAATTATTAAAAAGGTGGAAAAATTTGATTTAACACCAAGAGGAATTATTAATTATTTAGATTTGCAAAAACCAATTTATAAGCTAACAACAAACTATGGTCACTTTGGAAAAGAAAATTTGCCTTGGGAAAAAATAGTTGAGATGTAAAGTGCAATTTAAAATGTTCCAATTGCCTCAGGTTACTAAAAACTTATATTGAATTTTTTATAAAAATGAAATTAATAGTAAATAATAAAAATAAAAAAATAATTTGCCATATGAATTAAGTTGGAGGGAAAAATGATTGCTTTAGTTACAGGTGCTTCTTCAGGAATAGGAAGAGATATTGCTAGAGAACTAGCAAAAAGAAAATATGATTTAATAATTGTTGCAAGAACAGAGAAAGCTTTGCAAGAATTAAAATCAGAATTAGAAAAAGAATACAAAGTAAAAATTTATATAAAAATAGTTGATTTAACTAATAAAGATAATTGCATAAAATTGTATAATGAAGTAAAAACAGAGTTTGAAAACATAGACGTATTAATAAATAATGCGGGGCTTGGAACTTGTGGTAGATTTACAGACACAAGTTTGGAAAAAGAACAGCAAATAATAGATACAAATATAACTGCTTTGCATATGCTTATGAAGTTATTTTTGAAAGATATGTGTAAAAGAAATCAAGGACATATAATGAATGTCGCATCAATTGCAGGATTTATGCCCGGACCTCTTATGGCAACTTATTATGCAAGTAAAGCTTATGTAGTTAGACTTACACAAGGCATTCAAAGAGAATTAAAAATGGGTAAATCACATGTAAAAGTAAGTGTATTATGTCCTGGACCTGTAAGAACAAATTTTCAAAATGTTGCAGATGTGAAATTTAATTCACCAGAAGCGGAAAGTTCTGTCGTTGCAAAAAAAGCAGTTGCAAAAATGTTAAAAGGGAGAGAAATAATTTTTACATCATGGTATATAAGTTTAGTTAGAATATTTGCAAAAATATTACCTGATTCATTTATGGCATTTTGCTGTTATTTTGTACAAAAAAGGAAGATTTAATGAAGAAAATTTGATTGGAAAAAAATAAAAAATATGTTAAAATAATGGTGAAGAATGGAGAAGGAGAAACAAATGAAGAAAATAGCTGAAACCCTTGAGGCTGTATATATATATATATATATATCGTAGGATTTAACAAAATAAACTTATGTAAACGTAGTAGAAAAACTATGCTTTTTAGACGAATTTAAAAGGCATAGTTTTTTGTGTGCATTACAAAATTAAAAAGGAGGAGAAAAAAATGAAATTAAATACAAAGGTAAAGAAGTTTGAAGAGATGAAGAAAAATGTAAAAGGAATAACATTAGTTGCATTAGTAGTAACAATAATAGTGTTATTAATATTAGCTGGAGTGGCAATAAATTTAACTATTGGAAATAACGGAATATTTAGAAGAGCGCAAGCAGCAGTAATAGTAAATGAAAATGCAAGTGTGTATGAGCAATTACAATTTGTTATAGCAGATTATCAAATGGGAGATATAGATAACAATACAAATACAGATATGCTAGCAAAATTAAAAGAAGATGGCTATGTAAATAATGATGATACAGTAAATGTTGAAAATTTAATGGGAAGAAGTATGCAAACAGGAAATGGAAGTATTGAAGATGGAGATGTGTATGTAATAGAACAAAGGCAGAGAACAGCAAGTTCTGCAACTTCTGATACAAATAGTTCAATGGATTATTATTTAATATATTATTATGAAGATAAGACAGAGACAAATCTAGGGATTGCTTTTGAAATTGAAGTGGAAGAAGAGCCAATGTATAGATTGCAACCAACAGAATTTTTTTATGAAGAGGACGGAAAGATTATCTATTATGGAAGTTTTAATATGTTGGATAGGAATGATAATATTGTAGAGTTTGAAAATAGAGTTGTTATAAAACAAAATGATATAACATATTTTGACGGGGATGCAACAGAATATATAAAGAATAATACTTTATATGTACTAGGTATATTTGATAAATTTCATTGGAATCTTAATGAAATCATTGAAGTGACTGTATATAAAGATGGTGTATCATATAGTTGGAATGGATATATAACTTGGCCAGCAGTTTAATGTTTTAATTCACCCAATTGACAAATTCAAATATTCTGTTAAAATATAATAAGAAGAAAGAGAAGGGGAAGAGTTCACAAAATACTCTCCTCTTTTGTCATTTTTATGGAAATAAAAAATAAACTATGATAAAATAAAAGAAATAAAAAGACAAAAAATAAATAAACATAATACCTTTTAAAAATTAAGAAAGGGATGAATAATATGTCATATATTGAATTTAAAGACGTGGTAAAAGAATATAAGATGGGTGAAGTAAGCATAAAAGCCCTAGATAATACAAACTTTCAAATAGAAAAAGGAGAGCTTGTAGTTATAGTTGGACCTAGTGGAGCAGGAAAAACAACAGCTTTAAATATTTTAGGTGGAATGGATACAGTAACATCAGGAGAAGTAATTATTGATGGAAAAAATATTTCTAAATTTAAAAATAAGCAATTAACAAAATACAGAAGAGAAGACATAGGATTTGTATTTCAATTTTATAATTTAGTTCAAAATTTAACAGCAATAGAAAATGTTGAACTTGCTACTCAAATTTGCAAAAAGCCTTTAGACCCAAAAGAAATACTTATAAAAGTAGGACTAGAAGATAGATTAAAAAACTTTCCTTCACAATTATCTGGAGGAGAGCAACAAAGGGTTGCTATTGCTAGAGCAATCGCCAAAAATCCAAAATTACTTTTATGTGATGAGCCAACAGGTGCATTAGATTACAAAACAGGTAAGCAAATACTTCAGCTATTGCAAGATACTTGTAGAAAAGAAAATATGACTGTAATAATAATTACTCATAATGCAGCATTAACACCTATGGCAGATAGAGTAATACATTTCAAAAATGGAACAGCTTCAAGCATAGAATTAAATGAAAATCCTGTTCCAATCTCTGAGATTGAATGGTAAAATGAAATATTATCAATAAATAAATTAGATGAAAATTGTAACAAAAAAATTTTTGTATAATAAAAGGTGCAAAACAAAAAATAAACTAGCAAAGGGGTGATTTCAAGTGAAAAAAGCCTTGTTGAAAGACTGTTTTAAAGAAATAGCAAAAGGTTTCAAAAGATTTGTATCAATACTTCTAATAGTACTGTTAGGAGTAGGTTTTTTTGCAGGAATAAAAGCAACTAGCCCAGATATGAAATTAACTTTAGATACATATTTTGATGACAAAAATGTTATGGATATTCAAGTTATATCTACACTAGGCTTAACTGATGAAGATATAACAGAGCTAGAAAAACTGGACGAGATAGAAAATGCAGAAGGAACATATCAAACAGATGCCATAGTAACAGCAGGCGATGAGCAATTTGTTGTTAAACTAGAAAGCCTTACAAGTGAAATAAGTAATGAAGAAAATACAATTAACAATTTGCAAGTTACAAATGGTAGATTACCTGAAAATCAAAATGAATGTGTTGTTGAAGAAGAGTTTTTAATTGGTACTGATTATAAAATAGGTGATACAATAAAAATTCAAGTAGATAATATTACTGATGATGATGGAAATGATATTGCATTATTAAAAAACAATGAGTTACAAATTGTAGGAACTGTAAAATCTCCAATGTATATTTCAACAGACAGAGGAACAACAAAGCTTGGCTCAGGTGTAATTAATTATTACTTATATGTTCATCCAGATAATATTAATACAAATATTTACACAAATATTTATTTAACAGTACAAGGTGCAAGAGATTTAAGAACTTATGAAGATAAATATGAAGATTTAATAGAAGAAGCGGAGACTCAAATTGAAGAAATTGCAGACGCTAGAAAAGAAGCCAGATATAATGCTTTATATGATAAGGCAAATCAAAAACTTCAAGATGCAAAAAATGAATTTGAAACTCAAAAAGCAGATGGAGAAAAGCAAATTCAAGATGCAGAAAATGAAATTAACTCAGCAAAAAAGAAATTAGAAAATGGAAGAGATGAACTTGCTGCAAACAGAAATTCAGCCAATAATAGATTTACAGAGGCAGCACAGCAGATAGAAGAGGCAAGAAATACAATACAAGAAAATGAAAATACTTTTAATAGTAAAAAGCAAGAGGCAGAAAAACAAATTCAAGAATATGAAACAAATTTGCAAAGTTTAAAAGAAATTCAAACTCAATATAATAATTTAGAAAGTACACTTGCAAACAATGAAAAGGAAGTTCAAACATTAACTGCTGAATTAGAAACGCTTGATGAAGTACAGGATAGTGAAAGAATTGCTGAAATAAATGTAAGACTTTCAGAACTTAATCAGGAAATTGCAAAATTGCAAGCTGGATTAATGGTTATAGATAAACAATTAGAGGCTCAAGGAATAACGGATATTAACCAGACTGTAACATATACAGAAAATGCTATTAATACGGCTAAGCAAGAATTAGAAGATGGTCAGAATGCCATAAATTCTGCTAAGCAAGAACTTGAAACTCAAGAAAAGCAATTAAACGAAACAAAGCAAGAAACATATGCACAGTTAAATTCTGCTGAGAGAACACTTGATGCAAGTGAAAAACAAATAGAGGAAGCTGAAGCAGAACTTGAAAAATCAAGAGAAGAGTTTAATTCAAAAATAGCAGATGCAGAAAAAGAATTAGATGACGCTGAGGAAGAAGTTAATTCAATAGAAAGACCAACTTGGTATATATTAGATAGACAGCAAAATGCAGGCTATGTAAGCTATATGCAAGATACTGACAGAGTTGCAAATTTAGCACAAGTTTTCCCAATAGTATTTTTTATAGTTGCAGCTTTAATTAGTTTAACATCAATGACAAGAATGGTAGAAGAGCAAAGAGTTCAAATTGGTACATTAAAAGCACTTGGATATAATAAATTACAAATAGCAAGCAAATATATAATTTATGCAACACTTGCAACTGTTATTGGTGGAGCAATTGGATTAGTTATTGGATTTAACTTGTTACCAAAAGTAATTGCAGATATTTATGCAATGGTTTATGATGTGCCAAGCGTAATACTTGCATCTAATATGCAGTATGCAACTATTGGAATGCTTGTAGCAATGGCTTGTACAATTGGAGCTACAGCATATTCTTGTTATAAAACTTTAAAACAAAAACCAGCAACATTGATGAGACCAAAAGCTCCAAAACCAGGTAAAAGAGTATTGCTAGAGCGTATAACTTTTGTTTGGAAAAGATTAAACTTTACTAAAAAAGTTACAGCAAGAAATATATTTAGATACAAAAAAAGATTTATGATGACAATAATAGGTGTAGGAGGATGTACAGCATTAATCATAGCAGGTTTTGGATTAAGAGATGCAATAAGTAGTATGATTCCTTCACAATACGGAAAAATAGATTTATATAATATTAGTGTTACATTAAAAGATGAGTACAAAAATGAAGAATTAAAAAATATAGATAATATTTTGAAAGATTATGAATATACAGAAGACGTATTAAATGCAAATGTTCAATCTGTTACAATAGACAAAGATGACAACACACAATCAATACAATTGATTGTTCCACAAAATGTAGAAGAGTTAAGCAATTTTATAGTCTTAGAATCAAGAACAAATAATGATGAAAAATACACATTAGACGATACTGGTGTAATTATAACTGAAAAATTATCAAAATTATTAGACATAAAAGTTGGAGATGAAATAAAAATAGTAAATAGCGATGATAAGGAATGTACTGTAAAAGTAAATGCAATTACTGAAAATTATATTTACCATTATATTTATATGACGCCAAATTTATATAATCAGTTATATGATACGAGAATTGGTTACAATGTAGTATATGTAAATACAACTGATATGACAGAAGAGCAAGAGGATGGATTGGGAGAGCAAATTTTATCTAATGGCGACTACATTTCAGGTGTAACATTTATGTCAAATACTGAAAATATATTTGCAGAAGTAATGAATAATATGGACTTGGTTGTATGGATTCTTATAATATCTGCTGGACTACTAGCATTTGTAGTATTGTATAATTTATTAAATGCTAATATTACAGAAAGAATAAGAGAACTTGCAACAATAAAAGTATTAGGATTTTATGACAAAGAAGTATATGACTATATTTCGAGGGAAACAATAATACTTACAGCGATTGGTATGTTAGTTGGTATAGGCGGAGGATATTTCTTAACATTGTATATTATAAAAACTTGTGAAATAGATATGCTTATGTTTAATCCTCAAATAACAGTGTGGAGCTACTTATTTGGAGTACTTATAACTGCTGTATTTGCTATTATTGTAAATATTATTACTTATTTTTCATTGAAGAAAATTGATATGATTGAGTCTTTAAAAAGTGTGGAATAAATGTTCCACACTATTTTAAATTTAACAATTTATATGCACTGCAAATAGCACAACCAGTACATATATGAATTCTTTTTCCAAAAATTAATTCTAAAGTTTCAATATATTCATCTTTAGGTGAAATTAAGTGAATATATATACTTTCAGGTAATTTGCCAATCAAAGTATTTAAAGCGTAATCATTTTGTGAAAAAGATATATCAGATAAATATTCAGAGTTAAAATCTTCAAATTCTAACATATTATAGTTTTCATCTAGTAAAATTGATTCTTTGTTACTGTATATTAAATGTATTTTTATAGGCTCTGGTATTTTTGAATCAACGTAACCACGAAGAAGGCTAACAAATTCTAAATATTCTTTATCTAACACAAATTTACTAACTGCACTTTCAACCAAAGGTTCTAGTGAATTTTTGTAATTAGATAATCTAAAATTTACAAAACCATTTAAAACAATACTTTTGTGATTTTCAATATAGTCTAAAATATCCTTATTAATATATTTTTTACTATTATGATGTAGCATATTGTATTCATTGTATATTGAATTTCTATCTAATGCATCAAAATAGAAATAATCTTTCAAAATTAAGCGTTTTACAATTGTTGGTTCATAATATTTTATAATTGCATCGGAAAGTAAATTGGATAAAAATTTATAAAATTTTTGAAAATCTTTTCCTTTGTAATGAATAATAACATTTTCATAAAGTTTGAAAATGTGTTTAGAATAATATATATCGGGAATGTTAGATTCGCCAATTTTTTTCATTAAAAAATCTTGAATTTTTGTGTTATTATCCTTAATACATAATGAAACCATGAAATCCTCCCCGAATTATTATCTACCATATAACATATATTATTCGAAAAATTTTATTTTGCTATTGAAAAATTTTTTAAAAATAGTAGAAATTTAAAAACAATAATGTTACAATAAAATAGTATTATTGAAACAAACGGAGGAGAAGTTAATGCCAAGAGGAAGAAAAAGCAAAAAAAAGCAAGAACAAAAGAAACTAAATATAACTGTTGCGATACTTATAGTGCTTAGCATTTTACTTGCTGTGCTTATTTATACAAAATCAGGTTATTTAGGACAAACACTTAGTCCAGCTTTAGGAGGAGTATTAGGATATATAAAATACTTAGTGCCTATTGCGCTTTTTGCGTTTTCTTTATACATTGCATATGATAAAGATACAAAATATTATTTACCCAAAATAGTAATGTTTTTTTTCATATTAGTTTTTATTGATGTTATATTTAGTTGTTATCAAATATCAAAAGGAAATATTGATATTTCTGGTTCAACAGATACAATATTAAAACAAGCATATACATTAGGAACAATGGATATTGGTGGAGGTGTGCTTGGAACAGCAATAGCAGCACCTTTAATAAATTTGATAGGAATATTAGGAACAGTAATTGCTTCAATAGGAGTATGTTTAATTGCTTTAGTATTTATATTTGGACTTCATCCAGCAGATGCAATTTCTAATTCGATAGATAAATTTGCTGAAAAACAAGCTAAAAGGAGTAAAGAAAGAGAGCAGATAAAAGAACAGCAAAAACAAAATGTAGCAAATGTACAGCCAGAAAGACAAGAAACTAGAAAAGAAAGAAGATTAAGAGAAAAACAAGAAAGAGAAGCTAGAAATAAAGAAAATTTAGAAGAACAAATTACTATAAATTTAAATGAACCTAAAAAGTATGACCATTCAAAAGATAATTTGGATGCATCAATCTTTTCTAAGAAAAATGCAAATTCGCCAAGACAACCAGTAGTACCTACATCAGGAGATGATTTGTTTACTAGCCAAGAGGAAGAAAAAGAGGCTAAAACTAAAGAAGTTTTACAACTTGACCACGGAATAACTGTTCATGATGAACACTATGAGTTTCCTCCTATCACATTGTTAGAAGAGGGAGAAAATAAGACTGACCAAAATAGTGAAAAGAGACTTTTGGCTACGGCTGAAAAGCTAAGAAGAACACTATATAGTTTTGGTGTGTCTGCAAAGGTTGAGAATGTATCAGTAGGACCAGCAATTACAAGGTATGAGCTAGCACCAGCAGAAGGTGTAAGAGTTAGCAAAATAGCTAATCTTTCAGATGATATCGCTCTAGCACTAGAGGCTGAAACTATAAGAATTGAGGCGCCTATACCTGGTAAACATACTGTTGGTATAGAAGTACCAAATAAAGAGAAAAATATGGTACCTTTAAGAGATATAATAGAATCAGATGAATTTATAAATAACAAGTCAAAACTTGCATTTGCACTTGGAAAAGATGTTGCAGGTGAAATTGTAGTTACAGATATAGCCAAAATGCCACACACACTTATTGCTGGTGCAACTGGCTCAGGTAAATCAGTATGTATAAATACTTTAATTACAAGCATAATATATAAAGCAAAACCAAGCGAAGTAAAACTTCTTATGATAGACCCTAAAGTAGTTGAGCTTTCAGTATATAATGGAATACCACATCTATTAATTCCAGTTGTAACAGACCCTAAAAAAGCAGCAGGAGCGCTAGCTTGGGCTGTTCAAGAAATGGTTAAGAGATATAGTTTATTTGCAGAGAAAAAAGTTAGAGATATGAAAGGCTATAACGCCTTAGCTGAAAAAGAAGGTAATCCAAAATTACCACAAATAGTTATTATTATAGACGAGCTTGCAGATTTAATGATGGTTGCAGCAAAAGATGTTGAAGATGCTATATGTAGATTAGCACAAATGGCAAGAGCAGCAGGTATGCATTTAGTAATTGCTACACAAAGACCATCAGTTGACGTAATCACAGGTATAATTAAAGCTAATATACCTTCAAGAATTGCATTTTCAGTATCATCACAGGTAGATTCAAGAACTATATTAGATAGTGCAGGAGCTGAAAAACTTTTAGGAAAAGGAGATATGCTTTTCTATCCATCAGGAGCGCCAAAACCTGTAAGAATTCAAGGAGCTTTTATCTCAGATAAAGAAGTTGAAAATATTGTTAAGTTCTTGAAAAAAGACGGTGAAACACAATATGATGAAGATATAATTGAATCAATTGAAAAGAGTGGAGAACCTGAAAAGGCAGCAGTAGAAGATGAGGAAGAAGACGACACAGACCCATTGCTAGATGAGGCAATAGATTTAGTTGTAGAAACTGGACAAGCTTCAACATCATTTATACAAAGAAGATTTAAAGTTGGTTATGCTAGAGCTGGTAGAATAATAGACCAAATGGAGCAAAGAGGAATAATATCAGGATATCAAGGAAGCAAACCAAGAGAAGTATTGATGTCTAAAGAAAGATGGCAAGAACTAAAAATGGCACCGGCAGATAGCCAAATCTCTAATGATGAGGATACTTTAGAAGTAGATGCTGTAGAACAAAATGAAGAAAACTAAAATAATTAAGAAAATTACTTAATGAAAAAAGTGATTAAAAAATTCACAAAGGAGAACAGAAGTGAAGTCTAAACTTTTACAAAGAGATTATAGTGAAGAATTAGAAGAAATTTGTGAAAGCAAAAGGTTTGAGAAAGAAGCTCAAAACCTTTTGCTTAGCATGTTTTATAAAGTTGATGGCGCATATAATGACTATAAAACTGTAAAAAGAGAAGTACCTTCAAAAGAAGAATTTTTAGAAATAATTATTGGTATAGTAAAAAAATATTGTAAGGAAATAGAAATTGCAAGACCAAATTCTGAATTAGAAAAAGAGTTGGAAATTTCTAAATGTAAAATAGTAGAAGAAGAACCAGATAATAAGTATAATAAAGAGCAGAGAGTAATATTTTTTCCAAATGAAAAAGTTATATTGTACAGTATAATTAAAGCAGGATTAGAAAAAATAAATGCAAAATTGGACATAAAAGACAAAGCAATGTTGTGGTCTATTCAAATTGGCAGATGTATATCAGCATCAGAAGTAATTAGAGATTTCAATGGCTTTTCGTGGTCACAAATAATAAATGAAATTGAAAGTATAGATTGCAATGTTATATATACAGATTTAATTTATTTGTTGGGAGAAAAATACGTTAATAATTTAAAATCTAGCAATATTGAAAAAATTAATAACCTCTTAAATGAAGATTTGTTAGATAAATTACAACAACTTTCATTGAAATTTTATTTATCAAGTAATGAAGAGCAAGCTAAAAAAGTAGAAGAAAATTTGAAAAAAAATCAAGAAAAACTTGAAAAAATGAATAATCAAGAAAACTTTATTGAGGATATTAGTAAAAATAAGAAAAAATTACTTAATAAAATTAAAGAAATAGATGAGCAATTAAATAATCCTAAACAATTAAGAGATGAATACATTAAATTTAATAAAGACTTACCAAATGAGAAGAAAATATTTAGTGTAAGTCATTATGAAGAAATGATTCAGAATGAAAGAAAAAAGAATTTAAACGAAATCGAAGATTATAATAAGCTTCAAAATCCAATTGAATTTGTAAAAATTAAAGATGAATTAAGTAGTAAAATAAAATACTATGAAAGCTTAAAAAATATAAAAATTGAAGATGTTCAAAAGAAGTTTTTAGAAGTATTTTCAAAAGAAATTAATACTAAAAATGAAAAAAATGATTTGATTGATTATATATATAAAATAAGGTATCTAAAATATTTACCTATTAGCAAAACTAAAATGATGAAAGATATTTTAAGTTTTGAAGAAATAGAAAAAGAAGCTATAACTAAAGCTATAGAGAAGAACATTATAACTCCAATATCAAATAATGCTGAAACAGATTATTTACTATTAAAAAGTATTTTTAACACAAAGAATATTTCTTTGGAAACATTATATATCAAATTGACAATTAAAGATGGAAAATTGATATCTGAAATATATGATGGAGACATTATTGATAGTACGAACGAAGTTGAATTACCAAAAGGAAGTAACATACATTTGAGAAAGACAAAAAAGGTTAAGATATTTGATTAGGAGGATTTTATGAAAGTTACATTTTTAGGTGCAGCAGAAACAGTTACAGGCTCAAATTTTTTAGTAGAAGCTGCTGGAAAGAGATTCTTAGTAGATTGTGGTTTACATCAAGGAAAATATGAAGAGGAATTGCTAAATGATGAACCATTTGATTATGATCTAAACACAATAGATTTTATGCTACTCACACATGCACATATAGACCATTCAGGAAGAATACCAAAACTATATAAGGAAGGGTATAGAAAACCAGTTTATGCTACTAAAGCTACAATGGATTTATGCTCAATAATGCTTCCAGATAGTGGTCATATTCAAGAATCTGAAAATGAAATCAAAAATAAAAAGAGAAAAAGAAATGGCGAAAAGCCAATAGAACCACTTTATACAGTTGAAGATGCAGAAAATTCAATGGAATTATTTGTACCAGTTAAATATGATGAAATTGTAAAAATTGATGAGAATATTTCAGCTAGATTTAACGATGCAGGGCATATGTTGGGGTCAAGTATAATTGAAATATGGATTACTGAAAACGGAGAAACCAAAAAAGTTGTATTTACTGGTGATATAGGAAATAATGATATACCATTGCTTTCAAGTCCTACAATGATAGAAAATGCAGATTATTTAATAATGGAATCAACTTATGGAGATAGACTTCATTTGAAAAATGATGAAAAAGCATCTATGTTTTTAAATGTTGTATCAGAAACTTTGGATAATGGAGGAACTGTTGTAATACCATCATTTGCAGTAGGTAGAACTCAAGAAATTCTATTTGAGCTAGATAAAATAAAAGATTTAAGGAAAAATGATGAAGCATTTGCAAAAGAGTATGATACACTTATGAAAGCGAAAGTTTATGTAGATAGTCCACTTGCAACATCAGCAACAGAAGTATTTAGAGCAAATATGGATTTATTTAAACCAGAAATACAAGAGTTTATTAAAAGGGGAGATAATCCACTTGACTTTCCGGGATTAACATTTACTAAAACGGTCGAAGAATCAAAAGCCTTAAATGAATCAAACGAGCCATGCATAATTATTTCAGCAAGCGGAATGTGTGATGTTGGTAGAATAAAACATCATTTGAAACATAACATATGGAATCCAAAAAGTACAATACTTTTTGTAGGATATCAAGCGCCTGGCACATTAGGAAGAAGAATTGTAGATGGCGAGAAAAAGGTTAAAATATTAGGTGAAGAATTTGCTGTTAAGGCAAGAGTTGAATATATAGAAGGATATTCAGGACATGCTGACCAAGAATGGCTATTAAATTTTATATACTCATTTACAACAAAAATGCCAGAGCATATATTTTTAGTACATGGAGAGCCACATTCACAAGAAGCATTAAAACAAAAAATAGAAGAAACAACAAATATAAGTGTTACAATACCTAAATACGGTGAAGAATATACTTTAGACAATAGCCTAGAAAAATGTCAACATTGTGTAAATCCAGCAAATAAGCAAAAACAAAGACTTGATATATTAAGCAAGATGGAAGCTTTAGAGAGCGAAATAGAAGAAATGAAACATAGTTTAAAAGAAAATATTAGGCTATCTTCAAATTATGATGATGATATGGTAAAACTTAATAATAGAGTTAATGATTTAAGAAAACAAATAATAGAAATTATGAAAGACAAACAATAAAGAGTGTATAGTTTGTAAGAAGCAAATAATAAAAAACAAAAGAATTTGTACAAAGCAAATAATAAAAAAGGAGTAAATTCAAATGAAAAAAAAGTATTATAATGATGCATTTATAGGGAACAAAGATTTAATTGCTACATTTAGCAAATATGGAGAATTATTAAGATTATATTATCCATCTCCAGATTACATGCAATATTCAGATTTTTATCATATAGGAATAAAAATAAATGATTCTAATATTATTTATTTACATAATGATGTAAATAATAGATATAATCAATATTATGAAGACGATACTAATGTTTTAGTAACAGATATAGAAAATACCTATTTTAATTTAAAAGTAAAACAAGTTGACTGTGCCATGATAAGTCAAGATATTTTGTTAAAAAAATACACATTCAAAAATGACAATACAATAGATTTAGATTTGAAATTTTTGGTACATTCAAAAGTATTTTCATCATACAATAATACAGCTGGTGGTATGATTTCAAATGATGCTTTAATACAATATAGTCATAATTATACTTGTGCAACATTTTCTAAAGAAAAATTATATAGCCATCAGTTGAATAATGTAGAAAATAATATAAAATCAGGAAATATTTATGATAAAGACTATATAGGAATGAGCTCTGATTCAGCTATAAGCTATGATTTAGGAATACTTAAACCAGGTGAAACAAGAGAATTTTGTATGTATATATATATTTCATCAGGGGATGATAGCCTAACTGAAATACAAGAACAAATAGAAAAAGTTAGAAGAATAGATGTAAATAAGGAAATAAACAAAGTAATAAAGCATTGGAAAAAATACGTTGAAGACCATGATACATTGAATTTGAAGCATGATGGTTCGGATTATATGGATAAAATAATTCAAATATATAAAAGAACAATATTACTTATGGCATTATTAATAAATGAAAGAACAGGTGGAATTTCTGCTTCTGTTGAAGTTGATGAAGAAAGAGATAAATCAGGTAGATATGCATATTGCTGGCCTAGAGATTCAGTTTTAGTATATAAAGCTTTAGACTTTATTGGATTTGAAAGTATGTCTAAAAAGTTGTATGAAAACTTTTTAAGAAAAACACAAGAAAAAAATGGAATGTGGGAGCAAAGATTTTATACAGATGGAAGACTAGCACCTTGCTGGGGATATCAAATAGATGAAACAGCAACAGTAGTTTATGGAGCATATAGGCACTTTCTAGTTATGGAAAGAAAAACAGGAAAGAAAGATACAAAATTCTTAAAAGACAACTTAAAAATGCTAGAAAAGGGGGCAAAATTCCTTGAAAAATATATGGACTATATCTTAGGTAAAGAAGAAACTGAAGATAAAGTTAGAATGGAACTAGAAAAAGATTACAACTATAAAGAAAGAGATGAAATATATAAACATCCAAGCTATGACTTATGGGAAAATACAGAGGGAATACATTTGTATTCGTTAGCTGCAATATATTCAGCATTTGATTCAATGATAAAAACATATGATGAAGTATATGATTTATTTGCAAAAAATAGATTAAAACAAGATGATATTTTAAAATGCAAAAAGAAATTAGAAGAATATAAAAGAGAAACTAAAAAATATATTTTGGATAATTTAGTAGATAAACATATGAATGTTTTATTAAGAAATACAACAGATAGATTGGTAGATATAAGTGTTATAGCATCAATATTCCCATTTAGAGTATTTGATTTAAATGAAAAAGTAGTGCAAAACACAGTTGACCAAATAAATATGACATTAAGAACTTATTCAGGAGGATATTTAAGATACCAAGGCGATGGATATCTTGGTGGTAATAATCCTTGGATAATAGCAACAGGCTGGATGGGATTATATTTCCATGCTGCTGGTGATGACAAAAGAGCCAATGAGTGCTTGAACTTTATAGTACAAAGCGCTACACCACAAGGATTCTTAGCAGAACAATCAAATAGTGATTTGAATGAAAAATGGGTTATTGGTCTTGCTTGGTCACATGCAGTATTTATAGAATTACTTGTATTTTTGAAAAATGGAAATAAGGAATACTAATTTTATGTTGGGGATGGTCCTTTTTGGAAAATTTTCAATTAGGGACGTACTTTAATTGAAATTAATACAAGTGAGGAAAATTAGCAAAGAACTAAGAAGTAAATCAATACAAATCTTCGATACAATCGAAAATTTGTATTGATTTATCTTTTATTTTCATTGTATAATTACTTCTAGGGAGATTTAGGAAGGAATAAGAGAGGAAAAATAAATGGCAAAAGCAAAAACAATATTTGTATGTAGTTCATGCGGGTATGAATCACCTAAATGGCTAGGTAAGTGCCCAGCATGTAATGAATGGAATACATTTTATGAGGAAAAAGAGCAAAAAGTTGTAGGAACAGATGGAAAGCAAAAAACAGCTGCAAAACCAACTTTACTTAAAAATGTAGAAGGGAAAGAAGCTTTAAGAGTTCATACTGGTTATCAAGAACTTGATAGAGTTCTTGGTGGAGGCTTAGTTAAAGGCTCACTTGTACTTGTTGGTGGTGAACCTGGTATTGGTAAGTCTACACTAATTTTACAGCTATGTAATAAAATAGCAAGTTTAGGAGAAGATTCGAAAGTGCTTTATGTATCAGGAGAAGAGTCAGCAGAACAAGTTAAGCTAAGAGCAGATAGACTTGGAATAAATAGTGATAATATCATGTTTTTAGGTGAAACTGATATAGATGCAGTAGACTCGGAAATTACTTCAATGAATCCAAAACTTGTAGTAATAGACTCTATTCAAACAATGTATTCTTCAGAAATAACCTCAGCTCCAGGAACTGTAAGTCAAGTAAGAGAAATAACAGCTAGAATAATGAGAGTGTGCAAGCAAAATCAAATAACCACAATTATAATTGGACATGTAACTAAAGATGGAAATATAGCAGGACCAAGAGTCTTAGAGCATATGGTTGATACAGTTTTATACATAGAAGGAGAAAGATATTTTTCATACAGAATTGTCAGAAGTGTAAAAAATAGATTTGGTTCTACTAATGAAGTTGGAATGTTTGAAATGCAAAACGAAGGAATGATAGAAGTAACAAACCCATCATCAATTCTAATTTCAGAAGGTAGCGATAAATATTCTGGTTCAGTTATAATATGTACAATTGAAGGAACAAGACCACTTTTAGTAGAAGTACAAGCACTAACTACAATGAGTGTTTATGGTATACCTAAAAGAACTGCAAATGGCGTAGACTTTAATAAATTAGCATTACTAATAGCTGTATTAGAAAAAAGAGCAAACCTTTCACTTGGAAATCAAGATGTTTATCTAAATGTTGTAAGCGGAATGAGAATAAATGAACCTGCGGCAGATTTAGGCATTGCATTAGTTGTAGCTTCTAGCTTTAAGAACATTAGCATACCTAAAGATATAGCGGTTATTGGAGAAGTTGGGCTTACTGGAGAAGTCAGAAGTGTAAATTTAATTGACAAAAGATTAAAAGAAGTTGAAAGATTAGGATTTACAAAATGTTTAATACCAGAAAATAACAAAAAACTATTGAAAGATAAGTATAAATTAGATATAATAGGCGTTAGAAATATAAATGATGCTTTAAGAGCAGTTGAGATAAAGTAAAACATAAAAATCTGAAAATATTTAAGATAAATTGGCTGAAAAAATAATCGGAGAAATGATAAGAAATACTTGTTAATAAAATAAGAAAAATACAAAAGTAAAAAAGTTTGAATAATAACTGAAAGGAAGGCTTGCAAAATGGCAATTAAAGAAAATGATTTTATTAACATATTAAAACTTATAGCGCCAGGTACAGCTATAAGAGAAGGTTTAGAAAATATATTAAAAGCTAAAACTGGTGCATTAATAGTAATTGGCGAGAATAAAGAAGTAATGGATTTGGTAGATGGTGGATTCAATATTGATGTTGATTATACATCTGCAAGACTATATGAATTGGCTAAAATGGACGGAGCGATTATATTGAGTGCGGACATGAAAAAAATATTATTTGCAAATACTCAATTAGTTCCATCACAAACTATTCCAACTCAAGAAACTGGTACAAGACATAGAACTGCTGAACGTGTGGCAAAACAGACTGGAAATATAGTAATTAGTATTTCTCAAAGAAGAGGTATAATAACTATTTATCAAGGAAATAACAGATATGTTTTAGAAGATACTTCAAGAGTAGCTTCAGAGGCAAATCAAGCATTACAGACAGTTGAAAAATATAAAAAGGTATTAGACAATAGGCTTAATTTACTTAATGAATATGAGTTTAATGATATTGTTACACTTCAAATTGTTATAGAGACTTTACAAAGAGCAGGAATGCTTATGCAAGTCGTTGATGAAGTAGAGAGAGCTATTTATGAATTAGGTACTGATGGAAGATTAATAGAAATGCAATTAGAAGAATTGACTGATGGTATAAATCAAGAAGTTAGTTTGATTATTAAAGACTATGCTAAAGGAAAAAATGCGGATAAAGCATTAGAAAAAATACAAAATATGACTCATGAAGAATTACTAGTTTCAACTAATGTTGCTAAAGCACTAGGCTTTACAGTACAAGATAGCTATGACGAAGTAAGTGTATATACGAGAGGATATAGAATCTTAAATAAAATACCTAGAATGCCAAGTAATATTGTTGAAAATTTAGTAAAAAAATTCAAATCATTTCAAAATTTATTACAAGCTGATATCGAGGAATTAGATGCAGTTGATGGAATTGGCGAAATAAGAGCTAGAACAATTAAAAGGTCATTAAAGAGAATGCAAGAACAATTTATGTTTGATAATTTAATCGGGTAAAAAATGAAAATAATCATTGATAAATCAAAAATCTTGTGATAAAATTGTTTTGTTAAAAGTAGGATGTAAAAATAGGAAGGATACATATTATGAGTAAAGAAAACAAAAAATTAGAAAAGGCTAATAAAAAAGTAGAAAAAGCAAATAAAAATGTAGAAACAGCCAAGGCAAAAGAATATAAAAAAGATTATACTAAAATAAAATTAGTTGCTACAATACTTGCAATTATAATAGTTTTAGGATTAATTGCATATGTTACTAATACAATAATAAAAAGACAAAATTTCTTTGTACAAAATCCAATAGCAACAATAGAAGTAGAAAACTTTGGAACAATTAAAATAGAGTTATATCCAGAGTATGCACCAGAAACAGTAGCAAACTTCATAGCTTTAGCAAATAATGGATTTTATGATGGACTTACATTTCATAGAACAATACCAGATTTTATGATACAAGGTGGGGACCCTAATGGTGATGGAACTGGTAATGCAACTTTAAGAGATTTAGGTCAAGATTCAGATGATGAATATACAATTGAAGGTGAATTCATTGCTAATGGAGACAATAGAAATACTCTAAAACATGAAAGAGGAGTTATATCTATGGCAAGAAGTGATTATAGTTATTATAGCACAAGCCTAGCAACAGAAGGATATAATTCAGCATCATGTCAATTCTTTATAACTACTGAAGATTCTCAGGATAGTTTAGATGGTCTATATGCAGCATTTGGCAAAGTTACTGAAGGAATGGACGTTGTAGATGCAATTGCTAATGTAGAAGTAGAAACAAGAGAAGCACAAACAGATTCAAGCAGTGAGCTTACTCAAGACAAACCAGTAGACCCACCAGTAATAACAAGTATAAGAGTAGAAACATATGGAATAAATTATGGTATGCCAGAAACACGTGAACCATTTGACTTAAATTCATGGTACATGTCTCAAATGTACGGATATTAAAATGTTTTTCAGTTTGGGACGGTCCTTAAATGAAAAATTATATAGTTGGGGGCGGATCTTAAATTTAAAGTTAAGGTCCGTCCCCAATTAAAAATGGAAGGATAAAAGAAGTGGAACTAAAAGGAACAATACAAGATATAATCTATAAAAATGAAACTAATGGATATACAATTGCCACATTTGATATGGAATCGGCGGAAACAACTATTGTAGGATATTTGCCTTTTGTTCAAAAAGGAGATAGCTTAAAAGTTATAGGAAAATTTGTTACTCATCCAGAGTATGGGGACCAATTTAAGGTAGAAACCTTTGAAAAAATCATGCCAGAAACATTAGATGCATTAGAAAAATATTTGTCAAATGGTATTGTAAAAGGTATTGGACCTGCAACTGCTAAAAAAATTATAAAAAAGTTTGGCGAAGAAACAGTAGAGGTTCTAAAAGGTGACCCAGATAGACTTACTGAAATTAAGGGAATTACAAAGAAAAAAGCGGAAGAGATTAATGAAAGTTTTGTCGCTAATTGGGAATTATGGCAAATTGTAGGTTTCTTGGAAAAGTTTGGTATAGGCCCTCAAAGTGCTAATACAATTTACAAAAAGTTAGGAGCTAATACAATATCTATAATTGAAAATGACCCATACGTATTGAGTGAGCTTGGTGTAAAGGTTGATTTTTCTCAAATTGATAAAATGGCATTAGACTTAGGTGTTGAAAGAAATAATTTGAAAAGAGTTGATGCAGGCATTAGGCATGGCTTGAATTTGGCTACATATAATGGACATAGTTGTGTATTAGAGGTAAATTTAATAATATTTGTAACAAATCTTTTAAGAGTTTCAGAAGATGATGTTTTAGATGGAATAAAAGATTTAAGAGCAAAAGAACAAATAAAAATAGAAGAGAGAGAAGAAATTGCCACAACAAATGGCAAGACAGAATTATGCATACAAACTTGGATTTATTTAATGGAATATTATAAAACTGAGCTAAATATTGCTGAGAGAATTATAAGTCTGGAGCAAGCAGATAATATAAAAAGAATCCCTAATTTTAATAAAGAACTAGAAAAAACTGAAAAAGCTACTTCATTAGAATTATCTGAAAAACAAGTAGAAGCGGTAAAAATGGTAAATGATAACAATGTATGCATCATAACTGGTGGACCTGGTACAGGTAAAACAACTATAATAAAAACAATAATAGATATTTATAAATCAAGAGGTAAGAAAGTAGTTCTTTGTGCTCCAACTGGTAGGGCAGCTAAAAGAATGACAGAGGCAACAGGAGAAGAAGCAAGTACATTACACAGATTATTAGAAATAGGAAAGGTTTCAGATGAAAAGCCAGACCCGGATTTAGATGTAACACCAATTGATGCAGATGTAGTCATAATAGATGAAATGTCAATGGTAGATATATTTTTAATGAATTATGTTGTAAAAGCTTTATTTAAAGGAACAAAACTTGTATTGGTAGGAGATACAGACCAGCTTCCTTCGGTTGGACCAGGAACTGTGCTAAAAGATTTAATAGATTCAAAAAGAGTGCCATATATTAGACTTAATAAAATTTTTAGACAAGCTCTTCAAAGTGAAATCATTGTAAATTCTCATAAAGTAAATGAGGGAATAAATTTTATTGAAGAGATGAGGGAAGAAAGTTTTGAAAATTCATTAAGAAAAAATGATGATTCAAGTGAAAATAAGAATAAAAGTATAAATACAATGACGAATCTTATTTCAAATAATTATATAATTGAAAAAAATGATTTTGTATTTATTGAAGAACAAGCAACTATACGAATAATTCAGAAAATATTAGAAATGTATAATTTAGATGAACAAATAATAACGCCATCTAAGAAAGGAGAATTAGGAACAAAAAATCTAAATAAGCTAATTCAAGAAAAGTTTAATCCACAAAGTATTACAAAAAATGAAAAGAAATTTGGAGAAGTAATATACAGAGAAGGCGACAAAATAATGCAAACGAAAAATAATTATGATATAATGTGGAGGAGAAAGAACGAAATCAATAGTGGAATTTTCAATGGTGAAATGGGCGTTATTGAAAAAATTGATGATGAAGCTGGTGAAGTTAAAATTCGATTTGATGATGATAAAGTTGCTTTTTATGGTTATCAAGATTTAGACCAAATAGAGCATTCATTTGCAATAACAGTGCATAAATCACAAGGAAGTGAATTTCAAACAGTAATAATACCAGTATATCAAGTGGCGCCAATGCTTCTTACAAGAAATTTGTTGTATACAGGAATGACAAGAGCAAAAGATAAGTTAATAATGATTGGTAATCCTTTTGTTATTGGGTTTATGATAAACAATGAGAAAATAAAACAAAGAAACTCTGGATTAAAATATAAATTAGAAAATTTATAAAAAAATCAAAAGAAAAAGTTTTTTAGTAGAGGATATCATAAATTTGAAAGGTGAGTGATTATTATGGCTCAAAGTAATGGAAAAAGAGATGTAAGAAGACCAAAATCTAAAGAAAAGAAATTTGAATTAAGCAAAAAAGAAAAAACTATAGAGCATATTCAGGCTAAAGTTGTAGCAATACAAAAAGGAGAAGGAGATACTAGTTTTAAAATAAGAGAATTATTAAAACTAAAAATGCCATTAGAGGTAGCAAAAATTTTACATATACCAGCAAAGCAAGTTTATGAAGTAATTGAAGCAATGCCAGAAGATAAAGCACAAGAGGTTAAAACAGCATTTGCAAATAATAGGCTTAATATAGCAAGTAATATTAAAGCTTTAAAAGGAATAGGTAAATCATCAGGACAAGCTATTAAATTAATAGAAAAGAAAGTTAACGGTGGATTGGTAATAGAATTAGCACAGGTTTATTTTGCAATGGGAGAATATGACAGAGCTATAAGAGTAATGAATTTAGTGATATATGATGATAGAGTGCCACAATCAATAAAATCAAAAGTATCTGAGGAAAAAAGTAATATAGATATGGAAGTAAAGGCAATTAAAATAAGAGAAGCTTATAAAAAATTTAAAGATAAACCTTCTTATGATTATTTATGCAAAGCATACAATGTAAGAACAGGATTTTTAGTAAATATATTAGGAATGGAACCAAGAAATAAATAATCGTATTTAGGAGGACGTGATGAAGAAAAGCAGTGAAAGGGAAAATGAGTTGGCAGAAAGAAATTCAGAAATTATAAGACTTTGGAATTCGGGAATGTCCCAAATACAAATTGCAGAAAAATTTCATATTTCACAAGGCAGAATTAGTATAGTATTAAAACAAGCAAGGGAAAATGAAATAGAAGTTAGAAAAGCAAATACTGGAAGAAAAAATGTTGAGGACATAGAAAAGTTAGAAGCAGAAATTGTGGAATTGTGGAATTCGGGAATGCCTCGTAAGGAGATTTCGGATAAAATCCATGTTTCAATAGCAGCTATTGGAAAAGTTTTAAGAGAAGCTAGAAAAAAAGGAATATACATTAGAGAAAGTAAAAGAGGAAGAAAGAAAAGTGAAAAGGCAGAAAAGTTAGAAGAAGAAATTGTAAGACTTCATAATTCGGGAATGAAACAGAGAGATATTGCAAAAAAAATTCATACTTCAACAACAACTATTAAGGATGCCTTGAAAAAAGCAAAAGAAAAGGGAATATATGTTGGAAAAAATACCAGAGGAAGAAATGCAAGCACAGAAGAAAGAAATGCAAAAATCGTAGAACTTTGGAATTTGAAAATGTCTTATAAAGATATTGCAAATAAATTACATATTTCACAAAGTACAGTGAATATAGTATTAAAACAAGCTTACGAAAATGGAATAGAAGTTAGAGACGGTAGAAAAAGAAAGAAAAAAACACAACAAACGCCATTAATACAATCAAATGAAGAAGATAAAAAAGAGCAATGTGAGGAGGATATAGTACCTAAACTTGAAAAACCACAACCTGTATGTTCAGAAGCAAAACCAACCGTAGAACAACCTCAAAAGACAAAACCACATCCAATTACAAGAATATATAGAAAAATATCTATAGATGAGAATTTGGCGACAAGAATAAAAGAATTATTAAAAGAAATGTTACCTAGAGATGTAGCACGAACGCTTAGAATTAAGCCTAATACTGTATATGATTTGTTTGATTCTTTAACAGACGAAGAGCAAAAACAAATAAAGAAGGCTTTTATAGCTCAAAGAGAACATGTATACAGTTTTGTAAAAAAACAAAAGAAAGATAATGTTAGTGCAGCAAGAGCATTAAAAATTTTAGAAACGAAAGAAAATTTTCATATTGGCAAGGAACTTTCGGAAACTTATTTTGCATTGGGAGATTTTAAAGCGGCAGTAAGAGCATTGAATCAAATTTTGTATAGCGAAAATATAGAAGAAAGGCAGAGAAAAGAAATACTTGAGCAGAAAGAAAAAATACAAACTGAAATTACTTCTCAAAGCATAAGAAAAGAATTTTATACAAAATTTAATATGGATGGAACGAAAATATCTTGGGATGATTTATGTAAGAAATATAAAGTTAGAACAAGTTTTTTAATAGATGTAATAGGAACGCAAAGAGAAGCTCCAACTTTATAGTTGCAATAGAAATAAAAAGAAAATTTCAATTTTAACTTAAGGAGAGAAACTTTAATCATGAAAGTAAAAAAAAGGTATAAACAAATAGCTGAAATGTGGAATGCAGGGATGAGCAGAAAGCAAATTGCTGAGAACCTACAAATTAGTGAACATACTGTACAACATTACTTAAAAGAAGCGAGAGATAATAATTTGACTATAAGACTAAAAAAACAAGAAGAATTTGGTCCTAGAAAGTACGAAATAGTTGCAGAACTATGGAATAAAGGTCTAAGAAAAGAAGAAATTGCTAGTGAGCTCGGAATTACAACACCAACAGTAATTTATAATCTTAGAGAAGCTAGATTAAGAGGAATTACTTTAATTGATTTTGATGAAAGCAAAGTAAAGAAAAGGCATGGGCAAAACAATGTCAAAGATAGAGAAAAAACAGAAGATACTAGTAAACGAAAATATTCAGTAAAAACTCAAAAAAGAGAGGCCTTAAGAAAATACAGGCTATCTAGTGATGAAGATACTAAAAGTTTTATAAATAAAAGAGTCAGCCAAATTATAGAAAGCGAATTAGATTTAGACAACAAAATAAAGGAATTGTTAAGATTAAACCATCCTTTAGAAGTAGCTCAAACTTTAGGAATCAATGTAGATTATGTATTTGCTATTATTGAGAACTTGAGTGAGGAAGATAAAAAAGATAGTGTAAAGCAATTTATTAGTAATAGAAAGAATATAAAGAAAAATATGGATGAGCTAATAAAATTAGGAAAAAAATCAGGAGAAGCTTTATCTATTATAGCAAGGCTTTTACCAGTTGAGCTTGTACCTGAAATGGCAGATGTTTATTTTGCAATTGGCGAAGAAAGGAAAGCGATTAGACTATTAAAAAGATTGTGGATGTTTGATGATGTTCCAACTGAAATTAGAGCAGAAGTGGAGTCAAAATTGAAAGTATTAGAAGCTGAAGTTACTGCAAAATCAAAAAGAGCTATTAACCCAAATGAGCAAAGGGTGACTGTAGAAAATAGAACAAATGCTACAACAAATAAAATAGAGGAAAGGTAAAATGTAAAAATATTAAAATTAAATTGGGGCAGAAAGGAAATTTTATGAATTTTGAAAAAGCTCTCAATTTATTTTTTCCTATAAAATGTGGTGTATGTGGAAAAATAGGATTACCAATTTGTAATAAATGTGAAGAAATAATTAAAAAACACGAAATTAATTTAACTAATAAAGAACTTTTTAACACTAATATAGAAATAAAAAAAATATTTATTTATAAATATGATGATATTATTAGAGATCTTTTAATAAACTATAAATTCAATGATTATAGTTATTTAGCAGATACATTTGCATATTTAATAAAAAACAATAAAAAAATGTTTGGAATTTTAAAAAGTTATGATATAATTATTCCAGTTCCGTTGCATAAAAAAAGACTGCTTGAAAGAGGATATAATCAAACTGAATTAATTGCAAAAAAACTTGGAATAAAAATGGAAACAAATTGTTTAATAAAAATCAAAAATATAAAACCTCAAAGTACTAAAAATGCAGAGGAAAGGAAAAAAGACATTAAGAATACATACATTCTAAAAAATGAAGAGAAAATAAAAGGAAAAAAAGTATTACTGTTTGATGATATATATACAACAGGAAGTACAGCAAATGAATGCATAAAAACAATAATTAAAGCGACAAATAAAATAGGATTTCTTAGTATTGCAAAAGACTAAAGCAAATAGCATTTGTTTAGTAATGCAAATAATAATGAAGAAATAGGATTTTGAATATAGCAAAAGATTAAAATTAAAAGAAAGGATAGACAAAATGGATGATTTAGTTGAAAGTATATTAGACTATATAAGGTCAGACTATACAGATTATGCCATTATGATAAATGGTGAATGGGGTAGTGGTAAAACTTATTTTTGGAATCATAAAATAAGAAATAAAATTGAAAACATGACTATAAATGGTAAAAAATTTACAACTATTTATATGTCATTATATGGTATATCTAATTTAGAGGAAATTAGTAAAAAAATCTTTATTGAGACTACACAATTAATGGATAAAAATCTTAAAAAATATATGGATAGTAATGGGCAAACTTTCATTCCAGAGTATGCAAAAACTGGATTAGATATGGCCAACTTTTTTGGTGTAACTCAAAATGGAGATAAAATAGACTATGAAAATTTTTTCTCAACAGATGATAAAGTACTTTGTTTTGATGACTTGGAAAGAGCAAATGTTGATGTTATAGATATATTAGGGTATATCAATAATTTCGTAGAACACGACCACATAAAAACAATTATAATTTGTAATGAGAAAGAGCTTTCTACAAAATTAAAAAGTAGCAACTTAGAGATGAAAACATTTATTGCAACTTACCTTTTAGACAAAGAGGATAAGCTACTTACAACAGATAAGCCAATGGTTGAAAAAATAGAAGATACAATAGAAAATGTATTCGATAAAGCAAATGATTACGAAAGAATAAAAGAAAAACTTATTGGTGAAACTTTTGAATATGCTCCTGAATTTACGTATATTATAAATGGTTTATTAATTAGATATGAAAATAATACAGATTTAATTAGATTTTTAAGAGAAAATACAAATCTAATTGTTTCAACATTTATAAAGAGTGGTACAAGAAATTTAAGAATATTAAAACATGCATTAAATGATTTCAAAAAAGTCTATGACATGGTAAATAAATCATACCCAAATACTAATAATAGAATACTTCAAACAATGCTTATATTTACAATTGCTGTATCATTTGAAATTAAAGCCGGAAAAGTTACAAAGGATAAATTTGTAAATATTAATGATAATGAAGAATACAAATCATTAGTCGTTTCTTCAAGAGTATTCATGGACAATAGACAATTTTATATAAAAGAATTTGATAATAATTATTATTACAACTTTAAAACTGAATATAGATTCTTTAAATTTATTGAAATATATGTAAGAACTAGAATCTTTGATATGAAAACATTTAAGAAGGATATGGAAGATATAATAAATACTGTTGATACAGATAAGCTTCCAGGATATAAGAGATTACTTACTGAAGAGTATTGGAAAATATCTGATGACCAATTCCCAAAGGTTATTTCAGAAGTGTTAGAATCAGTAAAAAAAGGCGAGATACAATTAATAGATTTATTGAAAATATACACATATTTCACGTATTTCATAAAAAAGGGATTAATAGAATATGATATTCAAACAATAAATAGTGTATTTTTAAATGGTATGAATATATCATCAATAACTTCAGATTATTGTGAAGATGCAGAAGAGCAAATAAAGCAATTATCTATTGATGAAAATATACCTGAAATGCAAGAAATTTTAACAAGATTTAGAGATTTGAATAATCAATTAAAAGACAAAATGTATAGAGAAAAAGCAGATGGAATATTCAAGAATATCCCAATGAAAATGGAAAAATTCTATGATATGTTTGATAAGGAATGCATGGAAATACCTATATTTAAATATAGTGACCCTTATCAAATATTCCAAAGAATATCTTGTGCAAGTAATGAAGATATAGTTACAATAAAAGAAAAGCTTATAGATAGAGCTAATAAAAATGCAAAAATACTTCTTCCAGAGCTTAATAATCTATATAAGTTAAAACAAGTTGTTGATGATTATATAGATAATAAAGCACCAAGTATTAAAATTGTTACATTACAAGATTTTGCTGAAGCACTAGGTCAGATAATAGAAAAATATAATAAGCAAAAAGAAAAAACAGAAGAAGCAAAAACATTATGATAACTATTGATTTTTTAATAAAAATATGATAATATATATTATATTGTGAAAAGTATGCTTGATAATATATAAGCAAAGAGAGAGAGGAAGTTCAAAATGGAAATCGCAAGAAATATAATAACAGTAGTATATTTAATAGTTTGTGCAGTTTTAATTATAATGACATTATTGCAAAATAAAGAAAACAACAATTCAATGGAAGACATTGCTGAAAATCCTAGAGCAAATAAATATTTTGATAAAAATAAAAGTAGAACAAAAACTGGAAGAATCCAAAAAAATACAATAATTGTTGGTGTTATTTTTGCAATACTTACAATAGTTTTAGGAATATTATATGTATTATAAATAATTAAGAGTGCATAAACAAAATGCACTCTTTTTCTATGCGATAAGTATGCAAATTAACTTAAAGATATAAAAAATAAGAATTTTTATTATTTTACAAAATAAAAAGTTTTATTAAATAATTGAAAGGATAGAAATGGATTTATTAAAAGGAAAATTTATAGGACATGAGAGAGGGTTTGGCTTCGTAAAAATCTCAGATGATGAGCCAGACATTTTCATAGCAAAAAAGAACAAAAAAGATGCTATGAATGGAGACATGGTTGAAGTAAAAATAATAGATGAAAATAGTGGCAACAGTAAAGAAGGTGCCATTGTTCAAGTTGTGGAAAGAAACACAAAACAAGTAGTAGGAACTTTTGAAAAAAGTAGAAATTTTGGATTTGTTATACCAGATGATAACGCTCTTGGAACAGACATTTTTATATCGAAATCTAATTTTGGAAAAGCAAAAAATCATCAAAAAGTTGTAGTAAAAATTACTAAATATCCTAGAACGGGTATGAAGGCAGAAGGGAAGATTGTCGAAGTTTTAGGATATGAAGACGAAACTGGTGTGGATATGCTTTCAATTATAAAAGAATATAATTTAGAAAGTGAATTTCCTAAAAATGTTTTAGAAGAAGCTAAAAGAGTAAGTAAAAAAGAAATTGTTCCAAATGGTAGAGTGGATTTGAGGGATAAAGAAATTTCTACTATTGACGGAGAAGATGCAAAAGATTTAGATGACGCTGTTTGCGTAGATAAAAATGATGATGGAACATATACACTTGGAGTGCATATTGCTGATGTAAGCTACTATGTGCAAGATGGAAGCTTACTTAATAAAGAAGCAATAAAAAGAGGTACAAGTGTGTATATGCTTGGTAGCGTTATTCCAATGCTTCCAACTGAATTGTCAAATGGATGTTGTAGCTTAAATGAAGGTAAAGATAGATATGCCATTTCAGTTATAATGAAAATAGATTCAAAAGGAAAAGTTATAGATAATGATATTTTCAAAAGCATTATAAAAGTAACTAAAAGAATGAATTATAATGACGTATATAAAATAATCGAAAGAAGCGATGAAAAGGTATTATCAAAATATGAACCATATATTTCGCATTTTGATAGAATGAAAGAATTAGCCTTAATTTTGAAAGAAAGAAGACTAAAAGATGGGTATTTATCTTTAGATATACCGGAAAGTAAAATTACTTTAGATAAAAATGGCAAACCAATAGATATAAGGCCTTACGAAACAAACTTTGCACATGAAATAATTGAGCAATTTATGCTAACAGCAAATGAAACAGTCGCAGAAAGATTTTATTGGTTAGAGCTACCTTTTATTTATAGAGTTCATGAAAAGCCAGATAGCGATAAAGTAAAAGAATTAAATAAATATCTGTTTAATTTTGGATATAGAGTAAAAGGAAAATTGGATGATGTGAAGCCAAAAGCATTTTCACAAATATTAGAAGATGTAAAAGGAAAGGATGAAGAAAGGGTAGTTTCTAATTTGCTTTTAAGAACCTTAAAAGTTGCAAGATATGAAGCGGAAAATAAAGGACACTTTGGTATTTCAAGTAAATATTATTGCCATTTTACATCACCAATTCGTAGATATCCTGATTTGTTTATACATAGGGTTATATCAAAATACTTAGAGTTTATGAGTACAGAATCTAATAAAAGCAAAAATGTTAAGCGTAATCAGGCAGTAAATGATATAATTGATGAAAACACAAAGGCAAAACTAGAAAAGCAAGCAATAAAATATGCTGAGAGCTCTTCTGAGTGTGAGCAAAATGCTACAAAAGCAGAAAGAGCAAGTGAAGATATCAAAATGGCTGAATATATGCAAGATAAAATTGGCGAGCAATATGATGGTATTATTTCAAGTATAACAAGTTGGGGAATGTTTGTACAATTAGATAACACAGTAGAAGGGCTAATTAGGCTTGCAGAAATAAATGATGATTATTACATTTATGATGACATGAATAAACAACTAATAGGAAAAGAAACTAAAAAAGTATACAAACTTGGACAAAAAGTAAAAATTGAAGTTGTATTTGCAGATAAGCAAACGAGAAAGATAGATTTTAAGTTGGTATAAAAAAACAGACACATCTGTAAACTTTCCCGAGTTAGATGTGTCAAAACACATTTAGGAGAAGTGAACCACGTTTGTGGTTTCTCCATTTTCTACATCTATTATATACATAAAAATTATTTTTGTCAATTACTTTGAACGAAAAAACGTATACAAATAAAATTTTAATCAAGTATCAATCAACAAGTATCTAGAAACAATATCCACATTTATATCCACATTAAAGAAAGAATTTTGGTAATTATCTAGCCAGTTGTATTTATTCCATTCATCAATAGTTGCAAAATTTGAAACAGCATATTTACCAAAGGCTGTAATATCCGACTTAAATACTTTAGCTGTTTTATATAAATAATCATAAATAAATCTTTCTACATAATATTTTGCATATTCTTCAATAAGTTCAATATTTTCTTCAGTTAAATCTTTATAATCATCAGACATACTAATTATTCGTGCACTTAAATCAATACTAGGTTTTATATATGGTGTACCATTTGTCAAATATACTTTAGACTTACATTTGCTATTTGTAAGATATAAATCAATATAATTTGTGCTTTCAAATGGACTTGGAACACTAATTACAGCATTTTCTAGTTCATTAGTTAATATTAAGTGAGCGATACATTCCACACCATTTAGTTCACCAACTAATTTGTCACCTTTAAAAACGGCTAAGCCTAGGTTTTCAATATTCTTTTGAGAATCTATAGGTGTTTCAGAGGCAACATAACTATCATCGGTTCCTTCATTAGATAAACTTGAACTAAGCTGGTCGTTATTATCTCCTGTATTGCTAATATCACCATCATTAACACTTCCAAGTGTAGCAAAGCATTCAGTAAAAGAATCAGCAAAATCTGAGAAAAAGTCTAGTAAAGTAATGTTATAAGTGTATCCTGTAACTCTTTCAGATGTAGAAGCAATTTCGTAATATTTTGAAGATAGTTGTTCTAGCATAGGACTTGAATTGTTCAAAAAATATTTTGCATTGCATTTTGAAATTATTACATTACAAGTTGGTCTTATTTCAACATGGTTAATTAAAGTGTATAAATATTCTCCAATTCCTTGTGATGCTATTTCTTCTGAAAATACTACTGCTTTGCAATGTGATAAATTTAATTCTTTACTTAAATATGAATTAACTAAGTTAACTCCAGATTCAAAGGAGTTACATTCAACACTAGTCACAATAGAGCTAGAAGATTGGGATGAGCTTGAACCAGAAGAACCGCCTTCACTTCCGGATGGAAGGGCAATCTGAAAGCTAAGTTCTAATTTTCCAGTATCTTTAATATCGAAACCAACTGCGACTACATATGCTAAATTATCCATAGATGTTACAGAATTCATTCCGAATAATGTTATTAATATTAAAACAACTATAAGCATAAATACTAATATTTTTTTCGCTTTCAACTAATTCAAACCTCCTTTAAAAAATAATATATTTATAACTGAAATTATAAAAGCTACAATAAATCCTATAAAATATTTTAGCTACGAATTGTAACCATACCTTTTTTATCCTTCTTCAAATATCCCAAAAGTAAGATGGCAAAACTCATTCCAAATACAATAATTAAACAGATATATTTGTAAATAACATTTTCAGCAAATCTTATTTGTGCAATATTTTGAGGTATTAGTGTAACAATAAAAACTCCTAATCCAATTAAAAATGCAGGAATATTTGAATTTTGCGTTTTCAAATTTTTGTTAGTAATTTTTAAGGTAAAGGCAAAAATTACTGATAAATATGAGAAAAATGTTAATACCCATATTAATATAAAGAATGCATCAACTCTTTGGAAAAATGTTCCAAATTGAATACTTCTAGTTATCATATATATAGAAAGTATTCCTTCTCCACCAGTTGCGAAGGGAAATATTAAAATAAGTGCGGTAACACTTATAAATAGTATTAATCCTGACAATATTATTGAAGTTAATCCTATTTTCTTGGTATCCTTTGGCTCTTTATGATGAGACCTCAATAAAAATAAAAGAATGATTTGACCAAAAGCAAATATGTTTGTAGCACCTAATATAAATGTATTATTTACTCCATATCCTAAAACAGGAAAGAACCTTTCGGGTACAAAACGAACTGATAAAGCAAAGAATATTATTAAAATGGCTACAACAATAAATGGCAATATAATGGCATTTGTTCTACTTACATTTTTAAAGCCAAATTGATTTGCAATAAGTGCAATTAGTATAAATACTAGGCAAATAAGTGATGTAGGCATGTCTTGTAAATAAATTGTTTTTAATGTGTTAGCAAAGTTTAGTAAGAGTATTCCGCAAGTAAAGATAAAATATAATGTGTAAATAATTGAAACTACTTTTTTTAGAATACTTCCACCAACAAATTCTGCCACATCTAGAATGTCTTTACCTTGAAATGAAGAAAAGAGTTTATTAAAAACTAAAAATATGATTACAGCAAGGACGGTAATGTAAATAACATTGAGTGGTCCGCTAGATGCAGTAGAACCTAATATTTCATTAGGCAGGTTAAGTAAAATATGACTTATAATAACAATTAAGGTAAGGGATATTGATTCTACAAAACCAATTTTGTTATTATTCATAAAATATTAACTCCTTTCTTAATATTTGCTTTTTTTAAATAATTTTTAAGCATATAATTTTCGAAAATAATATTAATTTTTCTCTCTCCACTTCATACTTATATTATCTTGAACTGTAGTTCTTTTTGTATTTAAAAAGTCAGACCTTTTTTCTCTTTTCCATACTGGTTTTAGTAAATAGCTATTATTTCTAATATTTGTCTTAGGCATATATGGAGAAAGGTAAGGCACTCCAAAAGATTTTAGAGAACATAGTGTAATTAAGTGTATAAATAAGCCAACACCAATTCCTAAGAATCCACAAAGAGAACCTAGAAGTGTATAAGCAAATCTTGCAATTCTTAAGTGAAAGCCAAGTGAAAAATCTGGTATGGCAAATGATGAAATTGCTGTAATTGCAATTATAATTATTAATATTGGAGAAACAATACTTGCTGAAACTGCAGCTTCTCCTAAAACCAGAGCACCAACAATACCAACAGTTGAACCAAGAGGAGAAGGAACTCTAAGGCCAGCTTCTCTTATTAATTCAAAAGAAAGTTCCATTATAAGAATTTCTACTAAAATAGGAAAAGGAACGTTTACACGGGATGCTACAATTGAATATAATAATTCAGTAGGCAAAAGTTCTCTATGATAGATTGTTATTGCTAAATAAAGTCCCGGCAAAAGTAAAGTTATAAAAAAGGCAATTCCTCTAATAATTTTTAGTAAATTTGCAAAATGATAGTTTAAATTAACATCTTCCCCAGACGATATAAAATCAAAAAGCGTAATGGGAAGTATAAGTGCATAAGGTGAACCATTATAAATGATAATCACTCTACCTTGTAATAAATATGAGCAAGCTTTATCTGCTCTTTCAGTAGTCATTATTTCAGGTAAAGTAGTTTCAGGGTCATCTTTAATAAGCTGAATAAGTTCACTACTAGAAAGAACATAATCAACATCAAGGTTATTTAATCTATATTTTGTTTCGGAAACTAAGCTAGAATTTGCAATATCTTTAATATAGCAAACAGCACAGTTATTTTTATTTGTTTTTCCAATTGTAATATTTTCAATAATCAAATTTTCATTATTTATATTTCTTCTAATTAGAGAAGTGTTAGTCCTTAAATTTTCAACAAATGCCTCCTGTGAACCTCTAACTACAGGTTCATTTTTTGGCTCAGAAATACTTCTTTGAGCGAATTTTTTTATATCTATATCAAAAGCAAAATTGATAGTATCAACAAATAATGCACAATCGCCAGAATTAACATTTTTTACTAATTCATCAAAAGATGAAATCTTTTTAACACTATTTTGAGGAAGCAAACATTCGTAAATGTAATCAGTAATATTAAATCTTTTAACCTTTCTAACACTAATATTTGTAGTAATAGCTTCTGACACAATTTGAGGGTCGTTATTTTGATTTGAAAAATTTTTAAGCATAAGAGGATTTAATATAAAATCATTTATAGAAGTTGTGTCAACTAAACCATCAATATATATGATAAAAGCTTTGAATTGTTTGCCCTTTGCATTAAGTATAAATTCTCTTATTTTTATATCAGAATTAATCAAAACATTATATCTAGATTTAATGTAATCTAAATTTACATCAAGACTAGGATAAATGCTTTGATTTTTTAATAAATCTTCTGGCTGTGATTCACTAGAATTTTCTTTAGAAATACTAAAATCATAGCTTTCTTGATTTTTGATAAGTACATTAAAAAATTCTTTTACTTTTTCAATAAACTTCATAAATCCTCACTTAATAATTTATAAAATATAGGCAAGTTTTCCTATATTGTCTAATTATTTTAACAGTTTTGCATTTTTAAATTTGCAATTCTTTATTAGATTTTCCTAATTTTGAAAAATTATGCAAATATTAATTAGATTTTAAAGAAGTAAAAGCGAAAATGAAAGAACCATTAGAGTATGGATATGTAGTAGAAGAAATATTTTAACCGAGCAAATTGTAATGAAAATGTAATATAGAATTACTTGACTAAAAATAGGCGTAAGTGTAAAATGAAAATGGAAATTAAAAATTGCAAGGACAGATTTGAAAAAATAAAAATTTAAAAAGGAAGAATAAAACGAATGAAAATCGCTGAAACCCTTGGGGCTGTATATATATATATATATATATTGTAAGATTTAACCAAATATATTTAAGTAAACATAGAGATAAAACTATGCTTTTTAGACGTATTTAAAATTGTCTAATTAGCATAGTTTTTTAATACACAAATGCAATTAAAAACAATTGCAAAATAAAAACTTTTATGGTATAACATAAAAAACGAATTATTGGTGATAATACTAAACAAATGAAAGGAGACATAAAATTCACGATGAGAAAAATCAAAAAGAATCAGCAGTAATAACGGTTGCATCAAAAAGAAATTCAAAAGAGGGGAGAAAAACGATGGAAAATAAAAGTTTAAACATTAATGATGAAAGCTCAAAAAAACGTACAAAACTTACAGTGCACAAAGTAGCAAAAGGAGTAAAAGGAATTACATTAATAGCGTTAGTAGTAACAATAATAGTCCTTTTGATATTAGCGGGAATAGCACTTAACTTAACAATAGGACAAAATGGAATATTTAGTAGAGCGCAAACAGCAGCAAATACGTGGCGAAACGCAGAAAGTAATGAACAGTTAGCAATGGGCGAACTAGAAGATTGGATGGCAGGTTATTTGGAAGGAAACGGAGGAACAGAAGTGCCAGCAGAAGGAACATTAGTAAGAATGTTCTTAAATGCAGAGGCAGATGGATGTGATGGAACAAGTTGTTCAGACCCAGAAAATCATTTGCACGTAGGAGACTATTTACAATTAAATACACCAACAAGTGCCTCATCAGATGTAGCAACTTCAGCTCTAACAGGATATAGTTCAAACCAAACATATACAATAAGTAGCACAAAAAATAATAATATAAGATGGAGAGTACTAGGAATAGATAGTGAAACAGGTGGAATAAAGCTAATAATGGAAACACCATTGGAGTCAGATAATGCAGATGGATTGCTATATATGTATGGAGCTCAAAGTTACGAGACAGGCTACTTAGTACCAGACCAAATAAGTAAAGAATTATTTGAAAATATGCAATATGTAGAAGAAGCAAGAAGTATGAAAGTAGAAGATATGAACGAATTATTCCATATGGCAAACAGCGAGATAGGAGAATATGATATCTATTCATTACAAAATGACTCGGAAGGAGCAGATTACGGAGAAACATATTCATATGATAATGCGTATACGCCAGAAAGTTATTTGGCTGAGAAAAATGCAGGTGAACCAGAGGGAACAAGAGCAGGAACAATAACAGGAACAGTAGATGGATATTACTACGCAGTAGCGCCACAAGATATGGGAGAAGTAGGAATGCCATACAAAATAGCAGATAACCAAACAGAGTATGAATTAATATTTAGTAGCGAAAGTTCGCAAATGCCAATATGCTTCCTTTCATCTCGTGGGGTCGTTTCGGGCTCTAGCTATGCGGACTTCGGTCCCGGAGCGGTTGAGGCTGGTGAGGGTTTTGGCCTTGTGTCTAGCGCTGGCGCCTTCTTCTACTCGGACGGTAACGAGCGTGATGTCGGTGCCTGCGTGCGTTCCGTAGTTTCTCTAGAATCTGGAGTCACAATACAGCAAGTGCCAAAAGAGTAAGAAAATTAGTAAAGATGTCAATAGGGACGGTCCTTTTCGTAAAATATTTGAGAATGGAGAGTGTATAATATGGTGTGTAAAATTTACATACCATATTTTTTAACATAAAATTAATGTACAAAGAATATAATTTTTATTATGATAAAAGTATTTAAGGTAAAAGATTTAATTGGATATTTAGCGAAAATTATTATTGTATTAGTAGCAGTAGCTTTAGTTATAAAGGTACTTGAAATAGGAAAAAAAGATGGTGAAACTGAAACTGCTACTGATTCATCAAGTGCATGGCTTTTCTGTATAGATGATATGTTACCACAGATTGGTATCAATAAGAAAGTAGAAGAAACCAAAGAAACAAGTGGTATAAAATTTGCTTTTTCTTCTGAATTAGAAGTGATGGAGTCAATAGAAGATAATGAAATAGTAGAAGAAAATACTGCTAATGTTGAAGAACAGAACAATAATAATGTAAGTGAAGAGAATTCGCAAAATGAAACTTCTAATGGAGAAATAAATAAAGAGTTAACAGTAACGGAAGTAGATAATAGTGGAGTAAATCCAAGATATACGGACGAGTATAACGGGGTTTTTATTAATAATGGAACAAATTATCAATTAACACAAGAAATGTTAACACCAGATGTGGAAGTAAATAAAAACAAAGTGGTAATTTATCATACACATACTTGTGAAAGTTATACTCCAACTGAACAATACCAATATACTGCCAGTGGAAATTTTAGAACAATAGATTTGAACTTTTCAGTTTCAAGAGTAGGTGATGAACTTGAAAAATGGCTAAGTACTTATGGTTGTACAGTAATTCACGATAGGACATATCATGATTATCCTGCGTATAATGGCTCATATTCAAGGTCACTTGTTACAGCTCAAAATGTATTAAGTACAAACCAAGATGCAGATATAGTAATAGATTTGCATAGAGATGCAATAGCAGATGAAACTTATGGACCGAGAGTAAAAATTGGAGATGAATATGTATCTCAACTTATGTTTGTAATAGGTACAGATGGAGCAAATTCAGCACATACAAATTGGTTGCAAAATTTAAAGTTTGCTATTAAAGTTCAGCAAAAAGCAAATGAATTGTATCCAGGGCTTTTTAAACCAATAATATTAAGAAATTCAGAATACAATCAACATGTTGCAAAAGCTGCTTGCATTATTGAAGTGGGGTCAACCGGTAATACTTTAGAAGAAAGCATGGGAGCAATGAAATATTTGGCAAGAATAATTGAGGAGATGTAAATGATTTTAATATAAATCTTTAAAAAAGGCTTGAAACTATTTCCATAGTATAATAAAATATTAGCAAATTAGTTTAAGTTAACAAGATAGTAATAATATCTTAATTAACAAAAATCAAAGGAGGAATCTAATGGCAAATATTAAATTGGATTTTAAAGAATCAAAAGTTAAAATGGAAGAAATATTAGAACATGCAGGTGTTGTAGAAGAAATAAATCAAGAACTACTAGACAAATCTGAAGATGAAAGCGAATTTTTAGGTTGGCTTAAACTACCAACTGAATATGATAAAAAAGAATTTGAAAGAATTAAAAAATGTGCTCAAAAAATTAGAAAAGATTCAGATATTTTATTAGTTATAGGAATTGGTGGCTCATACTTAGGAGCTAGGGCTGTTATTGAAGCATTACATAGTTCATTTTCACAAATGAAAGATGATAAACCACATATTATATTTGTTGGAAATAACCTAAGCCCAGATTACATAAATGATGTTATAGAAGTACTAGAAGGAAAAGACTTTAGTATTAATGTAATATCTAAATCAGGAACTACCACAGAACCAGCGATTGCTTTTAGAATTTTTAGAGAAATTCTAGAAGGAAAATATGGAATCAAAGAAGCTAGAAAAAGAATATATGTAACAACTGATAAGAAAAAGGGAGCATTAAAACAATTATCAGAAGCTGAAGGCTATGAAAGTTTTGTAATACCAGATGATGTAGGAGGAAGATTCTCAGTTCTTACAGCAGTAGGTCTTTTACCAATTGCAGCAAGTGGCTTAGACATAGATAAAATAATGGAAGGCGCTAGATTTGCAATGGATAAATATTCAGACAGTTCACTTGAATATAATCAATGCTATCAATATGCTGTTGTGCGAAATTTATTATATGAAAGAGATAAATCAGTAGAAATGTTAGTTTCATATAATCCAAGAATGCATTATTTTATAGAATGGTGGAAGCAACTATTTGGTGAAAGTGAAGGAAAGGATGGAAAAGGTTTATTCCCATCAGGAGCAGAATTTACAACTGACTTACATTCATTAGGACAATATATACAAGAAGGAAGAAAAATATTATTTGAAACAGTTTTAGATATTGAAAACTCAAATACAGATATTACAATAAACATGGATGAAGATAACTTAGATAATTTGAATTATTTGTATGGCAAAAAATTAAGCTATGTAAATAAAATGGCAATGCAAGGAACAATAAAAGCACATTCAGAAGGCAAAGTACCAAACATAATTATTCATATAGATGAACTTAATGAGGAAACAGTAGGACAACTCATATATTTCTTTGAAAAAGCATGTGCTATGTCAGCAGAGCTTTTAGAAGTAAATCCATTTAATCAACCAGGTGTAGAAAAATATAAAACAAATATGTTTAAATTATTGAAAAAGCCTGGGTATGAAGAAAAATAAATTAGTTAAAATTATATAAGAATAATCTTATTACTATAATTTTTAAATTGTTTTATAGATTTTGCAAAAAAATCTAAATAATATAAGGAGAAAGTATTTAATATACGAAAATAAAAAAATGCAAGAATTTATTATACAAATAATTGAAAATTGGGGGTATTTAGGAGTAGGTTTGCTTATTGCAATAGAAAATATATTTCCACCAATACCTTCAGAAGTAATATTAGCATTTGGTGGATTCATGACAACAAAAACTGCACTAAATGTGGTTGGAGTAATAATCGCAGCGACATTAGGTTCAACTATTGGAGCGATTGTACTATATCTAATTGGTAAAATTTTAAATAAAGAGAGATTAGAAAGAATAATATCTGGGAAAATAGGCAAAGTTCTTAGATTAAAGAAATCAGATATAGAAAAAGCAGATAAATGGTTTGATACAAAAGGGCAAAAAACTGTATTTATTTGTAGATTCATACCAATAGTAAGAAGTTTAATTTCAATTCCTGCTGGTATGAGTGAAATGAAAATGTGGAAATTCTTATTGTATACAATATTAGGTTCAACAATTTGGAATACTGTATTAGTATGCTTAGGAAAAGCTTTAGGCGATTCATGGGAAACAGTTGTAAATATTTTTGACCAGTTCTCAAATGTGATTTTGGTATTACTAGTAATTGCTTTTGTAGCAATTCTAGTTTGGTGGTTTGGATTTAGAAAAAAGAAGAAGACCAACAAGAAAATGAAAAGCGAATCTATAGAAAATGTGGAAAATATAGAAAAAGACAAAAAGTAAATTTAAAATATGAATTAGATTTACAGAAAAACCTTGACTTTTTTACATAAAACGTTGTAAAATAGTCATATCATATATAAAAACTATATATAAGACACGGTAAATAAACAAGCCTTTATAGAGAGCTAGTGGTGGTGAGATGCTAGTAAGAAACTATTTATTTATTATCACTTATATGTTGCTTAGACGAAAGCGGTTGTTATTAGTTTAAGCCGTAAATCTGCGTTAAAGATATTAGAGAGAAAAGAATAAGAAATAATATAAATTCTTTTAAATTAGGTGGTACCGCGGAAAGACTTCGTCCTAAAAGGATGAAGTCTTTTTATTGAATAGGAAAAATCAAGTTTTTCCTATTCAATAAAAAATAATAGCACCCACAAATTCAAGGAGGTAATTATGGAAAAAGAAAAGAAAGACTACAGTCAAACACTTAACTTACCAAAAACAGATTTTCCTATGAGAGGAAATTTACCTGAAAAAGAACCAGGTATATTAGAAAATGTTTTTGAAAATGGTTTGTATGAAAAGATTTTAAAGAAGAATGAAGAACATCCAAGCTTTGTACTTCACGATGGACCTCCATATGCAAATGGAGAAATACATGCAGGACATGCTCTAAATAAAATTCTAAAAGATACTATTGTTAGATACAAGTCAATGAAAGGCTATTATTCACCATATGTACCTGGTTATGATACTCATGGTATGCCAACTGAAAAGAAAGCTATTGAAAAATTAGGACTAGACAGAAGTAAAATTCCTGTTACACAATTTAGAGATACTTGCCAAGATTTTACTAGAAAATATAAAGATATTCAAACAGAAGGATTCAAACGTTTAGGAGTTCTAGGAGATTGGGAGCATCCATATATTACTTATGACCCTAAAATGGAAGCTAGACAAATTGGCGTATTCGGAGATATGTATCAAAAAGGATATATATATAAAGGATTAAAACCAGTTTATTGGTGTACTGATTGTGAAACAGCATTAGCTGAAGCAGAAATTGAATACAAGGATGATGAAGCTACTTCTATATATGTTAAATTCCCAGTTGTTGATGGAAAAGGAATATTAGATGATGAAAATACTTATATAGTAATTTGGACAACTACTCCTTGGACATTACCTGGAAATATGGCAATTACAGTAGGACCAGACTTTGAATATAGCTTAGTAAAAACAAATGTTGGAAACTTAGTTATAGCAAGTGATTTTGTAGAAAAAGTTATGAAACTTGCTGAAATAGAAGATTACGAAGTTTTAAAAACATTTAAAGGTGAAGAGTTAAAAGGAGTACAATGTAGACATCCATTCCTAGAAAGAAATTCAGTAGTTGTTTTAGGCGGAGAAGATGGAGTTAATGTTACATTAGAAGAAGGTACTGGAGCTGTACACACTGCACCTGGATATGGTAAAGAAGACTATTTACAAAGCCT
This sequence comes from uncultured Clostridium sp., assembly GCA_930986425.1. Lineage (GTDB taxonomy): Bacteria > Bacillota > Clostridia > TANB77 > CAG-508 > CAG-793. The sequence continues at coordinate 116,922 of CAKNJR010000001.1, read as the reverse complement.
AAAAGATGGTCTAGAAATAAAAGTTGCAGTAAATGACAAAGGTGTTCAAACAGAAGAAGCAGGACCTTTTGCAGGAATGTACTATGCTAAATCAAATAAAGAAATAACAAAATGGCTTGAAGAAAATGGTTACTTATTAAAAGCAGTTAAATTAGTTCACTCATATCCACATTGCTGGAGATGTAAAAAACCTATCATATTCAGGGCAACACCACAATGGTTTGCATCAGTTGATGGATTTAGAGATGAAGTTTTAAAAGCTATTAAAACAGTTAAATGGCATCCAGCATGGGGCGAAGAAAGAATGACAGAAATGATAAAAGGCAGAAATGACTGGTGCATATCTAGACAACGTACATGGGGAGTTCCACTTCCAATATTCTATTGTGAAGACTGTGGAGAGCCATATGTTACAAAAGAATCTATAAAGAAAATCCAAGATATATTTGGAAAAGAAGGTTCAAATGCATGGTGGGCAAAAGAAGTAGAAGAGCTTATGCCGGAAGACGCAAAATGTGCTAAATGTGGATGTACACATTTCAAAAAAGAAACAGATATAATGGACGTTTGGTTTGACTCAGGTTCAACACATCAAGGTGTTTTAGTAGAAAGAGGACTAAGCTATCCAGCAGATTTATACCTTGAAGGAAATGACCAATATAGAGGCTGGTTCCAATCATCACTTCTAACATCTGTTGCAACAAAAGGTATAGCTCCATATAAAGAAGTATTAAGCTGTGGATTTGTTGTGGATGGACAAGGAAGAAAAATGTCTAAGAGCTTAGGCAATGGTGTATCTCCAATAGATGTATGTAAAAAATATGGTGCAGATATACTAAGACTATGGGTACTTTCAGCTGATTATTCAATGGACGTAAACTTATCTGATGATATATTAAAAGGAATCTCAGATGTTTATAGAAAAATAAGAAATACAGCAAGATATATATTAGGAAATACAAATGACTACGACCCAGAAAATCCAGTTGCTTATGAAGATTTAATGGAAATAGACAAGTGGGCATTAACAAGACTTAACAAGCTAATTCGTGATTGCACGAAAGATTATGATGAATATGATTTTGCAAATTGCTATCACGATATAAACCAATTCTGCGTTGTAGATATGAGTAGCTTCTATCTAGATATAATAAAAGATAGATTATATACTTCAAAAGCTGATTCGCTTGAAAGAAGAGCAGCTCAAACAACAATGTATTATACACTAGACGCTTTAGTAAAAATATTAACACCAATGACTTCATTTACAGCAGAAGAAATTTGGAAAGCTATGAAGCATACTGTACAAGAAAATGTAGAAAGCCCAATGCTTACAGATTACCCAACTCCAAATGACAAATGGGATAATAAAGAATTGTCAGAGAAATGGGAAAAAATAATAAAACTAAAAGATGTAGTTTCAAAAGAATTGGAACTTGCAAGAGCAAATAAAACAATTGGAAATTCACTAGATGCAAAAGTTACAATTTATGCAGAAGGTGATGAATACAAGTTCTTAAAAGAAAACGAAGACTTAATAAAATTAGTTTTAATAGTTTCTGGATTAAAAATAGAAGAAAACAAGCGTAAGGAAGAAAAAATGGGTATAAAAGTTGAACATGCTGATGGCGAAAAATGTGAAAGATGCTGGATGTATGATGAACATACAGAAGATGGCTTATGCCCAAGATGTAGAGAAGTTTTAGGAAAATAATTGAAAAACAAAAAGACCTATTCGAATTTTAACGAATAGAGTCTTTTTATTTGCTAAATTACTTGATTTATCCTGTAAATTATTGTAAACTATATAAGTAAAAATCTGTTTTGGAGGATGCATTTGAAACGCTCTTCCGAAAGCATATGAAGATAAAAAACAATTGCAAAAAGAAAGAAGGCTTTTTAATGGAACTTAAAGAATTTTATTATGATTTACCAGAGGAATTAATCGCACAAGTACCAATAAAAAATAGAGATGAATCAAGATTAATGGTACTAAATCGAAAAAATCAAACAATAGAACACAAAATATTTAAAGATATAATTGATTATTTAGAGCCAGGAGATTGCTTGGTAAGAAATAATACAAAAGTTATACCAGCAAGACTTTATGGCAAAAAAGAAACTGGAGCAAATGTAGAATTTGTACTTCTTAAAAATATAGAAGGCGATATATGGGAAGCAATGGTTAGACCAGGAAATAAGCTTCATGTTGGAGCAAAAGTTATATTTGGAGATGGACTTTTAAAAGCAGAAATACTTGAAACTTTACCAGATGGAACAAGAAAAGTCAAATTCACATATGATGGCATTTTTAATGAGATTTTAGACCAAATAGGTCTTATGCCACTTCCACCATATATCCACGAAAGTCTAAAAGAAAATGATAGATATCAAACAGTATATGCAAAATATGAAGGCTCAGCAGCAGCTCCTACAGCAGGATTGCATTTTACACCAGAGTTATTGCAAAAAATAGAAGAAAAAGGTATAAAAATAGCAAATGTCACTCTACATGTTGGAATAGGAACATTTAGACCAGTAAAAGAAAAAAACATTGAAGACCACCATATGCATACAGAACATTATTATATAAAACAAGAAGATGTTGACAAAATAAATGAAACTAAAAAGGCAGGGAAAAGAGTTATAGCAGTTGGAACAACTTCATGTAGAACACTAGAAACAATTGCAGATGAAAATACTGGCTTAGTTAAAGCATGTGAAGGAGATACAGGAATTTATATTTATCCGGGATATAAATTCAAATGCATAGATGGATTAGTTACAAATTTCCATCTTCCAGAATCAACATTACTAATGCTTGTATCAGCTTTAGCAGGAAAAGACTACATAATGAAAGCATACGAAGAAGCAGTAAGAGAAAAATATAGATTCTTTAGCTTTGGAGATGCAATGCTAATATTATAAAATTTTCAGTTCTCAGTTGCATTTTTCATTTTAGGACCGTCCAAAACTGAAAAAATAAGAAGGAGGAACAATGGAACCATCAGTTACATATGAATTACTACATATAGATAAAACAACAGGGGCCAGAAGAGGTGTGGTACACACGCCACATGGAGATATACAAACTCCAATATTTATGCCTGTTGGAACTCAAGCTACTGTTAAATCAATGACAGTAGAAGAGCTTAAAGAAAATGGAGCACAAATAATTTTATCTAATACATATCATTTATATTTAAGACCTGGAGAAAGAATTGTAAAAGAAGCGGGAGGATTACACAATTTTATGAGATGGGACAGGCCTATTCTTACAGATTGTGGAGGATTTCAAGTTTTTTCATTAAGTGATTTACGTACAATTACAGAAGATGGAGTAGAATTTAAATCTCACTTAGATGGTAGTAAGCATTTCTTCTCACCAGAAAAAGTTATGCAAATTGAAGAAGATTTAGGAGCCGACATTATAATGTCTTTTGATGAATGTTGTCCTTATCCTTCAACATATGAATATACAAAAAATTCAATGGAAAGAACAACAAGATGGGCAAAAAGATGTAAAGAAGCTCATAAAACTGAGCAAGCTTTATTTGGAATTATTCAAGGTGGATTTTATGAAGATTTAAGAGAAAAATCTGCGAAAGATTTGATTGAATTAGATTTTCCTGGTTATGCAATAGGGGGAATCAGCGTAGGAGAACCTAAAGAAGAATTTATAAAAATGCTTAAATTTACCACACCTTTAATGCCAGCAAATAAGCCAAGATATTTAATGGGAGTAGGAACTCCAGATTATCTTTTAGAAGCTGCAATGGCAGGAATAGATATGTGTGACTGCGTACTTCCAACACGTATTGCTAGAAATGGAACTGCAATGACATCACATGGAAAAGTAGTTGTAAGAAATGCAAATTATGCAGAAGACTTTACTCCTCTTGACCCAGAATGTGATTGTTACACTTGTAGAAATTATACAAGGGCCTACATTAGACATTTAGTAAAATGTAATGAAATATTAGGCGTAAGATTATTATCAATTCATAATATAAAATTCTTGACTAATTTAATGGAAAGAGTTAGAATGGAAATTGAAAATGATAATTTGGCTAACTTTGTAAATGAATTTTATAAAAAGTATGGCTATACAAAAGAGGAGAAATAATTAATTTCATCCCTTGATATATAAAAGGAAAGGATGGATTTTAAAATGGATTTAATGGAAAATATTCCAGAAAATAACCCTAAGAAAATTACAGGAGTTAAAATTGGATTTATTATAGTTATTATTTTAATAATATTACTTATAATAGCAGCAGCATTTGTTTGGATTTATAGCCAAAGTTTACTTACTACACAATTTAAGTTTAATTTGGATGGAGTAAGACAAAGTGGATATAGTTCTAATTTGTTTTTATTTCAAAACGATAAAGTATATATTTCCATCCGTGAAATGGCGGGACTTTTAGGTTATAATGTTTATAACGGAGGTTATGGAGAATATACAGAAGATAGAACCAAATGCTATATAAATAATTCAAAAGAAATCGTTTCATTTGAATCCGGTTCAAGTAAAATTTATAAATATAATGCAGTTTCAACAGAAGATACTGAAAGTCAAACATTTACTCTAAGTGAGCCTATATTAACATCAGGAGCAGACTTATATATAATTTCAGATGGATTGCAAAGAGCTTTTAATGTAAGATATGATTATATTACTGAAGAAAATACAATATCAATTTTTAGTTTAAGTTATTTAGCAGAATACTATTCAGGTCAAATATCAAATTCAGCTTTAACTGTAGAAACAAGCAACTTATCAGATACAATACTATTTAATAATCAAAAAGCATTATTATATAATTTAGTTGTTATAAAAGATGCAAATACGAATCAGTATGGTGTTGCAAGCTTAGCAGACCCAACAAATGTTATTATAGGAACAAGATATAATAGTATAGAATTTGTTGAAGGAAGTAATGATTTTATAGTAGAAACAACTGATAGAAAAATGGGAATTATCGGTAGTGATGGTATAACAAAAGTAAGATTAGAATATGACGACATTAAAGAATTAGACAAAAACTTAGGATTGTATTTAGTAACAAGTAATAATAAACAAGGTGTTGTAAATAGAAATGGAAAAATTATAGTTTACCAAGACTACGACCAAATAGGTTTACCAAATACAATTAATGATATAAATGTAACCAACAGATACATTTTAATGGATAATTGTATTCCAGTTCAAAGAGATGGTAAATGGGGACTAATAGATATAAATGGAAACCTAATATTGCCATTAGAATATGATGGTTTAGGCTGTGATGCAGATACATCAATTGAGTCAAGAGCAACAGATGTAATAATAATACCTGAGCTAAATGGTATAGTTGTGGAACTTGATGAGGTAAGCGGAAATACTAGAACTAAAAAATATGGAATGGTTACATCAGATGGTAACTTATTTATAAATATAGTATTAGATACAATATATTCACTAACAACTCAAGGAGAAACTACTTACTATGCATTATTCCAAGGACAAACAATAGATTTGGTAGATTTCGTACGCCAACAACAAGCGAGTATGAACCAAGGTAATGAAAATACAAGCAATACAACAGATACAAATAATGCAAATACTGTAAGTACAGACAATACAATAAGTGGAAATAATACCAACCAATAATACTGATGCAGCAAATACATATAAATATACATCTTAAAAATAAAAAAGATGGAGGAAAAATGGATTATAAACAATTAATTATTACCATAATTACTATTTTATTAATACTTGGGTTATATTATTTAAGTATATTGCCTAAGAAAAGGCAAGAAAAAGAAATAAAAAAAATGCAAGATGAACTAAAAAAAGGTGATAAAATAATAACCTATACAGGTTTGTCTGGTGAAATAGAAGAAGTATTAGAAGATAGAATAATACTAAAAACACGTCCTGACAATGTAAAATTATCAATAGAAAAATGGGCAGTTGCAGGATTAGATGATAGAACAATAGAGTAATAAAACATATGCACTTAGCATATACTGATTTTAGAAAGTGAGGTAAGTGCATATGGAAAAAATAGAAAATATATCTAAAAGTTCTACAAAAAGTAATGTTAGTAAAATATTAATAGGAAGTGGAATAGCACTAGTAATAAGTGCAATTTGCTTATTAATAATATCAATAATACTAACTTATACTAATGTTTCAGAAAATATTATAACTGTATCAGTTATAATAATATCAGCACTAAGCATCTTTGTAGGTAGCATTGTTAGTGCAATAAATATAAATAAAAATGGAATACTAAATGGTTCAATTGTTGGAGCTATTTATATACTCACAATATATTTACTATCAAGCATATTTGTGGCAGGATTTTCATTGAATTTACAATCAGTTATTATGATTATATTTTCAATAATTGCTGGAATGGTAGGAGGTATAATTGGTGTTAATTTCCATAAATAGGAGGAAAAATGAAAGCACAAAAAAAACTAAGCATCGTACTAATATTACTTATTATTATATTAATAAGTATAATATCTTTTGTAGGTATTTTTTATCAAGATAAGAACCAAATGGAAAATAGAATACCTGACTATTCTTTAGGAACAGATTTAGAAGGGTATAGGAAAATTCTATTAGTTGTAGATGAAGAAGATGAAGGAAACACTGAAGATGTTCTTACTTATGATAACTTTGTAAAATCAGCAAATGTTATTAAAGCAAGATTAAAATCTATGGGTGTTGAGGACTATACTGTAAGATGTGATGAGTCAACTGGTCAAATTGAAATAACTATTCCAGAAAATACTCAAACAGATTATATTTTAGCAGATATAACTCAAAAAGGTAATTTTGAAATTAGAAATACTTCAAATGATGAAGTTTTAATGAATAATGATGATATAAGAAGCGTAGATGTTCAAGCAATTCAATCTACATATAATACATCATCTTCTTCAATATATATGAATATTAACTTCAATAATGCTGGCTCAAGAAAATTTAGAGATATAACTAGAGATTATCAAAATACTGTTACAAATGATACAGCAGAAGAAAATATTGTAGGAGAAACAAACTCAACTTATAACGAAACAGCTACAAACGAGACAACAGAAAATTCAGAAGAAGCAACAAACGAAACTTCTGAAAATGCTACAACTAATGAAACTTCAAATGAAGTTGCTGATGAAACAGCAGAAAGTGAAGAAGAGACAGATAATACAATTGAAATTGGTTTGTACATAGATGGTACAAGCATGATGACAACATCTTTTGATACTGTAATAGACAATGGTGTTATGTCTTTATCTTTAGGTAGTGCATCTTCTGATGATAGCGAAAGAATATTAGTTTATCAAGCAGAAAGCTTAGCTTCAATATTAGAAAATGATGCTATGCCTGTACAATATTCTGTTACAGGAAATGTATATATATCATCACCAATAGAACAAAATACTATATATATATTAATAGGAATTGGAATATGTATAGCTCTTATAATGTTTATAGTTGCAATTGTTAAATATAGAGTAAATGGAGTAATATTAACAGTTTGCTCAATAGGATTTATTGCTCTATATCTATTAATACTTAGATATGCAAATGTAACAATCTCATTAGAAGGAATATTTGCTATTGCATTAGTATTTGTAATTAACTATATATTCTGTATTATGATACTAAATAGACTACAAAAAAATGTAGACAAATCATTTACAAAAGCAATTACTAAGTTTACTTTATCAATGATACCAATACTAATCTTAGCAGTTGTATGTTGTTTCTCAAATTGGATGTCACTATTTAGTTTCGGAATGATAATATTCTGGGGCTTAGTTACAACTATAATATACAATTTTGTAATAACTAGAACATTTTTAAGTTGTGTAAGTAGTAAAAAAGAAAAATAAAATCTTAGCAGGATAAGAAAGGAACAATAGTATGAGTAAAAAAAGTAAAATATTAATTATTGTTTTAATTATAATATTTATAATTGCAATAGTACTAACAGGAATAAGAGGATTAAATGTTGACTTAAATTATGCAGAAGGTGTTTCAATTATATTTGATTTAGACCAACAATTTAATACTGATGATGTAAAATCAATTGCAAGAGAAGTTTGGCAAGATGGACAAATAATTGTTCAAAAAGTAGAAGTATATAATGAATCTGTGTTAATAAAAGTATCATCAGTAAATGAAGAACAAATAGAATCTTTAGTAACAAAAATAAATGAAAAATATTCTTTAGAATTGACATCAGCAGATATAGCAGTACAATATAATTCAAATGTACAAATAAGAGATATTATAAGCCCATATGTAGTGCCATTAATGATTGCAACAGCACTTATTGTTGTATACTATTCTATAAGATTTAGAGGAGTAAAAGAAATAGTAGAATTACTTGTAAAACTTATATTTGCAGAAGGTATAGTATACAGCATATATGCAATAACAAGACTACCAATAGATGTGCTTACAATGCCGATAGTAATGATAGTTTATGCAGGTGTTACAATTTATGTTACTGTAAAGAATGAAAAGGGAAAAGTAAGTGCAAAATAATTATAAATAATGTTGAAACTTGCATTTCTCAAAACAATATGTTACAATAGATACAGTTTTAATAGAAATAAAATCTAAGAAAAAGCAAAGTAGGTAAATAGAAAACATATTACAGAGAGGCGGAAAGCTGAGAAACGCCATATGGTATTTACTGAAATTTCACTTTTGAGATTCTTTTCTGAATATAGTAGTAGGGAAAGCGGTTGCACCGTTAAAACTATAGAGGTTAGTTTATTATATAAATTAATAAAATTAGGTGGTACAACGAACTATTCGTCCTATGGGCAAATAGTTCGTTTTTGTATCCAGAAAGGAAGGTAAAAATGGAGAAACAGGTAAAACAAATTGAAAAAAATGCACTAGAAGAATTAAAAAATTGTGCAGAATTAAAATCTCTAGAAGAAACTAGAGTAAAATACTTAGGAAAAAAAGGTGAATTAACAGCACTTTTAAAACAAATGGGAAGCCTTTCAAAGGAGAAAAGACCAGTTATAGGAAGTATGGTAAATAAAGTTAGAGATGAATTAGAAGAAATAATATCATCAAAAGAAGAAGAGTTAAAGAGAGCAGAAATTGCGAAAAAACTAGAATCAGAAAGAATAGATGTTACACTACCATCAACAAAAGCAAGAAGAGGAAGCAAACATCCTTTAAATAGAATAATTGAAGAAGTTGAAGATTTATTTGTTTCAATGGGATATGATGTAATATCTGGACCAGAGCTTGAAACTGATGAATATTGTTTTGAAAGATTAAATTTGCCAAAAGGACATCCAGCAAGGGATATGCAAGATAGTTTCTATATAACAACCGAATACTTGCTTAGAACTCAAACATCTGCTGTTCAAGCAAGAGCAATGATGACAAATGAAGAAAAATCTCCAATAAGAGTTATAGTACCGGGAAAAACATATAGAAGAGAAGATGACGCAACACATTCACACCAATTTAATCAAGTTGAAGGCTTAGTTATAGATAAAGATATAACATTTGCAGACTTAAAAGGAACACTTGAAGTATTTATGAAACATATGCTAGGAGAAGATACAAAACTAAGATTCAGACCAAGTTACTTCCCATTTACAGAGCCATCTTATGAAGTTGATGTAAGCTGTTTTAAATGTGGTGGAAAAGGTTGTAACTTATGCAAGCATACAGGCTGGATTGAACTTTTAGGTTCTGGAATGGTTCATCCAAACGTATTAAAAATGAATGGTTATGACCCAGAAAAATATACAGGATTTGCATTTGGAACAGGTTTAGATAGGCTTGCAATGTTTAAATATGGAATTACAGATATGAGATTATTATATGCAAATGATGTAAGATTTTTAAGTCAGTTTGATAGGATGGACATATAAGTAAAAAGAAAAGACTAATATGTAGAAGCTAAATATAAATAGCAAAATATTTTGCCTAAAGTATTAAAAAAGCTATGGCAAGAAAGGAATGAAAAATGAAATTAAGTACAAATTTTCTAAAAGATTATTTAGATATAGATATAAATTCAAAAGAAGCTGTTCATGAGCTTGCAGAAGACATGACAAAAGTCGGAAATGAATATGATTCAGAAGGAATGCTAATAGAAGCAACTAACTTAGTTATTGGAGAAGTTTTAGAATGTGAAATGCATCCAGATTCAGACCATTTGCATGTATGCAAAGTAAATACAGGAAAAGAAACTTTGCAAATAGTTTGTGGAGCTCCAAATGTAAGAAAAGGATTGAAAGTTATTGTTGCACTTCCGGGAGCAAAACTTCCAGGAGGAGAAATAAAAAAATCTGTAATAAGAGGTCAAGAATCTAATGGAATGCTTTGCTCAATTGCAGAATTGGGAATAGAAAGTAAATTCTTAAAAGAAGAAGATAAAGCAGGAATTCATGAGTTAGATAATGATGCTCCAGTAGGAGGAGAACCAATAGAATATATGCATATGAAAGATGGAGTAATAGATTTTGAATTAACTGCAAATAGAGGAGATTTGCTTAGTATTTTAGGAATGGCTTATGAAGTAGGAGCTATTTATGATAAAAAGGTAAAGCCAATCGATTTAACTCATAAAGATAATGGAAAATTAGATTTTAAATTAAATATAGCAACAGATAATTGCACATTATTCTTAGCTAAAAAAGTAGAAAATGTGAAAATACATGAAAGTACTCCAGAAATGAAAGAAAAACTTATGGCATCAGGCATAAGACCAATAAACAATGTTGTAGATATAAGTAACTATGTAATGCTAGAAACAGGTCAACCACTACATTTCTATGATGCAGATAAGTTACAAGGAATGATAGAAGTTAGAATGGCAGAAGAAGGAGAAAAACTAACAACTTTAGATAAGCAAGAAAGAACTCTAAGCAGTGAAGATATAGTTATTTCAGATGGAAAAAGGGCAATAGGACTTGCTGGTGTTATGGGTGGATATGACACAGAAATAACAGAAAATACTAAAAACATAATAATTGAAGCAGCAATATTTAATAGTGTAAAAATAAGAAGAACTTCAAACAAAATTTTAAGGAGTGAAGCAAGCAATAGATTTGAAAAAGGATTAGACCCTAACAGAACATATATGGCAATAGAAAGGTCATGTAACTTGCTTGAAAAATATGCTGATGCAACAGTTATTGGCGGCATGGAAGTTTATGATAAAACTAGCAAGGAAGATAAAAAAATAGAAATTACTGTAGAAAATATTAATTCACTATTAGGTTCTAGCTTAACAGAAAAAGAAATTATAAACATATTTGAAAGATTAGGATTTAAAGTGGAGAAAAATGGCGCTAAAATGATTGTTTATGTTCCAACAAGAAGATTAGACATTTCAATTAAAGAAGATTTGATAGAAGAAGTTGGACGTATATATGGTGTAGATAATATTCAAGGTAGATTAAAAGAAATGCCTATTAAGAAGGGTTCTTATGATAGAACTACTAGAGAAATAAGAAATAAGATGATAAACCTTGGATTAAATGAAACATTAACATATAGTTTGGTAAGTGAAAAAGAAGCAAATATGTTTACAATGAAAAATAATGATATAATCAAAATTTTAGCACCTCTTACAGAAGAAAGAAATGCTTTAAGACAAAGTTTGATTACTTCATTACTTAAAACTTACGAATATAATGTTGCAAGAGATAATAAAGATATTTGCTTATTTGAAATTGCAAAAGCATTTTATATTGAAAGAGGTGAATACAAAGAAGAAAATAAATTAGCTTGCTTAATGACAGGAGAATATTATTTAGGATTAAATACAAAACAGGTTGACTTCTATATTATAAAAGGTATATGTGAAGAATTACTTGACTATTTAGGATATGGTGGAAGATATAGTTTTGTAGCGGATAAAGAGAAGCTTCCAGAAGAAATGCATCCAGGAAAATCTGCAATAATTTCAGTAAATGGAGAAAATGTAGGCCTAATTGGTAGAGTTACACCAGAACTTTGTAAAGAAGAAGTATATGTAATGGAAATTAGCTTAGATAAGTTACTTACTAAAAAAGTTGGAAAAATGAAATATAAAGAACTTTCAAAATTCCCAGTCGTAAAGAAAGATATAGCTGTTCTTGTAAATAAAGAAGTTCCAGCTCAAGAATTATTAAAAACAATAAAAAATAATGGTGGAAAATTATTGCAAGAATCAAAAGTATTTGACTTATATGATGGAAAAGGAATACCAGAAGGAAAGAAAAGTATAGCATTTTCAGTAACTTTAGGCGATGCAAACAAAACATTGACAGACGAAGAAGTAAACAAAGTTATTGAAAAGGTAGTATCTGGATTACAAAGTAAACATGGTGCAGAATTAAGAAAATAAGAGCTTAATTATTTAAAAATGATGTAAATATAACTAAATATAAAAACCGTATGTCGAATATTGTAGAAATAAGACGTACGGTTTTTCTTGACTTTATATGGAAAAGCAATGTACAATAAATATGTATTTAATTTATTCATAAATATTTAAAAATCAAAAGAATTTGATTCGATTGTAGAATTATATTAATGGAACTTTCTTGAAACTACGCAATAATTAGAAATAATAATATTAAAGTTAACATGATAAATTTGCTCTGTTAATAATAACAAATTGAAAATTTCTAGAATGAAAAAATCAAAAACAATTGACGAAAAAATAGTAAATAATATATAATAAAAGGAGAATAAATTGGACAAAGTTGAAAAAGTATATGTAAATGTAGATATTTCAATTTCCTGTCTCATGGAAGATGATGAGGCATATAATGTAGCTAATAATAGCAATGATAAAATAATGCGAATTAGAAAAAATTCAAGAACAACAAAGTATATTAAGTAAAATTAATTTGTTAGAAAAAGTGTGTAAGGAAAAAGACATCAATAAAATAAAGGAAGTAATTGAAAATATAAAATTAAATGAAAGAGAATTTCAGATTATAGAAGCATATGCCAAAAATAGAATTAGAATTAAGTTTGGAAAAGAAATATCATTAGAATTAATAAATATATTAAAAGAAAAAAATGTAAAGGAGGAAGAAGAAATGTTTGGAGATTTTGCTGTAAACTTATATGAAAATGGGCTTAAAAAAGGAAAGAGAGAGGGGAGAAAAGAAGCGAAAGAAGCAATTTGCCCTAAATTATATGATATGGGAATAAAGAAAGGACAAATTGCAAAAGTACTAGGTATTTCAGTAAAAAGAGTTGAAGAAATTCTAGATAATGCATAGGGTAAAGTATTGTTTTTTTATCTCCTATTTGATATATTATTATCAAGTAGGAGGTTTTTCATGGAGATAGAAAATAGAGAAGCTAAAGAAAGAGTAGCAGAAAAAATTTTAGATAAAGTGAAAGATGGACAAGTTATTGGCTTTGGTTCAGGAACAACATCATATATTGCAGTAGAAAAAATAGGTGAAAAAGTAAAGCGTGAAGGGCTTAATATAACCGCTATATCAACTTCAAATGAAATAAAAGAACTATGCGAAAAATATGGGATAAAAATAGGAAACTTAATAGAAAATAAAATAGATTGGGCCTTTGATGGAGCTGATGAAGTAGATTTAAAAAATATGTGGCTGATTAAGGGAAGAGGAGCTGCAATGTTTAAAGAAAAATTAAATATCATTGCATCACCTATAACATATATATTAGTAGATGAAAGTAAATTTGTAGATTATTTGGGTCAAAAGTGCAAAGTTCCAATTGAAGTATTTCCAACAGCTCTTAAGTATGTTGCAGATGAACTAAAAAAACTGGGAGCAGTAGAAATTACTTATAGAGGAATGACAGAAAATAATAATGGAATATTAGATGTAAAGTTTGAAAAAATTGATAAAGATTTAGAAAAACAAGTAAAACTAATTACAGGAGTTATTGAGTCAGGTTTGTTTTTAGAATATAAAAATATTGAAGTTGTTAGATAAGGAAATTTATTAAAAATGTAATAATTTAAATGTAATATTTTTAATATAAAAATTATTTGCAAATTCAATATATGTTATGCTAAAATAAATAAAAAGTAAACAAAGGAGAAATAATAAATGGCAATCGCTGAAACCCTTGAGGCTGTATATATATATATATATCGTAGGATTTAACAAAATAAACTTATGTAAACGTAGTGGAGAAACTATGCTTTTTATGCGAATTTAAAATTCGTATATGAGGCATAGTTTTTTATCTGTTATAGTATAGCAAAATTTATTAAATAAAAAAATTAAGGAGGCAAAAGAAAATGAAGAAAGAGAAGAATAAAAGTAAATTACTAAAACAATTAAAAAGGAATGTAAAAGGTATAACATTAATAGCATTAGTAGTAACCATAATAGTACTATTAATACTAGCAGGAGTAGCAATAAGCTTGACAATAGGAAATAACGGAATATTTACAAGAGCGCAAGACGCAACAGTAAAATATGAAAATGCGAGTGTATATGAGCAGTTACAAATGGTAGTAGCAGATTATTTTATGGATAATATAGAAACAGGAAGGAACGAAGCAATATTAGATAGATTAAAAGCAGATGGGCATGTAAGTGAGATAAATGGTGCAAATATATTGAATGTAACAAGCTTAATGGGAAGAAGCATGCAAACAGGAAAAGGAACAATAGAAACAGGAGATGTATATGTAATAGAGCAAAGACAAAGAACAGCGACATCAACAGTATCAGACTCATCATCAGAAATGGATTATTATTTAATATATTATACAGAAGAAAAAAATGACATTAATTTAGGGTTGGCATTTGGATATGGAAGTGGAACAAGCCAAAGTACAGCAAAAACAGTAGTACAAGCATTCAAAGATGGAGAATTAAAAATAGGAGACTATGTAAATTACCAAAATCCAACAAGCGGAGATTATATAAGCTATGCAAATAAGAATGGAGTAGCAGACCAACATTTTAGTGTAGACCAAACAACACAATGGATAGTGTTAGGACTAAGTGAAGATGGTCAGCATTTATTACTAACAACATCAAGTCCTATAAAGAGAGGAACCGCACAAAATCCATATGGAGAAAATGGAGTAGATAGTAACGACATAACAGAAATGAACAAAGACTATTATTATTACATGTATGGAGCAGAAGGAGCATACTATGCAACAGATAATGAGCAAGGAGAAGGCGAGTTAGATAACATAAGTGCAATATATAAAAATGATTTAGCAGAAGAAGCAAGAAGTATGACAGCAGAAGATATAAATAACTTGCTAGATTTAACAGTTGTATATGAAGGATCAAATGCAGGAGTATATAAAAAGAGTGACACGAGTTATACAACTAATTATGATAATGGTGGAGTATTAGGTGAAACATATGTATATAGACATTCAAATATTTATGGAGAAGAAGACCAAATACCAGAAACATCATTGGGACTAAAAGAAATAAGTGAAATACCAACTGACTATTATGAGGCAGGAATAAATGGAACAGCATACGGATATTATGTAGGAAGTAGTAGTAGCAACATAAATACAGAAATAGGAGTAACACAGGAAATGTACAATGCCATATTTAAAGACACAGCAGTTTATGACTCAAAGACATACTGGCTTTGTGTACAACGGTTGTGTCTATTCGGGCCACAGCCACATTTTCTACTCGTATGGCGCTGAGGGTGGCGGCGGTCTTGGCGTGCGCCCTGTAGTTTCTCTAAAGTCTACAGTCACAGTAGAGCAACTAGAAAAGACAACAGGAACAGCAGATATGTCTTGGCCAGAACACGGAAATGTAAGTAATAAAGATAGTATGATGGGACCAAATTGAGCTTGTCAAGAGCTTGTCAAGATAAATCCCAAAAAGGCGAATAATTAAAAATTTTTAAGCAATTTAAGACGGATTAGTGAAAAAGAAGTAAGATAAATTCAATGTTTTATCCTACTTCTTTTTTCATTCTATTGATAAAACATTTTTTTTATGATACTATAATGCTAGGAGGAAGAGAAATGTCTAAACAAATAGTATATCATGGAAGCTATTGTAAAGTTGAAAATCCAGAAATTAAACAGGGCAAATATACTAAAGATTTTGGAACAGGTTTTTATTGCACCATTTTAGAGGAACAAGCAGAAAAATGGGCTAAAAAATATGAAACACCAGTAGTAAACATATATGAATATAATGAAAATCCAGAATTAGATATAAAAGAATTTACAGTAATGACAGAAGAATGGTTGGATTTCATAATAAATTGTAGAAGAGGGAAGCCTCATAATTACGACATTGTTATTGGAGCAATGGCTGATGACCAAGTTTATAACTATATTACAGATTTAATGATGGGGCAAATTACTCGAGAAGCATTTTGGGAATTAGCAAAATTTAGACACCCAACGCATCAAATAGCATTTTGCACCGACAAATCATTGTCGTGTTTGAAATTTTTAAAGGCGGAGGAATTAAGTAAATGACAGGTGAATCTCAAAAAGAAAATGACTTATTTTTTACATGTAGTTTGATAGAATATATTGCGAGAAAAACAAAAAATACAAAGAAAACAATTATAGAGAGATTGGGAAAAGTAAATATAGATAAAATTTATGAATTGGCAGAAGTATATCATTCTGAAAATATTGAACAAGTGGCAGATGAATTTATTGAAAAAGCTAATATAAATGAAGGCAATTATGATAATATTTCAAATTGCAAATATAATGTGCCTACATATTGGGATATAGGAAAAGTGTATAAAAGATTGATTGTTATGGTAAATAATGATGAAAATAAATATGTTGATACACTAATTAAGGTACTATCGTCATGGATAATAGAGAAAATTGATAATTATAATAGTAGTATGTACTATGAAAACCCAGATTATATATATGAGTGCTATGTGGAAGGAAGAGTTTTATAAAAATTGGAACTGTAAAAATATTAACAAAAAATATTGACATAAAATGTAAATAAATGTAAAATAAAAAATAAGTTAGAATGAAATCAAAAGAAAAGGCAGGAAAAAACATATGAAAAACGCTGTAAGCCTTGAGGCTGTACACACACACACACACACACATGTAATTTAATAACTAAAATAATAAACATAGATGTAAAGAAGCTATGTGTTTTAAGGTAACTTAAAATACATGGCTTTTTCTGCGTGGTGTAAGAAAGAGCAAAATTATAAGAAAGAATATTTTATTCAGCCAGAATCATTCTAATCAAGAAAAAGCTTTATTATTAAAAATTATAGGAGGGAGAAAATGAAAAAACAAAGAACACTAAAAAGATTAAAAAGACAAGCAAAACGGAATAACCTTAATAGCACTAGTAGTAACAATAATAGTACTATTAATACTAGCAGCAGTAGCAATTAATTTAACAATAGGTAACAACGGAATATTTACAAGAGCGCAAGATGCAGTAGTAAGAAACGAAAATGCAAGTGTGTATGAACAATTACAATTTAAAGTAGCAGATTACCAGATGGATGCAATAGAGACAGGAAACAAAACAGGAATATTGGCAAGGTTAAAAACAGATGGATATGTAAATGAAGACAATACATTGAACGTAGAAACATTAATGGAAAGAAGCATGCAAACAGGAAAAGGAAGCATGGCAGACGGAGATGTATATGTATTAGAGCAAAGAGAAGCAACAGCGAGCGGGGTGACTTCGGATACAACAAGCACATTAGACTATTATTTAATATATTATACAGAAGAAAAAAATGACATTAATTTAGGGTTGGCATTTGGATATGGAAGTGGAACAAGCCAAAGTACAGCAAAAACAGTAGTACAAGCATTTAATGATGGAGAATTAAAAATAGGAGACTATGTAAACTATCAAAATCCAACAAGTGGACAATATATAAGCTATGGAAATAAAAATGGAGTAGCAGATCAAATATTTAATGTAGATTCAAGTACACAATGGATAGTGCTAGGACTAAGTGAAGATAGTCAACATTTATTGCTAACAACATCAAGTCCTATAAAGAGAGGATTAGCAGAGAATCCTAACACTGCAAATACTGTAAGCAGTAATGATATAACAGAGATGAATACAGACTACTATTATTACATGTATGGAGCAGAAGGAGCATACTATGCAACAGACAATGAACAAGGAGAAGGCGAGTTAGATAACATAAGTGCAATATACAAAAACGATTTAGCAGAAGAAGCAAGAAGTATGACAGCAGAAGATATAAATAACTTGCTAGAGTTAACAGTAGTAAAAGAAGGAGAAAATGCGGGAGTATATAAAAAGAGCGATACAAGTTATACAACAAATTATGATGAATATGGAGTATTAGGAAGAAAATATGTATATAGACATTCAAATGGTTCAGGGGAAGAAGACCAAATACCAGCAACAGCATTGGGACTAAAAGAAATAAGTGATATACCAGCTGACTATTATACAACGGGAATAAATGGAACAGCATATTACTATCCAGTAGGAAATGATAGTAGCATAAATACAGAAATAGGAGTAACACAAGAAATGTATAATGCCATATTTAAAAACACATATGATTATGACTCAAAGCCATACTGGCTTGCTTCGCCGGGAGTCATTGTGGGCTCTAGCGGTGCTCGCCTCGGTCCTGGCAATGTGGGCGGCGGCGGTGTCTTTTCGGGCGGCAGAGACCTTTTCTACTCGTATGGCATTGGGAATGGCGACGGTCTTGGCGTTCGCCCCGTAGTTTCTCTAAAGTCTACAGTCACAGTGGAGCAACTAGAAAAGACAACAGGCACAGCAGATGCGTCTTGGCCAGAACACGGAAATGTAAGTATAGATAGTATGGGACCAAGCTAAACTGACATCCGGACAGAATTTATGAAATACTTGAAAATAGACAGACTCAGGTACAAAATATGCGCCCAAAAGATACAAAAAATGCGGAGAAAATTATCATTCTTCGCATTTTTATGTAAATTGAACATGACTAAAAGAAGTGGCGAAAATTCCACTTTGAATTTGTAAAAAATATGCGATTAAACGTCATAGAGGACAAAATTAAATTTCAAAGTAAAATTAATACTATTGTAATAACATAAATTAAAAATAGTTAAACCTAGATTGAAATAAGAATAAATTCTAGTAGTAATATTATCTTTGTTCCTTTTAGTATCACGTATTTTAAGAGAGTAATGATGCTTGTTTCTAATATAGTCAGTTCCAATAATAGTAAGCCAAACAAGAGCAATGCACATAACGGTGAACAATGAAATGAAATGTTCAATTTTTTGAGTATTAGTAGATTCAAGCCTAAAGCCATTAGATTTTTGAGATTTAAAAATGCATTCAATAGAGCCGAAACGGTAAGAGTAATTTCTAACAGCACGGTTTGGAGCATCATTAGTAACTAAATACCAAGGTTCGTCAGTATTAGAATAGTTAGAAACGACAATAGTAGTTTTAAATAGTTTTCTAGTAAAGAGGACATTAGGAACAACTTTAGCTTTGTATTTTAAAGGGGAGATATCTCTAAGATGTTTAGAAATGCGTTTACCAGAAGAGTCATAAAAAGAATAAGTGAAGAAAGATTTAGCACGAAAGCAGTAAAAATGACCAATATTTTGAATAAAAGCAAGAAGTTCAGGATGAGGAAACCATCTGTCAGCTAAGAAAAGAAGGTGTAAAGAATTACCTTGGAAAAGCTTAGAGCAGAAGGAAATACCATCTTTAATTAAATCTAGTGAATAAGCTTCAGAGTTGTGCTTACCTTTGAAACAACGAAACCAAATTGGAATGCCTTGTTTTCCAATACGAAGAGAAAAGAGTAGAATAGTAAATTTGTCTTTACAAAACATATGATCAAGGGAAATATGAAAAGTATCATTGGGATGTTTAGGCAAAAACTTGGAAACAACGAAAGATATGAAAGCTTCAAAAGCAGAATAAGCCAAAGAGGAAAAAGAAGCAAAAAATCTTCTGATACGACGTTGAACAGATTCATGAAAGACTAAAGAAAAATCGTCTTTTAATTCACGAGCAATATCAGAAGTAACAACAGATTCAGAAGAGATGAGTGCAGTAATAATATATGAAATAAGGTAAAGATGAGGCTTAGATAAATTTAAAACTTTTTTAAAAAAATTTCTAAAACTACTTGCAATTTTCTCCTGATTATAATATGCTTTCATAAAGCAGTCCTCCTTTGTAAAATGGGTTTTTAAAATTATATAGGAAAGGCTGCTTTTTTTCAATAATGACAAAAACGCACGAGAATCAAAAATAAAAGAAAAAAGTTCTTAGACGAGTAATAATGTCTAGGAACCTTTTTTTAAAAAAAGTGTCCGGATGTCAGTTAAACATGAAGAAAATGAATATGACTGACGAAGAAATTTGCAATATATTAAACATAACGCAAAAAGAATTAGAAGAACTAACAGGAAAATAATAAAATACTATAAAAGTAGACTAAAAATACAAGTACTTTCATTTTACATGAAATACTTGTATTTTTCTTACTTTTTTGATATATTATTGAAAGAAAAATGAAGAAAAAATAAAGAAGAAAGGAGAGTATGATTATTAAATATAATCATACGAATAAGTAATGAAAAAAATACTTTTTTCTGCATATTCACTAGATGTTGGTGGAATTGAAACAGCACTAGTTACCTTGTTAAAATATTTAGTTAAAGACTTTGATATTACTCTAGTTTTAGAAAAAAAACAAGGTATATTTTTAGAAGATTTATCAAAAGAAATTAAAGTCATTACTTATACTCCAAGTTCAATAAAATTTGGTATAATTAGAAAAGCAATTAATTTTGTAAAACAATCAATTTTCAAAATTAAATATAAGAATAAATTTGATTTTTCAGCAGATTTTGCAACTTACAGTATGCCAGCTTCATTTGTAGCAAGAGTTGCAAGTAAAAATAATGCTATATGGATACACAATAATTACATGAATTTTTATGATAATGACATTATCCAATACAGAAAGTTTTTTAACTCATTAAAAATTAAGGATTTTAAGAAGATTGTATTTGTATCTGACTTAGACAAAAAAGTATTTATTGCTCAATTTCCTGAACTTGTTAAAAATACTGTGGTTTGCAATAATCTTATAGATTATGAAAAAATAGAAAATTTATCAAATGAGGAAATACCAGAAGATGATTTGCAAAAGATTTATGGCAACAATTATATGAATAATTCTCATGTTAATAGAAAATTAAATGATAAAGCAGAAAGCAATAAAGAAAAATGTCCTATATTTATTAATGTGGGAAGGCATGATGAAAAGCAAAAAAAGATTTCGAGAATTTTAGAAGCAACTGAAAAACTTAATAAGCAAGGATATAAATTTAAAGTTTTATTAATTGGCAAAGGAACAAATAGTAAAGACTATGAAAAAATAATAAAAGAAAAGAAATTAGACAATATAATAATGTTAGGTGCTAAAAAGAATCCATATCCTTATTTTAAATTAAGTGATTGTTTTTTACTTTCTTCCCAATTTGAAGGATATCCTGTTGTTTTTGTAGAATCACAAATATTAGGGTTACCAATTATTACAACGAATGTTTCAGATAGTAAAGAAGATATAGATGGAAAATATGGAAAAGTTGTTGATAATTCTTCAAAAGGTGTATATAAAGGAATGAAAGAATTTTTGGATAAAGGATTACAAGTTCAAAAGTTTAACCCAGAAGAATTTAATGAAGAAATTACGAAAAAGGTTAGGAGTATAATTAATGATTAGTATCATTATAACAGCATATAATGCTGAAAAAACAATTGAAAGATGTTTAAATTCAATATTGGAAACTGACTATGATGATTATGAAATTATACTTATAAATGATGGCTCAAAGGACAAGACCGAAGAAGTTGTACAGCTTTTTGCATCAGATAAAATTAAGTATTATTATAAAGAAAATACAGGAGTAGCAGATTCGAGAAATGTTGGAATTATGCAAGCAAAAGGCGATTATATTGCTTTTGTAGATTCTGATGATTATGTTTCTAACAATTATTTTGAAGAAATTGACAAGTATATAAATGATGGTGTTGATATTATTAAAAGAAAAGGCATTATAAAAAAAGAAACTGATTTACCAAACGAAAATCAAACCGATTACAAGGATAAAACTGAAAAAAATCATAATAGCGAAGTAAATGGTGAGGTAAAAATAACAGGTGCAGTTTTTGATGAAACTTCAGGAGAAGATGCTTTTAATAAGTTATGCTTTACTGATGTTTACTTAGATACATTATGGTCATACATTTTTAAGAGAGATTTATTTATTAAAAATAATTTTGTTTTTGATAAAAATAAATATCATGAAGATTTTGCATTAATTCCTTTATTAATTTTAAAAGCAGATAAAGTAGTTTCTTTAAATAAATATGTTTACTATTATTGTCAAACAGTGGGCAGTATAATGAGAGAAGATAATTATGAAAAAACTATAAAAAAGGCTGAAGATGTACTTTATCATTTTGACAATATTATAAAAAAAGCAGAAAGTTATAATCTCCAAAAAAGAACAGTGGAAAATGTGCGTATATATTGCACAAATGCAATTTTACTTAAGGTTAAAGAGTTACATGGCAAAGAACAAGACTGGTATATTAGAGAATTGAAAAAAAGAAAAATTTACAAAAATATAAAAGCTCGAAATTTAAAACAGCTTTTGAAAAAAATTATTTTATTTATAAATATAAAATGGTATGCTTCGTAGAAAGGAGACTAAATTGTGCCAAAAGTTAGTGTAATAGTTCCTGTATATAATGTGGAAAAATATCTTTCAAGATGTTTAACATCTTTGATTAATCAAACATTAGATAATATTGAAATAATAATTGTTAATGATGGCTCAACAGATAAATCTGATGAAATTATTAGAGAATATAAAAAGGCTAATAACAATATAATTTATGTTACTAAAGAAAATGGCGGACTTTCTAGTGCTAGAAATTTCGGACTTATTTATGCCACAGGTGAATATATAGCTTTTTTAGATTCTGACGATTATGTTGATAGAAATATTTATAAAAAAATGTATGAAAAAGCTAAAGAAACTAATAGCGATTATGTTGAATGTGATTTCATTTGGCAATATGAGGACCATCAAAAAATTGATACTGGATATAGATATACCAATAAAAAAGAAATGTTTGAGAAGGCAAGAGTTGTTGCTTGGAACAAACTTATTAAAAGAGAGCTTATAGTTGATAATAAATTAGAATTTCCAGTTGGATTAAATTATGAAGATGTGGAGTTTTTCTATAAACTATTGCCTCATATTGAAAGATTTGCATTTGTAGAAGAACCACTTGTTTATTATACTCAAAGACCTAATTCAATAGTAAATAAACAGGATTATAGAACTAAGCAGATTTTTAAAGTTTTAGATGATGTAATAGATTATTATAAGAATAATGGAATTTACCAAGAATATGAGAAAGAAATAGAATACACATGTACAAGAATTTTATTATGTAGCTCGCTAAAAAGGATGATACAGATTCCAGATAAAGTAACTAGAGAGTTATTACTAAATGAAACATGGCAAAATTTAAATGGGAAATTTCCTAACTGGAAGAAAAATGAAATATTGCAAAGAAATAATACTGTTAATGGATTTTTTATGAAAAGCATGAATGACACTACTTTTAAAATTTATACAAAAGTATTAAGATTAGTTTGGAGATAATTGAAAATACTAAGGATTACGAAAAAGATTTTAAAACAATAAGGTGAATTTAAGGAATAAATATATGAAGAATTTTATAAAGAAAATAACTTTAGAAAATGTATTATGCTTTTATATTATACTTTGTCCGATATTAGATATTGCAAGTTTTTTATTTAGAAACACATTTGATACAAACATATCTATATCAACTTTTGTAAGGCCAATTATTCCAATAATCTTGGCAATATATATTTTTATTAAAGCTAACAAAAAGAATAAATTGATTTTAACGGGAATCGCTTTATTATATGCGTTATATGGAATAATCCACTTGTATGTTATGAAGGGCTTTATAACTGGATGCTCTTATGGTGGAGTAATGCAGGAGCTTCAATACATAGTGAACTATACATTTTTAATTTTTAACTTAGTTGTTTTTTACTATGTTTTTATAAAAAAAGATTGGAGAAAAAATTCTAAAAAGTCATCAGAATGCGATAATAAAGAAGTAAAAGAAAAAGTTGATGAAGGTAGTAAAAGCCAGACTTACAAACCACGAATTGAAGATAACAAAAGGCAAATTTGCAAATTACGAATAGCAATATTAATAATGTGTGCAATATACATTGTAAGTATATATATTGCAATACTTACAGGAACATCATCATATACATATCCGGAAGAGCAAATCGGATATAAAGGATGGATAGAATCAGGAAATAGTCTTAGTGCAATTTTATGTATTTCTACATTTATAATTTTACCTTTGGTTAAAGAGAAAAAATACAGAATTCCAGCGATTATAGTTTTAATACTTGTTGGAGTATACTTAGTTGCACTTATAGGAACGAGAACTGGTCTTATTGGATTCTTCTTAGCAGTCGCTGTATTTATAGCAGTTGAAGTTTTATTTAGTAAAAATAAAATAGCAATAGTTGGTTTTATGATTTTAGCAGTTGCTGTTATAACTGTTGGTTTAGTTGGCTCAAATACATTAAAGAGAAGAAACCAAATGAATGAATCACAATATACAATTATAGATGAAGCAACAGGTGAAGTAGGAAATATGACTGGCGATATGCTTAAAATTAAAAATCAAATTTTAGCAGGAACTTTGGAAGAAGGTTTCATGTCAGAGCCTCAAAAACAAGCTGTACTTGATTTATATGACTTTGCTTTAGAAAATGACTTAGCTGGAAATGATACTAGAACTCAACAATTAATGTATAATATTTATTTAGTATTTGAACAAAAAAGTGCTATTGGAATCATCTTCGGAAATGGATTCGAAACGAATTTTAGAGAGATGATTATGGAAAACGAATTAGCAAGTTTATTATTAAATTTTGGAATAGTAGGCTTTATACTATATGCAGGACCTTTTATAGGAATTTTAATATATGGTGCGATTGTATGCATAAAGAAATTAAAATCTAAAGAAAAAATAGAAACTGGATATTTGATGAGCATAGCAGCAATGATATTAATATTAGGACTTTCTTATTTGTCTGGATATATTTTCTTTAACTCATCACTAATAGCAGTTATTTCATGCATTAGCATTTTCATAAAATGTGAAAATAAGTAAAAGGATGTGATAATATTGAAAAAAATCATATTTGGAATTACAAGTTTAACAATTGGAGGAGCTGAAAGAGTATTAGTTGATTTGGCTAATAAGCTTTCAGAGGAGTATAATGTAACAATATTTACTATTTACGATGGCGGAGAATTAAAAAAAGAGCTAAATTCTAATATAAAAAAGATTGCATTATACAGAAAACCATATAAAGAATTAAGTAAAATGGAAAAAATTAAGGCTTCTTTAAAATTATTGGTTTATAAGAAGAAAATCTATGAAGCAATTATGAAAAGAGGATTTGACACGCAAGTAGCATTTTTGGAAGGTCCAGTAACAAGATTATTTGCTGTTAAATCAGATAGCAATAAAATTGCATGGATTCATAATGATATTTCAAAAGTTTATGGCAGTGGAATAAAAGCTTTTATAAAAAAATTTGTTGATGGAATACAATACAAAAAATATAACAAATTAGTTTTTGTAAGTGAAGAAAATAGGCAAGATTTTAATAAAGAATATAAATGGGCAAATAAATCAAACCAAGAAGTTATAAGAAATTATATAGATTATAAAAAAGTTTTAGAAAAAGCAAATATTGAAACAGAATTACCTTTTAATGACAAAGAAATAAATTTGCTTACAGTTTGCAGACTTGTTGAGCAAAAAGCTTTAGATAGATTTATAAAAGTTCAAAAAAAGCTAGAAGAAGATGGAATACATACAAAAATTTATATAGTAGGAGATGGACCTCAAAGATATAATTTACAGAAACAAATTGATGAGATGGGACTTACTGAAAACTTTATACTATTAGGTCAAAAAGAGAATCCATACCCATATATAAAAAATTGTGACTACTTTTGTTTATTATCATATTATGAGGGTTATGGAATGGTTTTAGAAGAAGCAAAAATACTTAATAAACCAATAATACTTACGAATACAGCAGCAAGAGAATGTGCCAAAGGATATGATAGAGCAATTATTTTAGAAAATAATTTTGATGGAATAGTTCAAGGCTTAGAGAAAGAGCTTAAAAAAGATAATTTTAAACATTTAAAAGAGTCTCAAAATGAAGATAATGAAAAAGTAAATGAAGAAAACGAAGAAAAAATCATAAGAAAAATAAAGAATTTGCTTTAAGTTCTTAAACAATAACATAAAAAGCAAAATTAGGAGAAAAAGATGAAAATTTCAGTACTTACACCTGCATACAATAGAGGAGATAATTTAAATAAACTTTATACAAGCTTACTAGTGAATAACAATTCAAATGTTGAAGTAGAATGGCTAGTAATGGATGATGGTTCAACAGATAAAACAAGATATATTATGACGAATTTTATAAAACAAGGAATAATTGACATAAAATATTATTACCAAGAAAATCAAGGCAAAATGGCAGCATTAAATAATTTGGTTAAATATGCAACAGGAGATGTAATAATTGAGTGTGATTCAGATGATTACTTTAAAGTTGGAGCATTTGACACAATTGCTAAATATGAGGACAAGCTTACAGATGAAATTTATGCTTTAGTGTTTCTAAAATATGATACAGATGGAAATAACATGGGAAATGAATTTCCAGAAAATATGTATAGAAGTGATATGTTTAGTTTATATTTCAGAGAAGGAATTACTGGAGAAAAGGCTCTAGTTTTTAACAGTAAGATTAGAAAAAAGTTTGAGTATAAACTAGAAGCGGATGAAAAGTTTGTTACTGAAGCAAGAATGTATCATCAAATGGATTTAGAATATGATGTCCTTTGTATAAATGAACCGATTATGATTTGTGAATATCAAAAAGACGGATATACCAAAAATATATTAAATGTATTTAGAAATAATCCATTAGGGTATTATGAATATTTTAGAGAAATATTGGAGATGGATTTAGAAGGTGTAACTTTAAAAAAGAGGTTATATATTTACAAACATTATATATTGTTTTCAGTTTTAGCAGAAAGAGACCATGCAATTTCTAATGTTACAGGTGTTATAAATAAAATAATTGTGGCAATAATGTGGATACCAGGAGTTATAAAAACAAAAAGAATGTTTAAAATAAAGGATAAAAATTGTAATTCAGAACATTAATAGAACAAAAATAAAAAAGGGGTTATAATGAAAAACATTTTAATTTGTCTCGAAAAAATGGGAATTGGCGGAGTAGAAACATCAGTTATAAATCAAGCCATTGAATATAAAAGAAGAGGAGTAAACTGTATAATTGCTTCAGGTGATGGAGTATTGGGAAGCGTGTTACAGGAAAATGGAATTAAACATGAAATAATAGATTTTCCTTTAGAGCAAAATATAGATATAATAAAGACAAAAAAGATTATAGAAATAATAGAAAAATATGATATAGAGCAAGTAATAATTAATCAGCTTCCATGTTTATTATCAGTTTTGCCAGCTTGTATAATAAAAAATATACCTTATGTTGCTTATGTGCATACTCCTAAAAATGCAATAAGAGACGATGAAAAAAATATCTATGATTGGTATGAATCAAAATATCCTATATTTAAAGAATTATTAAGCTTTTTTTATAAAAATGCTAGAAAAGTAATTTCTATATCAACAGTTGCACAGGACTATGTAAAAAACAGGTATGAATTAGATGAAAATAAGATGATTGTCATTCATAATAGTATAAATTTAGAAAAATATAAATCAACAAAAGAAGTACTTGAAAAAAATAAATTTGTACTTATTTCAAGAATATCTACTGAAAAATTACAATCAATTAAAAACGGAATAGATATTTTTGACGAGTATGATAATAAAGATAAAAAATTAACTATTGTTGGAGATGGAGATAAGTTTGAAGAAGTAAAAAAATATGCAAGTAGCAAGGAGTGCAGTGATAAAATAGTATTCATAGGAAAGCAAAGTGATGTAATTGATTTAATAAATGAAAACGATGTAGTACTTGGGTTAGATAGAGTTTTATTGGAAGCAATTGCAATGAAACGAGTTGCTGTAAATATAGGTTATAGCGAACCTAAGCAAATTATAGATATTTCTAATATAAGCACAGAAGCTGATGAAGGATTTTGCGGTGATGCATTGAAGAGCAGTACAATAAAAGAATTGGCAGGCAAGATAAAAGAATGTAATGTTAATCTTCAAGAAAATTATAATTATGTTAAGAAAAATTTAAATATAGAAAATAATATCTATATTGAAGATATAGAAAAAAACAATTATGAAAATGCAATTTTGGATGTTTTTAATATTTTAATGGATAAGCAAGAAGAAATTTCTAATCTGAAAAATAAATTAGAGAATAGATTTGAAGATGAAAAAAACAAAATACTATCTTTGCAAAAAGAATTAGATAATAAAATTACTGAATTGAACAATATACAAGAGGAATACAGTAAAGTTTTCGAAGAACTTAAAAGTGTATATAATAGCAAAAGATTTAAGCTAGTGAATAAAATTGCAAATATATATAACAGAAAAAATAAAAAAAATAGTAATTGTTAAAATAAAATTAAGTAAAATGAAAATTAAATAAAAAAGTAATAATCAAAATTTTGACAATATCAGTATTTTATACTATTATATATGGAGTTAATTATAATTGAGTTATAGGAAATCTCATTGAAAAACCTAAATTTAAAACAAGGAAGAGCAAAAATGCAAAAGGATAACGAAAATAGAATTGTAGTTGAACATGTATACAAAACATTTGATGTTTATTTGGATAAGGCTAATAGTATTAAAGAAAAACTACTATTTTGGAGAAGGAATAGAAAAGAAACAAGAGAAGTTTTAAAAGATATTAATCTTACGATAAAAAATGGTGAGGCGGTAGCACTAATTGGTGTAAATGGAAGCGGAAAGTCTACATTGTTAAAATTAATGACAAAAATAATTTATCCTAATAAAGGAAAAATTACTACATACGGTAAATTGACATCACTACTTGAATTAGGTGCAGGTTTCCATCCTGACTTTTCAGGTAGGGAAAATATTTATTTTAATGCGTCTATATTTGGATTAACCAAAAAAGAAATAGACAATAGGCTAGATAAAATAATAGAGTTCTCTGAATTAGGAAATTATATAGATAACCCTGTTAGAACATATTCATCAGGTATGTATATGCGCTTAGCATTCTCTGTTGCAATAAATGTAGATGCAGATATATTATTAGTTGATGAAATTTTATCTGTTGGTGACCAACACTTTCAAGAAAAGTGCTTAAATAAAATGAAAGAGTTGAAAAAAGAAGGAAAGACTATGGTATTTGTTACACACAGTTTAGGCTCAGCAAGAGAACTTTGTGACAGAGCAATTTGGCTTAATAAAGGTGTAGTACAAATGGATGGAGAAACTGATAAAGTTATAGATGAATATTTAAAAGAAACAACTTAAAAGAAAGAAGGAGATTATGAATATTTTTAAAAGAATATATGATTATAGAGAATTATTAAAAACTAGCATAAAAAAAGATATAGGAGGAAAATATAAAAATTCTTTCTTAGGTGTGCTTTGGTCATTTGTAAATCCATTATTACAAATTTTAGTTTATGCAATTATCTTTCCTCTTATTATGAAGAGTGATATCGAAAACTATGTCGTATTTATGGTTTGTGGTCTTATACCATGGAACTATTTCTCAACAGTTATAAACAGAGCATCATTCGTAATGATTGAAAATGGTAACATAATAAAGAAAGTATATTTTCCAAGAGAGATACTACCATTATCATTAGTAACAAGTGAAACAGTAACTTTTCTAATTTCATCAATTTTGATATTGTTATTTACCTTTGGATATGGATTGGGATTAACTGTTAATATACTATTTTATCCATTAGTATTATTAGTACAATTTGTTTTACTACTTGGAATATCTTTATTTGTTTCAAGTATTACAGTATATTTTAGAGATTTACAACACTTTATTGGGGTACTTTTGCAATTGTTTTTCTATGCAACACCAATAGTATATGCAGTAGATGTAATACCAGAGAATTTTAGGTGGATATTAAATTTAAATCCAATGACCTACATAATAGAAGGATATAGAGATATTTTCTGGGGACAAACAACACCAGATATAATGACTTTACTTATTGTACTCGGAATAGGAATACTACTTTGCATAACAGGATATTCTGTATTTAATAAATTACAGAAAAAGTTTGCTGAAGAGTTATAGAATAAAAGATTTTATAAAATGAAAGGATTAAAATGGAAAGAAACGAGGATTTTAATTTTAAACAAATACCAGGACAAAAATTAGATGAAAATCGTCCAAAAGCGCAAGGAAAACCATTAATTAGTATAATTACAGCTTATTATAATAGCGCAAAATATATTGAACAGACTGCAAATTCAATTTTAAATCAAACTTTTCCTTATTGGGAATGGATTATAATGAATGATGGCTCAAATGAAGAAGGCACTAAAGAAATTCTTGAAAAGTTAGAAAAAATGGATGAGAGAATTCATGTATATAAACAAAAAAATGCAGGAAGACTTGAAGCTAGAGATAATGCAATAAAAAAGGCAAATTGTGATTTAATATTTGTTTTAGATTCAGATGATATTATAGATAAAACATATTTAGAATGTGCATATTTTACAATGAAAACTAATCCAGATGCAACTTGGGCTTATGGAGATACAGTTACTTTCGATGGCCAAAACTTTTTGTGGAAAAAAGTCTTTGATTGTGAGCAAGAGAAAAAGGAAAATATTCTTCCAGTATGTTCATTAATAAAAAAGCAAGCTTTAATAGAAGCAGGTTGTTATGGAGCAGTAGATAAGGATGTACATGAGGATTGGCACTTATGGCTAAGGATGATTGAAAAAGGTCATTATCCAGTAAGAATGAATTATTATGCTTTTTGGTATAGACAGAAGAAAGAAGGAGGCACAATGGCCTCAATTAAAGGAAATAAAGAAAGACAACAACATGCAGAAGAAGAGATAAAAAAGCAAGCTAAGAAAATAAAAGAAAATGTTGTTGCTCTTCAATATCCTATGTCTACAAATTTTTATTATGATTCTTATCCATATACATTTGAATGGAATGGAGGAGTTATAACAGATAAAAATAAGAAAAACATATTGTTTATTTTTCCTTGGTTTAAGTTGGGAGGAGCAGATAAATTTAATTACGACTTAATATCCAATATAGACCAAAGTAAATATAATATAACAATTATAACAACAGAACCATGTGATTATGTTTGGAGACAAAGATTTGAAAAATATGCTACAGTATTTGATTTGACGTCGTTTTTACATAGAAAAGATTGGCCAGCATTTATACATTATTTAATGAAAACAAGAAATATTGATTTAGTATTTGAATCGCATAGCTATTTTGGATATTATGTTATACCATGGCTTAAATCATATTTTCAAAATGTACCATTTGTAGATTATGTGCATGCTGAAAATTGGAGTTGGAGAAATGGCGAATATCCTAGGGATTCTACTGCAATAGCAGGATTACTAGATAGAACTTATACTTGCACAAATTATTTAAAGACGGAAATGACTCAAAAAATGGGCAGAACAACGCAAAATGTTATGCCAGTATATATTGGCGTAGATGAGAATGAGTTTGACGAAGATAAAGTAAAAATTGAAGACGACAAGGATTTGGAAAGAGAATATGAAAAATATAAAGATAAAAAAATAATCTTATATTGTTGTAGAATTTCAGCAGAAAAAAGACCTATGCTTGCCATCAAAATTTTGAAAAAAGTTTGTGAATCAGATAATAATGTCGTAATGTTTGTTGTCGGAGATGGTGACAAACTAAGAAACATGAAAAAACTTGCAGAAAAACTAGAATTAAATGAGCACGTGGTATTCTTTGGAAGCAAAAATAATGTAAAACCATTTTATAAAGCATGTAATGTTGAATTAATATGTTCTCTAACTGAAGGATTAACTCTTACAACTTATGAAGCAATGGCAATGAAAAGACCAGTAGTTTCAGCAAATGTAGGTGGACAAAAAGAACTTATAGATTCTTCTTGTGGTGTAATTGTAGATAATGTACAAAGCCAAAAAGACTTATTTAAGGAAGATTATTCAGAAGAAGAAATACAAAGATATGCTAAAGCTATATTACAGGTATTAAAGTCTAAAGATTATAACAAAATGAAAGAAAGGTGTAGAGAAAAAATACTTGAAGGCTTTACTATAAAAAATATGATAAAGACAATGAACAGTGAAATAGAAACTTTAATATGTGAAGGCAGTAAAGTAGGACAAGACTGTGAAAAATATAGAGAATTATATAGTCAATATTTAATGTTGTATAATCAACTTGACCAACGTAATTATTTTTCTACTAAAGGTGGAGTTGGTGTCGACGGAGAATTTTATGAAGAAAAAACTCAAAGATTAAAAGACGAGTTATGGCAGAACCCAATATGGAGAGGATTTATTAGAATCCTTCAAAAGACAGGTATAATGGGTAGAATTAAGAAATCTGGTATGGATAGGAAAGTAAAAGAGGCAGTTGTCAAAAAAATAAAATAGTATGTAGAGTTTCTAACTAATAAATTGTATTTTGAAAAATAATAAAGAAAAGGAAAATTTTATGAAAAAGTTAAAAGATAAAAATTTGTGTATATCTTTATTAATAACATTAGTGTTTTTTGGAATATTTATAAAAATGGATTATGCAACTGATACATATTCTGTTTTAGGAAGTTCTCCTAAAGAAATATTCGATCATTTCATGCTTTCAGGTAGATTTGTTACAGCTTTTCTATGGGGAGGAGTAAATGTATTAAATTTTGGTGATTATTTAATATATTTTTGCTCATTTGTACTAGCAATTATTAGTATAACTTTTTCAATATATTTATTATTTAAATTAATAAACGAAAAAGTAAAAAGTGAAAGTGTAAGTTTTTTGGTTAGCACATTAATTATAATAAATCCATTTTCAGTAGAACTATTTATGTACATAGAAAAAGGTGTGCTAGCACTTACTATATTATTATCAGTGCTTGCAACTAAGAAATTTATAGAATACATAAAAGGAAACAAAAAAGCGATTATACCAGCTTTGATATATATGTTGATTGCAACATTTTGCTATCAAGGAGTAATAAGTTTATTTATTGCCATTTCAGTAGTATTCATTGTTCTATATGCAAAAAATGTTAAAGATTTTATAAAGAACAATGTAGTTATGCTACTATGTTACGGGATTCCAGCAGTGATTAATCTATTAACTATTAGATTATTCTTTACAAATGAAAGAGTAAGTGGAGAAATAATCTTGAGTGAGTCATTACAAAAGATAATTGATGGCTCAAAAACAATGCTTGCAACATACAATATTTTACCTAAATATACATTTGTAATAGTTTTAAGCTTGTTAATTATACTTGCAATTATTATGATTTGTATAAACAAAAAAGAAAAAACATCTACTAAAGTATTAAAAATATTAGGAATTGGATATGTGATAATTGCTACAATAGGAATAACAATAGTTCCACAAATTATGCAAAATACATCCTCTATATGGTTTGTGCCTAGGTCAACATATACTTTTGCATCTATTGTAGGAATAATGTGCTTATATATACTACTTAATGTAGAAGATAAAAATATTTTGAAAAATGTAAAATTATTTAAAAAGTATGATAAACTATATATTAATAATACAATTATAACAATAATTGCGGTTGTATTATTAGGAATGCAATTCTATTCATTTAATAAGATTGAGCTTGACCATTATAATTTAAATTATTTGGACAAAATCAATTCACAAGCAATAGGAAATCAAATTAAATTATATGAACAAGAAACAGGAAATAAAGTTACTAAAATATGTATATACAATGATATGAATACATCATTTACTTATAGTGGAATTAAAGCTATTGGAGATATTAATGTAACTGGATTTTATCCAGATTGGTCTATTATAAATATGATTAATTATTATAATGGGCTAAATTTAACAACAGGTGAAAAAGACATAGAAATAGAAGAAACATTTAAAAATATGGACTGGACTAATTATAATGATGAGCAAATTATATTTATAGGA
This sequence comes from uncultured Clostridium sp., assembly GCA_930986425.1. Lineage (GTDB taxonomy): Bacteria > Bacillota > Clostridia > TANB77 > CAG-508 > CAG-793. The sequence continues at coordinate 82,607 of CAKNJR010000001.1, read as the reverse complement.
GATACAATCCATTACTGTAAATTTTAATAACTTCTAAGGTTTATAGGTGACCTTTTAAAAACCTAAATCTATTATACAAGGAGATTGTATATTAATAAAAAAATATACGAAAAATAATTATGAAAACTATAACAATAATTATACCAGCATACAACGAAGAAGAATCATTGCCATTTTTATATGAAAGATTAGAAAAATTAATGGATGATGTAAAAAATTATGAATTTGAAATTCTATTTGTAAATGATGGTTCAAAAGATAATACATTAAATTTAATCAAAGAATATAGAGAAAAAGATAAAAGAATTTCATATGTAGATTTTTCAAGAAACTTTGGAAAAGAAACAGCTATGATAGCAGGTTTAGATTATGCTAAAGGTGATGCTGTAATATTTATGGATGCTGATTTACAAGATCCACCAGAGCTAATTCCTGAAATGATAAAGTATTGGGAAGAAGGATATGATGATGTATATGCTCAAAGAAAATCAAGAGCAGGAGAAAGTTTCTTAAAGAAATTCACATCAAAAATGTATTATAGAGTATTACAAATGCTTACAACTGTTCCAATCCAAAAAGATACAGGAGATTTTAGACTTTTAGATAGAAGATGTGTAAATGCTTTAAAAAAGCTTAGAGAAACAGATAGAAATTCTAAATCAATGTTTAGTTGGATAGGATATAAGAAAAAAGCAGTAATGTATGATAGAGATGCTAGAGTTGCAGGAAAAACAAAATGGAATTACAAAAAACTAGTTAATCTTGCAATTGATGGAATAACTTCATTTACAACATCTCCACTTAGAATATCAACTTATATAGCAATACCAACATTTCTAGCATTAGTTATATATTTTATATATGTAATAATCAAATGCATTAGATTAGATGTTGCTATTCAAGCATTTCAAGCAATTATACTATTAGTATTATTTTTCTCTGGTGTGCAGATTCTTTTATTTGGAATAATAGGGGAATACCTAGGAAGAATATTTAATGCATCAAAAAATAGACCATTATATTTAGTAAATGAATATAACGGAAAAAGAGAAGAAAATGATGAGTAGAAATTGTTAATATAAATTATTGAAATTCAATGATAGTACAAAGTAAGCATAAAAAATAAAATGAAAAAATCAATGCGGGGAGGTAAAGACGCATGTGGGGAGATATTGCAATAGCATTTTTGCTTGCATTTATAACATCATTTGTAATGGTACCATATACAATAAAATTGGCTAAAAAGGTAGGAGCAATAGATTATCCTTCGGATAGAAGAGTAAATAAAAGACCAATACCTAGAATTGGAGGTATTGCTGTTATATTAGGATTTTTAGTATCAGCAATATACTTAGTAATAACAATGGCAATAGAGGGAAATTTAGAATTAGACACTCAAGATAATTACAGGATGAAATTGTTAGGATTTTTGCTTGGAATAATAGTATTATCTGTATTTGCCTTTATTGATGATGTAAAAACTTTAAAACCATGGCAAAAGCTAATTGGACAAGTTGCAGCAGCGGTAATAGTATATTGTTTTGGAATAAGAATAGATACAATAAATGAAGTTGCAATCCATCCAGTACTTAGTTTTATATTAACAATAGGTTGGATTGTAGGTATAACAAATGCAATTAATTTAATTGATGGATTAGATGGACTTTCATCAGGAGTTTCACTAATATCTTGTATAAGCTTATTAATAATATTTGCAACAAATGATTCACCTATAATATCAATTATATTAATAACAGCTTTAGCTGGAGCAATAGGAGGATTTTTACCATTCAACTTAAATCCAGCGAAAACATTTATAGGTGACGTAGGTGCTCAATTTTTGGGATTTAGCTTGGCAACGATATCAATTTTGGGTGTTGCAAAAACTGTAACATTAGTTGTACTTATTGCACCAGTATTTGTATTGGCATTACCTATATTTGATACTTTATTTGCAATAATAAGAAGAATAGTAAAAGGTAAATCATTAAAAGCAGTATTTCAGGCAGATAAAGGACATTTGCATCATAGATTAATGAAGAGAGGATTTTCTCAAAAGCAAGCTGTAACAATTTTATATGGTGCAAGTGCAACATTAGGAATGTTTGCAGTAATATTAATTGATGATGGAATATGGAAAGCTTTATCATTTGCTTTAATAGTAATTGCAATTATCGCAATAGGATATAAAGAACTTAAAAACTTTAAAAATGAAGAAATAAAAAGCATGAGAGAATATAGAGAAAATATGAAAAAATTGAATTCTTCAAAAGACTCTGCAAATGATGACATACACGATAATGTGCAAAATACAGTACAAAGCAACAAAGTAAATAATCATAAGAAGAAAAAATAAAAATTTAAAACGTAGTATAAATGATTAAGATAATAAAATAATTTAAAAAATAAAGTGAAGGTTAAAAAAATTTCAAGAGGAAGCAAAAATGGATGAAGAGAATTTAATTAGTCCTAATGTAGTTGATGAAATGGAGTCACAACAAGAAAATGTGTTAAGACCCAAAACATTAAGCGAATATATAGGACAAACTAAAGTTAAGGAAAATATGAAAGTATATATAGAAGCCGCTAAAAAAAGAGAAGAACCTCTTGACCATGTGCTTTTATATGGACCACCTGGATTAGGAAAAACAACACTAGCTAATATTATTTCACATGAAATGAATTCTAATTTGAAAATTACATCAGGTCCAGCAATTGAAAAGCCAGGAGACTTGGCAGCTTTACTTACAAATCTTTCAGAATTTGATGTGTTATTTATAGATGAAATACATAGATTAAATAAAAGTGTTGAAGAAATATTGTATCCAGCATTAGAGGATTTTACATTAGATATAATCATTGGAAAAGGTCCTAGTGCTAGGTCTATAAGATTAGACTTACCTAAATTTACTTTAATTGGTGCAACAACAAGAGCAGGAGCTTTAACTACACCACTCAGAGATAGATTTGGAATAGTTGAAAGACTAGAATTATACAGCAGTGAAGAATTAACTACAATAGTAAAACGTTCTGCAAATATATTAGATATAGTTATAGAAAATGATGCAGCAATTGAAATAGCAAAACGTTCAAGGGGAACTCCAAGAATTGCTAATAGACTTTTAAAGAGAGTCAGAGATTATGCAGCTGTTTTAGGCAATGGAACAATAACATTAGATATTGCCAAAATAGCTTTGAACAAACTGGATATTGATGATATGGGATTAGATTCAACAGATAGGAAAATACTAAATACGTTGATAGAAAAATATCAAGGAAGACCAGTAGGAATAGAAACATTAGCAACAACATTAGGAGAAGAAATATCTACAATTGAAGATGTTTATGAACCATATCTAATTCAGATAGGATATATATCAAGAACTCCTAGAGGAAGAATTGCACTTCCAGAGGCATATAAACATTTAGGAATAGAAATGAATGAACAATAATATATGGACTAAAAAGAAAGGATGAGTCAAATGAAATTATTAATGCACACTTGTTGTGCTCCATGTAGTATTTATTGTATAGACACTTTGAGAGCAGAAGGAATTGAACCAGTACTGTATTGGTATAATCCTAATATACATCCATATATGGAATATAAAGCAAGACGTGATTGCTTAAAAGAATACGCAAATAGCATAAATATACAAGCCATATTCGAAGAGGAATATGGCTTAGATGCATTTTGCAAAGAGGCTGTAAAAGACTTGAATAATAGATGTACAAACTATTGCTATCCAGTAAGGTTAAAAAAGACTTTTGAATATGCAAAAGAAAATGGATATGATACTGTTACAACTACTCTTTTATATAGCATTTATCAAAAACATGATTTCATTAAAGAGCTGATGGAAAAATACAGCAAAGAATATGGTATAGATTTTTTATATAGAGATTTTAGAGAGGGCTTTTGGGAAGGACATCAAAAAGCACATGATATTGGTCTTTATATGCAAAAATATTGTGGATGTATTTTTAGTGAGGAGATTAGATATTATTGCCACAATCAAGCAAAGCTAGATGTAGCAATGGATTTAAAGACTATTAAAGAAGAAAAACCACAAGTAAAAAGAATAGAAAATAAAGAAGATTACATAGACTTACTTTTAGACGCAGACCCATCAAAAGCTAGTATTATGAAGTATTTGCAAGATTCTGATGTGTATGGATTAAAATTAAATGATGAGATTATTTCTTTAGCAGTAATTTTGCACATTGATAACAAAACATTAGAATTAAAAAATTTAGTAACAAAAAAGGAATATAGAAATAAAGGGTATGCAAAAAGATTATTAAAACATTTATGTGGTAATTACAAACAAAAATATGATAAGATGTTAGTTGGAACAACAGAAAATAATATTCCTTTCTATGTAAAACAAGGTTTTGATAAATATGAAAAGACAATAAAAAATTATTTTATAGATAATTACAATGAAGAAATTAGAGATGGAAATTTAATTTGTACTGATATGATATATTATTCAAAAGATTTAAAAAAGAAATAAGATGTAGTTATTGAAATAATATCTAACATATAGAAGTTAATTTAAAAACAAGTTAACTTCTTTTTATTTGCCTCAAAAATAATTTTAAGGAGGTAAAACTAGATGAAAAAAACAATTTATGATTTTGAAAGAAAATATGAAGTTCAAGATGAACTTTTAAATGAGGGTGCTTTAGAAGGATTAGACGAAAGGACATTGCATGAAACAATAAAAGCAATGTTAATAAATACAATAAAAGATTGTATTAAATATGAAAACTATATGGATCCAGATATGGATACAATAAGGAATCTTCTAATTAAAGAGAATAAATCAGAAGAAGATATGAGAGAAATAAAATTGGCACAAGATAGATTAAGAAACTCTTTACATTTTGCTCAAATTTCTGAAGATAGTCTATATATATTACTACATCAAATGCTATCATCAGATGAAATAAAACATTGTTTTAAACAAGAAATTCCAGAAATGTCTAGAAATTTATATTATATGGTAGATTTAGAAGAAGAAATAGCAGAAACTCTGACTTTGATTTTTGAAGAACTTTATGAAGCACCAAGCTATAAAGACATTTGCATTACTATAAATGAAAACATTAAAGATTTTGTAGAAAATGCAGAGGAATATGTAGAAGATATACAAAATCACGAGTTATATGAGCAGTTTGTTAGTTTTAGAAATAGTATAAAAAATGAAGAAAAGGAGAATATCAATGAGTGAAATAATTGCAATAGCAAATCAGAAAGGTGGTGTAGGAAAAACTACAACCACTTTTTCTTTAGGTGTTGCTTTAAGAAAGCAAGGCAATAAAGTTCTACTCATTGACGCAGATCCTCAAGGAGATTTAACTACTTGTATGGGATACTATGACCAAGACAAATTGCAAAATACTATTGCTACTTTAATGTCTGATACAATATATGATAATGAAATGAATGCAGAAAAGGCTATTCTTCATCATAAAGAGGGAATAGATTTAATTCCAGCTAATTTAGATTTATCAGCAATAGAGTTTTCACTTGTAAATGCAATGAGTAGAGAGTTCACACTTAAGAATTCAATAAGGGACATAAAAGATAATTATGACTATATTTTAATTGACTGCATGCCTAGTTTAGGAATGATTACTATAAATGCATTGGCTTGTAGTGATAAAGTAATAATTCCTGTACAAGGAGAATATTTAGCAGCAAAAGGAATGGGACATTTATTAAAAACTGTAAATAGAATTCATAAACAAATAAATCCTAACTTAAAGATAGAAGGAGTATTATTAACACTTGTAGATAAAAGAACTAAATTATCTAAACAAGTGAGAAATACTATTGTTGAAAACTATGGACAATATGTAAAAATATATAATACGGAAATTCCAAAAGCTGTGAACACAGCAAAATCCACATCTACTGGCAAAAGTATTTTTGAGTTTGATAAAAATAGTCCAGTAGCTTTAAGTTATAAAGAATTAGCAAAGGAGGTTTTAGATGATGAAAGAGCAAGAACAAAAAATGAAACTTCCAAAGTTAGATGATCTATTTACAAGTCAAGCTCAAAGAGATTATGAAAGAGCAGAAAAGGTAGAAGAAATTGATATTAGTAAAATATCAGATTTTCCAAATCATCCTTTTAAAGTAAAAGACGATGATAAAATGGAAGAAATGGTAAAAAGTATAAAACAATATGGAGTTATATTGCCTGTAATTGTAAGACCAAAAGATGATGGAACTTATGAAATGATTTCTGGACATAGACGAAAAAGAGCTTGCGAGTTGGCAGGAGTAAAACAAATAAGAACTATTGTTAAAGATTTATCAGATGATGAAGCAACAATTCTCATGGTAGACAGCAATATACAAAGAGAAGAAATATTGCCTAGTGAAAAAGCGTTTGCCTATAAAATAAAACTTGAAGCAATGCGACACCAAGGTAAAAATATTGATATTGATGAAAGTGAAACTTCGGCACCAATGGTGCAGAAGTTGACCTCGAGAGAAATATTAGGCAATGAAGTTGGAGAAAGTAGAGAAAACATAAGAAGATATATTCGTCTAACACATCTTATTCCAGAGCTTTTAGAACAAGTAGACTTAAAAAGAATTGCTTTTAGACCAGCAGTAGAACTTTCATATTTAAGTGAAGATAACCAATATGTAGTACAAAATATATTTGAGTTTGATGAAGTTACACCCTCATTAAGTCAAGCAATAAGATTAAAGAAACTTGAACAAGAGGGAAAATTAACAGAAGAAAAAATAGAAGAAATTTTAGGTCAAGAAAAACCTAATCAGAAAGAATTTATCAAAATACACAATGAAAGAATAGATAAATATATACCACAAAAAATAAAAGAATCTGGTAAAGTAGAAGATTTTATTATTCAATGTGTGGAAGAACATAACAAGAGAGAAAGATTAAAACAAGAAAGAAATGCTAGATAATGTGTGTGAACATATTAAAAATAAAATACATCTTTATGTGTGAACACATTACAAAGTTTTCCCTTACAAACCCTTTCAAATACATACTATATTACAAACTAAAAGAATAATAATTTATTTAATTAATTTTATTTATATTTATTTATAAACTTGAACTTAGTCTTTTAAGCAGTATAATTAAAGCATAAGGAGATGATAAGTATGAAGAAAAAGAAAATAATAATTGTGATTTTAGCTCTAATCATAGCATTAATTATAACAACTTTAATAGTTAATCAGGTTATAGATAAACATGATAAAAGTAGTATTGAATTTGAAAATAAGGTTGTAAATGAAATGAATTCAACTAATGAAATTCAAGAAACGGAAGCAAATGTTATAGAAAATACAAATATAAATCAAGATAACCAAGAGAAATTTGGACAAGAAGATACTAATGTAGATAGTAAGACAGAAACTCAAAAAAATAAAAATGAGAAACAAACAGAAAGTACTAAAAGCACACAGGAAAAAGTAGTTGAAAGTCCAAAACAAACAGAAAAGCCAACTCAAGTTACCAACAAAGTAGACACAACTAAAAATAATACACAGAAAGGAGAAAAGCCTAAAGAGAATATTCAAGAAAATAAGAATGATGATAAAGTACAAGAAAAGCCTAAATGTACTGATACAAAACATGGAGTTAGTGCAGGCAATTCTAATTTATGGTTTAATAGTTACGATGAAGCGGTTGCATATTATGATAATTTAATAAATGGTTATAGTGATCAAGTACATAATGGAGAAATATCATCAGATGAATATTACAAATTATGTCCTTATGGCTATGAGACATGGAGTTGTCCATATTGTGGTAAATGGACTTTAAATTACTATAAAAGATAAAAAATAAATATTTTTGAGGAGCAAGTATAAAACTTGTTCTTTTTTTATGCAAAAAAAGGAGGATTTTTATATGATGAAAAAATTAAAATATAAAAAAATTTTAGCTAGTATTTTATTATTAATTACAATGTTAAGTGTAGCACAGCCTATATTTGCAGCATCTGGAACAGGCGAATGGGTTGGAGGGCAATATGCCTCTTATATTAAAACTACAGATAATGCAGATACAGAGTATGGAATTATAATAAGAAAATTAATTAATTACAACACGGGAGAGAAACGAACTGTATTTTGTGCAGAACATGGAGTTGATTTTAAAACTGATGTAGTATATAACGGAAGTTATTATACACCAGTTAAAGCAGATGTAAGAAAGGCTTGTAAAATTGCATACTTAGGATGGTATCGTGATAAAGGCGATTATGTTGTGGATGGTGGAATATCAAATGCTGATAAAAAGAAATATGCCTTAGTACAACAATATATATGGGAAATACTTGGTCAAAGCAATGCAAGATTTATAGATAGTGGTATTCAAGCAGAATATGAAGCTTTTAAATCTGAAATAAATAGAGAAATTGCTAAAATAGAAACTAGACCAAGTTTTGATGGAACAACAATAAATGTTCAAGCAGGAGAAAGTAAAACAATAACTGATACAAATGGTGTTTTAGCAAGTTATCCTAGTATAGATAAAACTACTAATGGAATTAGAATTACACACTCAAAAGGAAGTAATTCAATGACTATATTAGTAGATGAAAATACTACTTTGGAGAATTACACAATAACTGATGCACAATTTAAATCATGGGGAATGATTAAAGATGGAACAGAAGATAAAGATACAATGGTATTTTTTGAGTTCCAAGATGGAGTTCAAAATCAATTATATTCGTTGTCTTATAATGATCCAATAACATTAAGTGTAAGCTTGAGAATTGAAAGCTTTGGTAAATTGGAACTTTCAAAATTAAACAAAGAAGGCGATTTAATTCCAGGAGCTGTGTTCAAAGTTACAGGTCCGAACAATTATAGCAGAGAAGTAACTGTAACAAATGGAAAAATAACTTTAGACAAACTAAAAAAAGGAACTTATACAATAAAAGAAATATCTGCTCCTTATGGTTATCTTTTAGATAATAAATCTTACAATGTAGAGGTAAAAGTAAATCAAACAGCAACTCAAGCAGTTGTAAATATTGAACCAACTGGAACATTTACATTAGTTAAGAAAAATGAAGATAAATCAGCAAATTTAAAAGGTGCAGAATATAGAATATGGAATGATAATTATGATAATACATTCACAACAGATGATAATGGAGAAATAAAAGTAGAAGGACTAAAATTAGGAAAATATAATTATCAAGAAACAAAAGCACCAGAAGGTTACTTATTAGATGATACGGTATATTCATTCGAACTTAAATATAAAGATCAAAATACAGCAGTTGTGTTTGCATCAGCAGAAAGAACTGACAAAGAGCCAACTGGAAGTATATCTATAATTAAAAAAGATATTAAAACTGGCTCAGTAACACAAGGAGATGCAGTTTTTGAGGGTGCAGTATATAAAGTATATGCTAAAGAAGATATATACAATAAAGCTAAAACAAAAAAATTCTATTCTAAAGGAGATTTAGTTGCAACAAGAACTATGAATGAAAAAGGAACAACAGAAGATATAACAAACTTACCGTTAGGCAAATATCTAGTGAAAGAAGAAGTCGCACCTAAAGGATATATGTTAGATACAAAAGAATATGAAGTTAATTTAACTTATAAAAATCAACATGAAGAAATAATTTCTAATACTACAACAAGTCTAGAAAAAGTAAAAGAAATGGGACTTCATATTTTCAAATCTGGAATTAAAGAAAATTCTGGAGTAACTCCTGGATTAGCAGGTGCAGAATTTACAATAAAATTAAATGCAGATGTAGAAAAAGCTTATGATCAAGGCTACACTTATGAAGAAGTATGGAATGGAATTGATGAAGATGGAAATCTAGTAACAGTAGAAGAAAAAAGAGTTGCAGAAGCTCAAAGAATAGCTCCAACTTATGAAATTATAACAACAGATGAAAATGGAGATGCATATACTCAAAATAAATTGCCTTTTGGCAAGTATATTGTAAAAGAAACAAAGACTCCAACAGATTATGAAACATCAGTTGATTTTACATTTTCTATTACAGAAGATGAATCTGAAGTTGTAGAAATAGCAAAGAAAACAAAGCATATAGTAGTAAACAATGAGCAGTTAGAAACTTATATTAAACTTATAAAAAAAGACTTAAAAACCAATAAACCAGTAACATTAAATTCTACAACATTTGAAATAAAAGCAACTGAAAATATATATGATAGAGCTATTAAAGAAATCTTATATAAAAAAGGAGAAACAATATCTCAAAAAGTTGGAAATACAACATATACTTCATTCACAACAAATGCAGACAATATTGTGATCCCAGATTATTCATTTAATTCTGAAAATGATAATAAAGCAGAAGTTACAACACCTTTAAAATTACCAGTTGGAAGTTATGAAATAACAGAAATAAAAATTCCAGAAGGTTATTTACAATTAGATAAACCTGTAACATTTGAAATTAAAAACATTAAAGATTATGACACAGATAAAGATGGAGATTTTATAAAAGAAATAGTCATAAAAAATGAACAACCAACAGGAACACTTGAATTAGATAAAAGTATTGCAATAAGAGAAAATGTAGATACATCATTAGTAGATATATCAGATTTATCTGGTATAGAATTTAAACTAACTGCAAAAAAAGATATAATTGATAAAGCAGACGGAAGTATTATATATAAGCAAGGACAAGAAATAAAAACATTTAATCTATCTAAAGATGGTAAACTTACAATTAGTGATTTGCCAATGGGATCTTATGAAATTGAAGAAACAAAAACTTTAGACGGATTAGTTTTAAACACAACAAAATATGAAGTTAAATTTGAACAAAAAGATACAATAACAAAAATTTATGAGCAAAAATTAGATGTAGAAAATGATACAACGTTAGTAGAATTTTCTAAAACTGATATAACAGGAGATAAAGAATTGCCAGGTGCAAAACTAACTGTTTTAGATAGTGATGGCAATATTATAGATACATGGACTTCTAGTGAAGAAACTCATAAAATAGAAGGACTAACAGTTGGAAAAGAATACACACTAAAAGAAGAAATTGCTCCAAATAACTATGCTATTGCAACAGAAATAAAGTTTAAAGTAGAAGATACAAGTGAAATTCAAAAAGTTACTATGATAGATAAATTAGTAGAAGTAACTAAAACAGATTTAACAACAGGGGAAGAACTTGAAGGAGCAGAACTAGAAGTTACAGATAAAGAAGGAAATGTAATAGATAAATGGACTTCTACTAAAGAGCCTCATCAAGTAAAAAGTCTTGAAGAAGGTAAAACTTACATACTAAAAGAAACGATAGCTCCTTATGGATACGAAATTACTGAAGAAATAAAATTTACTGTAACAACAGATAAAAATACTCAAAAAATAGAAATGAAAGATATGCCTATTTTGAAAAATGTAAAAGTAATTAAAGTGGATTCTGAAACAAAAGAAACCATCAAAGATAAATTCACTTTTGCAATATATGAAGATTCTGAATGTACGAAATTAATTAAAGAAGTTCAATCTAATAAAAAAGATGGTATAGCAGTATTTGAAGATTTAAGATATGGTACATATTATATAAAAGAAACAAAAGCACCAACAGATTATGAATTATCTAATAGAGTTGTAAAAGTAGAAATAAATGACAAAGGAATATTTGTAGATGACAAGCAAGTAGAAGAAAAAGATGGAACAATAGAGTTTTCATTTGAAAATAAAAAAATAGAAGTTCCTAAAACTGGAGATGACAGTAACATGAAACTATTTGCAGGATTAGGTTTACTTTCTTTATTAGGTATTACATATATAATAATACATAACCATAAGAAAAATAAAGATGAGTAATTAAAACTAGAGGGATTAGCTTATTATTAAAAGTTAATCTCTCTTTACTTTTACTTAAAAGTGAGGTGGTAAAATGCCAAGAAAAAAAGAAATAACAAGAAATGCAACATATGATAAATTAATTAATATAGGAAAAGCAAGTGAAAAAGCTATTTCGAATTTAAAAATTGAAGATTTAAAAGACATAACAAATGATCCACATGTTTTAAATATAATAGCACTCAGAGAATGTATAAAAAATCATAATACATTAGAGTATTTCAATTATAAATCAAAAGTAGAAAGAAAGGGGGAAGCCTGATGCCTAATAAATATCAGTTAGTTAATGAAATGGCAAATGAAACATTAAAAGAAATCACACAAAATGGTGAAGACTGGACAAAATTTTTAAATACGGCAAGTAATAATTATAAATATTCTTTTAATGAACAAGTGCTAATATATGCTCAAAAACCAAATGCAACTGCTTGTGCAGATATAGAAACATGGAATAACAGACTAAAAAGGTGGGTTAACAAAGGTGCTAAAGGTATAGCTCTAATTTCTATTGAAGATGGTAGAAGTGTCTTAAGGCATGTATTTGATATTTCAGATACACATAGTGGTATAAATAGAAACATAAAATTGTGGGAAGTAAGATCTTCTTATGAAAATGGACTAATAGAAACATTAGAAAATAGTTTTGGCAATTTAGAGATAAAAAGTAATCTGGCTGAAGCTATTTATTCAAGCTCGATGAACTTAGTAGAAGATAATTATCAAGATTATTTAGTAGATTTAAGAGATGTTTTAGAAAATAGTTCCTTACAAAATTTAAGTGAAGATGAATTAGAATCATTGTTTAAAGGTATATTGATAAATTCTATTTCATATATGACTTTAAATAGATGTGGAATAGATCCTTTAGAGCATTTTAGCTATAATGATTTTGAATTAATAAAACAATTTGATACTAAAAGTGTTATATCAAGATTAGGTGCAGCCACGAGCGATATATCAGAACAAATTATAAGAGAGATTGCTTCAAGTGTTAGAAATTTTGAAAAAAATATAAATCGTACATTTGTAAATAATCAAAAAATTAATTATCATAATAATGAAAATAAAAATAATGAAGGGAGAAATGATTATGATGAAGTTAGAATACAAACAAATGGGAGATTACCAGATACCACAAGTAGCACTACCAAAAATCAAACAAATACCACAAGGCAGATTCTCGAGAATGAGAGAGAAATACCTAAAAGAATACAAAAAAGGACTATACGAGGAATTAATGCTAGATTGCAAAATGGAGGAACATTTAGGAGAAATAGAAATGACAGCACAGAAAATGTTGAAAGAGATAATCAAGAGCCTAGCAGAGAAGAACAAGATAGACGAGAATTTGAAAGCACAAAATCAAATGCTTTGGGTACAGGAAATGAACGCAATAAAAAATCAAGCAGAAGAAATAGTGATACAGGAATTGATTTACAATTAAACTTATTTACAGATTCTTATATACCACCAATAAAAGATTTACCTAGTGTAGATGAACAAAGAAATACTATACAAATACAAGCAGAAGTAGAAAATACTCCTGCTTTTACTTTTACACAAGAAATGGTAGATATAGCATTAAAAGATGGGACAGGACATGAAAATGGAAAATTTAGAGTATATAGATTATATCAAGAAACATTTTCTTCCAAAGAAAGAATAGACTTTTTAAAATCAGAATTTAATTATTATGGAACTAATGGAGTAAAAGGTCTTGATGGAATATGGGTAGAATATACACCAGGCAAAGGTTTAAAACTTTCTAAAAGTGGTTTTGAAAATAATCTGCAAGTTAATTGGAATACAATAGAAAAAAGAATTGGAGAAATTATATTATCAGATCAATATTTTACCAAAGAAGAAAAAGAAGATTATCAAAACTGGCTACAAAATGAATATGAAAATGAAAAATGGATGTTTGATAAAGCCTTAAATAAAGAAAGCAGAGATTATCAAACAGAAATAAATACCCAACACATTGAGAAAAATTATAAACTATCTAATGAAAATTATTTTCATTTTCATACAAACGAAGAAGGCTATTACTATTCTATATATGATAAATACGGTGTAGAACAAGATGGTGGATTACTAGAATATTCTGATAATGAAGAAAATCAAACTTTATCAGATATTAGAAAAAGATTAGCAGAATTTACAGATATTAAAGAACTTATAAATAAAGATTTAGAAGAAGTTAGTCGAGAATTTATTGATAATTTAGAGAATCATGAAAAAACAGAAGATGAAACAAAAGAAAGTTACATTGAGCAAGCACAAAATGTAATAAATTTATTTAAAGCAAGAGAAGAAAATGGGAAACCACTAGATAGAGAAGAATATTATAAAACACAAAAAAAAATAAATTACCATATTGATGATAATTCTTTAGGGGAAGGTACTCCAAAAGAAAAAGTAGCAAGAAATATTGAAGCTATAAGATTACTAAAGAAGTTAGAAGAGGAAAAAAGACTAGCAAATGAAAATGAACAAAAAATATTGTCCAATTATGTGGGTTGGGGTGGACTACCAGATGTTTTTGATGAAAAGAAAACTAGTTGGAGTGAAGAATATAACACACTAAAAGGATTACTCTCAACAGAAGAATATGAATCTGCAAGAGCATCTACACTAACAGCTTTCTATACTCCACCAGTAGTTATTAGTGCAATATATCAAGCATTACAAAATATGGGACTAGAACAAGCAAACATTTTAGAGCCAAGTTGTGGTACAGGCAATTTTTTAGGCATGTTGCCAAAAGCATTACAAAATTCTAACTTATATGGTATAGAACTGGACTCTATAAGTGGAAGAATTGCAAAACAGTTATATCAAAAAGCAGATATAAGAGTGGAAGGATATGAGAAAACAGATTTACCAGACTCATTTTTTGATGTTGCAATAGGGAATGTTCCTTTTGGGGATTTTAAAGTAAATGATAGTAGATATGATAAAAATAATTTTTTAATCCATGATTATTTCTTTGCTAAAACTCTTGATAAAGTTAGACCTGGAGGAATTATTGCCTTTATAACTTCTAAAGGTACTATGGATAAGGAAAATATAGAAGTAAGAAAATATATTGCACAAAGAGCAGACTTATTAGGAGCTATAAGGTTACCAGACAATACATTTACAAAAAATGCAGGGACAAAAGTTACTTCTGACATTATATTCCTACAAAAAAGGGAAAGTCTAACAGATATAATGCCAGATTGGGTATATCTTGATAAAAATGAAAATGACATTACAATGAACAAGTATTTTGTAGATAATCCAGAAATGGTATTAGGAAATATGGAAATTGTTTCTACTGCTTATGGCTATGATTCAACATGTAAAGCTGATAATAGTATATCATTAAAAGAACAATTAAATTATGCTATTAGTAATATTCATGGAGAATTACAAGATTATATTATTGAAAATGAAGTAGAGCAGGAAGATACTTCAATTTCTGCACGTCCAAATGTAAAAAATTTCTCGTATACAGTTATTGATGATAAGATTTACTTTAGAGAAAATTCGAGAATGTATTTGCAAGATAATTTACCATTAACTAATCAAAATAGAATAAAAGGATTAATTGCTTTAAGAGAACAAGTTAGAGAATTAATAGATTTTCAATTAGAAGATCGTTCTGATGAGTATATAAATATTGCACAAACAAAATTAAATGAGTTATATAATAGATTTACTAAAGAATATGGATTAATTAATTCACGAGCTAATGAAAATGCTTTTTCAAACGATAGTAGTTTCTTTTTATTATGTTCTCTTGAAAAATTAGACGGAGAAGGTAAGTTTGTTGGAAAAGCAGATATGTTCAGTAAAAGGACTATAAAGGCTAAAAGACAAATAACAAAGGTAGATACAGCATATGAAGCACTTATTATATCTATAAAAGAAAAAGCAAAAGTTGATTTAGATTATATGCATAATCTATGTGGAATAGATATAGAAAAAATTGTAGAAAATTTACAAGGAGTTATATTTAGAGTTCCAGATAGAGGTAATCCTAATAATTGGGTAACAGCTGATGAATATTTGTCTGGTAATGTTAGAGAAAAGCTAAAAATAGCAGAAGAATTTGCAAAAGAAGATTCTAGTTTCAATATAAATGTAGAAAAATTAAAAGAGGTCATACCTAAGGATTTAGGGGCAAGTGAAATAGGTGTGAAATTAGGCTCTACATGGATTCCAGCAGAAGTAATTAGAGAATTTATTTTTGAACTACTCGAAACACCAAGATATAATAGATGGGACATTCATGTTAAATATTCAAATATAACTTCCGAATGGTACATAGAAGGAAAAAGTGAAGATAGAGATAATGTAAAAGCATATTCTACTTATGGTACAACAAGAATAAATGCATATAAAATTATAGAGCAAACACTTAATTTAAAAGATGTTAAAGTATTTGACACTATTATAGATGATGAGGGAAGAAAGCAAAGAGTATTAAACAAAAAAGAAACAGCTATTGCCTCAAATAAGCAAGACGCAATAAAAGAAGCCTTTTTAAATTGGATATGGGAAGATCCAGATAGAAGAAATAAATTAGTAAGACTTTATAATGATAAATTTAACTCAATAAGACCTCGTGAATATGATGGATCACATATAGATTTTGTAGGAATGAATCCAGAAAAGAAACTAAGACCTCATCAATTAAATGCTGTCGCTCATGTACTTTATGGAAAAAATGTCTTGTTAGCTCATGAAGTTGGAGCAGGAAAAACTTACGAAATGGTGGCAAGTGCAATGGAGTCAAAAAGATTAGGGTTATGTAATAAATCTCTTTTTGTAGTTCCTAACCATATAATAGAGCAATTTGCATCAGAATTTTTAGATTTATACCCAAGTGCAAATATTTTAGTTGCTACTAAAAAGGACTTTGAAACAAAAAATAGAAAGAAATTTTGTAGTCGAATTTCCACAGGTGGATATGATGCAATTATCATTGGACATAGTCAATTTGAAAAAATACCTATGTCAGTAGAAAGGCAAAAAACTATATTACAAGAACAAATAAATGATATAACTAATGGAATTGCTGAAGAAAAAGCTAATAAAGGAGAATACTATACAATTAAGCAATTAGAAAAAACAAAAAGATCTTTAGAAACAAGACTTGAAAAGTTAAATAAACAAGAGAGAAAAGATGATGTAGTAACCTTTGAAGAATTAGGAGTTGACAAGCTATTCGTAGATGAGGCTCATAACTACAAAAACTTATTTTTATATACTAAAATGCGTAATGTAGGTGGTATTGCTCAAACAGAGGCTCAAAAATCTACTGATTTATTTATGAAATGTAGATATTTAGATGAGATTACAAATGGAAAAGGGACAGTATTTGCGACAGGAACACCAGTTTCAAACAGTATGGCAGAGTTGTACACTATGCAAAGATATTTGCAATATGATGAATTAAAGAAGAACGGACTTGACCATTTTGATAATTGGGCTAGTACATTTGGAGAAACAGTAACAGCGATAGAATTAGCACCAGAGCGGAACTGGATATAGAGCAAAAACTAGATTTGCTAAATTTCATAATTTACCAGAGTTAATGTCAATGTTTAAAGAAATAGCTGATATTCAAACAGCTGACACTTTAAACTTACCAACACCAGCTTTTGAAAATATAAATGTAGTAGTAAGACCAAGTGAAATACAACAAGAAATGGTGCAACAATTAGGAGAAAGAGCAGAAAATATTAGAAATGGAGCAGTAGATGCAACACAAGATAATATGCTGAAAATTACTAATGAAGGAAGAAAACTTGCTTTAGACCAAAGACTTATGAATCCTTTATTACCAGATGAGGAAAGTAGTAAAGTTAATTCTTGTGCAGATAATATATATAAAATATGGAATGAAAATCAAGATAAAAAATCTACTCAGTTAGTATTTTGCGATTTATCTACTCCTAAAGATTTAAAAGGCTATGAAAAAGAAGAATTTACAGATGTATATAATGAATTAAAGAAAAAGCTAATTCAAAAGGGAATACCGCCTAATGAAATAGCTTTTATTCATGAGGCAGATACAGAAGTAAAAAAGAAAGAATTATTTAGTAAAGTAAGACAAGGAACAGTAAGAGTGCTTATGGGATCAACACAAAAGATGGGAGCAGGTACGAATGTTCAAAATAAATTAATTGCAACTCATCATTTAGATTGTGCATGGAAACCATCAGACTTAACGCAACGAAATGGTAGAATGATTAGACAGCATAATGATAATAAAAATGTATATGTTTATTACTATGTAACAGAGAAAACATTTGATAGTTATATGTACCAATTAGTAGAACAAAAGCAAAAGTTTATATCTCAAATAATGACATCAAAGACTCCAGCAAGAACAATGGAAGATATTGACGATAAGGCTCTAACTTATGGTGAAATCAAGGCACTAGCCACAGGAAATCCATTAATTTTGGAAAAAACAACACTAGATACAGAAGTTTCAAAACTAAAATTATTGAAACAAGAATTTATGAATCAAAGATATTCTTTGCAAGATAAAGTTATAAAATATTTTCCAGAGGAAATAGCAAGACTAAATAATAAAATAGCTGCAATGGAAGAAGATACAGTAAAATTAGAAGAATATACCAAACCTAATAAAGATGGATTCTCTCCTATGAAAATAGAAGGTATTATATATTCTGAAAAGCAAGACGCAGGTAAAAAATTATTAGAGTGTGTACAAAATTTAAAAAGTATGGAAGAAAAAGATATTGGAGAATATAGAGGCTTTAATATGACTGTTAGTTTTGATTCTTTTTCAAAAAATATTAAGCTTAAACTAAAAAATAAGTTTAGTTATTTGATAGATTTAGGAACTGATATAAATGGTAATATAACTAGAATAAATAATTGTTTAGAAAATATAGCTAAAGATATACCAACAGAAAGGGAAAAACTAGATAATACAATGTTTCAACTAGAAAATGCAAAACAAGAAATACAAAAAGAATTTCCTAAAGAGCAGGAATTAAAAGAAAAATTACAAAAACTAGACAAAATAAATGCAGAATTAAAAATAAATGATAATGATCACGAAATGTTAGGAGATGAGCAAGAAGAAAAAGAAGAAAGACAGACTAATAAAAAATCTCCAGAGCGTTGTTAATTTAAAGTTCTTATGGTATAATTTTCTTGAAATATAAAAATAGGTATGGAGAAAATTATAATGTTTAAGAAGAAAGTAAAAATTGAATTATCCGATGAAGAACAAAGAATAATTTTATATGCGTTAAATGAATTAAGAACAGAATTAATACAAGAGAATAAGTACACGGATGTTGCTAATGAAGCCATAGGAAAATTAAAAAATAAAATGAAAGCTGATAGATATAATCTAGGAGTCATATTAAATGCTTTAGACAGAAAAAGAAAAAATGAACTTGCTAAAGGAAATGATACAGAACAGATGAACTACTTGATTTTGAGGCTACTTAAAATATACGAAACATTAAAATAATTTAGTAAAGGTGAAGTTAATGGAAAAAAAATTAGAGAAAAAGTATGTTGTACTAGATGTTGAAACTAATGGATTGTCATCTATTAAAGATGATCTTTTATCAATTTCAATATATAAGCCAGACGATGGCAAAATATATGATAGGTTTTTACCACTTGAATTATCAGATGAAGTAGAAACAACATATATTAATGGAATCACAAAAGATATGTTAAAAGACAAAAGCCCATTAACCCAAAATGAATTAGATGAAGTTATTAGTAGTTTTGAATTAGAAAAGAGGACAATATTAGTATATGGAAATATTGACGAAAAATTTATCAAAAACTATTTAAAAAGAAAAAAACTGAAAGGATTTGATAAACTTAAATTTTATAATTTTAAACATGATATTATCTCTAGTAGATTTTCAGAAGGGAATATTACTAAAGATAATTTATGTAAGATTTATGGAATTGACAATATACAAGAAGTACATAGTGGATTAAATGATTGTATTTTAGAATGGAATCTTTTTAAGAGTATGAATGGAAATAAATTGATAATTATAAATAATGAAGTGTTTGAATTTAATAATGAATATATCATTCCTGTAAGTTACTTAACAACATATACGAATTTTAAGTATTGCATAAAAGATTTTCCAAAAATACATGCAGAAATTAATCAAATAAAAAAAATACGAATGAATTCTTCAGAAATAAAAAAATTTGAAACTAATATAAGTGGAATTACAATAGAACATTTGATAAACACTTTATTAAATGTAAAAGACATGAATAATGAAACATACTTATTTCAATTAGAAAACAAGAAAAAATTAAAGAAACTAGGAAGATTACCATCAATAGTTCATGAAATACCTATTCTATTTAACAAAGATGGAACAATAACAGCATTAAATAAAGAAGATAAAAAAAGAGTTGATGAAATTAATAAAGTAACTGAAATAATAAAAGAAAAGATAAAACCTTTAATAAAATATATAAGAGAAGATATATTTGGTAATGAACAGATTCTATCACAAGAATTAGTTGTTAATAAAAAAGATAATGTTTTAGCAAAGTGTGATTTATCAACGAAAGACAAAATATTAGAAATTAAAACCTTTATTCCAAATATTGATAAAATAAAATACCAATTATATTATGAAGCTAATGGTAGAGATATTTATATGCTACAGACAGAATGGAATAAAGAACTTAAACAAGGACTTATCTTTAATTTATATAAAGTTAATATTTTTGAAAATGATGAAATTGTAAGAACATCAGAAAAAAATTTAAAGGTAAAATCAAGTAAAAAAGAGTTGGAAAGAAAAATTGCTGAAAAAGTAGGAAAATATTTTAATGAAAAAGGAAACAAGTGGTCATTAGGATGGCTGGCTTTCAAAAATTCGGAAGATTTTAATTATACATACTTAAAAAAATATATACAAACAAATAAAATAAGCATAGCAGAACTTTCTGATAATATTGATGTTAGCGAAAATACAATTAGAAATTGGCTTAATGGGAAATCAAGACCTTATGTGTGGAATGCAATAGCAATATGTGTTTATCTAGGAATTGATGAAGACAAGATAATAATAAAAAAATAGAATTATTTTATAAACTTATAATTAAATATTGGTACAAACAATTATATAATTAATAAAAATAGAATTTTATTTTTAATAATAGTAGTATTTTAACCTCTTTAATGGTATAATAATAGTATATTGTGAAAGGAAGATAAAATCTATGAAAATGGAATTTATATTTGATAAAGAAAAATTGAAAAAAGCAGGCTATGAAGAAGAACAATGTCTAAATGCAATTAGAAAACACTTTAACAGTTATAAAAGTAAGACGATAAAAGAAATTGCAAAGGGAATATTTGAAGGAACTGATGATGACTGGAATGCTTTTGGATCTACTGCGAGATTTCCATATACAAGTTGGTTTTTGAAAGTAATTAAAGAATGGTATTGGTATGTAGATGAAGGAGATGGGCAAGGAGAAAAAAAAGGAGATTGTTTAGAGGCATATTACGAAGTAAAAGCAGTAAATGGTTAAGAGGTAATATATGAGAAAAGCAATAAATTTTGATATTGACACAAAAAAATATGAAGAATATACAGGAAAAAAAGCTCCAACAGCGTATGCAGAAGTAAAAAAATTCTTAAAGAAAAATGGATTTGAACATAGGCAAGGATCTGGTTATGTTTCTAAAAATAGTTTAGATGATTTAAGAATTACAGCTATTATTACAAATATGACTTTAACTTTAAAGTGGTTAAGATTTTGTGTAAAAGAAATAGATGTAACCAACATAGGAAAACAACACTCGCTATTAGACACAATAAATAAACCATATATTGAAGATGATTTATCAAATTTAGATGATATAGAATTATAAAATTCAAGGGTAATATTATGACGATATTACTCTTTTTTTGTGTCAAATGTATAAATAAATATTTTGCACATTTCTATAAAGTAAAATATAGTGTTATACTCCCAACAAAAGGAGGAAAGTTGAAATGAAAGAAATATTTAATAAACCTGTTTTAGATCAGTTATATACTTTTAGAAAAGAAGAATTTGAACAAAATTTATATAATGAAGATGAGCAAGTAAAAAAATTAGAATTAGAGATAACTGATTTATCTGAAGGATTTGTAAATCATTTAAAAGCTATTATAACAGATGAAAATGAACTAAAAAAAGTATTAAAGTTATTTAGAAATTATGAATTAAAAGCAAGTGAAGAAACTGATTGTTGGACACTTATTTATTTTAAGTTAGGTATTGTAGAAGGTAATAAATTAGCACATGAAATTACACCTATAAAATCCATAAAAAAAGATGATGACTCATTTCTAAATTATAACAATAATAATTTTTCAGAGTGGTTAGAAGAACAAAAAAGAAAATATTCCTTTGATACACCAGAGTATAAAGAATTGCAAGATAGGTACAGAAAAATTAGTGAAAAGTACCCTTATGCAACTGAAGTATTTGAAGATTTAGAATTTATAGAACTTAATAAAGAAGAATTAAAAGCACTTATTGAACTCAGAAGAATAGATGTAGAAATGGGAGATATGGAAAAAGATTTGTGTTTTAAATTAGGAATAAAAGAGGCAATAAGTTTTTATAATGGTAATTAAATTTACTATAAAAGGCATTAGAAAAGAAAAAAACTTACTCTAAAACAATTATCATATAAGACAGGAATATCTACCACACATCTAAATGATATAGAAAGTAATTACAAAATGCCTAGTTTAATATTTGCTATTAAAATTGCAAAAGCATTAAAAGTTAATATCAATGATTTGTATTATATAGAAAGGTATTAGAAAAAAATCTAGTACCTTATTTTTATGCAAAAAATGCAAGAAGGAGGTGTAGTTAATGTCAGAGTTTATACCAAAAGAAATTGTAAAACAAGCAAAACAAATAGATTTGCTAACTTATTTTATGAATAATAATCCATCAGAACTTGTAAAAAAAGGTGCTAGTACTTATTCCTTAAAATCTCACGATAGTGTCATTATAAGTAATGGATTATGGCATAGATTTTCTACTAATGAGGCAGGAAAAACAGCAGTAGATTATCTAATGAAAGTTGAAAAGATGACACTACAAGAAGCAGTTAAAAATGTATTAAATAAAGATATTAGTACCTATAAAGTACACAAAACAGAAATAAATAATGTACCTAGAAAGATAACTATTCCAGAAAAAGCAAGTACCAATAAAGAGGTTATAGACTATTTAAAAAATAGAGGAATTGATGAAGATATTATTTTAGATTGCATAAATAAAAAACTAATATATCAGGAAAATAAAACAAATAATGTTGTTTTTGTAGGTTATGACTATGAGCATAATATTAAATATGCAGGGTGTAGGAGTACAAATGAAAAAAGAATAATGCGAGATGCAAAAGGTAGTTCAAAAGAGTTTTCTTTTAGACTGTTAAGTAAAATAAAGAATAATACATTACATATTTTTGAAAGCAGCATAGATTTATTATCTTATGCAACATTATTAAAACTAAAAGGCTATGATTATCAAAATCAAAACCTATTAGCACTTGCAGGTGTATATCAACCAGGGGATAATATAGAACAAAGTAAAGTACCAATAGCAGTAAAAAACTTTTTAGAAAGAAATACTTATATTGAAAATATTGTACTTCATTTTGATAATGATAGAGCAGGAAGAAATGCAACAAAAGCACTTATAATAGCTTTAAATAGGTACAATATATATGATATTCCTGCACCTTATGGAAAAGACATAAATGATTATTTATGTTACAAGTTAGGGTTAAAGAAAAGACAAGAAATAGAACAATATAAAACAAATAAAGTACGAAATAAGGAATATATACAAGTGTAGTTTTATATGCAAAGATTAGATTTCTTGTCCTAGCAAGCAATGAATTTGTTCACACGGATTTTACCGTATTCAAAATTCTATTCAATGGGGCTAGCCCCAATCCCCATTTAAAATTTAAAAAACCAGGAGGGAGAGATATGAGAAAAAGAAATATAAGAAAAGATATCATGTTAAATGAAATAGAGAATGAAAAATTGATTTCAGATTGCCAAAAAGCTAATCTATCTTATGGAGAATATTTCAGAAAATTATTAATGGAAAAAGAAATAAAAGAAAAACCAGGAATAGAGTTTTATGAAGTAATGAAACAACTATCTAAAATAGGTGTTAATCTTAATCAAATAGCTCATAAAGCAAATAGTATTAACAAAATAGATAAAGATTATTATAAGGAAGTAACAGATGAATGGCATAGGTTTGCTAGAGAAGTTAAGCAGAAATTTTTATAGGAGGTGGTAACTTGGCAACGACTAAACTATGGAAAGTAGTAAAGAGAATGGATCATGTTATAGACTATGCAAAAGATAAAAGTAAAACTAAATCAATTGAATTTAATAATAAATATGAAATTATAGTAGATGATTTAAGAAATGTCATTGAATATGCAAGAAATTCAAATAAAACAGAAAAAGAATTTTTTGTTACAGGAATAAATTGTGAGCCAGATTCAGCTTATGAAGAAATGGTAGATACAAAAAAATATTATAATAAAGAAGATAAAATATTAGCATTCCATGCATATCAATCTTTCAAAGAAGGTGAAGTTACACCAGAACTTGCACATCGAATTGGAGTACAACTTGCTAATGAAATGTGGGGAGATAGATTTCAAGTTATAGTTACTACTCATCTTAATACTAATCATATACATAATCATTTTGTATTAAACTCTGTATCTTATGTAGATGGAAAAAAATATTATAGTAATAGAGTAAATACAAGTAGATTAAGACATACTTCAGATGAGATATGCAATGAATATGGTTTAAGTGTTTTAGAAGAAAAAATGTGCAAGAAAAGCAAAATAAATTTTAGTAATTATTATAAAAAATCTCTATATAATGATAGCTATACATGTAATGCAAAGAGAGATTTAGATTTAGCAATTAGACAAGCATACTCTTATGATGATTTTTTATTTTTAATGAAAAAACTAGATTATGAAATAACCTTTAGAGCAAATAAAATAAGTATTAGAAAAGAACCTTATAAGAGGAATATAAGAATTGAAAGAAGATATGGAGAAAACTATTCAATAGATAATATAAAAAGAAGAATATTAGAAGAACAAGCAGTCAGAGTACCATTTATAGAAAATGTTTATAATTATAGAAAAGTACAATATCCTTTTGCAAAAAGGCATAAAAGAGCCAAAGCAAAAGGATTTATTGCTTTATATTATCATTATTGCTATTTATTAAAAGTTTTTCCAAATAATGTACCTCAACAAAAACTACCTGCAAGTATTAGAGCAGATGTTTCAAGAATGGAAGAATTATCTAATGAAGCAAAATTTTTGTATCAAAATAAAATAAAAACTTTAGAGGATTTATTAAATTATAAAGATGAAACTAATTATAAAATAAATGAATTATTAAGCAAAAGAGAAAGACTCTGGGCAAAAAGAAAGTTATCAAAAGATGAAATGGAAATGCATAAAATTGCAGAAGATATTTCATCTATAAATGATAAAATAATTAGTTTAAGAAAGAAGGTGGAAATGTGTGAAGATATTAAAACTAGAGTACCAAAGATAGAACATAATCTAGAAGAATTAGATAAGCAAGAAGAACTTGAAAAAGAAACAAAGGAAAAGAAAAAAGAAAAAATAAAAAATGGAAAGGAGCAATAATTTATGAGTGTTAATGGAGATGCATCAGAACAAGTTGTAAGATTAAGTTTAGAAGGATTTGAAGTAATAGCAAAATTAACAGGAAGCGGAGCAAAAAATATTGCAGCAATGCTTTATACGATAATGAAAGACAAGAATAAAAATCAAACAAGAGGAAAAATGAGATTAACTAGAATGCTACAAGCAGGAAAACCATTAAAAATATTTACAGTAAGTAAAGAAGATTTAAAGACTTTTGCAAGAGAAGCTAAAAATTATGGTATTACATATTGTGCATTAAAAGATAAGAATAGTAAACAGGAAGATGAAATGGTAGATATTCTTGTTAAAGATGAAGATGCTGCAAGAATAAATAGAATAGTAGAAAAATTCAAATTAACAACAGTAGATACTGCAAAATTAGAAACAGTAACTAGCAAATCAATTGAAGATAAAGAAACAATGAGAAAAGAACTAGGAATACAAGAAAAATCTAAAGAGGAACAATTAGCAGAAGTACTTGCAGATAAACCTATACAAAAAGAGCAAAATACTCAAGAAAATTTCAATGTGGCAAAGACAGAAAAAAGCCCTCTGTCAAAGCCTTCCTCAAAGACTTCAAAGATGCAAGAAGGGGTTTCTAAAGGAGCAAATAAGCCTTCTGTAAAGAAAGAACTTGCAGAATTAAAGATTGAGGCTGAAAAGTTAGATAATTCTAAATCAAAAGAGAGAAGCAAAACAAAAAGTAAATCAAATAAGTCAAAGAAAACAAAGTCTAAAACAAGATTAAATAGATAGGAGGATTTTTTAAGTGGAAGAAACAAGAACAATAATATTAGATAAATATGATTATAAATTAATGTTAAATGCATTAAATGAGTTTAGAAATACAAAATTGCAACAAAATATTGATACAGAAATTATAGACAGATTAATAATAAATCTGTTAAATACCCCTATAAATAAAAAATCTTTATCACTAAATAAAAATATAAAAGGAAAATACACACTTGAGACAAGATGAGAAAAAAGTTGCTAAAATATTTTATATAATAGGAATAATACCTATTATTTGGATTTCACTCCTTATAGCACCATATATAGATGGTGGATTAGTAAATATAATAAAAAATGGCAGTTTAGCATTCAGTAATCCTTTTAAAATAATTTTTACAGGGAATAGTTTAAAAACTGTTTTTATTTTTTTGCTAATTTATATATTATGCATTTTATTATATGAATCTACTAGAAAAAACTATAGAAGGAGAGAAGAAAATGGTTCTGCAAAGTGGGGTGATGCAGGAAAAATAAATAAAAAATATAAGCAACCTAATAATTATAACAAAATACTAACGAAAAATGTTTCTATTGGTTTAAATGGAAAAAAACATAGAAGAAATGTTAATGTTTTGGTTATAGGAGGTTCTGGAGCAGGTAAAACATTTAGTTATTGCAAGCCAAATGTAATGCAATGTTCATCATCTTATGTAATATTAGATCCTAAAGGAGAAATCTTAAGAGATACAGGTTATTTACTAGAAAAAAATGGGTATGAAATAAAAATACTAGATTTAATTAATATGGAAAAATCACATTGTTATAATCCATTTGTATATATAAAAAATGATAATGATGTTCAAAAGTTAGCAACTAACCTGTTTAAATCAACTACACCAAAAGGAAGTACAACAAATGATCCATTTTGGGATACTGCAGCAAGTATGTTACTTTTGGCATTAATATTTTATTTAAGATATGAAGCACCTGAAGAAGAACAGAATTTTACAATGGTTATGGAATTACTTCGAGCAGGAGATGTAAAAGAAGATGATGATGACTATGTAAGTCCACTAGATATGTTATTTAATAGATTAGAAACAAAAAATCCTGAACATATAGCATTAAAATATTATAGAGCTTATCATTCTGGTTCAGCAAAAACTCTAAAATCAATACAAGTAACACTAGCATCAAGATTAGAAAAATTTAATTTAGAGAGTATGGCACAACTAACACAAACAGATGAATTGGACTTGCCATCTTTAGGAGAAAAGAAAGTAGCTTTATTTGCAATCATACCAGATAATGATACTTCTTTTAATTTCTTAGTTAGTATTCTATATACACAGCTATTTCAACAATTATTTTATTTAGCTGATTATAAATATGGTGGGAGTTTACCAGTTCATGTACATTTTGTAATGGATGAATTTGCTAATGTTAGTTTACCAGATGATTTTGATAAGATATTATCTGTAATGAGGTCAAGAGAACTTTCTGTTTCTATAATTCTACAAAATTTAGCACAACTAAAGGCTTTATTTGAGAAACAGTGGGAATCAATAGTAGGAAATTGCGATGAGTTTCTTTATTTGGGTGGAAATGAACAAAGTACACATAAATATGTAAGTGAACTACTAGGCAAGGAAACAATAGATACTAATTCTTATGGTAGAAGTTTTGGTTCACATGGCAATTATTCAGAAAATGACCAAATAGCAGGTAGAGAATTATTGACTCCAGACGAAGTTAGATTACTAGATAATAATTATGCTTTACTTTTTATTCGAGGAGAAAGACCAATAAAAGACTTTAAATTTAATCTAAAGGAGCATTTTAATAGTGAATATACTCCTATTGGAAATAAAAACATACCACAATATATACATGGTGGTACTGAAAATGCAATAGGAACTCTTACATTTGATATTAATGATATACAAATAGATACAAAAGAAATAGAAAACATAAATTTAGATGAATTAGATATAGAATTATTATCTAATGAAGATATAGAAAATATGTACAAAAATGAATTAGAATTTAATAGTTAAATAAAATAGCCCAGAATTTATTAAAAAATAAAATAATATTCTGGGCTTTTTTTGTATCCAAAAGCAAAAATTATGTAAATAAAGAAAGAAGGTAATTAAATTATGAAGAATCAAAATAAAGTTAAAAAATTTATGAAAAATATGTTAAAAAAAGGAGCAATAATTATAGGATATGTTATAGCACTGAATGTTGCACAACAATTATATGTTTTTGCAGCTGATGACCCACTTACTGTTATAAACAATTTATCCGATTTTATATTTGGATTAATAAGAGCAGTTGGAATGATAATCTTAGGATTTGGAGTTGTCCAAGTAGGTATGAGTTTGAAAAGTCATGATCCCACACAGAGAGCTAATGGAATAATGACACTAGCAGGAGGAATAGTCATAACATTTTCTAAAGAAATTCTGAATTTAATAACTGGTGGTTAAAACATAGGCAGATAAAATATCTGCCTATAATTGATTTAAGGAGGAAATTTAATGGAGAAGAAATATCAAATTATATATGCTGATCCTCCCTGGAAATATAAAGTATGGTCTAAAAAAGGAAATGGAAGAAGTGCAGAGAGTCATTATAAAACAATGAATATTGAAGATATCATAAATTTAAAGGACTTTATTAATTCGATTTCAAGCAAAGACTGTATTTTATTTATATGGGTAACTTATCCATGTTTAAAAGAGGGATTGAAAGTAATTGAAGCATGGGGATTTAATTATAAAACTTGTGGTTTTACATGGGTGAAAAGAAACAAAAAATCTAACTCATGGTTTTGGGGAATGGGCTATTGGACAAGAGCAAATGCAGAGATATGTTTAATAGCCACAAAAGGAAATATAAAAAGAATTAGTAAAAAAGTGCATCAAATAATTGATACTCCAATAGAAAATCATAGTAAAAAGCCAGATATAGTTAGAGAGAAGATTATAGAATTAGTAGGTAATTTACCTAGAATAGAACTTTTTGCACGAGAGAAAGTAGATGGTTGGGATTCATGGGGAGATGAAATTATAAGTGATATAAAATTAGAAGATTATAAGAATGGAGGTGCTTAAATTTGAATTGGATTGTAGGAAATTTACAAAATGCACTTGATACTTGGAATGGAAGACTATCAGAAATATATACTCTAGTAACACAAAGTCCTTCTAGTTTTAAAGGTGGAACTATCTGGGAAATAATTATAAATATAAATGGAGCGCTACAGGCAATAGGATTAGCATTGCTTGTATTATTTTTTGTAATTGGAGTTGTAAGAACTTGCACTAATTTTTCTGAACTAAAAAGACCAGAACAAGCAGTAAAACTATTTTTACGATTTGCAATAGCAAAAGGAATAGTTACATATGGTTTAGAACTAATGCTTGCAGTTTTTAAAATTATACAGGGAATAGTTAGTACAATAATGGCAAAAAGTTCATTTCAAGCAAGTGCAATGACTTTACCTCAAGAAATAATTACTGCGATTGAGGATTGTGGATTTTTTGAAAGCATTCCTCTATGGGCAGTTACTATTTTAGGAGGATTATTTGTTACTGTTTTGTCTTTTATCCTAATACTTACTGTATATGGAAGATTTTTTAAATTATATATGTACACAGCAATAGCTCCAATACCTTTATCATCATTCGCAGGTGAAACAACACAAAATATAGGTAAAAGTTTTCTAAAAAGTTATGTGGCAGTATGTCTAGAAGGAGCAATAATTGTACTAGCTTGTGTTATATTTTCGGCATTTGCGACATCTCCTCCAGTAGTAGATGCAGGAGCTGAAGCAGTTAATATGGTATGGAAATATATAGGAGAACTAATTTTCAATATGTTAGTTTTAGTAGGAACAATAAGACTATCTGACAGAATAGTAAGAGAAATGATGGGAATATAAAAGTGGAAGGAGCAATAAATATGAGCAAGGATTTTATACATACAGAAGAGAATGGCATTAAATATTTAGTACACCCAGCTGGAAGTATATTTGAAGGTATGAAAATAAGAGAAAATCCAAATGATGCATTTGAGAATGCAATAAAAAGAGGTATGAAAAATCCTGAAGATTGGATGTATATGTATTCAAAAAATGGAAAAGACTTTTTTAAACATTGTGATAACAGATGTTATAAAGCATATCCTCAATTTGGTGTTATAGAAAAAATAAAAAATAAAATACAAAGAGAAAGATAATAAATGAATGGAGGTTTGGTATATGAGCATAATGCAAGATTATGAAAAATTAAGAAAAGAGTTAGGCGATAAAAAATATGAGGCAATAGATGATTATATTAAAACTTATGGGAAAATTGATGAATGGCATCAAGGAGTAAAAAATATAAGATCTATTGAAAATATAAAAGAATGGGAAAACAAAATGTTTGAATTGCATCAAAAATGTAAGCCTATCTTTATAGAAGATATTGTTATGAATGAGGAAGAATGGAATAAATTTGAAAAATGGTATGAAGAAAATAAAGATAAATTAAAACAAGATAGAACTAGAAAGAAAAAAGAAAGAGGTGCAAGATAATATATGGAAGTAAAAATAAATAAAGATATTAGAGAATTTAGTGAAAGCATATTCTTTGGACTGTCATTAAGGCAGTTCATTTTTTCTTTATTGGCATGTGCTGTAGCTGTAATTCTATATTTTACATTAAAGCCACATCTGGGATTAGAAACAGTGTCATGGCTATGTATTTTAGGAGCAATACCCTTTGCAGTATTAGGATTTGTTAAATATAACGGAATGACTGCTGAACAATTTATTATAGCATTCATAAAGTCAGAGTTTATTATTCCAAAAAGATTAACTTTTAAATCCAAAAATATTTATGCAGAAATGTTTAAACCAACAATAGATAAAAGATTAAAACAAGGAATATTAAAGCCACAACACAAGCATAAAGAAAAGAAAAATAAAAAGCAGAAAAAAACAAAGAAGGAGGTAGAAAATAATGCTGAAAACACTTAAAAAGATTTTTAAACTTGATAAAGAAAAATTTAAAGTTCCTAGAAGTGTACAAGATATTATACCAGTAAAAGCAATATGGGAAGATGGTATTTTTTTAGTAGGAAAGAATAAGTATTCTAAATCATTTAAGTTTTTAGATATAAATTATGCAGTTGCAAGTAAAGAAGATAAAGAAGCATTGTTTTTAGATTATAGTGAAATACTTAATTCATTAGATACTGGAGCTACAACTAAAATTACAATAAACAACAGACGAATAAATAAATTAGACTTTGAAAAAAGAATACTATTAAAAGATACTAACGACAACTTAGATAAATATAGAAAAGAATATAATCAAATGCTTATATCTCAAGCTAAAAATGCAAATGAAATAGTACAAGAAAAAATAATTACTATTTCAGTATATAAAAATAGTATTGAAGAAGCAAGGAACTATTTTACAAGAGCATATACAGAATTAACAAATCATTTCAATTCATTAGGTTCAAAATGTATAGAACTTGATACAAAAGAAAGATTAAGAATTGCACATGATTTTTATAGAACAGGAGAGGAAACATCATTTCATTTTAATTTGCATGAGTCTATGAAAAAAGGTCATAACTTTAAAGATTTTGTTTGTCCAGATACTGTTGAATTTGAAAAAGATTATTTTAAAATTGGAAACAGATATGGTAGAGTCTTATTTTTAAAAGAGTATGCAAGTTATATAAATGATGATATGGTTTCAGAATTAACGGATTTAAATAAGAATATGATGTTATCAATAGATATTATTCCAATTCCAATGGATGAAGCTGTAAAAGAAGCGGAGAATCGAAGATTGGGTGTTGAAACAAATATAACTAATTGGCAGAGAAAACAAAATGCAAATAATAATTTTAGTGCAATAATACCTTACGATATGGAACAACAGAGAAATGATTCAAAAGAATTTTTAGATGATTTAACTTTAAGAGATCAAAGAATGTTTTTAGCAGTTATTACTATTGTAGTAACAGATGATACAAAAGAAAAACTAGACATTGATACAGAGGCTTTATTGCAAATAGCAAGTAAGAATTTGTGTCAATTAGGAATATTAAGATTTCAACAATTAGACGGACTTAATACTGTATTACCATTTGGTGTAAGAAAAATAGATGCATTAAGAACATTAACAACAGAATCTTTAGCTGTATTTATGCCATTCAAAGTGCAAGAAATTAGGCACGAGAATGGTATTTTTTATGGTCAAAATGCTATAAGTAAAAATATGATAATAGCAGATAGAAGACAACTTTTAAATGGAAATTCATTTATATTAGGAGTGTCAGGAAGTGGAAAATCATTTACTGCAAAACAAGAAATAGCATCTATTAAATTAAAAGATGCAAATGCAGATATTATTTTACTAGATCCTGAAAGGGAATATTCTCCTTTAGTGAAAGCTTTAGGTGGAGAAGTAATAAAAATATCTGCTACAAGTAATAATCATATAAATGCAATGGATATGAATAGTGAATATGGAGATGGGGCAAATCCTGTAATTTTAAAATCAGAATTTATATTATCTCTATGTGAACAACTAATTGGAAGTAATAATCTAGGACCGAAACAGAAATCTATAATAGATAGATGTACGGCAAATGTATATAGAGTATTTCAACAAGGAAATTATCAAGGCATTCCACCAACATTACAAGATTTTAGAGATGAGTTATTAAAACAACCAGAAGAAGAAGCAAAAGAAATTGCTTTAGCAATAGAGTTATTTACTAATGGTTCATTAAATACTTTTGCAATGAATACTAATGTAAATACATCTAATAGTTTAATTTGCTATGATATATTAGATTTAGGAAAACAATTACTTCCAATAGGAATGTTAGTTGTGCTAGATTCAATATTAAATAGAATAACAGCAAATAGAACAAAAGGAAAAAATACTTATATCTTTATAGATGAAATATATCTTTTGTTTCAATATGAATATTCTGCAAATTTCTTATTTACTCTTTGGAAAAGAGTTAGAAAATATGGAGCATTTTGTACTGGTATCACTCAAAATGTAGAAGATTTATTACAAAGTCATACTGCAAGGACTATGCTAGCCAATTCAGAATTTATAATAATGCTTAATCAAGCAAGTACAGATAGATTAGAACTTGCAAAATTGCTTAATATATCTGATTTACAAATGAGTTATATAACAAATGTAGGAGCTGGAGAAGGACTTATAAAAGTAGGTTCATCTTTAGTTCCTTTTTCTAATAGATTTCCAAAGAATACAGAACTATATAAATTGATGACTACCAAACCAGGAGAAGGGTTAAATGAATAAGAAATATATTATTATTTTATTGCTACTAATAGTAATATTAGCTATTAGTAGCTTCTTTATAATTAAAGAATTTGCAGAAAATAAAAAAGAAACAGATATATATGATGAATTACAAGAAATTGTAATAGAAGAAAATCCAGATTTAAATACTACAAATGTTGATACTGAAATAGAAAAAAGCGAAGGAGAATCTAGTAATAAGTATAATTTAGAAAATATAGCAAAGATTAATTCAGATGTTGTAGGCTGGATAAAGATAGAAAACACTAATATAGATTATCCTGTTATGCAAAATGGAGATTATTATCTTCATCGAAATATTTATAAGAATTATTCAAGTCATGGAACACCATATCTTGCAGAGTATTGCAATATTCAATATAGTGATAATTTAATAATTTATG
Source organism: uncultured Clostridium sp. (assembly GCA_930986425.1). GTDB lineage: Bacteria > Bacillota > Clostridia > TANB77 > CAG-508 > CAG-793. The sequence goes on along the minus strand of CAKNJR010000001.1, from coordinate 48,445 downwards.
GACATCACATGAATGATAACAGTATGTTTGCACAGCTAGACAACTATAAAAAACATAGTTTCTATGAAGATCATAAATATATAAAATTTTATAGTTATTATAATGGTAAAACAATAGAAAAAACTTATGAAGTAGCTATTGCATTTAAAACAGTTGTCTATTCAGATAAAGGTTTTAAATATTATAACTATACAAACTTTAGTGATGTACAAGAATTAAATGATTTTATAGAAAATTGTCGAAAATTAGAATTTTATAATACAGGAATTGATATAAATTATGGAGATAAATTGATAACACTTTCAACTTGTGAATATTCACAAAAAAATGGAAGAATTGTTGTAGTAGCAAAACAAATATAGAAGTTTGGAGGTGTAATAATGCCAGAAATAAAAGTAAAGCCGAGTGGAACAATAAAAAAATTAGATAAAGATGTTGTCCAACTTCAAAAACTTAAAAATAATATAGTAACAACTAAAGAAAAAATAAATGAACTTACAATAAATGAACAAAATAACTCAGCAGAAGATTATGCAGGTACAAAAGTTCAAAATGATATAAGTTATATTTCAAGAAAAGGTATAGAAAAAGGAAATAAAGTTGGAAAAAAATCTTTAAATCAAACAAAAGAAAATTTTATTAAAGGAAAGCAAAAGGTTGAAGTATTAAAAAATAGAATAAAAAGTAAAAATAATAAAGAATTAAAAAATGTAATAGATAAATCAGGCAAAACCATAAAAAATGGAGTAAACAAAAGCATAAAAACTGCTAAAAATACTAAATTACTTGCTAAAAAAGGAATAAAGACAACTGAAAAATTTGCGAAAAATAGTAAGATAATTGCAAAAGAAAGTGTTAAGATGTCACAAAGAGTGGCAAGAGCTTCTAAACAAGTAATGCAAGCAACAGTAAGAGGAGTAAAAGTAGCTATAAAGGCAACAATAGCTACAATCAAAGCAGTAGTTGCTGCAACGAAAGCAGTAATCTCTGCAATTATAGCAGGAGGTTGGATTGCTGTTTTTATAATACTTGTAATAGTGTTAATAGCAGGATTTGTTGCCGTTATATTTAATAGTGATGGAGATGCAGATTACGACAGTTCTCAAATTCCAAATAGTCAAATAGTATTAGTTGCTAAAGCACAAATAGGAAATGAAGGAGGAGATAAATTCTGGAAATGGTACGGCTTTGAAAATCATGTTGAATGGTGTGCTTGCTTTGTGAGTTGGTGTGCTAATGAATGTGATTACATAGATAAAGGAATTATTCCTAAATTTTCTGTATGCACAGACGGAATAAATTGGTTTAAAGAAAAAAATCAATGGAATGACAGAGGAGATAGTTATTATCCGATTGTTGGAGATATAATATTTTTTGACTGGTATGATGAAAATGGCGAGCAAGATGGAAATTGTGATCATGTAGGAATAGTTACAAGAACAGATATAACTAACAGAAACATTTATACAATAGAGGGAAACACAAGTAATAAATGTGCTGAAAGAATGTATTCATTTGACAATGAACAGGTCATGGGTTATGGAAGTCCAAAATATGAATAAAAGTAGTATCAAGTGAAGTAGAAAAGCTTTGCTTGATACTATTTATTTTTTTGCCATTTTGTGATAATATGTAAAAAGTTATAAGGAGTGATGATAAGTTGGAGGACAAGATTATTATAAAACTAATAGAGAATACTCTAAAAGATAAAATAAAAAGTAATCCAAATTATATTAGATATTCATTTTATGAACTTAGAGTAAAATATAATTTATCTGAAGAAGATACAGATAGGTTTTTATTTTTAATAAGAACAAGATTAGAGAATGAGAATTATAAAGTATATTTTACTGGGGCTAAATTTGAATATGAAAATTCTAATAGAACTGTTCAAGATAATGAATTAATGATAGCTATAAAATAAATAAAATGAAATTTACAACATTTCGTGACCAAAGCAGTTGATTATTATTCTTAAATAATATAACATAGAACAGAAAGGACTGTTTTTTATGAATGAAATTCACTTATCAAAATCTAAATATTGTAGAGCAATACAATGTAATAAAATGTTATGGCTTGAAAAAAACAAACCAGAAGAAAAAGGAGAAATGGATAATCAGGCTGTTTTAGACAATGGAACAAAGGTAGGCGAACTTGCAAAAGGAATCTTTGGAAACTATACTAATATTGAGTATTATGAAAATTTAGATAAAATGATTTATGATACTAAAGAGGCATTGAAAGAAAGTTCAAATATTATTACAGAAGCATCGTTTAAATATAAAAATAATTTTTGCAGTATAGATATTTTAAAAGTTAATGAAAATTCAGTAGAAATATATGAAGTAAAAAGCTCTACTGAAATAAAAGATATTTATTTAGATGATATTTCTTATCAGTTTTATATTCTAAATAAATTAGGGTATAAAGTGACTAAAGCTAGTATTGTTTATATAAATAATCAATATATAAGACACGGTGAATTAAATTTAAGTGAGCTTTTTAATATTGAAGATGTTACAGATATAGTTCAAGAAAAACAAAAAGAAATCGAAGCAAAAATAAAAGAAATTAATAAGTATATGAAACAAGAAGATGAACCAAAGCAAGAAATTGGAATGCAATGCTTCAAACCTTATCAATGTCAATTTTGGAAATATTGTACAAAACATTTTCCAGAACACAATGTTTTTCAGATTAGAAAGATGCACAAAGATAAAGCTTTAAAGTTTTATTACGAGGGAAAAATTAATTTTAAAGATTTACTAGAAGAGAATATGAACTGGAAGTTTAAGCAACAAATAGAATTTGAAGAGTTCAATTATGAACCACATATAGATAAACAAAAAATAAGGGAATTTATGAAAAATCTATATTATCCAATCTACTTTTTAGATTTTGAAACAATGCAAACAGCTATTCCAGAATTTGATAATTCAAAACCATATCAGCAAATTCCTTTTCAATATTCGTTACATTATATAGAAAAAGAAAATGGAGAACTATTTCATAAAGAATTTTTGGCTGAATCAGGAACAGATCCAAGAAGGAAACTTGCAGAACAATTAGTAAAAGATATTCCAAAAGATGTATGTGTTACAGCATACAATATGATGTTTGAAAAAGGAAGAATAAAAGAACTTGCAGAAATTTTCCCTGATTTAAGTGAACACTTGATGAATATACATGACCATATACAAGATTTAATGATACCATTTTCAGAAAGAATGTATTATTGTAAGGACATGCAAGGATCATATTCAATAAAATATGTACTTCCAGCATTATTTCCAAATGATCCAGAACTGAATTATCATAACTTACCATTAATACATAATGGAGGAGAAGCAATGAATATATTCCCAAAAATTAAGGATATGTCAAAAGAAGAACAGGAAAAGGCAAGATATGGATTATTAAAATACTGTGAATTAGATACTTATGCAATGGTTAAAGTATGGGAAAAATTAAAGGAGGTATAGGAAATATGACACAAATAGAATTTTCAGAAAGATATATTGCAGGAAATGAAGGAGATATAGAAGACGCAGAAGTACAAAAATTATGGGTGGAATATGGATTTACAAATATATTAATAGAAAGTATAGATATAATTACAGATAAAGATGTTGTAAATAAAATTTTTACAAGTGATATATGGAAAAGCAAAAAATATATCTTGAAAGAAGGTAAGATAAATAATATTAGAAAGCTAGATAAAGAAATAGTAGAACATTTATATGAAGTAGAAGTAGAATTTTTAGATAAAAATGGACATGATAAATATGAGTTAAAAGGTCTATGCGATACGGATAAAATGGAACAATACAAAGGACAAGAATTATATGTTATAATGTCACACGAGGAAGACAAAATACAAAGATTTAGTTGCTTTTTAATAAAAAAATAAATTGTGGAACAATAAGTGATAAATCTCCATAAATGCTATTAAACAATATATATGAAATTAAAGCGAGTTATGATATATTAAAAATTATAAAATTTATGGAATAAATGTCCTAAAAAAATATGAAATAGAAAAAACGAAAGGAAAATAATATTTTGGATAAGATAGATAAAGAAAAATTTATAGATGATATTAAAAAGGATTTAAATATAAAGCCTTTTTATGTTAAAGAAAATATGGAAAATAATAACTTTAATTTTAGTGGTTTAGAAGAAGTATTTAAAACTTATTTTGAATGTAAAAATCATGATTATAAAGTTACGCCTAACGATATATATATATCATATAAAATTAATAAAAATGAAGCAGAGGGAGGTTGCGTAAAGAAATTAAAAATTAAAAGAAAAAAATGGGATAATAAGGCAAAAAGAATTGTAACTAGAAAAGATACTATTAAGATAACAATACCAAAAGGAATTCAAGACAGTCAAAGTATAATAATATATGGAGAGGGGAATCAAGATAAAGCTTCAAATAGTGGAAATTTAATATTAAATATTAAAGTAATATAATATTAGATTCTATTTAATCTGGAAAGGATAATAAATGAAACCAAATGATATTGTTAAAGAATGTGAAATTAATTTAAATAGAAAATTTACAAGGAAAGAAAATAAATATATTCTAAAATGGATAAAAGAATATGAATTTGATTTCAAAACAATAAGTTTAGCTTTTTATTATTCTACCAATAAAACGAATCCTAATTTTGAATATCTAAATAATATACTTACAGATTGGCATGATAGAGGTTTCAAAACAAGAAAAGATATTGAACTCTGGATAGAATGGCTAAAAAAGAAGTATAACTATTAATATATTGATAAAAAGTAAAGATATGTGATTTAAAATAAAATTTAGTATACAAGGAGTAATGACATGAAAAAATCTAAAACAGAAGAATTAAATGAATTATTTGAAGAATGGATTGAGAATCAAAAAGATAAAAGAAAAAAACTTCATAAATTCTTTGCAAAAGATGGAATTATATGTGAAGAAGAATATGGAAAATCAGGAACTAGAATCTTATTTATACTAAAAGAACCTAATATAATGAAGGATTTAATTGATGAAAACTATGATGATGATCAAAGAATATTTTATAATGACTTTTTTAATAATAAATTTTATGATGAAATTAATATTGAAGATGGAAATAGAGAATTAAAGGCAATTAGAAACGATACATTAATCAAAAGAGAAATACTTGAAGTTAAAGAAAATGAAAAAGAAAAAAACTATTACTATCCTTTTGATAATATACCTGTTAAACAAAAGGAAAAAATTGCAAGAATGGCTGAATATATAATCAATAGGAAAATAACAGATAATTATGATGATTTGAAAAACGCACTAAAACAAGTTGCTTTTATGAACCTAAATAAAAGTGGGGGATATGCTGATTCTGATAAAAATTATTTTTTGAGTTATTGTGAAAAATTTTCGTCAAATATTTGTAAAGAAATAGAGATAATAGATCCTCAAATAATTGTTTTAATAGGGGCAAAATCATATAAAAATGGTGATAAATATCTGTTAAATAAAAAAATAAATTCATTATTTAATGAAAAAAAAGTAATTGAAGTAGTACATACCGCAGCAAGAGGCAAAGCTTTAAATATACATGAAGATGAAAAAGAAATATTAAAACGAAAATTTAATACTAAATATAATGACAATTTAGATGAGATGTATAATAATATTGTCCAAACAGATAAATCAAAATTACATATGAAATATGACAGAGGCGTATTTAAATTTTTTCTAAAATTTGTTGCAGCATATGAAAAAAATGAAAAAAATTAGTAAAGAAGGAAATTTATAAATGGAGTTATATGAAAAAAACGGAAATATATTATATATATTAAATGTATTAAAAAAATATAGTGATGAAGATCATATGTTAAGCGTAGCTGAAATTAAAAGAAAAATACAAGAAATATATAATGTAGAAATAGATCCAAGAACAATTAGAAGAAATATTAATTTATTAAAATATAAGTTAAATTATGACATTAGCACAAGAGAAGAAAATGGATGTGGGTATTTCATAAATAGAGATCCCGATACCGACTTTGAACCAGGAGAAATAAGAGCTATAATTGATACATTTAGTTATGCTAATTATATAGTACCTTCAATTGCAAAAGAAATTATTAATAAATGTAAAAATATGCAAAATATATATGAAAATGAAAAATTGAAAAATTATAAAATATATTCTAACGACACTAAAACTGATAATATGGAGGTAATAAAGAATATAGAAGATATTTCAGAGGCAATATATAATTCTAACAAAATAGAATTTGAATATTGGAAATATGGAATTAATAAAAAATTAGAAAAAGTAATAGTTAGTAGCCCCAAAATTTCTCCATATGCGATAGTATATGACAAACAACAATTCTATTTAATAGGAATAAAAGAAGGAAATACAGAATTTTTTCATTATAGATTAGATAGAATTAAAAATTTGAAGGAAAGAAATGAAAAAATTTCTATAAAAAAATCAGAAAGACAAATTAAAGATTTTGCTCAATCAAGTGTTGAAGTTTTTGGAGGAAAAAAAGAAAAAGTAGAAGCAATATGTTCTAACTTCTTACTAGATACAATATTTGATCAATTTGGAAGAAATATTACAATAATTAAAAATAATAATGAAACATTTAGATTAATAGTAGATACAAGCACAAGAGGATTTAAGATGTGGGCGATGAGAAATATTAATTGTGTTGAAGTAATTAAGCCTAACTCATTAAGGCAAGAGATGAAAGAAATAATAAAAGAAGCCGAAAAAAGATATGAATAAATTTTTTTATACATTATGTGTCCAGTAGTATTGATGAAAAACAAATAAGAGATATAATAAAATATAGCAATAAGTAGAAAATTATACGTGTTATGGGGAAGGTATTTAATAAAATATTAATTATTAGGAGGCTATGCCATGATAAAATTTGATGATTTTTTTAAAGAAATAACTGCAAAAGGGAAAGTTAAAGTTAAATTTAATATGAATGCTGGAAATAAAAATTATCCTGCTTTAGATTTATTGTTATCTGATGACCTGAGATGGATGGAAATGAATTGTTGGAAATCTAAACAGGCAAATAATAATTACTCAGATGCAGAATATGTATTAGCTTTTGCCCAATATTATACATATGGAAGCAATTATTATATGTTTGGCGGATTATATAAAATAGAAAAAATTATACCTGAAGTATATGACCAAATTGGTTATAGATTAACACTACAAAATGAATTCAAAGAATATATAAAAAGATTAATTATAAAACTTGATAGACCTGTTGGCAGAGATATATACAATAAACCTTTTGAAAATGTACAAAGAGATTTTAATCCAGAAATATATGAATTAACACCATCTGCAAGATTATCTAATTTTAATGGTTATAATAATGTTTTATTATCACATAAAGATTTACAAATAATAGCTAAGTATGAAGCTCCTGAATGGAAAAATGCTTTAGAAAATGTAAAAGGAATATATATTATTACTGATATCTCAAACGGAAAAATATATATTGGTTCTGCAACAGGAAAGAGTGGAATATGGCAAAGATGGTATTCATACGCTAAAGGATTGTCTGGAGATAATAAAGATTTTGCTAATATTTTAAAGAAACATGGAGAAGATTATATAAAAAATAATTTTACGTATGCAATTCTAGAAATTTTTGATATTAAAACTAAAGATGATTACATTATTAGAAGGGAACATTATTGGATGAAAGTTTTTCAAACTATAAAGTTTGGAATGAATAATTAATTTACCATATATTAAAAAGGAATAACAAAGAGGATTTTTAATATGTGCAATGAATAATATTTTTTATACATGAATGATGAACTATGCAGTATGTGACCAGATATATTGTTTTAAAACCGTTTAATAATTATAATATAATTGTTAAATGGTTTTTATTTATAGAGATAGGAGTTGAATAGAATGAACTCATTAAAAGTAGGGGATATATACTATAGTAAAGAAAAAATATTTAAACATTTTAAAAATGTTATTACATCAGAAAAATTAAATTTTATAAACAAAAAAACACAAGACATTCCATTGGATAAAGTTAATAAATTACTAAATAAAGAGAATTATATATGGCTAAATATACTTGAAGAAAATGAGTGGAGAGATAAATTTAAAGAAAATTTTGACATTTGTATAGTAGATAATTGTTTTCATTCAAATGCAATAGGAATACTACAAAGTCTTGCTGAAAGAATGTCATTTTTATTTATAAAAAACGAACAAAAATATGTATTTTTAGGATTATACGAATTTATAAAAAAAGATGAGCAATATATTTCTATATTCAGGAGAGTCAGCAAAAATCTTTTTCAAATAAATAAAACTGATATAAAAAACATAATAGATGAAATATACTTTAACAATATCAAAAGTTGTATAAATGATAGAACTAAACTTATAAATCTGCTAAAGGAAAACGGAGAAAGATTTGAATATCTACCAAGCAATTTAAAAGATGATGAAGAATTGTGTTTAATAGCTATGGATGCAGCTTTTGAAAGTCCACTTAAATATGTAAGTAAGAGTTTATTAAATAATATGGAATTTGCAAAGAAAGTTGCAAAAAAATGTGGATTTGCTTTAAAGTTTTTTTCGCAAGAGATAGCAAACGACATAGAATTAAAGAAAATAGCATTACAATTTGGTTTTGATTTACATAAGCATGACATTAAAGAATATATCGATACAGATGTTGAAGATACCTATATTTTCCCTTGTTCTATAATAAGTATTGATGATTTCGGAAATGAGATAATTAATACATTTTTGCAAATTGAAAAAGAAAGACATTCTCAGGGAAGAAATGAGATGTTTTATGAAAATTTAGATCTAATTCAATTTGTAAAAATAGAAAAAACACACATAGAAAGAAATTCATTAATAGATAAGGTGAATTTTAACAAGAAGTTGTTTGATAAAAAGTTGCACCCTTTAATTGTTTTAATTGGAAAAGATGAGAATACAATAAGCAAAGAAATTAAAAAAGAATACCAGAGTAATGGAGATAAGTGGATTATAGAAGTATATGAAAACGATTCAAATACAAATAATTTTAAGCTAATTACTAAAGATAAAAATACAATATTGGATTTATTAAGAATAATATCTTATTCGACTTCTGGTGATGATATACTTCCACAAAGTAGAGGAACAAAAGATATAAAAATGCTAATGAAAGAGCAAATAGCGATAAATAATGACATAAAAATATATAAGTTTAAATCAAAATTAGAAGATATAAAGCAGGGAATCGTAAAAATACCTAAAAAGTATAAGAATAAAATAAATTTGGTTCAATTAATTATTAATGATAAAGTTGATGCTTATCTATGTAATACAATTTGTAATATGATATTTGAAGAAATAAATAGTGGAAATATAGAATATTATGCATCACATGTTTGTAACATAGATGATGTAGAAATAATTTTGTGGCTAAAATAATAATTTTTAATTATAAGGAGTAAGATTGAAATGAAATTTGGAATTAAAGAATTGGATAAATTAATTAATATTGATAATAAATTAATAACTATTGCTTCAAGACCAGGTATGGGTAAATCATCTTTAGTAATAAAAATAGCTAAAAATGTATCAACAAATAATAATGTACCTATAGCTATATTTAGTCTTGATATGTCTAAAGAGCAAATGGCAAATAGGTTGTTAAGTGATAAAAAATTGTTAAATAATCATTGGACAAGTATAACTGAAGAAATAAAAAAATTAAAGGATTTTACATTTTATATAGATGATACACCAGGTATATCAATAGACAAAATAATAGAAAAGTGCCAAAAACTAAAATTAGAGAAAAATATTGGCTTAATAATAATAGACTACTTACAATTAGTAAGCTACAATAAGAACGAATTATTAAGCAGAGATAAAGAAATTACAAATATAATGGCTAGACTTAAGAAATTAATTAATGAAATTAATATACCAATTATTATAACATCGCAATTGTCAAGAAAGCCAGAAAAAAGAGAAAATCATAGACCTGTTTTATCTGATTTTAGAAAATCAAGTTCAATAGCCCAAAATTCAGATGTTGTAATTTTTTTATATAGTGATAGTCATTATAACCAAAACAAGAAAAAAGGCAATGCTATAGAAATAATAATAGCCAAAAATAATGATGGACACTGCGAAACAGTTGAAGTGGAGGAAATAGTATGATTTATCTTTTGAAAGTTTCAGCAAACAGTAAAAGATTTGGAGAACTAATAGAAAGAGATAGTTCTTATTCAGAAGTTTATTCTTCTTTAGATAAAGCAGTTGAAGAAGGTAAATCATGGCTAAAAGAAAGACTTAAATTTCTTAATTCACAAATAAATAATGATTTAATTTATGATAAACTACAGAAAAATAAAGGTTTTGAATATTCTTTTTCAGTAACTGAGTTAGACCTAGATTATATTGCAAAATTTAATGACTTAAAAGATTACGATAAAGATAATTACATTGAACCCACTCATAAAATCTATAATTATAATATGATTGGCATGTTGTTAAATATAGATTTAGAATATAGATGTTCTAATGGTGAAAACTTGCAACTTAGATATTATGAGCAAGATAAGAGTAAAAGATTAAATAAAAATATAACCACTTCATATACATTTGAAAATTTTATAGTTAATGACAATAATGAATTTGCATATAATGCAGCACTTGCTGTATGTGATAATTATGGAAATACTTATAATCCTTTATTTATTTATGGAGATAACGGAGCAGGAAAGACACATTTAATAAATGCAATAAAAAATAAAATATTACTAAAAAAACCTAAAGTAAAAATTATGCATTTATCATCAGAGGATTTTATTAGGCATTTAGTTATTTCAATAAAAAATAATAATAAAGATTATTATAAAAAACAATTTTATGATATAGATATTTTAATAATTGAAGATATACAGTTTATAATTGGTAAAAAGAAAATAGAAGAAGAATTTTTACGTATACTAGATTTTTTATATAATAAAAAAATACAAATTATATTATCTTCAGATATAGAACCAACTAAATTATATTTTGATAGTTTATCTTTAAAAGATAGAATATGGAATGGATTGTTAGTTCCAATTAGTAAAAAAGAATAAAAATAGAAATTTTTGTGTTTTTATAATTTTGTGATATAATAATTTTAATATATTATAAATAATAGAGAAATCACAAAATCTTAGAACTATTTATTGGAGAAAAAATGGATAAAGAAAAGTTAAAAATGATAAAAGAAAAAATAAGAGATGAAGAATTAATTGAAATATATAAAAAAGTATTAGGAATATTTCTTTTATGCATAATATGTGCAGTGATTGCTTATTTTTATTGTAAAGAGAACCAATATAAACCAATTAGAGGGATAATAATGGGGATAGCATGTCCTTGGGGATATGTCGTTGTTGATAAGGTAAGCAAATTATTATATGATAAACTAGAAGACTTATATAAATTAGTTTGTATTGTAACAATTGGTATTTATGCAATTATATGGTTCATTATAAAATTATATATATCTATGTATGTTGGATTAATTGCTGGACCAATAATGGCAATTTACTATGTAATTCAAATAAGGAAAATTTGGAAAAAGGATTATAGTGAAGAAGCAAAATCAAGATATTATTCAGAATGTACACAAAAAAATATTAAAAAACATGAAAATCAAATAAGAAAATTAGCGACTATATCTAATGATAATTTAGCAAAGCATGAAGATGAAAAATATTATTGCGAAATGTGTTTTAGAAGAATATCACAAGAAGAATATGAAATGTATGAATGTATGTGTGAAGAATGCTTTATGGATATACATACTGATGAAAATGGAAAATTTGATGAAAATTATTATAAGTATTAAAGGAGATTAAAAACGATGAATTTTGAAGAATCTGAACTTCTTTTGAATGAAGTTAATAAAATTTATAATAAAATACCAATTAAAGAAAAAACATTTATGGAAATCTCAGGTTATCCATATTATGAAAATGTATGTAGTAATATTTTAGCATTTTACTTAAATCCAAAAGAGGATCATAAATTAGGAAGTGTTTTAATAAATTCTTTAATAAAAGTAGTAAAAAATAAAGGACAAAAGATATATAAGGATATTGATTTAAGTCATTTAAATATTTATAGAGAATATACAACTTTAAAAGGCAATAGAATTGATATTGTTATACAAAATGAAGAAATAGTAATAGGAATTGAAAACAAAATTTATGCATCAGTATATAACGATTTGGAAGATTATGCAAAAACTTTAAATAAACTTAATAATAACTCTATTAAGCTATTATTATCAGTACATCAAGAGTTAAGAAATACTACACATAATGATTTTATAAATATAACATATAGTGAATTTTTTAAGCAGTTAAAACAAGATTTAAAATCATATAAACAAATAGAAAATAAATGGTATATATATTTAATAGATTTTATAAATAATATAGAGGGATTTGAGGTTGAAAAAGGTATGGAATTAGAAATAACTAATTGGATAAATGAACATAAAGAAGATATTAAAGAATTTAAAAAATTATTAAATATTGCACAAGATAATATAAAGAAAAAATTAGAAGAATATGCGAGAATTTTTGATGAAAAATTGTCTGGAAAATATAATATAAAATATTATAATGGTGAAGATGAAATTTCAACTACTGCTTACATAGTTTTTGATGCTGGTTATAATTTAGATATTAAATTGAATACAGAAAATTGGGAAATAGGAATTTTCGTTTGGAAAAAGGCGAGTCAATTTAAAATAAAAGAAATATTGAATAGAAATAATATAGAATATATAGAAGAAAACGGTCATTTATGGCTTTATAAATTGAATTATGATACACCAGTAGAGGATATAACAAACAAATCAATTTATATATATAATATGATAAAATAGAAACATTATTAAAATAAAGACTAACTTTGTTAGTCTTTATCATTTTCTTGATAGGTATTATCAAATATTGAATCAGTGAAAAATTCTCCTAAAGTTATATTAAATCCTTCACAAATATGAAGTAAGGTATCTAAAGTAAATCTTGCAAAAATTAATAAAAGCATTACTGAAGAACAAGCTTGTAATATAAAAAAGATAATTATAAAAATAAAAAATGATAACATCTATTGATGTGTTTCCAAGGACGTTTTTATTTATTTTTTATTACCAAATAATAAAAAATATTATATATAACTTCAAAAATACTGCGAATTTTTATAAAAATATTATAAAAAGTATGCGAATATCCTACTTTTTTAGTGAATTTTTATAAATTAGTGGTATTTTTTTTGATAATATGATAAAATATTATCAAATTTATATAATTATATAAGGAGTAAATGCAAATGGAAGATTATAGTGCAAAATTGACTGCAGAACCTTTTTTGTATATAGAAACTAAAATTATTGCTGAATATATATTAAATGGTGAAAATCCAGAAGAATTAAAGAAGAGAAATATTGAAGAAAACTTAATACATCACAAAAAAATTGGAAGTGTAAAACGAGTTAACTCACCAATTTTTAGAAGAATAAATGTACTAAATAAAGAGATGTTAAATGATTTTGTATATTCTGATATAGAAACAAGTAAATACATTTTATTATATGCAATAATGAAAACGGATAAATTAGTAAGAGATTTTATATTTGAAGTCTATAAAGACAAATTATTAATGAGAAAAGAATATATTGAAAAATTTGATATAAACAATTGGTATGAAGAAAAATGCATATTAAGTATAACTTTAAAAGAAAGAACAGAATCTACTGCAGCTAAATTGAAGCAAGTAATAATGAAAATACTGCAAGATTCTGGCTTAGTTGTAAAAGAAAAAGATAGATTTAAAATAACACGACCATTATTAAAAGAAAATTATATAAGACAATTAGATGCAAATGGAGATATAGAATATGCAAAAGCGATTGGAGGATTAATATGAGAAATATCAATGATAGACTTCAGGAAATGACCGAAAAAATAAATTCAGAAAATATTATAGAATCATCTGGACTAGGAAATGAAATAAATTTTAGAGTTTTTGATTATGATCCAGAAGATGAGTATATTGTAAGAGATTATTTATATAATTATTTGAAAGTAAGAAATAAAAATATAATCATATTTGATATTTATGACATAATTATTGAAATACTTAAAGATAAAGGTTTTTTGGAGAAAACATTTGAATACGAAAAGAAAAAAGGTACAAAGTATGTTAACTCAGTTATACAAAAAACATTAGCAATAAGCTCAAATAGTGATTTAATAGTAAAATATATTCGAGAACACTTAGAAGAAAATAAAATTGTTATTATTACAGGAATGGGAAAATGTTATGGAATAGTGAGAGGACATACAATTTTAAATAATTTACAGAGTGTAATTACAAATAATCCTGTTATTATGTTATATCCAGGAATATATGATGGACAAAGTTTCAAATTGTTTAAAATATTAGATAACGATAATTATTATAGAGCTTTTCAATTAGTTAGTAGGAAGTAGGGGGAAATAAAAAATGTCTAAATTAAAAGAAATATATGAGAAAGATATTGAAAGAGAAATTCAAGGAGTAATAAAAGTTGATGACGAAAATTTTATAAAACAGGAATTAGAAGAATATGTAGTAACAGATGAATTATTAAAGCACTTTAATAGTTTTTTTGATAGTTATAATTCTGGTATAAATGGAAATACCGAAAAAATGGGTGTATGGATTTCAGGTTTTTTTGGTAGTGGTAAATCACATTTTTTAAAAATTATATCTTATTTATTAGAAAACAAAATTGTTGATGGGAAGCATGCTGTAGATTATTTCGATGGAAAAATTCAAGATACAAAATTATTAGCTGATATAAAAAGAGCAGGTAGTATATCAGCTGATGTTATTTTATTCAATATAGATTCTAAAGCATCACTTGATTCAGTTGATGGTAAAGATAAAATATTATCAGTGTTTGAAAAGGTTTTTAATGAGAAAATGGGGTTGTCAACGATTCCTCATGTAGCAGAGTTGGAAAGATTCTTAATTAAAGAAGGAAAATATGAAGAATTTAAGAGATATTTCCAAGAAGAATGTGGCGATAGTTGGTTAGAAGCTAGAAATGATTTTTATTTTAGAAGAGATGAAATAGTTAATAGTTATTCTAAAGCATTAAATAAATCAAAAGAAGAGGCTGAAAACTGGTTTGATAAAGCAGAAGAAAGATATGATTTGTCAATTGAAAAATTTGCTGAAAGAGTAAGGGATTATATAAAATCAAAAGGCAATAATCATCATGTAGTATTTTTAGTAGATGAAATTGGACAATATATTGGAGATGATGGAGGTCTAATGTTAAATCTACAAACTATAGTTGAAGATTTAGGAATAGAATGTGGTGGTAAAGCATGGGTTATCGTTACATCACAAGAAGCAATAGATGATGTAATAAAAGTTATGGGCAATAATTTCTCAAAGATACAAGGAAGATTTGACACAAAATTAAGTCTTTCATCATCTGATATAGATGAAGTTATTAAGAAAAGAATTTTAGCTAAAAAGGATGAATTTAAAGAAAGTTTAGAATTAATTTTTGATAAAGATGAATCTATAATAAAAAATTTATTGTTATTTAATAATACAGCATATCAAAAACTGTATATGGATAGAACTGATTTTGCAGAAACATATCCATTTATACCATATCAATTTAGATTATTACAAAATGTATTTACCGATATTAGAAAACATGGATATGCAGGAAAACACTTATCAAGTGGAGAGCGTTCATTAATAGGTGCTTTTCAAGGTACAGCAAAAAGGTATAGTGATTATGAAATAGGTACTTTAATTCCTTTCTATGCTTTTTATGATACAATAGAGGAGTTTTTAGAGCATCAAATTAAAAATGTAATAAATAGTGCAGAAGATGCAGTAAAGGCAAATGAACTACAAGAAGCAGATGTAAAGGTTTTAAAAATGTTATTTATGTTAAAAAATATTAAAGAAATCCCTGCTACTGTTGATAATCTTGCTGTTTTATATGTTTCTAATATTAATGATGACAAAATATCAATTAAAAAGGAAATAACTGATTCATTAAGAAGGTTAGAAAAGCAAACTTTAATTCAAAGAAATAATGATGAGTATAAATTTTTAACTGATGAAGAACAGGAAATCAATAGAGAGATTAAACAAATAGTAATAGATCAAAATAGAATAATTGATTATTTGAATAGGATAATCTATGGTTATATTTATACTGATAATAAATTTACTTATAAAAATAAAAATTTCCCACTAACAAAGTATGTAGATAATATTAAATGTTCACAAGAATATGAAATTGGTATAAAAGTTGTAACTACATCAGTAGGAAAAGATGATACTAATATAATTTTGCAATCTGGTATGGAAAATAAATATGTATATGTAAAGCTAGAATTATCTACTTTAATAAATAATGAGATAGAAAATTGCCTTCAGGTAATGGATTATAGAAGAAGCAAAAGTACAGCATTACAGACAAGCCAAATTGAGAGTATATTAAGAGCAAAGCAAGCAGAGGTTGAAGAAGCTGAAGTAAGAATTAGAGAGAATGTAAAAGAACAATTGGATGTGGCAGAAATAATAATTGCAGGAGATAGACAAAATATTACATCTAAAGATGCAAAAACAAGAATTAATGAAGCTCTCGAAATATTGGTAAATAATATTTACACAAAATTTTCTTATATAAAGAAAAATTATACTACACAAGATATAAGAGAACTATGGAATTCTAATAAACAAATGACATTAGCAAGTGAAGTAGAATTTTTAAATCAAAAAGCTTATGATGCAATGAAAGATTATATAGAAGAAATGAATATGTATAGTAAAAATGTTACAATAAGAACTTTATTGCAAGATTTTAGTATTGCACCTTATGGCTTTTTAGATGATGACATTTTATATCTATTAGCTAGATTATTAAAAAATGAAGTAGTTTCATTATATTATAGTGGAGAAATACAGAATATCACATCAGATGAAACTCTAAACAAAATATTAAAAAGAGATTATTATGATAGAACATTAATCAGAATGAGAAAGAAAATTGATGTTAAATATATAAATGATTTAAAATCAGTTGCAAGAAATTCTTTCAATGAAATAAGTTTAAGTGATGATGAAGATGGAATGGTTAGAGATTTCAAGGAAAGATGTATAAATCATACTATTTTAAAATTAAAGGATATTTTGGGAAATTATAACAATATAAAAGCATATCAATATCCAGGAAAACAGGTAATAGAAGATTCATTAAAACTATTTAATAATATAGCAAATATAAGAGATGTATCAGAAGTATTTGAAGAAGTATCAAATAAAAAGGATGAAATTGCAGATATGGCAACTAGAATAGATACAATATCTGAGTTTTTTAATGGATGTCAAAAAGAGCAATTTGATAAAGTAAGAGAGACCATTATCACTTATGAGAATAATAAAGATTATGTGGATAATACACAAGAATTACAAGATGTTGTAGGAAAAATATTAGAAATATTGAATGCAGAAGAACCATATAGCAGAATTTATGAATTACCTACATTAAGATCTGAACTTATAGATATTCTTGTAAATATGTATGAGGTAAAATCTGCTCCGATTATAGAAATGGCGAAAAAAACAATTGAGTACATACAAAATGAATTAAATAATGCTGGTATAGATCCAAGAAATTTTGGTAAAGGATATATAGATAATTGTAAGGGAATAATAGATTCTTTACAACATTCAAATGAATTAAAAGATATATATGCACAAGAAACAAGACTTGGACAAATGAAAGACTCATTTATTATTGCTTTAGATAAAAAGAAATATGAAATGAGTAGACCTAAAGATGATAATAGCAAATCAGATGAACCTGTTATTATAAAAACTAGAAAAATTATAAGAACTGATATGTTAATGAATCGTTCATTTGAAATTAATTCTAAAGAAGATATTGATAAATATATAGAAGAATTAAGAAAAAAATTAATGAAAGAATTAGAAGAAAATAATAATTTAACAATAAAATAATGAGGGAGCGAATATGGATAAAAATGTATTAAAAAAGTTTGCAGTAGAATCAAGACAGGAATTGATGGAAAAAGTTGCAAATAAAATAAATAGATATTTTGTTGATGAGTATTTTGATGTCAATCAAAATGGTGAAGTATATGTTTTAATTAACAATAAGCATACCCTAAGACTCACTAAAAATGAATATGAAAATAGACAGCTCTTAGTTAAAAGAATAAAAAAAATAACATTAGAACAAGTTATAGAAGAAGCAGCATATACTTGGTTTAATAGAATTATTGCAATTAGATATATGGAAATACATGATTTTCTACCTTTAACTAAAGAAAATCAATCATTAGGTGTAAGGGTATTATCTTCGAAAGATAATACTCCTGATCCGGAAATAATGAAAATATCTAATTTATTAAATCCTGAATTAGATATAGATTTTAATAAGGAAATTTATGGCTCAATTCAAGATAATAATAAGAGATTTGAATATATTTTATTATTAGTTTGTAAAAAATTGGGGAAAGTAATACCTCAGGTTTTTGACGGAATAACTGATTATATAGATATTCTTATTCCGGATAACTTATTAAATGATTCGGGTTATGTAACCAAATTATTAAAAGATGTATCAGAAGATAATTTTAGTAAAGTTGAAATTATTGGATGGTTATATCAGTATTATATTTCAGAAAAGAAAGAAATTGTTTTCGAAAATCTAAAAAAGAATATTAAAATTTCAAAGAATGATATCGCACCTGCAACACAATTATTTACACCTGACTGGGTAGTTAAATATATGGTAGAAAATTCTTTAGGAAGATATTTTTCTAAAAGTGAAGATTTTGATTATTACATAAAAGTTGAAGAAACAGATGTAAAAGAAAATAATTATGATGTTGAGAAAATTACTTTTTTAGATCCATGTTGTGGCAGCGGTCATATCTTAGTTTATGCATTAGAATTATTTTATAATTTATATTTAATAAATGGTTATACTTCCGAAAATGCAATAAAGAATATATTAAATAAAAATTTATATGGAATTGATATTGATGATAGAGCTGCACAATTATCTATTTTATCTGTAATATTAAAAGCTAGAGAGTACGATAAAAATATTTTTAATCAGGGAATAATAGAGAAAATTAATATAATATCTGTTCAAGATACTAATAATTTAAATAAAGAAATTTATTTATATAATATAAAAAATGAAAATAATATACAAACATTTAATTATATATATAATAAATTCATTGATGCAAAAGAGTTTGGTTCACTTATATCTTGCGATTCTCTTGATTATATAAGCTTATTAAATGAGTTGCATGAACAGAATTTCATTGGATTAGATTTAATTGAACCTATCATCAAACAAGCGATAATATTATCAAATAAATATGATATTGTTATTACAAATCCACCATATATGGGAAAGAAAAGTATAAATAATAAATTAAGTGCATTCTTAAATGAATATTATCCTAATACAAAATCAGAAATGTATTCTGCTTTTATAGAAAGGTGTTACAATTTCACGAAAGTGAAAGGATATCAAGCAATGATAACTATACATACTTGGATGTTTATTTCAAGTTTTCAAA
Organism: uncultured Clostridium sp.; assembly: GCA_930986425.1. GTDB lineage: Bacteria > Bacillota > Clostridia > TANB77 > CAG-508 > CAG-793. Next base: position 28,728 of record CAKNJR010000001.1, on the reverse strand, counting down.
AAGTAAGAGAATTATTGCTAGAATCAGGCACTTTGATAAATATGATACATACAGGTCCAGCTACATTTCCAGATTTAAGTTCATTTAATGTTTTAGCAACGACATTTTGTTTTAAGAAAGAAAGAATCAACTCAAAAACCACATTTGTTAGATTAGCAGACTATTATAATGTTAAGGAAAAACTCCAAAATTTTAATAATAAAGATAATTATTATTATCTATTTGCAGAAACTTTGAAGGAAGTACCTGGATATCCGTTTATCTATTGGATATCAGACTCTTTGAGAAAGGCATTTCAAAATAATAAAATGTTAGGAAAATTTTATCCTCCTAAACAGGGATTGGCAACTGCTAATAATGAAAGATTTTTAAGATTATGGCATGAAGTTGACTTTGATAAAATTGGATTTGGATGTAAAAATCAAGATGAAGCATGTTCATCTAATAAAAAATGGTTTCCATACAATAAAGGCGGAGAATATAGAAAATGGTATGGCAATAACGATTGGATTGTAAATTGGGAAAATGGTGGGTTTGAAATACGAAATTATAAAGATGAGAATGGGAAATTAAGATCAAGACCACAAAATATAGATTGTTATTTTAAAAAAGGAATGACTTGGTCTTTATTTGGATTTGAAAATTTTGGAGTAAGATTTAAAGACTATGGATTCATTTTTGACGTCTCAGGTTCATCGTTGTTTCCAGATGATAAAGATTTATATTATATTATTGGATACTTATGTAGTAATGTCGCATTTAAATTTTTATCATTATTAGCTCCAACTGTGAATTTTCAAGTAGGAAATATTGCAAGTTTGCCATTTAAGAAATGTAATGACGAAGAAACATTATTAGAAATAGAAAATTTAGTATGTGAGAATATAGAATTATGCAAAAATAATTGGGATATTTTTGAAACAAGTTGGGATTTTAAAAAAAATGTATTAATCTCAAATAATAAAAATTTATTAAAAGAACAATATTCTGTTTTTGAAGAAGATTATAACATAAAAAGAAATAAATTAAGAGAAAATGAAGAAAAATTAAATGTAATTTATAAAGAAATATTTGAAATTAAAGAAGATGTCGAAGATAAAGTGAAAGATAGAGATTTATCAATAAAAATTTTTAATAAAGAAGAAATAATAAAATCATTTATTAGCTATGTTGTTGGTTGTATGTTTGGAAGATACTCGCTTGATGAGGAAGGTCTCATTTTTGCAGGTGGAAATTTTGATAATTCTAAATATAAAACATTTAATGCTGACATAGATAATATCATACCTATAACTGATGCAACATATTTAGGGGATGATATAGTTGAAAAATTCAAGAAATTTATAAGTGTTGCTTATGGAGAGGAAACATTATATGAAAATCTTGAATTTATAGCAGAAACATTAGGAAAAAGAAATGGTGAAACAAGTGAAGATACTATTAGAAGATATTTTATAAATGATTTCTATAATGACCATTTAAAAATTTATCAAAAAAGACCAATTTACTGGTTATTTGATAGTGGAAAGAAAAATGGATTTAAATGTTTAATATATATGCATAGATATAACGAGGGACTTGTTTCAAAGATAAGATTAGACTATTTGCATAAAATACAAAACATTTATGAAAAAGAATTAAAAGAAATTTCAGACAAGCTTGATGGTGATATAGATTTAACGAAAAAAAGAGAATTAGCAAAAAGACAAGCAGATATTAGTGCAAAATTACAAGAAACAAAAGAATATGATGAAAAAATAGCACATATTGCAGATCAAAAAATTAAATTAGATTTAGATGATGGTGTTGTAGTTAATTATGCTAAATTTAGTGTAAAAAATCCAAAGACGGGAAAAGAAGAAAGCATATTAGCAAAAATAAAATAAGGAGAGAATAGTAATGTTTGAAGAAGTAAAAGAATTATTGATTTCTATGCTTAATTCAAGTTTTTCAGCTACATCAGAAAAAAGTAGAAATAGAAAAATAATCTTTTGGCATGATCCGAAAAAAGATTATGAAGAATTATTGAATGAACTAGAATTAGAAAATACTGAAATAATTAGGTATGATAATAATAGTTTATGGATTAGATATCATATAGAAAAAGAAGAATTAAATAAAAATATAGTTATATATCTTCCCTTTGAAAGACAAAAAGGAGTAAATAACGAACTTCTTGATATTGAAACAGCTAATTCTGACTTAATATTTAATCCTGATTCAACTACAATGAGATTAAAAAATCTAGGATTAAGTGATGAATGCAGAGTAGTAATAAAAAAATATAATAGATTTTTCAATAATAAAATTAGAGAAAATGATTTTAAAGAATTTGATATTGAGGATAAGAATAGTGAAAATATTGATTATATTATTACTGCTATTCTTCTAGGTATTAAATCTATAAATATTGATGATATAATAAAAAATATTATTAAGATATATTATGATGATAAAAAGAGATATGAAGCATTATTTAAGTTTGGCAACGAAGAATTTATATTAAATTTAATAAATAAATACTTTGGTAGCAAAATAACTTCTACTGAAGAAATGGAAAATGTATTCAAATCATTAGTATTTACATATTTTGCTGCAAGTATATCTAACATAAACAAATTAAATAGATATGGAAAATATTTATTACAAACAAGAGTAACTAACAGCCAAGTATTTGTAAATAATTTAATGAGAGATAAATCTACAAAGAAATATTTTGAATTGATTTCAAATGACATATCAAAAGAATTTGGAATAGAAGAATTAATTAGTACAATGGATATTGAAGATTACAAGAATGCAGATGCCTTTAGCATTATTGACAACAATATTATTTTACATATAGTTAATCAATTATTTAATAGTATAAATGAATTTGAAAAATATAATGAATTAATAACATTAAGAGAGAGTAAATATTGGTATGATAAGTATTACAATGAGTATAATTTCTTAAAAGTCGTAAGTAAATATTTTGAAGTAGTTAATAGGGTGCAAACATCAATTAAAACATTTGAAATCGAAAAATTTGTTGAATTGTATACTAATGAATTATATTTAGTAGATACTTTATATAGAAAAATGTATTATTTCTTTGATAATATAAGAGATAAAGATAATTTTATTAACTTAAAAAACAAAGTAGAAAATAATTATACAAACACATATATGCTCGAGTTATCATTAAAATGGAGTGATACAATCGAAAACCTTAATAGATATGATGCAAATAAACTAACAATGCAAAACAAATTCTTTGATAAATATATAAAATCACAAGCTGAAAGTTCAAAAAATGGTAGAACAATAGTTATCATTTCAGATGCTTTTAGATATGAATGTGCAAAAGAATTAAATGAAAAATTAAAAGTATTTGGTACAAAGTCAGATATATACTATATGTTAGGATTAGTCCCATCATATACACAGTTAGGAATGGCAGCATTGCTACCTAATAAAGAATTATCAAGAGATCCAAATTATAAAGATAAAGGTAGCGACAGCATATTTGTTGACGGAATGAATTCTGTTGGAATAGAAAATAGAGAAAAAATACTTACAAAAGTTGTTCCAGAAGGACTAGCAATTCAATATGAAGAATTATATGCAATGACTAAATCTGAATGGAAAAAGATCTTTTCTGGGAAGAAAGTTGTATATATATATCATGATGTTGTTGATAAAGCAGGGGAACATGATGAAAACAATGTATTTGAAGCATGTGAAAAGGCAATAAAACAAATTGAAGGATTGGTAAAGGATTTACATACTACTTTTAGTGGTGTAAATTGTTATATTAGTGCAGACCACGGTTTCTTCTATAAGAGAGGAAAAGTTGAAGAATATCAAAAAACATCAAGAGATACAAGTGCCACAAGACAAAAAGTTAGATACTCTTATACTGATAAGAAATCTGAAGAAGAAGGTATTGTTTCTATAAATCTTGATTATATATTTGGAGAAAACAGTGGATATGTGAATATTCCAAAAGGACAAAATGTATTTTCAAAACAGGGTGGTGGAATAAATTATGTACATGGAGGTATTTTACCACAAGAAATTATTATTCCTGTGATAGATTTCAAGTCAACGAGGACTTCTGAAGAAAGTAAAAAAGTTGGAATTACATATAGTGGATTATCAACAAAAATTACTAATGCAATTACATATCTTGAATTTTTACAAGACAATAAAGTGGATGAAAATAATCTTGAATGTAGATATTTACTACACTTTGAAGATGAAAATGGTAATAGAGTTTCTGATGAATGTACTATTGTTGCAAATTATACAAATGCTGAAGTAAAAGATAGATTCTTCAAAGAGAAGTTTGTATTTAAGAATATAGATTATAACAGAGATAAAAATTATTATTTGGTTATTGTAGATGAAGAAACAGGAATAGAAAAGCAAAGAATAAAATTTATTATAGACATTGCTATTATAAATAATTTTGGATTTTAAGGAGTGTACCTATAATGGAAGAATTAAACGATAAATTAAATAAATATTTTGCTGGTAAAGTGGTTAGAAAAGACTTGACCAAAAAGATAAAAGAAGGAGCTAATGTTCCTGTATATGTTCTTGAATATCTTTTAGGTATGTATTGTGCAACAAACGATGAACAAGCTATTAATGATGGTGTTAATACAGTAAAAAGAATATTAGCTGATAATTTTGTAAGACCTGATGAGGCAGAAAAAATTAAATCAAAAATTAAAGAGCAAGGAATATATACAGTAATTGATAAAGTAACTGTAAGATTAAATGAAAAACAAGACATTTATCAAGCTGAATTTTCTAATTTAGGAATAAAAGATGCATATATATCTGAAGATATAGTAAAAAAATATGAAAAGTTACTTGTTGGAGGAATATGGTGTATTGTAAAAGTAAGTTATACATTTGATGATGCAGAAAAACATAAAATACCATTTACTGCATCAAGTTTAGACCCAATTCAGTTACCAAATATGGATTTAACAGGTTTATTTGAAGGAAGAAAACATTTTACAAAAGAAGAATGGATGGATGTATTAATTCGTTCTATGGGGATTGAGTCTTCTAAATTAACAGAGATTCAAAAATGGCACTTTATAGAAAGAGCAGTTCCTTTAGTAGAAAATAATTATAATCTATGTGAATTAGGTCCTAGAGGAACAGGAAAATCGCATATATATAAAGAAATTTCTCCAAATAGTATATTAATTTCAGGTGGACAAACAACTGTAGCAAATTTATTTTATAATATGAGCCAAAAGAAAATTGGATTAGTAGGAATGTGGGATTGTGTTGCTTTTGACGAAGTTGCTGGCATAACATTTAAAGATAAAGATGGTATTCAAATAATGAAAGATTATATGGCATCAGGTTCTTTTGCAAGAGGAAAAGAAGAAAAAAATGCTAATGCATCTATGGTATTTGTAGGGAATATAAACCAAAGTGTAGAAGTATTGCTAAAAACATCACATTTATTTGAACCATTTCCAAAGGAGATGGCTAACGATTCTGCTTTCTTTGATAGAATGCATTTTTACTTGCCTGGATGGGAAATACCAAAAATGAGACCTGAATTGATAACTAATGAATATGGATTTATAACTGATTATCTTTCAGAGTTTTTTAGAGAAATGAGAAAAAGAACTTTCTCTGATTCGTTAGACAAATACTTCAAATTAGGTAATAACTTAAATCAAAGAGATGTTATTGCAGTTAGAAAGACAGTATCAGGCTTAGTTAAATTATTATATCCAAATGGAGAATATAGCAAAGAAGAACTAGAAGAAATATTAGCTTATGCTTTAGTTGGTAGAAGAAGAGTAAAAGAACAATTAAAGAAAATTGGTGGAATGGAATTTTATGATGTTCACTTCTCATATATAGATTTAGAAACAATGGAAGAAAAATTTATATCTGTACCTGAAAGTGGAGGAGGAAAACTTATTCCTGAAGGAATGCTAAAAGCAGGACATACATATTTTATAGGTCGTGGAAATTCAGGAATAATAGGAGTATATAAAATAGAAGTTGAATCACCTAGTGGACATGGTAAATTTCAAATATCAGGAATTGGAACAGATAGAGAAACTAAAGAGGCATTAAATACGGCTTTCAATTATTTTAAAGCAAATAGAAAAAATATAAGTGCAAGTATTCAAGTGGATGGTGTTGATTACTTATTACATATTGAAGATTTACAAGGAATTGGAGCATCAAAGGATTTATCATTAGCATCATTTGTAGCAATGTGTAGTAGTGCATTAAAGAAACCAATGCAAGGTAGTTTAGTAATTTTAGGTAGTATGAGTATAGGTGGAACTATTGGAAAAGTTGAAGAACTTGCCAATACATTACAAGTTTGTTTTGATTCTGGAGCAAAAAAGATATTATTACCAATGTCCTCTGCATCAGATATTGCATCAGTGCCTAGTGACTTATTTTCAAAATTTAATATATCATTTTATAACGATCCAGAAGATGCAGTATTTAAAGCATTAGGAATTGAATAAAAGGAGAGAAAAATATGGGATTTTTTGATACTAATGACGAATTCAATATTGGAGATAAAGTAAGAGTAAAATATAGAGGTCAAGAAGGATATATTGTTGACAAGAATGGAAGCTTATATATGGTATCACTTAATGACGGTGGATATGTTGATTCATACACAGCAGATCAATTAGAAAAATGTTGGTAAAATAATTTATATTAGTAGGTGCAATAAATGAGAAATTTAGAAAATTATTTAAGTAAAAGAGTAAAAATCATCAGTATTTCAAGTAAAACATATATAGGTAAAGTAATAGGTATAGTTTCCGCACATGATAATGAACCTGAAATAGATGAAATATCTATATTGAATGAGTTAGATAACATAACTTATAGTTTGTTCGAAAATGAAATTAAAAGCATAAAGATAATAAGTAATTGAAATAGAGATATTCGTATGTGAAAATACTAGATATGTGCTTTTGGCAAGTAGTCTTTTATTTAGATAATAATAAAGGGTTAAAAATTGTGCATTAATAAAAACAACAATATAAATGATAATAGTAGTAAATAGAATTACTTTATTCTAATAAGTAAAAAAATAATGATAATTTGTCGCGAAAAAAACAAAGACTTTAATGATAAATTAAATCAATGGGGGGAATATATGGAGGAAAAAGAAAAAAATTTAGCTAAACAAATGGTACTTGAGGATATAATAACCAAAACTATACAAATACCTGGAGTTAAAGTTAACAGAAAACAATTTTTGGCAGAACAATTTGCATCTAAAGCAAATAATTTAGAAGAAATACTTGACAAAGGTCCAATTGAAGCAGGAATAAAAAGAGAAGATATTAAACTTTTATCAAAAAAATTAATATTGACTAGAACAAGTCAATCGTCAATAGCATCTTTTGTTGCAGGAATTCCTGGTGGATTAGCAATGGCAGCGACAATTCCAGCTGATACATTACAATTTTTTGGAATGACATTGAGATTAGCACAAGAATTATCATATTTATACGGGGCACAAGATTTATGGAAGGATGGGACAATAGATGATGAAAAGTTAAAAAATCAATTAATATTGTATTGTGGTGTTATGTTTGGAGTTTCAGGTGCTGTTTCTGGGGTAAGAGTACTATCCACTCAATTATCGAAAACAGCATTAAAGAAAATACCACAAAAAGCATTAACGAAAACTTTTTGGTATCCAATATTAAAAAAAATAGCCAGTTTCATTGGAGTAAGTTTAACAAAGAAAACATTTGCACAAGGTGTATCAAAAGCTGTCCCTGTAATAGGAGGAGTTATATCAGGAGGAATAAATTTTGCATCTATGATGCCTATGGCAAATAAACTAAATGATACATTAGAAAAAGCAACATTTGATTATAGTGATGAAGAATTTAATAAAGATATAGAAATAATTATGAATTCTAATTAATGTAGAGAGTAAAAATATTTTATTATAAAATATTAGAATAATATTAATCCAAATTACATAGATTAGCCAAAAATGGCTAGTCTGTTTTTTATTATTAGAAAATATTTCTTTTAAATTATAAACAAACAAATGTTTACAAAAGAAAGAAAAGATGTTATAATAATTACAAAACATTTGTTTAGGAGCTGGAAAAATGCAAAAAATCTATTTATGTATTGATTTAAAAACTTTTTATGCCTCTGTAGAATGCGTTGAAAGAGGGTTAGATCCATTTAATACAAATCTAGTAGTAGCAGATACATCGAGAGGAAAAGGTACAATATGTTTAGCCGTATCTCCAAGAATGAAAATGTTAGGGGTAAAAAATAGATGTAGGATATATGAAATACCACCAAATATAAAATTTATTGCTGCAATGCCTAGAATGAATAAGTATATAGAGTATTCAGCAAATATATATGCAATTTATCTAAAATATTTTGCAAAAGAGGACATTCATATATACTCAATAGATGAGGGTTTTATGGATGTAACTAATTATTTAAAAATGTATCAGATGAATCCTATTCAACTTGCAAAAACGATAATAAAAGATATTTATAAAACTTATGGAATTACTGCAACTGCTGGAATAGGTACAAATATGTATTTAGCTAAAGTCGCACTAGACATAACTGCAAAACATAGTGTAACTAATATTGGCTATTTAGATGAAGAAAAATATAAAAATGAATTATGGCATCATAAACCTTTAACTGATTTCTGGCAAATAGGAAAAGGAATTGAAAGAAGATTAAATAGATTAAGGATATTTGATATGTATGATATTGCTCATACGGACCAAAGAAAATTATATAAAGAATTTGGTGTAAATGCAGAATATTTAATAGATCATTCTTGGGGAAAAGAGAGTTGTACTATTGCAGATATAAAATCATATAAACCTAAAACAAATTCGATTTCTAATAGTCAAGTTTTATTTGAAGATTATTCTTTTGAAAAAGCTAGATTAGTATTAAAAGAAATGGTAGAGTTGGGAAGTTTAAGATTAATAGAAAATAATTTAGTAACGGATACTGTTGGATTATATATAGGTTATTCAAAAGATATTATAAAAGCTACAGGTGGAACAAAAAGAATAAATAATACTACAAATGTATATTCTGAACTATTAAGAGCATTTCTAGAAATATATGATAAAACTACTAATAGGAATGTTGGAATAAGAAGAATTGGAGTGAATTTTGCAAATGTAGTAGAAACAGAAAATGTACAATTAAATTTATTTACAAATCAAGAAAAAATAGATAGGGAAAGAAAATTAGAACTAACAATGTTGGGCATAAAAAATAAAATGGGAAAAAATACTATCATTAGAGGTATGGATTTAGAAGAAGGAGCTACAACAATAGCTAGAAATAGAATGGTAGGTGGTCATAATGCAATTTAGCAGAACTAATAGAGCTAAACAATTTCTACCTTTTGATGCCTTAAAGGGGTTACAAGAGGCTTTAAGAGAAAAAGAAATTCAATATGAAGATAGAAAAGAATTATCAGAAGAAACTTTAACTAATTTAGATAAAAAATTTAATAGAATTGAAATAGGTAACTATATAGAAATACGATATTATAAAAATAGACAATATGTTATAATGAATGGAATAGTAACTAAAATTGATTTTATAAAAAGTAAGATACAAATTAATGAAAATGAAAACATTAATATAAGTGACATAATAGATATAAACATCAAATGATTTTACTATCTGAAGAACTCTCTTAAATGAGAGTTTTTTTGTTTTTGATTTAATAATTTTCTAATTTTGTTCAAAATATCATAAATTCTCATAATTTATTATTACAAATTATTCTACTTTATTCCAACTATATCCAATATAATATACAAAACTACCAAAATATGATATAAAACTTAAAAAAATACTTTTTATATAATATTTTAGGTGTTTCGCATAATTCGACAAATTTTTTAAAATAAATATGGTAAAATATGACAAAGCCATAAGAAAAATTCATCGATAAACTAAAGATGTAATAAAACTAGGAGGGATAAGATGGATTTTTTTGTTGTATTTAATAAATTTAAAGCATACTTTAACTTTTTATAAGGATAAGTATGCTTTTTTTATTATCTACATGTAAACCCATTTATATACACACATATAAGAATTTAACATACTAAAGTGAAATTTATAAAGAAATTGCAACGAAGATTTAGTGTGTTAGTATTCATATTTTCAAATCTTCGCTTATGTAGGAAGTGTAGATTTGGAAAAAGTACTTTTTGTGTGTTATAAAAAAATAATTTTATATTTGGAAAAAGAGGACAAGCTAATCTTTAAAGGACAGCTTGCCCTTTTTTTTGAACTTTTAAATGGATGTAGAGGACCTCCTATTCACTCAAAATTAAGAATTTGAGTAAATAGGAGGTTTTTTATATTGGATAATAATCAAGATGATATAAAGAATTTTGTAAATAGATTTAAAAAATATATTACATTTATAATAATTAATTCAGCTATAAACTATTCTAAAAAAATAAAATTAAGAAGAAAAAGAGAAGTACAGTTAGAAGAGCAAATTATAGACAATATGTGTTATTTAGATAATATTGAAGATGAAAGTAATTGTGATGAGTTTAAGTTTGAATTTCTTACTGATGAATACATAAAGAAAATAACAGGAGTATTAACATTAAGAGAAAAAATTATTATTGAAGATCTTATAAATGATATACCAAGTAAGATTACAGCTGCAAAACTAAATACATCAGTAAATACTATTAATGTTTTAAGAAATAGAGCAAAAAATAAAATAAAAAGAAGTTTTGGAGGTAGAAAATGAAAAAATATGATTTACTTTATAAATTAATTAATGATGCATTAGAAGGAAATACTGCTGCAACATTTGAATTGATTTTACATTTTGAACCCTTAATTAATAAGTATTCAAAAATAGATGGAAGGTTTGACCAAGAATGTAAAGACTATATTATAGACAGATTATTTAAAAAAATAAAAAATTTTAGAAAAAATTGAAATTTTTGTTAAGATTTTTGATTTTCATTTTGCCTTTATAAATAGAAGGATAAAACCTTCTATTTATGGATAGGCACATTGAAAATTGAATAAATTTTGTTAGATCATATAAGAACTGCTTTCTAGGTGGGTTAGAAACTATTTAGATTAACAGTAAGAATGTTATCTTATTGCGAATGCAGTTTAGGAAACTTTTGTATAGTCACAGTTCGAGCGTAAAGTTATGAAGGTAGTCCATAATATTTTTATAATGATGCGTCGCAAGCAATGAGTACAAGCCAGAGTTCTGGTTGGTGAAATTCCAATGTTGCTAGAAACAATAGCAGTCTAACAAATAATAAAAGAAAAAGTTTATAAAAATTTTAAAAATAATCGGAGGCAAAATGTTAGATATTATTTCAATGGCTATATTATTATTTTTACTTATTGGACTACCTTTAATTTTAATTATTATAGGTGGTAACAATAAAACAGAAGAAGAGCAAAGACTAGAAGATGAAGAACAAATGAAATATTTAGAAGAGTATAAAAAGAAAAAACTTAATAAAAAAAGTGTTTTGGGAGGTAAAAGATGAAAAGAAAATTATATACTTGGAAACAAGTAATTTCATATAATATTATAGCATTACATAATTTATTAAATTCAGCAAATGATATCAGTTTGAAAAATATAAAGATGTTTATAGAACCTTTACAAGAACTATATGATAAAGAGGAAGCTGAAAAGTATGCAGAACAATTATTAAATAATGAAAAATAATATTTAGAAAAGTGCCAGTAAAGTTATCACTGGTACTTTTTTATGAAAGGAAGAAGTATGGATGATATAGAAAAATTAGAAAACAAACTAAAGAAATGTAAAGATAATATACATCTATATGATAAAAAAAATCCAATAGATAGAATTGAAAATATAAAAATAGATACTGATCTACCAATTGCAGAAAGAATATATAACTTTTTGATTCAAGTGAATAATCCATATATATTACAAGTAGGCAATGTTATTGTAGAAATGGAATTTTCAGAAGACTCTAATATATCGCCAATGGAGAGTATAGATAGAGCATTAATAAAAGAATGTAATAAAAGAAAAATCGCAAATGTATAAATTAAAAAACTAATACATTTCACTTTTTTCAGAAGTTTAATTAAAATCTATTGCATACGAAGGAGGTAATAATTTTGAAAAGAGGTAGGAAAAGTAAATATTTTAACGAAGGAACTTTTGAGAGTAAATGGAATGTAGCTTTATACATAAGATTATCTGTACAAGATGGAGATAAAGCAGAAAGTAATAGCATAGTTAATCAAAAAGAATTATTAGATATGTTTTTAAAAAATAAAAAAGAACTTACATTTTATAACTATTATATTGATGATGGTTTTTCTGGAACTAATTTCGAAAGACCAGCATTTAAAAAGATGATGGAAGATGTAGAGTTAGGATTAGTAAATACTATAATTGTAAAAGATATATCAAGGCTTGGAAGAAATTTCATTGAAATGGGAAATCTTGTTCAAAATATATTTTTAGTAAAAAATATAAGATTTATTTCAGTTTGTGATAATTTAGATAGTTTTGCTAATCCTAAGTCTATTGAAAATATTTTCTTTCCATTAAAAAATTTGCTTAATGAAATGTATTGCAGAGATATATCAACTAAAATAACAAAAGCATTTAATATAATGAAAAAAGAAGGAAAATTTATAGGTTCATACCCACCTTTTGGATATTTAAAAGAAAATGGAAATAAGCATCATTTAATTATAGATAATGCTTCAGCAACGGTTGTGAAAATGATTTTTGATTTATGTGAGTCTGGAATAGGAAATACTTTAATTGCAAAAGAGTTAAATGAAAGATGTATTTTAACTCCAAGTGAATATAGATGTAAAATTCTAAACTTAAAATCGACAGGGAGAAAAGTATCTAACCAATGGACACCTAGTATTGTTGGAAAAATTTTAGATAATAGAGTTTATAGTGGAGATTTAGTACAAAGTAAATATAAGAACATAAGTTATAAAGTACATAAACAAATAAAAAATAAAGAGGAAGATTATATTATTGTAGAGAATACTCACGAACCAATTATAGATAAAGAAAGATTTTTAAAAATTCAAGAATTAAGAAAGGATAGAAAATATAATTGGAACAAAAGGGTTGAAGATAATTCTATATTTAAGGATTTAGTTATATGTAGTAATTGTGAAAAGCCAATGAAATTGATAATAACTAATAAAAAAGAAATTTCTGAAATAAAAATAAAAAAATATGCTTTTAAGTGTAATAACTGCAATATAGAAAATAAAAAAGACTTCTATATAAAGGTAGATACTCTTAAAACTTGTATATTTAGAAGTATTAAGTACCATATTGATTTATTAAGAGGTGTTGAAGAAGCTAGAAAGGAAATAAAACCTAGAACAGAATATACTAAATCAATAAAACAAAAGGTTGAAAATATGCAATGTGAGTTAGAAAAAGTTGAAAAAGATAAAGTAGAAAATTATGAAAAATGGAAAAATATTGAGATAACAGAAATTGAATATATAGAGAATATAAAAAATATTGTAAGCAAAGAATGTCTTTTAAAAAATACAATCAAAGATGAAAAGTCCAAACTTTTAAAAGCAAAAAAAGAAGCAATATATTTAAGAGAAAATGTATGGATAGATACTTTACTAAAATATAAAAATCAGAGAAAACTTACAAAAGAGATGTTAGAAGATCTTATAGATAAAATCTATATCAATAAAGATGGAAGAAAAATAAAAATTAAGTTTAAATATGAAGATGCATATAAACTAGCAATGGATTATTTAAAAACTGTAAAGATGGGAGGAAATATAGATGCCTAGACAAAGTAAATTTAAAGATAAAGAAACAGAAGGTATAAAAAAATTGTATAATGCTGCACTTTATATTAGATTATCTGTTGAAGATGGAGATAAAGAAGAAAGTAATAGTATTACAAATCAAAGACTATTATTAACCGAATTTTTAAAAGAAAATTCTGACATTGAATTATATGATTATTATATAGATGATGGTTTTTCTGGAACAGATTTCTCAAGACCTGGTTTTGAAAGACTATTAGAAGACTTATATTCAAAGAAGTTTAATACAGTAATAGTAAAAGATTTATCTCGTTTAGGAAGAAATTATATAGAAGTGGGAAATTATATTGAAAAAGTATTTCCTCTATTTAATATAAGATTTATAGCCATAAATGACCAAATTGATAGTATAAAAAATCCAGAGTCAATTAATAGTGTTATAGTACCATTTAAAAATCTAATAAATGATGAATATTGTAGAGATATATCAAACAAAGTAAAAGCAGTTTTAAATGTTAAAATGAAAAAAGGGGAATATGTTGGCGCTTATGCTCCTTATGGATATTTGAAAGATCCAAATGATATACATCATCTAATAATCGATGAAGATGCAGCAAAAGTTGTTAAGATGATATATGAATTAACTCTAAAAGGATATGGAAGGACAGCAATATCAAAGAAACTTAATGAATTAGGAATATTAAATCCAACAGGTCATAGAGCAGAAGAATTAAAAATGAGAATAACTGTTGCAGAAGATAAAAAGAATATAAAATATTCGTGGTGTTCAACAACAGTAAGGCAAATATTAAAGAGTCAAGTATATTGTGGAGATACCATACAACATAAAGGGAAGCTAATAAGTTATAAGATACATAAAAGAGTATCATTACCAGAGGAAGAATGGATTGTAGTAGAAAATACTCACGAACCAATTATAGATAGAGATACATTTGATAAAGTGCAAAAAGCAATATTAGAAAGAGATACTAAAATGAATATAGATGGAAAAATATCTATATTTGCAGGACATATAAAATGTGCAGATTGTGAAAGAGCAATGAGTAAAAAAACAGCAGGTAAATATAAAGGAGAAGAAAGAAATTATTATTATTATATGTGTTCTACATACATGAGGTCAGGTGGAACAAAATGTACTAAACATACTATTAAGAATAATGAGATAGAAAAAGCCGTATTAGAAAGTATAAAAATTCAAATTGCTTTGGTATCTGATCTTAGAAGAATTAAAAATGATATTGATAATAGTAATTTCATAGATAATGAAAAGCATTTAATACAAGAAAATATAGAAAAATGTGAAGAAAAAATAGAAATTAAAAGAAAATTAAGAAAAGAGTGTTACGAGGATTGGAAATTAGGCAAAATAACTGAAGAAGAATATAATGAATACACTAATGAATATAGTAGCAATATAAGGAAAATAGAAGACAATATTGATAACTATTATAGAGCATTAAAAGATTTAGAACAAGCGAGTGCTGAAAGTGAATGGATGGAGTATTTTATAAAATATAAGAACATAAATTGTTTGTCCAGAGAGCTTATAGATAATTTAATAGACAATATTTATATATATGAAGGAAATAAAATAAGAATTAAGTTTAAATATGAAGATGAATACAACTATTTATTAGATTTTATAAAGAGAAGAAAAAGCATAATAGCATAGAGAGAGTATAATCTCTCTTTTTTTAAAAGATTTTATAGTAAAATTATATATATTATGATATAATTTTGATTAGTTATAGGGGGAAAGTATATATTTTTACCACAAAAATGAGCAACCTCTTATAACGGTGGGAAAATATTGATTTTTTAGATACTTACAAAACAGCAACTTTGGCGAATTGAAATAGACTTCAAAAGCGTTATTATCAAGCATTTAAACCAGTAGTGACAGGGTACACAATTATGTGTGGTTAAATAGGAAGAGTTGCGAGGAAGATAGGTATAGGAAGAAGATTGAGAAAGATAAAGAAAAAAACATTTTACGTAAAACAAGGATTTGATAAATATGATAAAACAGTAAAGAACTATTTTATCGATATGCCTGATTAAGTAGTACAAATAGCATTGAAGAAAAAGAATTTAATAAAAATTCAGTTGTCAAGGAAAACTTGACAACTGCGAAAGATGGAAAAATATAAACCTAAATTTTACAATTATATAAATATTTATTGAATTTATCAATTATTTGCAGGTGCTATAATACCGATATTGGAGTAAATGTTACTACTAATCACTGTACTATTATTAGATGAAATTAATGATATAATTTTACTATTGGAATTTACATTTAATTTGGAAATGCCATTCTCACCATATTGGTAAATATAAGTGTTATAATTTGGAGTTGCTAATGAAATAAATTTATCCCCAATAAGTTTGATGGAAGAACCACTTATCACTATATTAAAATTATTGTCAAATATAATGTCATAAGTTGTTCCATCAGAATGGGCTATATAAAAACCATTGTATCTTGTAAGAGGATAGTCCAACTCCTTTATTATACTATTGCTTTCACTGGATAAAACTAGAGTTTTATTTGTTTGTTTATCCATTATAATTATATTATCATCTACAATGTCATAAAGTATATAGTTAGAGGCAACAGTCACTTTTTGTCCTTGAAAATTAAAATAACCATTTTCGTCTTTATCATAAAAAGGAATATAACCATTACTTAGCAATATTATTCTTTCATCATTGTCAATCGCTTCATAAAATAAATTGCTACAATCTAATTTTATTTTGGTATTAGTATCAAAATCAATTAAGTAAAATTCTTTTCTATAATTATAAAAATTTTCCATTTTATTAAAATCAATGTATCGATAATATTCACAATTCTCTGAATAAAGGTTTAAAATGTTATTATCGGATTCTGTTGTATTTGTTATAACTACCTGTAAAGTATAATTTGAAATATTATTGTTTTTAAAATATAAATATAAGTAATCTGCATTATCTTCAAATTCTTTATTGGCTTCATTATATTTATTTAAAACATTGTAATTTAAAATTATATTTTGAAATCCAATAAAAGAATTTGTTCTTTCAAAATTATAATTACCACTATTAGCAATATAGTATAAAAAGCTAGTAAGAACAGTATTTTTAGAAAATAGCATATCTGAATCATCTGAATTTATTATAATCCCAAGATTATCAATTGGAATGCCAGTATTCATTGTAAAAAGTTCTTCGCCTGTATTAGTTGTCAAAATTGCTTTTCCGTCATTGGTTGTCACGTCAATAATATTTGAAATTTTACCATTAATTTTAAATTGTAAATGGGTAAAAATACTTTTGTAATCTTTTCGAGAAATTTCTTGTCCATTTTCATCTAAAAATATACATTCATCAAGACAGTCAAGTATGTATGTAGTTGTGTCATCTGCTGATTGCATAGCTGAAATATATTTTTGAAAATTATTAATATTAGAAAAATGAATAATACTTATAAATGATAGTGTAAACATATTTATTAAAGTAATTATAATAAAAATAATTAGAGAACTCTTATTTTTATTATCGTTTTCTAAGTTTTTATTGATAATTATAATTATAATACTAAAAATTCCTGATATGCCCAATGATATGTAATTTAATATTTGAGCAATTTCATAATCTAGGCTGTCAAATATTTCTGTATGATTAATTAAAATCATGGCAAGATTAATTATTCCAATTATTATAAAAAATATGCCTATAACAGAATTTTTCTTTTTTATATTAATAATCCCATAAA
This sequence comes from uncultured Clostridium sp., assembly GCA_930986425.1. Taxonomy (GTDB): domain Bacteria; phylum Bacillota; class Clostridia; order TANB77; family CAG-508; genus CAG-793. The sequence goes on along the minus strand of CAKNJR010000001.1, from coordinate 11,111 downwards.
CAATATTAAAAATTCCAACAGTATACCAAACTATTCTTAAAATAAACATGTATAGGCTATATACGTGAATATAGTCAAGTACAGTTTCTGTTAGTAAAGCAAGTACTAGAACTTCAATCAGATTTAAAATACATATAAAGATATTTTTTACTTTCATTTGTTAGTCCCCCTTTTTAATAAGAATATTGTAGTATAAAAAAATTAAAAAGTAAATAATATTATTTGCTTGTTAATATTGAAAGAAATAATTAATTGTGATATAAAATAATTAATATTAAAATTCAAAGGAGGAAGAAATGAATAAATTATCTAAAATACTAATAGGAGTAATTGTAGTATTAGTTATTGCATTAGCCACAGTAACAGTACTATATCTAAAACAAAGAAGCTTAATTTACGAATATTTTGGAAATTATGAATTTAGTCTTAGTGGAAATACACAAGAAAATGAAAACATACAAGAATAAGATTTTACTAATGTCGGAATAAGCTTAATTAAAAAATAAAGATAAGATATAGTCAACATAAGCTATATTTTATCTTTTTTATTATTTTTATGGTAAATAGATTTTTGTTATGATATAATTCAAATATATTATGAAGATATATTATAAAAACAGGAGAAAATATGGGAATACACTCGATAATAGTTATAAAAAATGAAAAGAATGAATATTTACAATATTTTGATGAAAGATGGAATAGTTACTTATTTTTAAATTGTAAACTTCCAAATGGAGATGATAGTGAACTGGTAAAGAATAAAGTATCAGATGCATTAAAAATAGACAAAAAAGATATAAAAGTTTCATTGGTAGGATGTAAAAAACATAAGAAATTTTCAGAAAGTGCAAAAATAGAAAAAGAGTATATTCATTATTTCTATAATGTTAAAATAGAAGAAAAGTTCACGGATAAAGAATTTTTAATAAATGGAATAAAATATAAATGGTTTAATTATTCAGAGCTAATGAATGATGAACGTATTCAAAAAGTAAATAGCGATATTGTTCAATTTGTAAAAGAATTTAATATGTGAAAAATATAGGTAATATCGGTTAAATTAAAGTATGAAAAAATAAAGGAGGAGAAAGAAATTAATAATAGAGTTTTTATAGACTTAGATAAAACATCAAATCAAGAAATTCCACCAATAACTCCTTTTCAAGGGTTAATTGATATAAAGAAAAACGGAAGATTAATAGTTAAAAATTCAATCTTCGAAAATATTGATACATTAACAAATGATGAGGTGGAATATATACTTACACATTTTAAACTATATATTTCTCCCATTATGACAAGCAGTTATATACCAACTGCCGAAATGATGGAAGTTGTAAGAAAGGTTGCACCGGAATTTAAAGTTAGGTTTAAAACGGAGAAAGTTGGTTCAGATAAAATAATACCAATTAGTCCAGCAGAATTTTTTGAAGGAGAGAGAATATTTCGAACTATATTAAGAGGCATAAATCCTGACTGGAGTGAGCACCAGAAATATAGATATTTATATAATCAAGTGGGAAAAATGCTTTCATACGATTTAAACGTTTTAGATTATGGCGAAAAAGCTAGCATACACGAGAAATATTCAAGAAATATATTTACTTCGGTTTCTAAAAATTGGGGAATATGTGCATCATTTGCAGGAATATATGATTATTTATGTTATAGAATGGGGTTAGATAGTACAATTCTTTCAGAAGATGACCATGATTATGTGCTATTAACAGATTCTAAGGGCAGAGATTATTTGACGGATTTAACCTCTGATTCTGCAATGATAAAATTTGGCTTGAAAACGGAAAACTATGCTGTTTCAAAAGAAGAATTTGAAAGAAATTCACATGATTTAAGTAGTACTGATATATCAGGATATGAAATTTCACAAATAAGCGAAAGTGAAATTGAAGAATTAGATAAAATTACAGGCTCTTTAGATGATTTTGGTGGAGAGTATACAAATTCTATTTTAGAAAATTTGGCTAATAATTTGGAAGGAAATAATATAACTGAAAAAGCAATATGTTTTATAAAAAGAGTAAGAGATTTAAAAACTGTTGGAAGAGTGACTGATTCTGATTATGTTCAAATTATTAAATGGATTCTTTCAAAATGCCAAGATAAAGATTTTTCAGATAAAATTGATGTAACTAGTTTTGTTTGTGAAGATACTATTGAATTACCTAGAAAAATTTTATTGAAAATATCCGGAGAAAAATTTATTCAATTTGATTATAAGACGAAAGAATATGAAGAATTAAGAGAGGCACCAAAATCGATTAGTATGAATAGAGAAAGAAGTGTATAAAAATAGTTGATATTTTATATTATATATGGTAAAGTAGAATGGTAAAAAATAAGAGGAGGAAACATATGAAAAAGAAAATTCTAATTGCAATAATTGTAATCTTAGTAATAGCCCTAATTGCAGTAGGAGCATATTTTATTTTCTTTAATAAGGAGAAGACACTAGATATTAATGTAGCTAATCAAACTTTAGCAAATTCTTATCCTTTTAATGAATTAGCAACAATGGATGTAACAACAGAAGAATTGGGTACAGTAATGGGTGTTAATACTGAAAACATTGAAAATGTAGTAGGAAAAATACCTATGATGAATGTTCAGGCTTCAATGTATTTATTAGTTCAAGCCAAAGATGGAGCAGTTGATACTGTAAAATCAGAATTGGACAATTATTTAACACAATATGAAGAGCAATGGAGTAGATATTTACCAGAACAATATGCATTAGTTCAAAATAGAGTTGAAGGAACTGTTGGAAACACAATTTATGTAATTATTGCAGAAAATGCCGACACTTTAGAACAAGAAATTATGAAATAAATTTTAAGAACTAATTTTAAATCCACTCTTAAAGTTCAAAAATAAGCTTTAAGTGGTATTACTAAAGTTCAACATTAAGCAACATATTAAGACTTTATTAATTTGTTGCTTTTTTCTTGTCTTTATGCTAACATAATTTAAGGTATTAATGAAACAACTTAAATTCGTATGTTAAATAAAAATAAATCTAAGTAAATAAATTTACATTTGAAAAGGAAAGCAATATGAAAGAAAGAATAATAAAAGTAATCGTTTCTATAATTATTTTACTAATATTAACAGCAGTAGCAGTTGTTGCATATTTTATGATAGCGGAAATTGAAACGACAATAATTCCAGATGAAAGTACTTATACATGCAATATTGAGCAAGAAATGTACATGAATAGAAAAGTTTTTATACTTACTCCTAAAAACGTAGAAAAAACAGATATGGTAATCTTATACTTTCATGGTGGCTCATATATGGCAGAAATAACTAATGAGCATTGGAGTTTTCTAGAAAAAGTTATAAATAAAACAGGTGCAACAGTCATTCTTCCAGATTATCCATTAGCTCCAAAACATGATTACAAAGATGTATTTAGTTTGGTAGTACCATTATATAATGAAATTACATCTAAAATAAGTCTAGAAAATTTTGTAGTTATGGGTGATTCAGCAGGAGGAGGATTAGCCCTAGCACTAGAAGAAAAAATAGTTGCTGATAATAATACATTATATACACAAGAAGATAGCGAAGAAATAAATCAAGATGAGATGGGCGTGAATCAGGACTACAAGCTTCCAGCAAAGACAATTCTTATTTCACCTTGGTTAGATGTTAGATTAGAAAATCCAGAAATAGATGAAGCACAAAAAAATGATAAGCAATTAAATAAAGATACTCTAAAATTAGCAGGAATTGCATATGCAGGTTCAGATGGAATAAATAATTATTTAGTAAACCCAATTGATGGAGATTTGTCTAAATTAAAGAATATAACAATATATACAGGAACATATGATATATTAAATCCTGATGTACACGTTTTAGAAGAAAAAGCAAAAACTCAAGGTATTCAAATTAATGTTAGAGAATACGAAGGTGTTTCACATATTTGGATTTTAAAGGATGATGCTAATGAGAATGAATTAAAAGAAGAGGCTTTTAATGATTTGATTGATGTGTTAAATGCTAATAATAATTAGTAAAGCTGTTTTGAAAGTTTTTTAACAAAAGCATCAAAAAAATTTTAAGACATTCATATAAACGAGAAAGGAAAAAATAAATGAGTGAAGGTGAAAACTTAAAGTGGAGAAAGTTGGATAATTCAGCTAAAATATTTCCTCTTTCAGCTGGAAGAAAATACAGTACGGTTTTTAGGCTTTCAGCAGTAATGAAAGAAAAGGTAAATCCTAGAATATTAGAAAAAGCAGTAAAAGTATCTTTAGAAAAATATAATTTGTTTAAAGTTAAGATGAAGTATGGATTTTTCTGGTATTATCTTGAGGAAAATCCTAAAGAGCCAATAGTAGAAGAGGAAAAAGATTATCCTTGCAAATACATTGAACCTTCAAAAAATAATGATTATTTGTTTAAGGTAACATATTTTGATAAAAAAATAAACATAGATATATTTCATGTGTTAACAGATGGTGGAAGCGGAGTAGTATTTTTTAGAGAAATAATTTATACATATTTGGAACTATTGCATCCAACAGTTTTTAATAGCAATGAAAGATTGGTAAGAAAAATTGATTTTAATACAGAAGATAGTTACTTAAAAAACTACATAAAAGATTCAAAAGGTAATAGCTCTACAAAAAAGGCTTTTGAGTTAAAAGGAAAGAAAATAAAATTAGGGGCTATTTCTGCTATTCACGAAATAATAGATATGCAAGATTTGAAAAAAGAGTGTGAAAAGTACGATTCGACAGTCACACAGTATTTAACTGCAGTTTTAATCTATTCTATATACGAAGCAAATTATAAAAAAAGTAACTCAAAAAAACCTATAAAAGTTTGTATACCAGTAAATTTAAAGAAATACTTTCCGTCAAAAACAATGTCTAATTTTTTCTCATACATTACGCTTGAGGCTGATATGAAAAAGTTGGCAAACAATAATTTACAAAATGACAAGAATTCAAAATCAAAAGATGAGCAAAAGTGTATAGATTTTAGCTTGTTTGAAACTATAATAGATTTTGTAAAAAATGACTTCAAACAAAAACTTACAGAAGAAGAAATTATTAAGACGATGTCTGCAAATGTTAAGTTGGGCACAAATTTATTTATAAAAGCTATACCTCTTGAACTTAAGAAAGTAATAGTTAGATTAAGCTATTTAGAAATAAGAAAATATACAACAATAACATTTTCAAATATAGGTAGAATAGGTATAATAGGAAAATATAAAGATTACATAGATGAATTCCTAATGCTAATTGCTCCTGAACCTGTTGAAAAAATAAAGTGTTCAGGCTGTACTTTTGAAAACAAAATGAGTTTTACATTTACTTCAATTTTAAATGACAATAATATCGAAAAAACTTTTTATCATTTTTTGATAAGTCGAGGAATAAATGTAAAAGTAGAAAGTAATGGTGTTTTAGATGATATATCCAAAAAAGATTAATGCAAATAACGGCGAGAAAATAACTAAAATTATGCTTGCTATATCAATTGTTATAGCAATAATATTAACTATAATAAATAAACTAACATCTCCTAATGTTCCATGGGCAGCTTTGGCAAATGGTGGAATAGTTTATATATGGGTAATAGTTATATATTCTATACATAGAAATGTAAATATTGCTGGGCACGTATTGGTTCAAACAATAGCAGTTTCACTTCTAACAGTGTTTATAGATTATAGATTAGGATTTAAAGGATGGTCACTTAGCTTGGCAATACCTATAATTTTAATAGTGGTAAATACTGCAATGCTAATACTAACAATTGTCAGCCATAAAAAATATCTAAGATATGCGATTTATCAATTTTTCATCTTAATTTTTAGTATTTTACCAGCTATATTAATAGGGGAAAGAATAGTAACTGAACCTATAATGGGAATTATTGCAACAGGAATATCAATTCTAAATCTTGTAATAACAATTATTTTATCAGCAAAAGATTTAGAAGAAGCAATTAAGAGAAAATTTCATATGTAAAATCCAACAAAAATGTAACAAATTATGTAAAATAACTATAAAAATAACAAAAAATGCGTTTGTAAACTGGAAAATAAGCAAAAAATATTTACAAACGTGTTTTTTTGTTATATAATTATGGCGTAATTTTTAAAGAATAGGGGGTCTAATATGAAAAGGCTATTAAGCAAAAATGCGGTGCTAGCAGTTTTAGTAATAGCAATTATGTTATTACTACAATTCCCAGTACTAGCAGCGGAGGAAAACACTACAATTATTCAAACTTCAGAAGACGAGTACTTAATTTATGAAGATGAATTTACTAACGAAAGTTTTAAATTCGCTTATTCTAAAGATAAAGATATTGAAGAAACAGAGTTAAATTTTATTAATTCACTACAAGACAATGATGGAAATAATGTTGCATATGTAGATAATGAAATTTTTAACTCTTATTTTTTAGATTCAAACATAGCATATATGTGGATTGAATCATCAGAAAACAACATTTCAAATGCAATTGAAATAGACTTAAGTAAGGCTATTACACAAGAAGAACTTGATTTTGTTGCAAATACTACAAAGAGAATCAGCGTTACATTAGGAGCTGAAGCGCCTGATGTAGAAAATGTTGATGGCGTAGAATATACAACAACAGTTGATAATATGCAAATTAATCCAGTAGATGGATATACATATGAGTATGTAATAGTTAGACAAAATGAAAATAGCGAAATTGCTAGATTTATAGCTATGTCTAAAGAAATTGCAGCTATTAACGAAAACTTAAATTCTTATGAAAATATCAAAAAACTAGACGAATTTTATACATTATATAACAGCTTAATTCCAACAGAATGGCAAGAAGTTACAAACAATACAATTTATCAGCCAGAAGATTCAGCAGAAGGTGAAGAATATGTTGTTTGGCTTAAAGGCACAAATGCCGAAGGCGAAGAAATTGTTGATGTTCAATTTATGACATGTACAAGGGAAGAAGAAAAAGAATATGTACCAGAAGTTATTGAACAAAAAACAACAGTTAAACTACCAGTTACATTTGATACAACAATAACATTACTAATTGTTTTAGGTGTTATTATTGTTGCAATAGTTGTTTTAGTAATAGTTAAAAAGAAATTATCTAAAAAAGATAATAAATAATAGAGGTGCTTAAGCATGAAAAAAGTAATTAATATTATTTTAACTATACTAATAATTATGGCAATAGTTGTAACAGGAATAATTATATACAATTATGTTATAAGTAAGCAAAACGACGACAATTTAGCAGAGGTAGTAACTGAAATAGAAGAACAATTTACAGCAAATGAAGGCCAACAAGCAGCTAATGTACAATACAACGGATATGATGTTGTTGGAATTATAGAGATTCCTTCAATAAACATTAAATATCCAATAATTAATAAAACAAATGATACTACAATGAAATATTCTATAACAAAGTTTTCAGGTGGGGATATTAACTCAATAGGTAATTTTACTGTTGCAGGTCATAACAACCTAAATGGAACTATGTTTGGAAAAGTTAAGCGATTACAAATAGGTGATGAAATAAAAATGACAGATTTATATAATAACACAGTTACATACCAAATTTTTGATATTTATTCTGTTGAACCTAATGATGTTAGTTGCTTAGAAAGTGTAGATGAAAATACAAGAGAAATAACATTAATTACTTGTACAAATGGACATTTAAATAGATTAATTACAAAAGCAAAAGAAGTTGCTTAAATTAACAAAGTAATTAAAATTATTTAAATTAATCGATTAAAAAGTGTGAAAAATAACATAGTACACATTATTAAAAAATGTAAAAAGACCAAGAATAGGGGGAAAAAGAAATGAAAGCTAAAATGAGCTATAAAAGTAAAAAGATAGCCATTATAACAGCTATAATTTTAGTTCTTATTGGTGGAATTTCTATTGGTACATATTTCTACATTAGAGGTAATACTGATGCAGAAGCTACAACAGGAAATAACACTACAATAAACAATGGAATTATAGATGAGCAAGGTGATGATTCAGAAAATAATAATCAAATTATTAATGAAACATCAGATGAAACCAATACTACTGAAAATGGCTCTACAAATGAGTCAAATTCATCAACTGATGAAAACAGTAGCTCAAATGAATCAAACAGTGGTTCAAGTGGTGAATCGGGTAATGATTCAACTGGAGGAACAACTAATGGTTCAAGTTCTAATGGTGGAAATAATGCAAATCAAAATGATGATGCTGATGTTCCAAATGAAGAATATACACAAATTGATTATATTGAAACAGGAAATCAAATACTTGTTAGTGAAGGATTAGCCGTTGGCTGGATAAATGCTGACTTAAGTAAAGATAATGTTTCAACTAAAATTGATGTTGTAAAACCAAGTTTAGAATTAAATAAAACAGCAGAAATAGGTTCAATAAATGAAACAGACAATAGTGTTCAAACAGGTAGCAAAATTACATATAACATTACAGTAACAAATACAAGTTCAGATGCAGATGCTAAAAATGTAACTGTTACAGATATGGTACCAGAAGGAACAGTATTAGATGAAGAAACACCTATTTCAAATGATGGAACAATTGAAAATGGTAAAATCACATGGAATGTTGATGTGCCAAAAAATAGTAGTGTTACAGTATCATTTACAGTTGTTGTAACAGCAGAAAGCGGAGAAATTAGAAATGCAGCAGTTGTTGATGGTAAAGATACACCAGAAACTGAAAATCCAGTAATTGAGGCTGATAAAATTGCTACATCTGAAGATGAAATAGTTACAGAAGGCTCAGAAATTACATATACAATTACTGTAACAAATAAGAGCAATGTTAATGCAATTACATCAGTGAAAGATGAAGTACCAGAAGGTACAACTTTAGTTGATGGTAGTGTAACAGGTGAAGCAGACATAGCAGATAATACTATTACATGGAACGATGTTGAATTAGAAGCTGGAGAAACAAAAACATTTACTTTTAAAGTAACAGTAAATAGTTTTGAAGGTGAAGGGATAACAATTAGAAATGTTGCTTTAGTTGGCGGTGGAGAAACACCAGGAACTGAAACAGAAGTACACAATCCAGTTATTTCTTATGAAAAAACAGCAGATAAAACAGCTGTACAATCAGGAGAAGTAATTACATATACAATTAAAGCTACAAATACAGGAATAGTTCCAGGTACAATAAAAGTAAAAGATACAATACCAGAAAATACAACATTTGTTGATGGAAGCATAGTTGTAGCAGGAGTTGCAAATAGTGAATTAACAGCAGAAGATTTGGCAAGCGGAATAGAAGTAAATGTACCAGCTAAATTAGGAGAGAAAGCTGGAACAACAACAGTAACATTCCAAGTAACAGTAAATAGCGGAGCAACAGGTACAATATCTAACAAAGCATATGTAAATGACAATCCAACAGAGGAAGTTAAGAACCCAGTAATAAGTGCTAATAAAGTTGCGGATAAAACTGAAGTAAAAGCAGGAGACACAATTACATACACAATCACAGTAACAAATACTGGAGATGTAGCAGGAAAGGCAACAGTAGCAGATACAATACCAGAAGGAACAACATTTGTTAATGGAAGCATAAAAGTAAATGGAACAGTTACTGAACATACAGCAGAAGACTTAGCAAAAGGAATCGAAGTAGAAGTACCAGCCAAAGTAGGAGATGTAGCAGGAGAAACAACAGTAAGCTTTGATGTAACAGTTGGTGACTTAGATAATGGAGATACAATCAGAAACGTAGCAACAGTAAATGGAGAAGACACACCAGAAACAGAGACAGAATACCAAGAACCAATAATAACATCAGAGAAGACATCAAATAAATCAGCAGTAGTTGTAGGTGAAGAAATCGAATACACAATTACAGCATACAACAATGGATATGCTAATGGAAAAGCAATAATCAAAGATACAATCCCAGAAGGCACAAGTTTTGTAGCAGGAAGCATTGTAGTTGATGGAATTGCAAATAGTGAACTAACAGCAGAAGACTTAGTAAATGGAATAGAAGTAAATGTAGAAGCTGCAACAAAAGGAGCTGAAGGCGAAGCTGACATAGCAGGCGAAGCAACAGTAACATTTAAAGTAGTTGTAGAAGAAGGAGCAGAAGGTTCAATAATAAATAAAGCAACAGTAAATGATACACCAACAGAAGAAATCAAGAACCCAGTAATAAGTGCTACAAAAACAGCTACAGCAAATGGAACAACAGCAGTAACAGGAACAGAAGTAGAAGCAGGAGACACAATCACATACACAATCACAGTAACAAATACTGGAGATGTAGCAGGAAAGGCAACAGTAGCAGATACAATACCAGAAGGAACAACATTTGTTAATGGAAGCATAAAAGTAAATGGAACAGTTACTGAACATACAGCAGAAGACTTAGCAAAAGGAATCGAAGTAGAAGTACCAGCCAAAGTAGGAGATGTAGCAGGAGAAACAACAGTAAGCTTTGATGTAACAGTTGGTGACTTAGATAATGGAGATACAATCAGAAACGTAGCAACAGTAAATGGAGAAGACACACCAGAAACAGAGACAGAATACCAAGAACCAATAATAACATCAGAGAAGACATCAAATAAATCAGCAGTAGTTGTAGGTGAAGAAATCGAATACACAATTACAGCATACAACAATGGATATGCTAATGGAAAAGCAATAATCAAAGATACAATCCCAGAAGGCACAAGTTTTGTAGCAGGAAGCATTGTAGTTGATGGAATTGCAAATAGTGAACTAACAGCAGAAGACTTAGTAAATGGAATAGAAGTAAATGTAGAAGCTGCAACAAAAGGAGCTGAAGGCGAAGCTGACATAGCAGGCGAAGCAACAGTAACATTTAAAGTAGTTGTAGAAGAAGGAGCAGAAGGTTCAATAATAAATAAAGCAACAGTAAATGATACACCAACAGAAGAAATCAAGAACCCAGTAATAAGTGCTACAAAAACAGCTACAGCAAATGGAACAACAGCAGTAACAGGAACAGAAGTAGAAGCAGGAGACACAATCACATACACAATCACAGTAACAAATACTGGAGATGTAGCAGGAAAGGCAACAGTAG